>CAYFQE010000049.1:0-2520 GCA_964345235.1 uncultured Oscillospiraceae bacterium | reverse complement strand
CAGTGCCGACAATACTTGTCTGGAGACGGACCGGAAAGATAGGTCAACGCCAACACTAAGGAAAAACCGCGAAGCAATTTGCTTCGCGGTTTTTATTTATTATAGCTGTTCTAAAAACTTTGTTTTTATCAATAAATTATTGCAAATTTCCGCAATTAATTTGAAAAATCAGTGTATAAGATATGTAAAATATGTTAATATATCCCTCGGAGCGGAGGGGATTCAATTTGGACATTTTTGCGGTGATTAAAGCGCTTGGCGGAATCGCCATGTTCTTCTACGGCATGGAAATAATGGGAACCGGACTCAAAAACAGTTCGGGCGATGCGCTCAAGGGTCTTATGCAGAAGCTCACCAAAAACACCTTTACAGGTTTGCTTACAGGCATGATAGTGACGGGCATTATCCAGTCATCATCAGGCACAATAGTCATAACCGTAGGCCTTATGGCGGCGGGAATGATTAATTTAAAGCAGAGCGTCAGCATAGTTATGGGCGCAAACATAGGTACAACAGTTACGGCGCAGATAATAAGACTTATGGATGTCGATTCGGGCGGAAGCCTTGTGCTTGAGCTAATAAGTCCCGATAATCTGGCGCCGATTGCCGTGTTTATAGGTACGGTTTTAATTATATTTGTAAAAAAGAGAAAAGCCATAGGTATAGGGCAGATACTCGCAGGCTTCGGCCTACTCTTTATAGGACTTCTCATGATTAAGGATTCGGCAAAGCCCCTTGCGGAATCTCCGGCCTTTTTAAACATGCTCGACAGTTTTTCGAAAATGCCGCTTTTGGGAATTTTGGCGGGTATTGTAACCACGGTCATATTGCAGTCGTCCTCTGTTGTTGTCGGTATGATACAGGCTTTGAGCTCCACGGGTATAATGACATTTTCAGCAATCTATCCTGTTATCATGGGCATTAATGTAGGCACTTGTATAGTGACGGCAGTGCTGTGTTTTGTAAACAGCTCTAAAGACGCCAAACGAACGGCGGTCACGCACATTCTATTCAATGTAATAGGCACTATAGTCTTTATGATAATAATAAAAATAATGAAGGAAGCCGGCATGCTCACAGGTCTTATGAGCGGCACTTTAAATTCGGGAAGTATAGCCAACTTCCAAACCTTTTTCAATGTTGCAACTGCCGCCATGCTCTTCCCCTTTGCGGGTCTTCTTATGAAAGCCTCGCTCCTTATTATAAAGCCCGACGATGAGGAAAAGGAAAGAGCCAAAGAGGCGGACATGCTGAACGAAAACCTGATTGTATCTCCGGGAATCGCCATTTCTGCGGCCAAGGGTACTCTGCTTCACATGGGGAAAATGGCTGTTGACAACATAAACAAGGCGAGAGAGCAGCTCACGGACTATAAGGTGGAGACGGCGGCTTATATAGAGGGCAGAGAAAACAGACTCGATATACTTGCCGACAAGATGGACAACTTTATGGTAAGTCTTTCTAGACAGGCAGGCGATGTGCTTTCCGAAGGAGATATAGCCCTTATCATGCAGGCCTCGCCGAACTTCGAGCGCATAGGCGACTACGCCACAAACCTCAACGAGCTTGCCGGGGAGCTCGATTCCGGTCCGCAGTGTTTTTCGGATGTGGCCAAGAGAGAGCTGAATGCACTCTTCGACGCCGTTGAAGAGATACTGAATCTCACTGTGAGCGGCCTTGAGAAAGAGTCGGAGGAACTTGCGCACAAGATAGAGCCGCTTGAAGAGGTAATAGATGATATGGTGCTCCTGATGCACGACGGGCACTTGGAGCGTTTGCGTAGCGACAAGTGCAATATACAAAGCGGCCTTATCTTCCTTGAGATACTTACAAACCTCGAACGAGTGGCCGACCAGTGCTCGAACATTGCTCTAAACCTCTTGGCGAGAGACAACAAGGAAATAAGAGCAAGTCACCACAAATATCTGCAAAAGCTGCATCACGACGGTGGTCGGGAATATAGAGAAGAGTTTAATCGCCAGTATGAAAAGTATATAGGAAGACTCGGAAGAGATAACTGAGCATTTGTTTTTAATAAATAAAGCGGAGCATATCAAACAGATATGCTCCGTATTTTCTGCTATTTTCATATATTAATAACGATAAATAATTTTAATAAATGTGATAAAATATTGATGTTACGGAGAGTGACAACGATGTCACAGACGGTATATTGAGCTGATTCGAGAAAATCGCCGAGATGTAATCGAGGAAATGCAAACAAAAGAGCAAAAAAAGTTTATGAAATCAATGAAAAACTTGCCATCGGTGCTCCGTACGGAATACGCAAGAGCGCTTCTTTCTGATAATGATACTGTTAAAGCCGAGAAAATAATGGAACAATTCGAAAAATCCGCCAAAATCTATCCGTATCCCGGCGAAGCACAGTCAGAGCGTGAACTGATGGAAATTGCTGAAAATATCTTCAGTAAAACCGAACAATCCACAAATTTGCTCAAATCCCATGCCCGCCCTGTGTAAGGGCGGGTGGCACGGCGTTAGCCGTGGCGGGCGGGTTGA
>CAYFQE010000048.1:0-2521 GCA_964345235.1 uncultured Oscillospiraceae bacterium | reverse complement strand
TTCTAAACCGTCTCTCCCAGCTCTTTTAAATACCTCTTGAGCGCATCTTTCCAATGAGGCAGACGAGGAATTCCGGCATCGTCCAGCGAGCTTTTTGAAAGTCTGGAGTTTAGGGGCCTTTTGGCCAAAGTTTTATATTCCGAGGTGGAAATTTCTTTTATACGAGTGCTTTTTCCCGCAAGGCGCATTATCTCGGCGGCAAATTCTGCCCAAGAGCACACTCCTTCGTTGGTGGCGTGAAATATACCGAAGCGCCCGCTCTCCATGAGCGCAACGAGTGTTTCGGCCAAGTCCTTTGTATATGTGGGGGAGCCTATCTGATCGGAGACAACGCTTATCTCTTCTCTTTCCTCCGAAAGGCGGAGCATGGTTTTTATAAAGTTCTTACCGTTTGCGCCAAAGACCCAAGAGATTCTGACTATATAATAGTCCTTGAGAAGTCTCTGTACGGCCTCTTCGCCCTTAAGTTTCGAAAGCCCGTATACGCCTAAAGGTCGCTTTTCGTCATTTATCTCATAAAAATTTTCGCCGTCGCCGGGGAAGACATAGTCTGTAGAAATATAGAGAAGGGGAACGCTGTTTTCTTTTGCCCAAAGGCAAAGATTTTCGCTTCCGCCCTCGTTTATGGAAAAGCAAAGCTCTGCCTCTTCTTCGGCCCTGTCGACCGCGGTGTAGGCGGCGCAGTGCATTATGAAGTCGGGCTTAAATTCGTTTAATAATTTGAAAACAGCCTCTCGGTCCCGAATGTCGAGCTCCTTAGAAGAAGTCCCGAGATTCTCGTACCCTCGGGCTGAGAGCAGAGCGCAGAGGTCGTGCCCTAACTGGCCGCTTTTGCCGCTTACAAAAACTCTCATCTATTTCTCCGTGCCTAAAATTTCCCTGCTTGAATACATCTTGTCGTAATAATTTTGATACTCGCCGCTGATGATGTTCTCCCACCAGGCTTTGTTTTCCAAATACCAATTTATGGTGGACTTTATGCCCTCTTTAAAGCGGGTGTCGGGGAGCCAGCCGAGCTCGGAGTGGATGAAAGAGGGGTCTATGGCGTAGCGCAGGTCGTGGCCCTTGCGGTCTGTTACATAGCGGATGAGACCTTCGTCGGCGGCGAGCTCTCTGACTATGAGCTTGACTATATCGATGTTTCTCATCTCGTTGTGGCCGCCGATATTGTAAGTGAGGCCCTCTTTGCCGTTTTCTAAAATCAGATCGATAGCTTTGCAGTGGTCTTCGACATAGAGCCAGTCGCGGACATTTTCTCCCGTGCCGTAAACGGGCAGGGGTTTGCCGCTTAAGCAGTTGGCTATCATCAGCGGAATGAGCTTTTCGGGGAACTGATAAGGGCCGTAGTTGTTGGAGCAGCGGCTTATGGTTATCGGCATGTCGTAGGTTCTGGTGTAGGCGTTGCAGATGAGGTCCGCCGAAGCTTTTGAGGCGCTGTAGGGGCTGGAGGTGCGGATAGGGGTCTCTTCGGTGAAAAAGAGATCGGGTCTGTCGAGCGGCAGGTCTCCGTAGACCTCGTCTGTCGAAACCTGGTGAAAGCGCGAGACCTTGAAATCCTTTGAGGCGTCGAGCAGCACCTGTGTGCCGAGTATGTTGGTTTCCAGAAACACGGCGGGATTTTCTATAGATCTGTCCACATGGCTTTCGGCGGCGAAGTTAATGACAACATCGGGCCTCTCTTCTTCAAAAAGCTCATAAATTGCCTTTCTGTCGGCAATGTCGGTTTTATAGAAACTGAAATTTTTATCGTTCATTATCGGGGCGAGAGTTTCCAGGTTTCCGGCGTAGGTGAGCTTGTCGATGCAGAGAAGCTTGTAGTCCGGATGGGCTTTTCGCATGTAGTAGATGAAATTCGAGCCGATAAAGCCGGCGCCGCCGGTAATAAGCATTTTCATTATAAATTCTCCTTAAAAATAGATGTCGGCGTCCGCGAGAAGCGGAGCGTTTTTGTCTTTTTCCGAGAGTATGGGAATCGTGTCGCCCCAGTCAATGCCGATTTCAGGGTCGGACCAGAGCACGCCTCCGTCATGCTCGGGGGAATAGAAATTGTCGGCCTTGTACTGAACCTCGACAAAGTCGGTAAGAGTTAAAAAAGCGTGACCGTAGCCTCGCGGAATCAGAAGCTGCCGCTTGTTATCGGCCGAGAGTTCAACCGCTATATATTTTTTATAGTTAGGGCTTTCTTTTCGGAGGTCCACTGCAATGTCCAGTATGGCGCCGCGGGTGCACCTGACGAGCTTTGCCTGAGCCATCTCGCCTTTTTGAAAGTGTATGCCGCGCAGAGTGCCCTTCTTTTCCGAAAGGGAATGGTTATCCTGAACAAAATTGTAGTTGAATCCGGCCTTTTTAAACTCGCGCTCGGAATACGACTCCATAAAAAAGCCTCTGGAGTCTCCGAATACCTTGGGCTGAACTATATATACACCATCAAGTTCGGTTTTAATAAATTCCATGTCTTGCCTCAATATCTGTACTTGCCTTCGGCTATGTTTCTGAGGTGAACGCCGTAGGGAGATTTGCC
>CAYFQE010000047.1:0-2717 GCA_964345235.1 uncultured Oscillospiraceae bacterium | reverse complement strand
TTCACAGTGTTGTCCGTCGCCATCGTAAATATTATAGCATAAAAAAGAACGAGTGCCATTACCCAATTCATATGAACGAATGTGGTTTTATTTCGTTTGGCACCGTTTGAAGACGTCACTCAAAAATTACTGTTTTCGGTAAATCCCTAAGTGAACGCTCCAAACGCCGCGGTCTTTTAGTATCAAAAAGCTCAAAGCCTGTTTTCAAAATATCTTTTTGCTCTTAAGGCAGCTATAACAGTTTTTCCGTCATAAATTTTGTTTTCTTCAATCATCTGTAAAAGCTCATTGAGCTTCACTATTTTCAGCTCCACAAATTCATCTTCATCGGGACAGGGGTTTCCGTTTTTCAAATCGGTTGCCAAATATAAATGCAGTTTTTCCGTAGAAAAACCGGGAGAAGTGAAAACTTCACCAAGCGAAATCCATTTTTCGGCGCTGCAGCCCGTTTCTTCCATAAGCTCTCGTTTTGCGCACAAAAACGGGTCTTCACCAGGTTCCAATTTGCCTGCAGGGGCCTCGAGCATCATGCTTTCGGCGGCATACCTATACTGCTCAACCAAATATACATTTTCTTCATTATCAACGGGAAGTATGCAAACGCCGCCGGGATGAACTACAATTTCTCTTTTTGCAATCTTATTGTTCGGAAGCTCTACATTATCCATCAAAACATCAACAATTATACCTTCATAGAGCTTTTTGCCGCTGATTTTCTTTTCGATCTTATACATAAACTCGGACCTCCTCATACATATCGGAGTATAACAGAGAATGAGGCAGTTTTCTACTCAAATATGATTTTGAAAAAGGCATAGTCTGTGGTAAAATATATGTGTAATCTCAGCCAAATTGAGAATAATCGGCTGATTTTTAGTTTTACGCTTGGGTGCAGATAATAAAACGGAGGGAATAAGTTGTCGAAAAAGGGCAATACAAAACAAATAGCCTCAAACCGCAAAGCATTTCACGATTATTTTGTCTTGGACAGAATAGAGGCGGGAATAGAGCTCTTTGGCACAGAGGTCAAATCCTTGAGAAACGGCAATGTCAACCTGAAGGACTCTTTCTGCATTATAAAAAACGGCGAAGCATTTGCAAATGGTGTGCACATTTCTCCCTATGAAAAAGGCAACATATTCAACCGAGATCCCAAAAGGCCGAAGCGCCTTCTCCTGCACAAAAGAGAAATTCTAAGACTCAACTCAAAGGTAAAGGAAGACGGTCTTGCTCTTGTTCCGCTGTCGCTCTACTTCAAAGACGGCAGGGTAAAGATGGAGCTGGGCGTGTGCAAAGGAAAAAAGCTTCACGACAAGCGCGAAAGCGAGGCCGAAAGCAGAATAAAGCGAGAACTTGAAAGAACAATAAAGGAGAAAAACTACAGATGACAAATCCAATAGTAACTATCGAAATGGAAAACGGCGGCGTTATGAAGGCCGAACTCTATCCCGAAATTGCCCCCAATACGGTCAACAACTTTTTGTCCCTCATAAAGAAGGGTTTTTATGACGGAATTTGCTTTCACAGAGTCATAAACGGCTTTATGATTCAGGGCGGCGATCCCGAAGGCAGGGGCACAGGCGGCCCGGGATACTGCATAAAGGGTGAATTTAGGGCAAACGGTTTTAAGAACGACCTTAAGCACGAGAGGGGAGTTCTCTCGATGGCCAGAACAAATGCTCCCAACTCGGCAGGCAGCCAGTTCTTTATTATGCATCACAATGCACCCCACCTCGACGGACAGTATGCCGGATTCGGTAAGCTCATAGAGGGTTTGGATGTGCTCGATAAAATAGCAAACACACAGACAGACAGATCTGACAGACCCAGAAACGCACAGATAATCAAGTCTATGACAGTTGATTGCTTCGGTTTGGAATATCCCGAAGTCGAAAAATACTGATTCTTTACTTAACTCGGATTATGTTGTATAATCCGAGTCCCATGGGGTCGTAATGGTTTCGACGGGGATGAAGAATCCGGAATAGCGGGCGGATGCGCTGACCATCCTAAAAATCGGCAATTATAAATTAAAGAACAGTAAAGAAACTGCTCTCCTCGCTGCTTAAGCAGTGAGCGTCTTGACCGAGAGGGCCACGGCTCGGTAAAAGGCGTCGATTAGTGGCGAACGTGAGTGCGCAAAGCTTTGAGCGCACCATGCATTAATGAAGCTACCGACCACGGAAGATAGTGAGGCGTCTTCCGTGCAGGGGAATCTCTAACGACTCACTGCGCCCGGAGAAGTTACGGTGGATGCATTTTCGGACGCGGGTTCGACTCCCGCCGACTCCACCATATAAGAACGCTAATTTTGATACACTGGCTATCAACATTAGCGTTCTTGTTTTATGCCCAAAAACGGCTTGAAATAAGGCTTTTTCGCACCTTCCCATAAAAATGGCAACATCGCGCAGGTCCATTGAAACAAGAAATGCACACTTTCTCCGAGAAATTTTGCCTTAAACCGATACCCTCGCTAACGATTTATAGAGGGGTGTGCAAAATATCGGAGGGGGTGTGCATTTTTTTGGAGGGTGTGCATCTTCGTAAATTTTTGAGTGCAAAATATGTGTCTGCTATGTGAAGGTGGTGCCGTTATTGATAAAATGCACCCCATTGATTTTAGCCCTAGCATCCAATTCCCTACGGATCATTTCTTTGCCAGAACCTATTTTTACGGAATAGCGGCTTTGCTTGGAAGCTCAAGCACTCTCACC
>CAYFQE010000046.1:0-2920 GCA_964345235.1 uncultured Oscillospiraceae bacterium | reverse complement strand
TATCTGCCTTTAAGGATGTATCCCGCACAGTTGAGACTGCAGAGCTTTTTCATGAAATGTACCCTATACCCGAAAACTGGGATTATCTTCTAAAACTCAATTAGCGCTTTAAGTCATTGGAAAACTCAAACTTCTGGTTTCTGTTTATTTTAATAATATAGAATAGGGGAAAAAAGAGAGATACCAAACATCAAAACGATGTTTGGTATCTTGTTTATTGTTTGTTTTTAAAGATTAGAACTGCTTGTCGTAGTTGCCCTGGATGGCGTGAACGACCTGGGAAAGAACATCGCAGGTGGGAGTCGGGATTCCGAGCTCTTTGCCGTACTTGGCAATCATGCCGTTGAGAACATCAATCTCTGTCTGACGCTTGTTGAAAGCATCCTGGCACATTGACGGATAGTAGTCGCCTATATTTGTGACTATGTCCATGTGGTCGTGGTTGATAAACTCATCGGCATCAAGCGCCGTGCCGCGCGCTGTTGCTATTGCGCAAGCTTCGCGGATAACATTGCGGAAAATCTCGCGGCCATAAGGATCTGCCTCGACCTCGCCAATCTTGAGGCGGAGAACAAAGCAAACCGTGTTTACCGTGGAGTTGACTATTACCTTTTTCCAGACAAACTCATAAATGTCGTCCTTGCGCCAATAGGCGTCGCAGCCGCCGTCTCTGTAAGCCTTGAGCATTGCTTCGCAAACCGCATCGATGCGCTCGTTTCTCTCGATTGCGCCGAAGTTCATCTGAACTCCGCCTGCGGGAGTCGAAACACAGTGTGCAGGTCCGCGAAGAGCGGTGCCGAGAACGCCGGATCCGATTACGCAACGGCCTGCGGGATATGTCTTGAGTAGATTGTCATCGTTGCCCAGACCGTTAATCAGGGAAACTGCGATTGTTTCTTCTCCTACTACGGGAGCGGAATCTGCTATAGCTTGCTCGAGCTGTGTGGCCTTTGTCATATATATGATGGCATCGACCTTTCCCTCGGCCTCGAAAGCGGCCTCGGCAGAGGTATAGGTGCGGAATCCGTGCAAAACTTCGGTGATGTCGCGGTATTCTCCACCCTCTTGAAGGTGAATCGTGAATGTCATGCCGTCTTCGGCAACCTTTTTCATGTGTTCTTCATAGCGGTCGATCAGAATAATATCTGCGCCGCCCTTGCGCATATATGAAGCGAAAACGCTTCCGGCCGCGCCTGAGCCGTACATTGCGAATTTCATAAAAATCGTCTCCTTTTGTTTGTTTATTGGTTATTTATTATTTTATACCTAAATCGGCAAAAACAAAAGCGGTTTTTCATGAACTCGGAAGCCGCATGAAAAACCGCCCCTTTTTAATTATTCAGTCTTTTTGAGTTCCGCCTCGAGTTTTCTAACTTTGGGAATACCCCAAATGAAAGTGGGAAGAAGAATAACCAAGATAGCATAGTAGCCGTCGTAACCATAAAGCTTTGTTGTGATGGTGGTGAGGCCGAGCAGGGAGATGGAGAAGCAAATTGCAATAACAATCGCCGCAACGATAATGCTGCGGAGCTTCTCGCTCTTAATCGCGCTCGGGAAAAGCTTGCCCTGGAAACGCTGAACCATTGTGAAAATAAGAGTTACACATGTGGAAACAAATGCGCAGAATAGAAGAACGGAAAATGCAAATCCAAGCATATCGAGACCGGCAAGCTTGATGACCGTCTGGTTGGGTATACCAAGAGCGTTCTTGAAGCCTTCAACTCCGGCGGCCTTGAGGGCTGCAAGCAGAGGATACCACTTTGCCAGCATATATCCTGAAGCGCCGAGCGCAAAGCCGTTCATAAGCCAGCCGAGGAGGCAGGCGCGGCTTGTGCCCTTGGCGGTCATCTCACCGGAAGCGGCTATCATGGCGGGAATAGAAACACACTGGAAAGCGGCGTAAATTATTATGCCGCGCCAAATTGCCATTCCGATATTGTTGTCGTAGGGAGCTACCTGTACTTTGTACTGCTCAAGAAGAGCGACAAGCGTGCCGTCGTTTGCTGCTATAACCCCCAAGACAACTATGAGGGCTGTTGTAATCATGATGCCAATAGAAAGAACTGTGGATGCAGCAGCAACAAGCTTTACGCCGAAAATGCTGAGTAATATCAGAAGCACAACAACTGCCAGGTTGCAAAGAAGTCTGACTGTTCCGACATATTGAAGCCCCATGAAGTTAGCGACAACTTCACCGGCACCGGCAACGGCTGCAGCAACGGCTGCCAAAATGATGATGATGTAGAAAATCTCGAAAAGAATTTCCATTTTGGGATGCGGATAAAGCGCTTCGTAGGTGTCTTTGTAGTTTGTAAAGCCGTTGAGCCTTGCAAACTTCAGTGTGATGTGCATCACATACGCCAGAATTCCCATAGCAAGAAGCGGGAAAAGCATGGCAGTGATGGGTCCATACTTCGAGAAGTAGCCAACTACTTGGTTACCGGAAGCAAATCCGCCTCCAACATGGGTTCCGAACCATACGGATGCAACCGTAAAAGCTACGCCCCACGAGCTTGTGAGTTTCTTGTTTTCCATAGTTTCCTCCAATATTGTATTGTGCCGTCTCCAGAAGCTGTATTCGGCTTATATGATGTTTCAAATATTAGCAAGATTCTTAGAAAAATTCAATAGTTGACACAAGTTTAACATAAAATTATTTATTTATCATTTGAATTTATGCATTTAAATCTTGTACTTTGCATTTATTTTGAGTCATATAAGCTTAAATTATACAAATCCTGTTCTTATGTAAAAATAAAACCTTTTGTTTATTAAAAATACAAAAATTTTATATATTTGTATTTTACTAATTGAAATACCTTCATTTTTCTATAACTGAATATTTTTAGTGTTTTTTTTATTACTTGCTTTTTATTTAAAAAATTTAATCTATTGACACCAATTCGTAATATTCTTATAA
>CAYFQE010000045.1:1870-2927 GCA_964345235.1 uncultured Oscillospiraceae bacterium | reverse complement strand
GAAAGAGCTACCGACCTTGCCAGAAAGATGGTAACCCGCTACGGAATGTCCGATAAATTCGGCATGATGGCCCTGCAAACGGGAGGAAACGCCTACATGGGCGAATCGGGACAATCGACATGTTCACCCGAAACAGCTCGTTTGGTAGATGAAGAAATCAGAACCATCATTGCCGAGGCGCACGAGAGAGCGAGAACTATTCTCAGAGAAAACCGTGAGAAGATGGATGAACTTTCAGAGTACCTGCTCGAAAAGGAAACCATAAACGGCGAAGAATTTATGAATATTCTGAACAAATAAGCGGTTAAATCTAATATAAAAGGAAAGCATGTTTCATGCTTTCCTTTTGCTTTAGCATCTTGGCGCTTGATTTCATAAGCTTCGGCGGATATTATACAGAAAGATAAAAGAAAGCGAGGTAAAAAGATGAACGCAAACTTAGACCTTGAATTTATGAGAGAGGCCATACGCCTTTCGGAAAAGGCCGTAAAGAACGGGAACGAGCCCTTTGGCGCTGTTTTGGTTAAAGACGGCAAAATTGTTTTTTCTAATGAAAATCAGATATACACGATGCACGACCCGACCTTTCACGGAGAGGCGGGACTGATTCGCAGATTCTGCGCCGAAACGGGAATAACAGACCTATCGGAATATACAATGTATTCAAGCTGTGAGCCCTGCTTCATGTGCAGCGGAGCGATGGTGTGGGTTAAGCTCGGGCGTCTTGTTTATGCGGCAAGCAACATGGAGCTTGAGGAAATTTTGGGAAACGAAGGCTGCAACTGCTCTGACATAGTGTTTCGGAACTCTTTCCATCAGCCCGAGGTCACAAGCGGAGTTATGAGAGAGGAGAGCCTTAAAATCCTCCGAGAATATTTTGCCAAGCATAAAAAAGGCTGAAACATATTTCTGCATATTAAAAGCGCTAATGTATTGACTTTCTGATGCATAGAGCCGCATTTATTTAAACAAAAACTAATTATGCAATAATACGATATGCAATAAGATGTTTTTGCATTTTGAGAAACTATACTACAACCGCAACGGTTTAGACTAT
>CAYFQE010000045.1:0-1770 GCA_964345235.1 uncultured Oscillospiraceae bacterium | reverse complement strand
AGAAAATCGAAAAAATTTTAAAAAATCACCCTGCGTAAGGTATTGCTTGTTACGCTGCGTAATGCATTAGCATTAGGGCGAAAGGAGGTGAACGCTATGTCAAGATACACAACGGGAGAAGTTGCAAAGCTCTGCGGAGTCACGGTGAGAACAGTTCAATATTACGACACAAGGGGAATTTTAATCCCGACAGAGCTCACGGAAGGGGGCAGACGCCTCTATTCCGAGGACGACCTGAACCGCTTAAAAACAATCTGCTTCCTCAGAGAGCTTGGACTTCCGATAAACTCCATCTCTCAGCTTCTTGCAGAAGAAGAACCCGAAAGGGTAATCTCTTTGATTTTAGAACAGCAGGAGCAGGCGCTGAAAGATGAAATCGAAGAGCGGCAGGAAAAGCTTGAGAAACTTGAAGCTCTTAAAAAGGGAGTTAAAAGCGGCAAGGAATTTTCTTTCGAACAAATCGGCGACATAGCGCACACAATGGCAAGCAAGAAAAAACTTAAAAAACTTCACTTAACTATGCTGCTTACGGGTATTCCCGTCAGTATTTTGCAGTGGACGGCAATAATTCTGGGCTTTATGAAGCGCATATGGTGGCCGCTTTTGGTGTGGCTCGCAGTCGCCATTCCCTATGGGGTTTGGGTGTCGAGGTATTATTTCCGCAGTGTGGCATACATCTGCCCGAACTGCCATACCGTGTTCAAGCCCACAATGAAAGAGGCGTTTTGGGCAAGGTACACGCCGACAACCCGCAAACTGACATGCACATCCTGCGGACATCACGGCTTTTGCGTGGAAGTGTATGGAAAAGAAGACGAAAAGAACGAATAAGCTTATGAATTTTCGGTCTGCGTAAACTCTAGTTCTAATTAAAAGAGAGAAACAGCCCTGCAAGCAAAAAACTTGCAGGGCTGTTTAATTAATTCCCACATTTACTCCCGATATGGTAAAATGTTTTTTGTCGGAAATGAAAGAGGGAATTTGCGGGAGGAAACAGCATGGCATTTGATTTTAAGAAAGAATATAAAGAGTTTTATATGCCCCCGAACAAGCCTCAGATTGTGGATGTTCCCAAGGCAAACTATATTGCGGTTCGCGGAAAGGGTGACCCGAACGAAGAGGGCGGCGCATATCAAAAAGCGGTCGGCGTGCTTTATTCGGTGGCGTATACGCTTAAAATGAGCTATAAGAGTGACTATAAGATAGAGGGCTTTTTTGAATATGTCGTTCCGCCGCTTGAGGGATTTTGGTGGCAGGAAGGTGTTGTCGGAGTGGATTATTCCGATAAATCCACATTTAACTGGATTTCAGTAATAAGACTTCCCGATTTTATAACGGAGGATAATTTTAACTGGGCAGTAGAAACGGCATCGAAAAAGAAGAAAACAGACTGTTCGTCAGCAGAATTTTTGACAGTTCATGAAGGCTTGTGTGTTCAAATGATGCATATCGGTCCATATGATGACGAGCCGGCAACCGTTGCGGCGATGAATGTGTTTTTGAAAGAGAGCGGATATATAAGCGATATAAACGAAAACAGAAAACATCACGAAATTTATCTTTCAGACCCACGAAAGACCGCGCCGGAGAAGATGAAAACCGTTATCAGACATCCGATAAAAAAAGCGTAAAATCCGGCTTATTTTCGGTTTACAGTAGAGAAACCGGAGGTAAACTATAAGTCGAGCAAACTAAACTGCAAGTCGGTTGAGTATATTTAAAAGGAAGTGATACGATGCAATCATCAAATATAAGGAGGAACAAGCAAAT
>CAYFQE010000044.1:0-3218 GCA_964345235.1 uncultured Oscillospiraceae bacterium | reverse complement strand
TTTCGTATCCGGCAAAAACATGATATAATCAATAAAAAACAATCGGAGGTACAGCCTTTGACTGATATAAGCCTTATTTTACAAATTGCGGCAGTTGCCCTGCTGTTTGTCCTCATATTGCTTGTGCTTTTCCGCGACAAAACCTCATACCTTGCGAAAAAGTTCGAAGAACAGCTCAGGGAGAGCGAAAATGAGCTTTTGGCGGATGTGGGCCGAAGACTCAGCGAGAGCTCAACGGAAGAGTTCAGGCGTTTTGAAATTATGCAAAACAGCCTGCAAAACTCCCTGCAAAACAGTCGGGAAGAGAGCAGTAAGCGCAGTTTGGATTTCGAGAACAAGGTAATCACGAGTATGACTGCCCTAAAAAACGAAAACTCCGAGAACCTCACAAAGAGCCGTGAGGATATAAACAAGTTTTTCATGGAGTTTTCGGAGCTTTCAAATGCAAAAATTTCGGGACTGCAAAGAGACAACAATCAGAGCTTGGAAAAGCTGAATCTAACTTTAGAAAATAAAATAACCGAGCTTAGAGAGGGCAACGAAAAAAGACTTGCCGAAATGCAGAATATCGTTGACGAAAAGCTCCAGTCAACCTTGGAGACGCGCATATCTCAGTCTTTCGAGCTTGTAAACAAACAGCTCGAGAGCGTGCAGCGGGGCCTTGGCGAAATGCAGAGTCTTGCCGCCGATACCAAGGATTTAAAGAGAGCGCTTGTAAATGTAAAAGAGCGCGGCACCTATGGAGAGGTGCGGCTCGAAAAGCTCCTCTCCGACATCCTCGCCGAGCAGCAATATGGCGTAAATGTCGAAATTCAGGACGGCAAACGAGTGGAGTTTGCAATCTACCTTCCGGGCTCCGAAGAGCGCCCGCTCCTTTTGCCCATAGACTCAAAATTCCCCATAGAAGACTACAACAGGCTCCTTGATGCCGAAACAAAAGTTGAGATAGAGGCCGCCAGAAAGGCTCTCTTAGCTTCTGTCAGAAGCTTTGCCAAGGACATACACGATAAGTATATAGCGCCGCCTGTGACAACCGACTTTGCGCTCATGTTTTTACCAACCGAGGGGCTCTATGCCGAGGTGGTCTCGAACGCCGCGTTTTTCGAAGAACTGCGGGATAAATTTAAAGTGACGCCCGTCGGCATCACAACCCTCTCCGCTTTCCTAAATTCGCTTCAAATCGGATTTAAAACTCTTGCCCTCGAGCAGAGGTCGCAGGAGGTTTGGGACACTCTAAGGGCCGTCAAGTCGGAATTTCTAAAGTTCGGAGGAGTTTTGCAAAAAGCAAAGGACCAGTTGCGCACTGTGGACAGAACCTTAGACGAGGCCGTCGGAGTGAGAACAAGAGCCATAAACCGCAAGCTCCGAGATATCGAGCAGCTTCCCGAAGGCAGTCTCGGTTTAATAGAAGAGGGAGAAGTCTTCGACGAGGAAGAATAGCTGCAGCAAGGGCATAAAGTAGAGAAAACACTGAAAAACCGAGATATAATAACGATAGTAAAAAGGAAAAATAATTATGACGGAATGCAAAGATCAAAACCCGATAGTTCTAAGCATTGACATAGGCACTCAAAGTCTAAGAGCAGTCCTGGTAGATACCGAGGGAAATCTTCTGAAGATAGTGCAGGAACGATTTGAAAACCCATATTTTTCCGCTCAGCCGAACTGGGCCGAGCAGTATGCGGATTTCTATTGGGAAAACCTGTGCTCGGCGTGCGGAAAGCTGCGCGAGGAAAGCGGGGAGCTTTGGCAACGCATAAAGGGCGTCAGCGTTACCACAATACGCGACAGTATAATCTGCTTGGATAAAAACGGTATTCCCCTCAGACCGATGATACTTTGGCTCGATAAAAGAAAGACCAAGCACGATAAAAAGCTTCCTCTTTTTGACAGGCTGATTTATTTGGTTGCCGGAATGAAAAAACCGACGGAAATGATAAGGGGAATCTCGGTGGTCAACTGGGTTAGAAAATACGAGCCCGAAATTTGGGAAAAGACCGACAAGGTTGTGCTCCTCTCTACATATATGCACTTCAAGCTCTGCGGCAGACTTGCCGAGAGCACAGCGGGAGCCATGTCCCATTTGCCTTACAACAATAAAAAATGCAGATGGATGAAAAGAGGAGAACTCAACTATGTTCTCTTTCCTGTCGAGCACGAAAAGCTCTGCGAGCTTGTTGAGCCGGGCGACATTCTTGGAGGGATAAGCGAGGAAGCCGCTGCCGAGAGCGGCATACCGGCCGGACTGCCTCTAGTGGCCACGGGCTCTGATAAGGGTTGCGAAACGCTCGGACTCGGCTGCACAACTCCCGAAAAGCTGGCTCTCAGCTTCGGCACAATCGCAACGGCTCAGCGCACCTGTAAAAAATATGTTGAGCCGCGCATGTTTTTCCCCGCCTATACAGCGCCTCTTAAAGGGCACTACAACCCCGAAATCGAGGTGTATAGCGGATACTGGCTTATATCTTGGTTCATAAAACAATTTGCCGAAAAAGAGAGGAAAGAAGCGCTCGAAAAGGGCGTATCCGCAGAGGAAATTCTTAACGAAAGCCTAAAGGAAATACCCCCCGGCTGTGACGGTCTCGTTCTTCAGCCGTATTTCACACCCGGAGTCTCCATGCCTGTCGCCCGAGGCGCAATGATAGGCTTTTCCGATTTCCATACACGCATGCATATCTATAGGGCTATTATCGAGGGAATTAACTTTGCCCTAATGGACGGCATAAACGAGTTCGAAAGGCGCAGCGGAATAAGGTCGAAGGGGCTCTATCTCAGCGGCGGCGGCTCGCAAAGTAGCGAGATTTGCCAGATAACGGCCGACATGTTCGGTCTTCCGGCATATAGAACACAGACTCACGAAACAGCCTCGGTAGGAAGCGCCATGATAGCGTTTACCAGCTTGGGATATTTTGAAAACATAGACGAGGCCATAGCAAAAATGGTGCATATAAAAGATGTTTTTGAGCCTGATATGGAAAATCATAAGATATATGCAAAGCTCTATAGTGATGTTTTCGCCCATGTGTTCGAAAAACTCGAACCGCTGTATTCCAAACTGAATCGTATTTTAAAACGCAAATTTCAACTGAAATCTTGACAAAAAAAGCTTTCTCTGCTATCATACACCTCACGGGATTTGAGATCCTGTTTTATGGGGGTATAGCTCAGCTGGGAGAGCGCTTGAATGGCATTCAAGAGGTCAGCGGTTCGATCCCGCT
>CAYFQE010000043.1:2319-3619 GCA_964345235.1 uncultured Oscillospiraceae bacterium | reverse complement strand
CCGCTATAATTTGCGTAACAGTACTTGCAACCATTTCGACATGTGTTATACGCTCCAATAGCTAAACTGGAATTATATCTTCAAATCTGATTCAGCCTGCATTCCGGGAGTTCCCTGTTCATCACTTTCTTGATATTGCTGATAAAGAAATCATAGCGCTTTTTATGATACTTCACGCCATCCGGAAGTCCGGCCGTATGGGGAGTCAGGATGACATGATTCAAGTCCCGCAGAGGATTATCCATACTTAAGGGTTCATCCTCATATACATCCAGACAAGCTCCGCCAATACTGCCCCGTTTTATTGCCAGTATCAGTTGATCCTGGTCAATGACCGCTCCCCTTGATGTGTTGATCAAGACTGCGTCAGATTTCATTTTGTCGAACGCATGAGAATCGATCATATGCCGCGTGCTTTCATTCAAAGGAATATGAATACTGACGATATCACTCTCACGGTAAATGCTATCCAGATCTTTTTGCTGTACACCGGCAATGTCAAACGGCTTATGGCTATAGCCCAGGACGTTCATATGAAAGGCATTACAATACGCCGCAACCTTTTTTCCTACATTTCCGAGGCCAATGATTCCGATCGTTTTTTCAGAAAGCTCTGCTCCCTTGTATTGCAGTTCTCCTTCATCCCGGTGAGCCTTTAGGAACGAATCGAGGTATGTGATGTTTTTATACCAGCAAAGAATGAAGGCCATCACATGCTCGGCAACCGCATTCGCATTCACGCCGGCAGCATTACAGACTTGAACGCCGTATCTGGTACAGTCTTCAAGATTTACATTGTCATACCCCGCACCTGTTTGGATCAGTTTTAGTCTGGGCGCTTTTTCCAGCAACGCTGCGTTGATTTTGATATGCTCCGGTATGAGCACGTCTGCGTCTCTTAATTCTTCTTCTGCTGCTTCATAAGGATGCAGAATTCTTACTTCCCACGCCTCCGGAAACCTATTGATTATCTGTTCTTTTGCTGCGTGAGGAAAACTTCCGATGATTGCGATTTTCATACAGCCACCTCCACAACTACCGAGTTGTCGAGATGGAGTATACCACATTTCTGAGGTTTTCGGAAGATGCTTTATACTCGCCCCTGCCTGTAAGTGAAGGTCGGTGTCCCTTCTCCCGTGACGGATACTGTGTTGTCTCCATGCCGCAGTTGTTATGACCGGAACCGCGGGCATGAAGTCGTTATGCAGAGTAACTGTGCTGCTGCCGCTTATACTCTCGACCGTCTCCGAAACATAGTACGCAAGCTATTGTATCATAGCTTGCGTACTAACGTGGTGCG
>CAYFQE010000043.1:0-2219 GCA_964345235.1 uncultured Oscillospiraceae bacterium | reverse complement strand
ACCTAAATCTTACATGTCTACCAATTCCATCACGCCCGCAGACCCTAGTATGATACTTTTTTAAAGCCCGATTGTCAAGAAAGGGCCTTAATGTTTTGCCAAAATGGCTTGCAATAGTTTTCTTTAAAAAATGCGAATATTTCTTTTAAAGCTCCAGGCCGAAAAGCGGAGAGCTTATGTCATAAACATCGTCAAGAAAAATCTGTTTTCCATCGTTAAAAAACAGCTTTCTTTCAAACTCGTCAAACTTAATAAGCTCGCCGCTGTGGCGCAGATACGCCCCGCCCTGTTTTGTTTCGTCCGCCTTAAAAAATGTGATTTCAATCTCGGGCATTGAAGCGAGATTCTCTATAAGTATTTGCAGCTTAAAGTCAAGCTCGAATATGGCATCCTCACTCAAAGAAATTCTCTCTTCCGTGTATCTTGCCGTTTCGTCAATGGCGCTTTGGTGCCCCGAGAGTGCAGCAAAAGGCGAGAATTGCGCCGCCCTGTCTTCAAGCGGCATAGGAGCTTTAGTTTTCGAAACATGACGGGGAAGATTTATTATATCGCCGTAATCTCTCACGCCTTATGCCCTCCAATCTGGGCGTTTCGGTCTTTGGCTGTGGCGCCTTCTTCAAGATTCATGCCCTTGAGTATGGCGTTTTTGCCGAACTTATCCTTGATTTTTATTATGGCGTTCTGCATACGGCGTTCACGCTCAAGCTCAGCCTTGTGTTTTTCTCTCTCTGCCTCTAAAACAGCGTAATCCGAGAAAAGATTCAGCTGCTCAAAAGGTCTCTCTCGGTCGGGAGCCTCGGCTTCCGTCACAATGTGATTTGCCACGATGTTAAGCCTGCGGATTAAAAGACTTTTATCCGTAATTCTGTCGAAGAGCGCAGTTGAAGCCGCTCTCAGCTCTCTTGTAGAGGAGGAGAAGCTTTCTAAATTCTCACTTCCGTGGGCATGCTTCGGAAGTGCGCGCCCATAGGGGTCCTTAGTAACTTTACCCTTAAAACTTGCCCTAAGCTCAGGGCTTTTAAGGTTTTCAATGTCGTAGCCCACCGTTAAAACGAGCTGATTGGTAAGCAACCCTTTGCTCACAAGCTCCAGTGAGAGAGCTTCGGTCATCTCCTTCAAAACAAGCCGCGCTTTTTCAGCATCATAGGGAACATGAAGCACCTGCCCGGAGCCTAAGCTGCGGGACTTGGGTTTGTATGCTTTTATAGAAGCTATGGTTGCGCTCTCCCAGCCCCAGGCATGATCAATGAGCAGCTCCGCATTTTTCCCGAAAAGCTTGTAGAGCAAGTCCTCGTTTCTAACCGACTGTCTCGCCACATCGCCCATTGTGAACATCCCGTGTTCAATGAGTTTTTTCGAAATCCCGGGTCCCACCTGCCAGAAATCGGTGAGAGGTTCATGCGCCCAGAGCTTTTTTCTAAAGCTCATTTCACTAAGCTCTGCGATTCTAACGCCGTTTTTGTCCGAGGACATGCGCTTGGCAACAATATCCATTGCCACCTTACACAAAAAAAGGTTGGGGCCTATGCCTGCAGTTGCCGTAATGCCCGTGGTTTCGAGCACATCCATGATAATCTTCATGGCAAACTCCTTGGGGCTTAGCTTCATAGGGCCGAGATATTTTGTCACATCCATAAAAACCTCGTCTATTGAATAGACAATCATGTCCTCGGGTGCAACATACTTCATATATACCTTATATATCTCACTGCTGTATTCTATGTAATGCGCCATTCTGGGAGGAGCTATTAAAAAGTCAATCTCCAAAGAGGGATTCTTCTTAAGCTCCGATAAAAAACAGGATTTGCCATCAAATTTTCGGCCGGGAGCTTTTCGAAGTCTTAAGGCGTTGGCATCTCTCACTTTTTGCAGGGCCTCGAAAAGACGAGCCCTGCCCGAAACACCGAAGCTCTTTAACGAAGGGGTGACAGCAAGGCAGATTGTCTTTTCCGTGCGGCTCTCATCCGCCACGACGAGGTTTGTGTCCATGGGGTCGAGTCTGCGCTCCATGCACTCCACCGAGGCATAAAAGCTTTTAAGGTCTATCGCTATATAGGTTTTTTCTTTCATGTCCCGGCGCCCCCTTTCAAATTCTGTTTTTTCAAAATCGCTCAAACATATTTTAACTTTTTATAAAGGCTTAATCAAGCCGGAACGAGTGTCGGAGCAGGGGAAATGAAAACCGTGTATTTTATTCCGCTAAATTTTGTGAAAAATAT
>CAYFQE010000042.1:0-3635 GCA_964345235.1 uncultured Oscillospiraceae bacterium | reverse complement strand
TCTTATAAAGAGAGCCTTTTCTTTAAATGTTCTTTGAATATACAAAAAGCTGACATCAGTTTAACTTGCAAGTTGAAGACAGATTTATATAATAAGAGTGTATACAAGATTATGCTCTGTTTTGCGCTTACCTGGGAGGGAATGAAATGACTAACGAATTCATAAGAACAAAAATAGTTTGCACTATAGGCCCTGCGTCCGAGGACAGGGAAACGCTCGGCAAAATGATAGATGCGGGTATGGATGTGTGCAGGCTCAACTTTTCGCACGGGTCACATGAAGAACACAAGAAGAGAATAGACACCATAAAAGAAGTGCGAGCGGAAAAAGGCGCGCCAATAGCCATACTCTTAGACACAAGAGGCCCGGAGATTAGAACGGGAGACTTTGAAGAAAAGGACATAAGGCTTGAGATAGGTCAAAAATTTACCATAACTATGGACGATGTTATAGGAAACAAGGAAAGATGTACTATAACATACAAGGAGCTTGTAAAAGATATATCTGTCGGAGACAGAATACTTATCGACGACGGTCTTATAGAGCTTCTGGTAAAAGAGCTTACAGATAAAGACATCATCTGCGAAGTGATAAATTCGGGTGTTATAAACAACAAAAAAGGCGTAAATGTGCCCAATGTTAAGATAAACCTGCCTGCCGTTACAGCCAAGGATAAGAGCGATATTATTTTCGGCATAGAAAACGACATAGACTTTATAGCGGCATCATTTGTAAGAAAAGCCGGCGATGTGATTGAAATTAAGGAGATACTCGAAAAGAACGGCGGCGAGAATATAAGAATAATAGCAAAAATAGAAAATCAGGAAGGCATAGACAATATTAAGGAAATTCTAGAAGTTTCCTACGGCATAATGATAGCCAGGGGAGACCTCGGTGTGGAAGTGCCGACGGAACAGATGCCCATATTGCAAAAAGAACTTATAAAAGCCTGCAACAAAAGCTCCAAGCCCGTAATCACAGCTACACAGATGCTCGATTCGATGATAAGAAACCCCAGACCCACGAGAGCGGAAGTGACAGATGTTGCAAACGCAATATTCGACGGTACGGATGCGATAATGCTCTCGGGAGAAACGGCGGCGGGAAACTATCCCGTGCAAGCGGTGGAAACTATGAACAGAATCGCGCACGCCGCAGAGAGCACAATAGACTTTGACGGCAGTCTTCACAACAGAAAGCTGGATAAGCAATTAACGGTAACAAATGCAATTTCGCACGCCACTTGCACTACGGCGTCGGATTTAAAGGCAAAGGCTATATTGACGGCAACGGCAAGCGGATATACTGCGCGCATGGTATCTTCTTACAAACCTAAATCTCCTATAATTGCATCAACTAACGACGAAAAGATTTACAGACAGATAAATCTTCTGTGGGGAGTAATACCTATAAAAGGCGCTGATGCAAGCTGCACCGAAGACCTGATACAAGGCGCTGTAGATGAGGCAATGCTGCAGGGACATATAAAAGACGGCGACTTGGTAGTAATAACTGCGGGAGTTCCCGTTGGAAAATCCGGCACCACAAACCTGATAAAAGTTCACATAGCCACAAAGATTATTGTTCAAGGCATAGGAGTGGGAAACAGCAAGGTTTTCGGCAAAGCGCAAATAGTAAATGCTGAAACGACAGCTCAAATGTTCCAAAAAGGCAATATACTCGTAGCTTCGAGCATTAATGACGGTATGACGGAAATGATGGAAAAAGCTTCCGCTATAATTGCCGAATCGGACGGGATCACAATACACGCCGCAAAAGTCGGACTCCGCTTGGGCATTCCCATAATTGTGGGCGCGGAAGATGCTGCAAAGCTTATAAAAGACGGAGAAAAAGTGACCGTGGATGCGGAGTTCGGCAAGGTATACTCAGGCGAAATAAAAGCGCTGTAAACATTTCCAATAGTGAAATTAAGCCGGAGAGTTTCTTAAAATAATAGGAAATGCAGCTTGGAAAAGGAGGCATATTATTACCACATGAAAATCGATTTTTTGGGACACAGCGGGTTTTTCGTTGAAACCGAAAGCGTACTGCTGCTGTTTGACTATTATCGCGGAGACCTTTCGTTTCTAGCAGAGAAGGCGAAAGAAAAACCGCTGTTTGTATTTGCAAGCCACGCTCACGAGGACCATTTTAACCCCGAGATTTTCGCACTTGCGGATATTCACCCTCGAACTAAGTATCTTTTGTCGTTTGATATAAAGGGAAATCCGGCTGTGCCGAAAGAGCGCAATGTTCAGTATTTGGATGCCGATATGACATACGAGATTGAAGGGCTCGGCACGGTTAAAACGCTTATTTCAACCGATGAGGGCATCGCATTTCTGGTAAAAACCTATAGCGAAACGCTTTTTCATGCGGGAGACCTTCACTGGTGGGATTGGCCCGGCGAAGATTCTGAATGGCTCTGTGAGCAAGAAAGCGTTTTTAAACGCGAGATTCAAAAACTTGCGGGCACGCCCATCGATGTCGCCTTTGCGGTTCTTGACGGCAGGCTCGAGGAAAACTACTGGAAAGGCATGGCGTTTATTCTGTCCGAATTGAGTCCGCGCTATGTACTGCCGATGCACTTCTGGCATGACAGAGGAATTTTAGAAAGGTTTAAAAAGCTTTCCGCCGTGGGGGAATCGAAAACTGTTTTGCTGGACACCACCAAGGAAAATCGCTGGGAAATATAAACTTAAAAAGCCAAATCTGTTAGAATATAAAATGTAAACAGGCAATCAGAAAATTGGGAAGCCGGAAAGGGAAGCAATATCTTATTAAAGAAACGTTGGGTAAAGTTGTTGAACGCAAAGAAGGTGGATTGGATCATTCTACCGCGGTTAAAGTAGAGTACTGCGTTGATGGTGAAGTGTTCACAATTAAGGAAACCTTGAAAATGACAAGCAAAATAATTAAGCTGTGGGGATTTTTGCCTATAGGACAGGAAAAAACGCTTAAGGTCAATTGTAAGTTGGGAGATACAGTCACAGTTATTTACGATGAAAAAAGCCCCCATAAAGGACAAATTAAAGGAAATGACGGCTGGATAACATCTTAACCAGAGAAGCGGGTAAAAATTAATTAGAGATTTAGGAGGAAAATATTATGAAATTCAAAATGATTCACGAAAACTACAATGTAACCGACCTGGAGCGCTCTTTAGCGTTTTATGAGGAGGCGCTGGGACTTAAGGAAAAACGCCGCAAGGTTGCGGAGGACGGCTCTTTCATACTCGTGTATTTGGGGAACGAAGAAAGCGATTTCGAACTGGAGCTGACTTGGCTCAGGGACCATCCCGAACCCTATAATCTCGGGGACGAGGAATTCCACTTGGCATTCCAAACAGACGATTTCGAAGCCGCGCACGCACTGCATAAAAAGATGGACTGCATTTGCTTCGAAAATCCTGAAATGGGCATATATTTTATTAAAGACCCGGACGGATACTGGCTGGAAATATTGCCGACTCGCTAAAAACGGTTTTATAAAATATTGGATAAACAAGTCCCGCTTAAAGCAGGACTTGTTTTGGTATATGCAAGGTAATTAGTATTGATACCGCAGGTGCGGTATCAATGCTTTTTTTAAAAGCTTATAAAACAAGCTAAATTAAAATATGACCGAATAGAAAG
>CAYFQE010000041.1:0-3733 GCA_964345235.1 uncultured Oscillospiraceae bacterium | reverse complement strand
CCACTGTCCTTTTTCTGTTGTATCTTATAGGGGTTTTGCTCTTTTTCATCTGCTCTCCCTAAGAAGTTTTTCTCTTTGGAAAAGTATCTTTTATGCTTTTTCGATTTTTCTTTACCAAGTTATACTAACAAAAGAGGCGTTTTTCGCAAGCCCCCCGGGGGGGATATGAATACAAGGATTCTCAGCTGTTTTTATATCAGATTACATATAAACCCCTCAGAAAATTTGAATTTTCCGAGGGGTTTATGCTTGTTTTAATTTATTCTTTTATTTTTCTTAAAGCTCAGTAAACTTCTACGAGACCGTCTTCATAGACCTTGATATGCATATCATCCTTGACATAGTTTAGGAACTCATCGCCCAGATTATCGACCATAATAAAAGGCTTATCCGACCAATATCTTGCCAGAACTCCACCTGAGACCGCGAGCGTGTCCGCTTGATTTGAAAATAGCATGCAGCAGGGGGCATAGCCCATTGTGGCCACACAGAAGAGAACCATTCCGCCTGTTGTTGAACCTATTGTCTCGGGCAGGCAGAGAGCCTTACCCTGTATGGTTTTGCCGTAAACATCCTCGTTGTTCTGGTCCTTGCATATACCTTTTTTGTTCAACACCGTGCCGGCAGTCTTTAGATTGGCCAAGGTATTGAAGCCTTTGCGGCTGACCAAAGCGGGGCCCTCACAAGTACCCGAAACTACCGGTCTTCCTTTAAATACCTTCATTTTGCACCTCCGGTAATTATCTCGACAAGCTCCGCCTCGGAATGGAATCGAGCGTGGCTGTAGTATCTCAGCTTATTTGAGCCGGTTATTATTTTTACCTTTCCTATTAGGGGGTTGGAAGTATAGGTCAGGGCACAAATCGGACTGAGTACAAGACCCATGTCGTTATATTTTTTGTATCTTTCGGGCTGCTCCGATATGAAAGCCTGTATTACATCGGGGGCAGCTGTGAAAACAGTGGGTACCTGGAGCTTGGTTTCTCCGTTTTTCTGAAGGGCGTCTTGCAGCCTGTCGCACCACTCAATGAGCTGCTGCTTGGAGAAATGCGGACATCCCATGAAACATATCTCGGGCTCGGCGTTTTTATCTTCCCAAAGACATGGATAGGAGTTTTTAACTCTCTCCAACTCGGCATCGTCTATCACATAAGTCTGCGCGCCCTCGTTTATTAGACTTTCGCCCAGCTCTACGGCCTCGGGCGTGAGATTTTCGACATGATACAGTCCGACAGAGCCGTTTGAGGCGGCTGCAGCGCCCATATCTTTTAGATAGTCGCAGGCGTCCGGTGTGAGCTCTGCGCCCAGCCACTTATTGAGTCCCTTAATATAGGGAACCTTTTCGATGACTTTCATTCCGATGGCAGAACCTAATATCTGAGCTTCGGGTTTATTTTCACATTTTACTTCTATAATCCAGTCCGCTCTTCTGCCCTCGTCAAGCAAAAGTCCGAACTCGGGTACATATCCCAGAGCGAAGCTCATGAGCTCTAAAACTCCCGAGTTTCTGTTGCACCTTGCGCCGAGAACTGAGTTTGCGTAGGAAACCGCAGATGACTCCGCCCAGCCGAGAATGTCGCCCTTCTTGGGTATGTTCCCCAGCTCTGGCATATAGCAGGTGCATGAATAGGCATTCTCGTTTATGATACCGAATTTTTTATACTGATTTTCCAATCTCTTCTGCGCTGAAAAAATGACTTTGAACGCTATTTTTTGCAGAAGACTTGCGGGAACATTCGGGTCATATCCGACCGGATCTGCAGAAAACTTCTGCTTTGACAACGCTCCGCTTTCGATCATCTCATCGATGATGTCAAATACGGGCCCCCAAGAGAAGCTCGCAGTGCCGATAACACTGTGTCCATACTCGCTTGTGATTGGAACCATACGCTCGGCTCCGAAAGCTTCTCCAAATGTTACAAGTGTTTTGAGAATTTTTCTCATGGTTTCGCCCTGGGCTCCGTTTTTAATTGCCGTAAGCTCATCGTTAAGAATCATAAAATCACCTCTCTTTTAAAATTAAAATGCCCGAACTCATAGTGCGGACAGTAAAAAGACAAGCAATAGAGGAAAAAGGCTGAGAGTATCCATGGCAGATTTTTTGTATATCTGTTTATAGTTAAAGTTTTTATTCATAAAACTCCCACCCTAATCCTTTATTTACTTTTGCTCGGATAAACTTTGTTTATAATTTATCATAAAGAGTCTTAGTTGTCAAGACATATGTTACACTTTGAGAAAAACTCATTCTTAGTTGTCAAGACATATGTTAAACTGCGTCAAAAAAGTTGTCTATATAATCAACAGTGAAAAAGAGCTCCCGTTGTACCCCGATATGGATACGCGGAAGCTCTCGGCTTTTATTTTGCAAAATATCTATATATTCCTTCTGAGTCTTTGTTTCTGACAATGCGTCCATGATTAAGCAAATAGTCTAAATGCGACAGGGCCTCTCCCATAGCAAACCATTTTTGTCCCGGAGGAAACTCTTCCCAGTTTTTAGCTCTGATACGCCATTTCATCATTCCCGCTATATCGTATGCGTGGAGATTCGGCGCATTGCGGATTATGCTTTCAGTCTCACTGAGTCTCTTTTCATGGTGAGCTATTATCTGCTCTGCGCGCTCTTTAACGGTAAGATTGCCAGTTGTCCTGTGGCTCGGAAGCGCTGTTATTACCTCGTACTTCATAATCTTTTCAAGGCTCTTTATATACTCTGATAGGGCATCTTCTATCTCATCCCAGTTGACAATGTTCGGCGTAATGTCAAACAGAACATGGTCTCCGAGGAACATTGTTTTAGTTTTCTTTTCATATAGGCATATGTGTCCCGGAGTATGTCCCGGTGTGTGTATGCACTCCAAATCATAACCTCCGTATGAAATAATATCTCCATCGTTTAGCCATTCAGTATAAAACGGGCGCGGCGCATATATTACGGCAGGATTATTATCAAAAATAACTTCCAAAACATCAGCAGGTATCCCTTCATGCAACGCACGTTTTTTTCTGTTTGGCCATACATTGGCATTCATTATTTCGTTATCAATTCTGCACATAAACACCCTTGATCCAAGTTTCATTAGCTCAGGGGCATTTCCGGTGTGATCTGCGTGGAGGTGTGTGAGAAGAACATCGGTCTTTTTAGGATCAATATCGAGCTCACGCATTCCCGCAAGCAGAGCATCTAAACATTCCTGACGCTTGAAACCTGTATCTATGAGCAGGTTGCGACCGTGACTCTCGCCCTTTATTACATACACATTAAGCCATTTCAGCGGGTTTCCGGGCAGCGGAACCTGAAATGAATATATATTTCCCCCTATGTGTGTTACCATGGCCGAATTGGTCTCCTCTTTTCTGAAAATTGTTTAATAAACAAAAGTCGGCTTACTTGCCAAAAACCCGGAAGCATATGCTCCCGGGTTTTGTTGGCAGGGGAAGAAGGTTTCGAACCCTCGGCCTACGGTTTTGGAGACCGTCGCTCTACCGACTGAGCTATTCCCCTAATTTTGGTGGGCCTTCAGGGACTCGAACCCCGGACCGACCGGTTATGAGCCGGTTGCTCTAACCAACTGAGCTAAAGGCCCTTAAAAGTGGCGCCTCCTGTTGGACTCGAACCAACGACCCTGCGGTTAACAGCCGCATGCTCTACCGGCTGAGCTAAGGAGGCATTTATGTTGGCGTTGACCTATCTTTCCGGTCCGTCTCCAGACAAGTATTGTCGGCACTG
>CAYFQE010000040.1:0-4860 GCA_964345235.1 uncultured Oscillospiraceae bacterium | reverse complement strand
CTTGCATTGGGTATTTATGAATGATAGAATTGAATAGATAAATCGTTAATTAAATACCATGGAGGGATAATATGTTCGAGAATCTAATTGCAAAACTCAAGGCAGAGAGACGCTCTCTTGTTTTACCCGAGGGAAATGACCTCAGAATTATAGAGGGTGCTTCGAAACTCTTTAAAGAAGACATCTTAAACCCCATTTTGATCGGTTGCCCCGATGAAATTCATGCGAAGGCAAAAGAAGCGGGCTTCGACATAGAGGGAATCGAGATTATCGATATCGAAAGCTATGAAGAATTTCCGCAGATGGTTGACATGATGTTCGAGCTTCGCCGCGGCAAAATGACCAGAGAAGAGTGCGAACAGGCTCTTAAGAAGAGCAACTATTTCGGCACAATGCTCGTAAAGATGGGTAAAGCTCACGGCCTTCTCGGCGGCGCCACCTATTCCACAGCCGATACAATTCGTCCCGCTCTCCAGCTTGTAAAAACACGCAAGGGCGCAAACCTTGTATCCAGCTCATTTATTATGGTGAGAGGCGAAGAAGTCTTGGTTATGGGCGACTGCGCCATCAACATCGACTATCAGGACAGCGTTGATAAGGAAGGCAATGTCACACTTACGGCCGCCGACAAGCTTGCCGAGGTCGGAATTGAAACAGCCAAGACAGCTAAGCAGTTCGGAGTTGAGCCCAAGGTTGCATTCCTCAGCTACTCTACAAAGGGCTCCGGAAAAGGCCCACAGGTTGATCTTGTCAGAAATGCTTGTGAAAAAGCCAAGGAGCTTTGCCCCGAGTTTGAATTTGACGGCGAGATGCAGTTCGACGCCGCCGTTTCCGAAACGGTCGGTCAGCTCAAGTTCCCCGGCTCTAAGGTTGCCGGCTTCGCCAACACCTTTATCTTCCCCGAGATTCAGTCGGCCAACATCGGCTACAAGATTGCGCAGAGACTTGGCGGTTTTGCCGCATACGGCCCCATTCTGCAGGGTCTTAACGCCCCCATAAACGACCTGAGCCGCGGCTGTAACGCCGACGAGGTCTATTGGATGTCGATTATTACAGCAGCACTTTAATTTTTAAAACAAAGGGCGCCTTCTCGGGCGCCTTTTTTAGGAGGAATTATTATGGCAACAGCTCATATTTTGGCAAATAAAGAAGATTTTGCAAAAACGGTCTTAATGCCCGGCGACCCTCTGCGCTCGAAGTTTATTGCCGAGAATTTTCTTGAGGACGCAAAGCTTATAAACAATGTTAGAGGCATTCAGGGCTACACGGGCTTTTACAAGGGCAAGAGAGTTTCGGTTCACGCATCTGGCATGGGCATTCCCTCTATCGGAATATACAGCTGGGAACTTTTCAAATTCTTTGATGTTGAGAACATCATCAGAGTCGGCTCGGCGGGCGCTTTCCACGACGACCTGAAGCTCATGGACATTGTGGCCGCCATGGGGGCTTCGACAGACTCGAACTTTGCGCACCAGTTTAATCTTAACGGACACTTTGCCCCCATAGCCGACTATAAACTGCTAAGCACAGCAGTTAAGGCGGCCGAGAGCATGGGCAAGGAAATTAAGGTTGGCAACATATTCTCGAGCGATAACTTCTATGACGACGGCGCAGACGGCGCCGAGCAGTGGAAGAAGATGGGTATTTTAGGCGTGGAGATGGAGGCCGCCGGCCTCTATATGAACGCCGCCAGAAGCGGCAAAAGAGCCCTTTGCATCTGCACCATCTCGGACCATGTCTTTAGAAGAGAAGAGCTCTCGCCCGAGGACAGGCAGACCTCATTTAAGGATATGATAAACATAGCTCTGGAAACGGCTTACTTGATGGATTGAGGAACTTTATTTTAAATTAGCAAATGTGTGCGCTGCAAAACGGGATGTTTTGCAGCGCTATTTTTTTATTTTGGTAAGTTCGAATTTTTGTTTGTCAACCCTCCCATCGCGGCTAGCGCCGCGCCACCCTCCCTTACACAGGGCGGGCATGAGATGTGCGAAAGAGCGAAAACGTCCGAGAGTTTTTCTCGGGCGTTTTTATTCGTTCTGATTACTTTATTTGGCTGAGGTCGAAGTTTTTTAGATACTCCGCGGCTTTTTCGGCAACCGCTTTCAAGGTTTCGGGCTCGAACGGAGAGCCTAAGTCTGCATGCGCCAAAAGCTCTGTGAAGCTCAAGCTTCCACCCTTTTTACTGTATGCCATGTACTTCTCCCAAGCCTTTTCTGTATCTTCCTGAATGAGGGCCCAGAACTGAAGGGCAACCGTCTGCGCAAGGCAGTAGTCTATGTAGTAAAACGGTCTTGAATAGATATGCGACTGCTTCTGCCAGAATCTGCCCTCGGAGAAAAACTCGAGGTTTTCATCATCGCGAATCCAAGGCATGTATATTCCGGCAAGGCGCTTCCACTCGGCATTGCGCTCGGCGGGCGTCATTTCGGGCTTTTCATAGACCGAGTGCTGGAAGTGGTCTACCAGAGTTCCGTAAGGGATAAATGTGAGTGAATTTGCAAGATGGTCGTATTTAAACTTGTTTGCATCATCTGAGAAGAAGCGCTCGGCCCAAGGCCAAGAGAAAAACTCCATTGACATCGAGTGAACCTCACAGGCCTCAAGTGTCGGCCAGCGGCAGTCGGAGGGTATGATGTCTTTGCCCAAGTAGGATGCGAAGGCGTGACCCGCCTCGTGAGTTATTACTTCGATATCGTGCGATGTTCCGTTGAAGTTTGCAAAGATGAAAGGCGAGCGGAATATATCGAGATAGATGCAGTAGCCGCCGCTTGATTTGTTGTTGCGAGAGATAACATCCAAAAATTCTCTGTCTAATAGTTCATCTATAAACTCCGCGGTTTCTTCCGAGAGCTCGTGATAGAACTCTCTGCCCCTTTTAAGAATTTCTTCGGGCTCGGATGGGTTGGGCTTGGGGTTGCCGCTTCTGAAGAAAAGGGCGTTGTCCGAGTAGCTTAAGGGGTAGCTTACCGATATTCTCTCGGCCTGAGCCTTTTTAATCTCGGTAGCTATCGGAACTATATAGTCTCTCACAGCTTTGCGGAAGCGTTCGACATCCTCTTTTGTATAGGAATTGCGCATCATTCTGTAGTAGCCCAGCTGTATATAGTTCGGGTGACCGAGCTTTTTTCCCATGGTGTCACGGAGCTTTACCATTTGGTCGTAGATTCTGTCGAGATCCTCTCTCTGTCCCATAAACCATGTGTCGTAGGCTTTCCACGCCGCTCTTCTGCGCTCGTCATCGGCGCTTTGGGTTAGAGGCGAAATTTGAGAGAGCGTGTAGGTTTTGCCCTCGAACTCTATTTTGGCTCCCGCTATGAGCTTATTGTACTCGGTGGAAAGGGCGTTTTCCTGCTTTATCTCCTCTATTATTTCGGGAGAGAAAGATTTTATTTCTATCTCTTTGTTTATAAACATGATGGAGTTATATTTCTCGGAAAACTCCTTGCGGAACGGGCTCTTAAGAAGTAAGAAATTCCACTTTTGCATGCTTTGCATGAGCTCGGGAAGCTTGGCGTCGTAGTAAGCCACTTCCTGCTCATAAAATTCATCGACAGTGTTTATATCTTTGCGGATTCTGGCAACCCACATAAGGCTCTGCAGCACAGAGGCCTTTTTCTCGAACTCGAGAAAAACTTCGTCTGCCTCGTTAAAACTCTCGGCCTTATTGAATTTTTCGATAAGCGCTTCGAGCTCTTTAGCAAGCTCGTCTATATCTACTCTTTTGTATTCTATATCCTGAAATTTTATATCGTGCACAGATTAAAACCCCCTGTATTTTTCTATAAGTCTTTTTATCGCTCCGCTGCCTATTTTTTCGTTAAGCTCGGCTATTGTTCTTTGAATAAGCTCTATTACATCTTCTTCGCCCAGCCAGTACTTGCGGACTAGCTGTGGGGGAGTTGTTTTTAGCAGCGAGTCAACAGCTATCATGGCAAGGTATAAATCGTCGAGTAAACCGAGCCCCGGTATTATGGCCGGTATGAGATTTATGGGCGAAATAAAATAAATTAGCACACCGAGCAGTTTTTTCTTCTCGATGGACTTTACATTCGGGTCTTTATATAGCTTGTAGATAAGATAGAAAAAGTCCGGAACATAGAGCAAGTATTTGCCGAACCAAGAACTATTATATTTTTTCAGCTGTTTTTGGACTTTACTGCGGAGCGCAGTGTAGAAATCTTGGAATTTATCGTCTTCCCACTCGGGGGCGCCGTCTTTCGTGTAGTCGTATTGTTCTGACATTTTATCCCTCCTTGTTTTTTATTATTATAAAATGAAAGCGCTCTGTTGTAAACTCTAAAGGAAGAAAGAGGCGATAAATATCGCCTCTTTCAGTCGTTATAATTTTTTGATTATTCAGCTTTTGCAAGCTTGCAGCTCGGGAAATATGCGACACCCAAGACCGCAAGAGCGGCGGCTGTGGCTATTTGAAGTGAAGTTATTCCTCTTTCACCTGTGAATGTATAGACCAGAGCGAAAACCGCAACGGCGGCGCCTGTAAGCGCTATAACGCCAAGGGGTTTGGAAAGAAGCCCCATGAAGCCGGCTATAAGCAACAGAACCGCGGCAACTCCGACAGCTCCGAGGATTACGGCGCGGGCTGTGAGCTCTTTGGTTGTCTTCTCGGTGGCGTCATCGAGAGCCTTTTGGAAGGCTTCGGCAAGAGTGAGCTGAGGATTCTCTTCGAGGTTTTTCTTAATGTCCTCGTTCTTCTTCATTTCGGCTTCGGCGGCTTTTATCTTCTTTTCGCCCGCTTCGAACTCGGCGAGCTTCTCTTTGCCCGCTTCCAGCTCTTTTTCGGCAGCGGAGAGCTTTTCTTTTCCTTCTTCAAGCTCCTTTTCGGCATTCTCTATTCGG
>CAYFQE010000039.1:0-5016 GCA_964345235.1 uncultured Oscillospiraceae bacterium | reverse complement strand
TTTATAGGCGATAAAACTTACAAAATGGAATTAAGTCGTGAGTGGACGATTTCGTTCCAACCATGAAACCTCTATCAGGTCAGACGGCAGACAATCAAGTCTCGGAAGAGACAATTTCTGAACCAGCAGTTTCTCAAAAATTGGATTTGTCGAAGATAAAGGTTGAGCCTCTTTTTGAAGATTTTGTTGACTTTGAAACATTTTCAAAATCAGACTTCAGAGTGGTAAAAGTTTTAAATTGCGAAGAAGTGCCAAAATCCAAAAAACTTTTAAAGTTCACATTAAATGACGGCTCGGACACAGAGAGAACAATTCTCTCGGGAATAAAGGAATACTACAGCGCAGAAGAGCTAATCGGAAAAACGCTAGTGGCAATATGCAATCTGCCCGAGAGAAAAATGATGGGCATAGCTTCACAGGGAATGGTAATTTCGGCAGTAAATGAGTATGACGGAAAAGAAGCGTTAAATCTTCTCATGTTAGACGAAAACATACCCGCCGGCGCGAAGTTATATTAAACTTTAACTCTATAACGATAAAGACTGAGCTTGAGTAATAATTCAAGCTCAGTCTTTAATATCAAGCAAAAAGGTTGACATAATATATATGTTTACATCTTTATATAAGAGAAATCTTAAAGCTATGTATATTTCTTTTATTTTGCATTATAATAGCATTCCCGGTAAACGGGTTTAGAAAACTAAATGAAAATAGAGTAAAAGGAATAAACAATGAATCAAATAAATGAGATTACTGACAATATTGAAACAGCTGCGGATAAGCTGGAGCAAATCACATCTCCGAACTTTTGGTCAAAGTTCGATTTTTCGGATTTTGCAATGAGCATACTTATAACCGCAATTATCCTTGTAGTCGGATATCTAATAATACGCTATGTGCTTAAATTAGTAAGACATATGCTTCAAAAAAACGAGGCTTTAAAAAGCGGAGTTAACTACATAGAAGCTGTTGTAAAATTTGTTTTGTATTTTTTACTAATAACTATTGCCGCAAATACTTTGGGTATACAAACAAATTCACTGGTAGCTTTGGTGGCGTCACTTGGACTGGCGCTTAGCTTGGCGCTCAAAGACTCATTAACAAATTTGGCATCGGGAATTATGATAATCCTGAACAAACCAATGGAGATAGGAGATAAAGTTTACATCGAGGGCATAAATGATTTACTTGAAGTAGTTGACATAAGGCTGTTTAACACCTTTTTTATCACATGGAGAAATGTGGTAATAAGTCTGCCCAACGATAAAATTATCCGAAGTAAAATAGAGAATCTCTCGAAAAAGGAATATATATACACCGACATTAAAATAGTGTTGGAATTTAAAACCGATCTGTCAAAAGCCAAAGAGATAATACGAGATTGTCTGAATTCCAACGAGAAAGTTTTGAAAACCCCCGAGCCCGTAATTGGTGTCATAAATTACAACGACAACGGTATGGAGCTTTTGGTCAGCTTTCCCGCTTTTCTTAATGATTCTTTCTCAGCCAGAAGAGAGCTGTTGGAGACTATATTTAATGCTCTAAATGAAAACGGAATTTATATACCGTTTAACCAAAGTGAGGTTCGCATACTGAAAGACGAATAATAAAAACTCGAGAATTAAAGTTTTGGGTGCCTCTTATAAATTTGATGTTTTTTTAGAAAAAGCTACAGCTCATAAACCTACCCCCCTTAAATCAGTCCTAAAAAAGCTGATTTAAGGGGGGTAGATTTATTAACAGCCAAAGAAAATTTTTAATACAGCTAAGGCCAACGGCTCATTTATACACAAGGGGATTCGGGATAAATCTGCAACTTTTACTTAATCGCTTTTCGGTCGAACTAATGCCGGCTTATATAAGAACATTGTTCAAACTTATTTTAAGTTGTGCGCCCCTTCAAAAAAGAAAGCCCAATACATTTTATCGGTTTAAGTTATTTACTCATGCTTTTGTTAGCAGAGCAAATCATCTGTGAGAGCGTTCTAAATATATAAATAATGCGTCCTATTTTCGTTTTCAAAAAATCATAATAAATAAAATCGACAAGAAAATGCATTAAATACGACAAATTTTGTGCTTAAATTTTTAAGATATGATTCGATGATGAGTCCAATTATTAAAAGTGAAGATAAAACTTATTTTTGAATAAAAAAGAAACTTCCAATCAAAATACGCTGAAATTCAAGCTTTACAAGCATTTTACAAAGAGAAAAAACATCTTAAAAAGTGTGTTTATCTTTTAACGAACGAAAACAGAACGCAAATAAGGACTATTAAGAACTACACATGTATATAATTTAAAAATGTGTTTTCATTCCGGAACGCAATATTTAATTAAATTTTCAGTTAGGCGAAAAACTCTTTTCCGGAATGCATTAAAGCACCAAGCTTATAATCCGGCTTGTGTCAATAAAAGTTTAAGAATATATACCTATGCGTACTTGAAGGAGAATTTTGGTGAAGGAAGTTTTGATAAGAAAAAAATTGCAGAAAAAAGCGACAGTGTCTTTTATTGCTTTTGTTTTGGTTTTAGGTTTAATTATGCCGAATATTGCCGTATTGGCAGACGCGCAAGCGACTTTGACGGAGACAACGGCAGCTGAGGAAACTCTTGAGTCTTCCGAGGAGGAGAATATCGATGCGGCAGAGGAAGGAACGAAGTCCGAAACAAATAGTGAAGAAATAACAACAGTAGAAGAAAAAACAAACGCATCATTCCAATCGGGGGATGAAGCAATGTATTTGGTAGCAGGCGCAGAAAATGCACAAGAGCTCTCGGAAGCGGAAATGATGAACTCTTCTTCTAAAGGAGGGCCAACCTACCCCCTGACTATAAAAATATACAACGGAAATGACAGCTACATTACTCGTACATATAATTCCCCAAGCGATCCCTTAGGGCAAGTTTATGATCTCGGCGGGAGATCCAATTGGTCGTACAACACATTTCACCGTGTCCCGATAGGATTTTCAACAGATCCCAGATTCAAGAAACAAGCCGAAATACACAGCTTGTCGGATAGTGATGTTATATATAGGGATATCGAGCCCGTGTCGTCTGTGGCGGGCTTGAGTAGCGACACCGTACTGTATCCTGTTACATTCCTTGATAGCGATCTTATGGCAATGTTTCCCATATTGCAGCAAGAGGGAAGCCTACATATAAGTAAGCACGACAGCGTAAATAGTGTTGTTGAGGGAGATATATTTAAGGCTGAAGGCTTTGGCGAAGGCAATGCGGATAAAAAGCTTGCGACTATATATTATTCAACAAGAGAAAAATACAGTACAAACTTTATTTCCGATTACGAATATGCCGATACAAGGATGCCGTATCTTGTAATAGAAAATCCGTTCGGCCTTATTAAGGGAGTTAAGGGTGTAAGCGATTTCACAGGCGGCGGTCAAAATCCCGACGCAACATTCAAACCCACCGGATATAGTTACGAGGATTTAAGAGTAATAGTCGATCCCAACTCTGAAGTGAGCGTAGAACAGAAAAACTGGATATTCGAAAGCTCAACCTTTATGGTAGCTCAGGTTTTAGATAAGAACTATAATGCTCTAACCATGACATATCTTGAACAGCCCGGACACGACAGCCTAAAATCCGTTTTTTCATTTGAAAACCCCAATATGGAAAAGGAATTTATAATAAGGACCGTTGTAAGAAACGATATAGGCAGCGGCACATACACTAACGATAATTTCCACAGCAACAACATTTTATCCGCCACGGGAGCAGAAGCCGTGAAGCCCATGAGACTTTACAGCGGAGATTCGGGCAACATATATATCAGCAAAGAAAAAGCGCTGGAATATTCAAAAAGCGGTGAAGAAATAGAATTCAAGGGAAACATCGGAGGAAGCTTTGCGGTAAATAAAAACGGTTTAGTGGGCGGAGCGGCAATACTGAAGTATTTTATAGCGGATAACTACGATATTGTTTTTACAAAATCCAAAAATACCGTAAACTTCGCTTTTAAGCTGCCTGTAGTTAAATTTGACAAAAACGCCACTGCAACAGGAGATACACAAGAACAAAAACTTGGCTACTCAAACTTTGTGTTGGATAGCTCCATCGGAGGCGACGAATTAAACACAGGCGCATTGCCTTCTCTCGACCCTGCCAACATAACGGGCGACAGTATGCACGACTACATTGCCGGACAGTACTATGAGATAAACGGCGCTAAATATCTTTTTAAAGGTTGGAACACCAAAGCCGACAGAAGCGGAGCGTATGTAAGCAACGACACTGTATTAAACAGGAATGTTTTAAATCCCACAGCGGGAAATGTTGAAGATCTGACCCTGTATGCTGCGTGGGATGTGGATGTAAAGCATGTATACAAACAAGATTCCGCAGATGAAAAGACAATTGAGATACCGGCAGGATTGCTGGCAAGACGACCGGCCGATACGAGCTATCCTTTGGGAAAAGCAAATGTAGCTCCGTCTGCTTTTGACACCTCGGATTATGTAGATGATGTCAATAAGGGCGTGTGGTCATGGAAGGGTTGGGATATATCGGAAATTCCCAACTTGACTGCTCCAAGCGTTTTCACCGGTTATTGGAGCTTTAAATCCGAAAAGATAAGCATTGATTTAAGCGGTCTGTGGGCAGACAATGACAACTCGGCTAAGTTGAGACCCGACAGCATGACCTTAAAGCTGCTTGCCGACGGCAAAGAAGCGATGAGCGTGGTAATAAGCAAGGACGGCAACTGGAAAAACAGAATTGAAGGACTCGAGAAATACAATAATGGTAAAGAGATAGTATATACCATAGGCGCCGTTACAGTTTCAAATTATGAAAGCACGGTTTCAGGGGATATGGGTTCGGGCTTTGTAATCAAAAATACCTTGAAATCCAGCCAGCAAGCCAAACTGTCTCCTTCAGCAAAAGCAGGAACTGTCAATGCACCTAAAACGGGAGATATATATGGCGTGGAGTTGTTTGTTCTGCTTATGCTCATATCTTTGAGCGGCATGATTGCACTAAAACTTAAG
>CAYFQE010000038.1:0-5647 GCA_964345235.1 uncultured Oscillospiraceae bacterium | reverse complement strand
AAACTGCTGCCTCTATGGTTTATTTTGTTTTTTTGTTAGTGCTAAAACGCCTTGTCCAAGTTTTCCTCGAAAGTAAAATAAGAACGGGATAAATCTCAAGACGCCCCATAACCATTGTGATACTCAACAAAACCTTTGAAAATGCAGAGAGCTTTGCGTATTCTCCGCTGGGGCCAAGCAAGTCTAAGCTTGCCCCGATGTTGCTTAGGCACGAAATAACGGCATTAAAGGCTCCGCTGAATGATTGGGTGTCAAAGCTGATTAAAAGCAAAACTATAAAGAACACGCCCATATAGCTAGCCAAATAAAAGCTTATCGATCTTAAAATCGATATATCCAACTGCTTGTTGTTGTATGTAATGGGGAGTACTCGTTGAGGCGAAATCATGCGCCTTACTTCCAATTTAATCGATTTAATAAAAACCGAAATGCGAACGACTTTTAAACCGGAGGTTGTCGAGCCCGACATACCGCCCACAAACATCAAAAACAGCAAAACTATATAACTCGGAACAGGCCAATTTTCGATGTTTACATTTGTATATGCAGTTGTAGAGCTGACCGAAGTTACATTAAACAAAGCGTTTTTAAAAGAGACCCAAAGATTGTTATAAACAGGGAAGATATTGACAGTCACAAAAAGAGTACATACGGCAACAATTCCGATATACCAGCGCAGCTCTTCACTCTTTAAAACCTGCTTAATTTTGCCGACAAAAATCAAGTAGAAGAAATCAAAGCTCATTCCGAATATAAACATTGCCATAGATAAGAGTATTTCCAAATATGGGCTGTTATAAAACATAATGGAGTCTGGATGAATGTTAAACCCACCGGTAGCGGCAGCGCCCATCGAAAGGAGCATCGATTCGAAAAAGGGGACACCTCCCAAATAGATTAGAATCGTCAAAATCATAGTCATCGCTAAATATATAAAATATAAAATTCTAATCGATTTGCTGACTCGCGATTCAACCTTTCCGAAAACGGGACCGGGAAGCTCTGCCCGCATTATGTAAACCCCTTTGGCGCCGAAATTGGGAATTATATGTACGATAAACACCAGCATTCCCATACCGCCGATAAGCAGAGTGAACGAGCGCCAAAAAAGAAGCGATTCGGGAAGTGCGTGCATGGTTGAGCTGAGTACGCTTGCACCCGTTGTTGTAAAGCCCGAAACGGATTCAAAATACGCATCGATAACATTCGGGATTGCGCCGCTAATCACAAAGGGAATTGCCCCGAAAAACGGCAAAATAAACCACGCCAAAGCAGCCAGTACCAAGCCTTCATGAGCATAGAATTCCTTATTGTCAGGCTCTTTTAAACTCATAACAGCTCCGGCAACTATGCAAATAAGGATTGTAGCTCCGAACGAAAGCAAAACCGTAAGGCTGTTTTTATATAATATACCTATCGCTGCTGGAACGATAAGTAATGCACCCAGCACCTGTATAAGCTTTCCGAGTATGAAGTATATGTACGAACGATTTATCATTTCAATATCTCATCGAGCGCTCTAACGCGCTTTTTAACATCAACAATAATGATGTAATCACCTTCCAAAAGCAAATCGGAGCCTTTGGGAATTATCTTAACTCCGTCACGAATAATGAGAACAATCAAAACACGCTCGTCAAGCGGCAATTCCTTTATCATCCTACCGCATACTTGGTTTTCTTTCGAAACAAGAAATTCAAGCACTTCCGAATCTTTCGAAGTACTCAAACGGGCATACTCCAACAAAGGATATTTATTTTGATGTGTAAGCGATCTGACTCTCCGAATAATGGCATCCGAGATTGAGGTGCGCGGTGAAATAATTGCATCTAAATTGTCAGGGTGGAGCAATTTAATAAGCGATGTTCGGTTTACCTTTGTGATGTTCTTTTTAACGCCGAGGGAGTGCGAATATAGAGAGAAAATCAAATTATCTTCATCGTAATTTGTAAGTCCTATAGCTACATCATGGCTTGGCAAACGGTGTTCGAGCAAGAACGAATGCTCCGAGCCGTCGCCTAAAACAATTTCGTTTTCGGGGAAAGCCGCTGCCAACTGCAAGGCTCGCTCACTTTTTTTCTCAATTACCTTAGTTCTCATTCTGCGCTTGTTGAGCTCGGGAATCAGATATTCACAAATCCTGCTTCCGCCCTGAATAAACACAGAGTTAAAATGTGCATTGTCCTTGTGGCCGGCTAAAAGAATCAGTTTGTGATAGTCATCGTTCGAAGCAACAACATTCAAGTATGTATCTGCTTCAATAATCGTATGACCTCTCGGGATTATAACTTCTTCCGTGTTTCTGTTTTCAATAGTACAAATAACAAGGTCTTTAACCATAGCGCGCACTTCCTGCACACTGAGCCCTACAATTTCGCTGTCGGGAATTACACGAAAACAAATCATATGGACTTCATTGTTGTGAAGAGTCTCAACAAAGCTTGCAGTCGGATAATCAATAACATTGAGGATTTGAGTTGCGGCCTCTGAGTCCTGATTTATAAAATAGTCTATTTTAAAATGCTCGGCAATAAACTTCTCGTTTTTTGTATATTCCATACCTCTTGCACGAATAATTCGGTATGGGGCGCCGAGCATATAGGCTATATGAGCAGATATCAAGTTGACCTCGTCGTTGGCAGTAACTGCAATAAAGGCGTGACAAAGATCAATATTGGCCTGTTTTAAAATTTCAATATCGGTTCCCGAGCCCACGATGCCTTGTATGTCAAGTTCTTCAACTAATTTGCTGACCAGATTGCTGTCAGTGTCAATCAAGGTAATTTCATGGCCGTCTTGGTTAAGGTCATAACATAGTTCCTGTCCCAATTTTCCGCCGCCAACAATTACAATCTCCATGTGTTCACCTCTAAAAAAATGCAATAAAAGGGAATAGTGCATCAAAGTTTGTTGTTTTAGTATAACCTATCAGCATAGAATTTGTCTATTTTCTGCAAGCTGTCTTCACAGTTTTATTTTAATATTATCAGCTTTATCAAAAAATATATTTCATATCGTCCTGTATACATCGGAGTAGTTGACAAGAAGGACAATAAGCAATAGAATCAAAAAATCCCGGCCCTAATATCAATGTTTGGCATTCAAGTATAAATTCATTTTTTTCCGAATGCTCGGCGAGGCAAAATGAAAACCGAAATTTTGAAAAAAAGAACAGAATTAAAACCTCAGCTTTCGCGCGTGTGGAAGCTGAGTGTCCCTGCCATATTGACACAGCTTACAACTATCACCATGGAATACATCGATTCGGCAATGGTCGGGCATCTGGGCGCAAATGCATCTGCGGCAATCGGTTTAGTCTCAACCACGACATGGATGGTTGGCGGAGTGGGAGCCGCGGTTTCGGTGGGATTTGCAGTTCAGGTTGCACAGTATATCGGCGCAAACGAAGCCCACAACGCTCGAAAGGTCATCAGGCATGGTCTTGTCACCTCGCTTCTCATATCGCTTCTTACTATGCTGCTTTGCATTGCTGTTGCCGAGCCGCTGCCCCGTTGGCTTGGAGCCGACAAAGTCCTGTGGAAGGATGCAAGCGCATATTTTTTTGTGTTTGCTATTGCTATACCATTTTTTGAACTTAACTGGATGGCATCAAGTTTTCTTCAAAGTGCGGGAAACATGGTCGTCCCCAGTATTCTAAACGCGGTTATGTGTCTGCTGGATGTAGTCTTTAATGCAATTTTTATTCCCCGATACGGGGTGTTGGGAGCAGGGATAGGTACAGCGCTTGCCACTTTTATTATTAGCATGGTAGAACTGTGGTACTGCTGTTTTAAATACGACCTCCTGCGGATTAACCGTAAAGAAAACTGCCAGTTTGATGCAAGCATTCTAAAGCGCGCGTTTAAAATCGGCGCGCCGGTAGGGGTGCAGTCCATTGCAATGCCGGGTTCGTCGGTGGTAGCCACAACGATTATTGCGCCTCTTGGCGCAGTTTCAATTGCAGCGCATACATTGGCAATCACGGCAGAAGGCCTCTGCTATATGCCGGGCTTCGGTATCTCACTGGCGGCTTCAACATTAGTGGGGCAAAGCATAGGTGCAAAAGACTACAGACTTGCGAAAAGATACGGCTATATAACAGTGGCATTCGGTTGCGCTGTGATGGCATTTACGGGAATTATCATGTATATTTTCTGCCCGTTTGTGTTTAGTTTTCTAACTCCCGTTGAAACTGTCAGGACATTGGCCGTTCAGGTTCTTCGCATCGGCCTTATTGCAGAGCCCCTCTTCGGCGTAGGCATGGTAGCTACGGGTGCGCTACGCGGTGCAGAAGATACACTTATACCCAGTATGCTCAACCTGTTCAGCGTCTGGGTTGTGCGTCTGAGTCTAGCTTTATATCTGGTTCCCATCTATGGAATCAGAGGGATGTGGGTTGCAATGACAATCGACTTGTGCTTCCGCGGCATTCTGATGTTTGTAAGGCTTGCCAGGTCAAAATATTTAAACCCCGATTCAGCAAATAGGAAAACGACAATTTAAATGCCTCCCTTGTGTAAAGGGAGGAAATCACGGCAAAGCCGTGACGGAGGGATTGAAAGGTAAAAGCTGCTTCTTGAATGGGTTCAAAAGTTCATATGTCAAAAAACACCGGCTCTCCGTTATGGAGAGCCGTAATTATTATATATTTATACTCAGCCCAAAACCCCAAGATGTTCCAATAAAATCTTAAATCCAAGCAAAATCAGAATAAAACCGCCTGCAATTAGCGCCTTGTTCTCAAGCTTACTGCCGAATATGCTGCCGATTTTAACGCCCACGGTGCAGAATGCAAAGGTAAAAGTGCCGATTAGCAATACGGCAGTAAAAATGTTTACATTGCCGGCCAATGCAAGCGAAATACCGACAGCAAGCGCATCTATAGAGGTGGCGACTGCCATTATGAACATTGTCTTAACCGACATATCCGCATCAGCCTCGCAACCGTCGCAATCACAGCTTTTAGAAAAGGCCTCTTTTAGCATATTTATGCCGATAATGACAAGCAATACGAATGCCACCCAGTGGTCAATTGCCTGTATGATTCCTGCAAAAAGTCCGCCCAAAAAGAAGCCGATTAAAGGCATGAGCGCCTGAAAGCCGCCAAACCATATGCCGCAGGTGAGTCCCGTTTTTAAACTTGCCTTTTTCATTGCCAAGCCCTTGCAGACCGAAACCGCAAAAGCATCCATGCTAAGACCAACGGCCAAGAGCATCAATTCACCAAAATTCACTGATAATTTCTCCCCGAATACCCTGATTTATTAAGCATCAAAACCAACAAATTATTTGTTGTCCATACAGGAGAATAGCAGAAAGTTATTGCCCTTTCAACAACAAAATCCGCTATTTCCAAAGTATAATAAAAAACTCCGACAAATAAAAAGCGACTTGTCGGAGCTGACTTATGCTTTAATATTATGAATTACTTCAGTATGGCGCCTTCGTCTGCGGATGTGACCATGCGCTGATAACGGGCAAGCCAACCTGTCTTAACATTGGGCTCGGGCATTACCTGCTCGGCACGACGACGGGCAAACTCTTCTTCGCTGATGCGAGCATGAATAGTGTAGTTGGGGATATCAACATCAATAATGTCGCCGTCTCTAAGCAATCCAATCTCACCGCCGGCAGCGGCCTCGGGCGA
>CAYFQE010000037.1:0-6172 GCA_964345235.1 uncultured Oscillospiraceae bacterium | reverse complement strand
TGGTCCGAGTGACAGGATTCGAACCTGCGGCATCGTGCTCCCAAAGGTCGCTCTGAGCGTTCAGCGGGCGCTTTCTCGCACTCTTTGTTGCTTTGTAGCACTCCCAACCTTACTCTTTGGCGCTTTGTAGCCCTGCGTGTTTCATAGCTTTCTTTCGGCTTTTGGGATTTTGTATGGGATTGAGTCTGTATATTAAAAGATGTGGCTCGGTTTTGGGGGAAATGCGTCCAAGCGGACTGAGGTGCATCGGGGAGTGGATGATGGCGCTTGTAGGAAGTTTAAGGTGCTGTGATTATGGCTTGGATATGCGGGGCTCCAGGGGGTGTATCGACTTTTCATGCTCTCCATAGTAAAATAAGCTTATAGCAAATGACGAGGAGGTGGAGCGGGTGGAAACAAACAAAATTCTAATACATATCCCACATAGCTCAACTTATATACCGCCGTCTGAGAGGGCCTGTTTTCTGCTGTCGGATGCCGAGCTTGAGCATGAGCTTTTACTGATGACGGACAGATATACCGATGACCTTTTTGATATCGACCACTGCGAAAAACAGATAAATGGCGTCAGCCGGCTGGTTATGGACCCCGAACGGTTCAGAAATGACACCGACGAAGAAATGTCCCGTTGCGGTATGGGGGCTGTTTATACAAGGACTTCTGCAGGGAAGCCGTTGAAAATAGAGTCTTTGGAACAGAAGAACTTTATTTTGATGAATTACTATGATCTGTACCATGCACAATTTACGGATAGGGTCGCTAAGATAGTGAGCCTGCAGGATCAATGCCTCATCATTGACGCACATTCATTCCCGTCAAAGCCTTTGCCCTACGAAAAAGACCAGTCCAGCGACCGGCCTGATATTTGCATAGGCTATGATGACTTTCATGCGCCGGAATCGCTAATAAAAGCGGTCACGAAATTCTTTTCTTACGAAGGCTTGAAAGTGGCGGAAAACAGGCCGTTTGCGGGCTCCATTGTGCCGAGCCGCTTTTACAAGAAGGACAACCGTGTCAGTTCAATAATGATTGAAATCAACCGCACTTTATATATGGATGAAACGAGCGGCTTAAAAAATGCAGGCTATGATAAAGTGAAAGATGTGATAAAGCGATTACTCTGCCAGATATAGCCCCCGCTTCACCAATGGGATTGAGTCTGTATATTAAAAGATGTGGCTCGGTTTTGGGCGGGTTTCGCAAGCTTTTTGAGGGGCTTTTGCGCCGATTTTCCTGGTGGTTATGCAGCGGTTATGCGGCAAGAATATCCGCTTGGGAACTTTACAGCTTTACCTTTGGGTGAACGAACTGCCCGTGCTTTTCTGTCTGCCCCCGGTATTGGATGGCGAATGTCGGACAGCGGTGCAGACAGCCGAGGCAGGTGGTGCATTTTTCTTTTACCCATACCGGCCTGCCGTCCCGCATCTCGATGGCGGAGAGGGGGCATTGCCTGGCGCAGAGGCCGCATCTAATGCAGGCGCCGGACACCGTAAACCCCTTGGTTTTCCTTTTCTGCTGATAGATCGCCTGTGCGATCCCCGAGCCTGCGGGAAACCCCTTGTGGCGGTTGAAATCACCTTCGGAGACTTTGGAAACTTTTCGATAAGGTCTGCACGGATAAAGTCGGTGCCGCTAATCAGAGCATCTGCTCCTTGAACAAATTCAAGGAGCTCCTCGCTGGTGAGCTTGGCTTTTTCGCAGGTCACGAACTCTGCTTTGGCAAGAACACGCTGAACTGCGGGGTGCTCGTCGGGAAGATGGGCGTATTTACAGGTGTTTACTATGCGCATATAATGTCCTCCTTGTATAATTTATATGTTTCCGGGACTGACCCGGCAGAATTCAAAGGTGAACTCAGGAGAAAAACGGAGCGGATTTGCCCTTCTTCTGAGTGCGAGCGGAAACGACGACGATGACGATAAGCGAAACGATACTTCCGGAGATAGCCTCGCTAAGTCCCCACGGGTTTGACAATACACGCGCCCAGATGACTGAGAAGATCAAGCCGCTGAGCATGGAGGATATCATGCCCTCCCGTGTCACACGCTTTGAGAACAGCGCCGCCGGACTTTGGAACGGCAGAAATCAATAACTGAATAAAGTGAACAAGGGCTTCCGAAGTCAGTATCTGACCTCGAAAGCCCTTGTTTTATGCCTTTTTCGGCGGTTTTGACCCCGGAGAAGGCTTTTTCTCATTGTATCAAAGTCAGCAGGAACATTGACTCTCCCTGGGGAAGAGGAAAAGCGTAGCAAATAAATGTCAAGGAACAATATGATTTTTCTCGACAACCTTTTGATATTTCTCCCTACTTTTTGATTTTTCTCATTAGGGGGTGCAAAACAAAAATCAGTTACTCAGCTTCGGTAAAATAGAAAAATCCGAGCATTGAGAAGTTTTGCACCCCATACTCGGAAAACTGCTTGATATAAGGACTTTTTCAGCAGAAAAATAAAAAATACGGTAGCCCATTGTATCATGGACTACCGCATTTCGTGGTCCGAGTGACAGGATTCGAACCTGCGGCATCGTGCTCCCAAAGCACGCGCGCTACCAACTGCGCTACACCCGGAAATATTGACTTGCGCTCGCCTTTATATTTGAGCAAGTGGATTATACAGTAAATTTACCTTATCTTCAAGCCGAACGGATAGCATTTTGCTATCCGTTCTTTATAAAAACTTAAATTTAATGTTTAGTTTTAAGCCGAGCGGACTTAAACAGCGACATCCTTCCTGATTTTCTCAAGTTCCTTTATCCAGCGCCGCATGTCTTTGTTGGGTCTTCCGCTCGAATTTTTTATGAGTTTAAGCAGCTCCTCGACCTTGGCGACAAGCTCCCTGTGATAGGCGTTTTCGATGTAGGTAGCCTCTGCCGATTCAGCGCGTTTTTTAACCGGAATTCCCTGAGGAAGCTCGAGCGCCATGTTGTGTTTGAGGTCGTATACCGCTCCGCTGTAGGGGGCAAATGCGGGTATGCCGAGCTCGGTTTTAACGGTTTCGGCAAACTCATCGGTCACTTCATTATCGCCGTGATTAACAAAAACCATTGAAGGCTTTTTCTCGAATCCTTTTAGCCAGCGCAAGAGTCCGTCTCGGTCGGCATGGCTCGAGGTTGCCCCTATGCTGAAAATCTCGGCCTTTACCTTTATTTTTTCTCCGAAGAGTTTGACTTCGTCAATTCCCTCTTGAAGCAATCTGCCAAGAGTTCCCTGCGCCTGATATCCCACAAAGAGCACGGCACACTCGGGTCTCCAAAGATTGTGCTTAAGGTGGTGGCGGACACGGCCCGCCGTGCACATTCCCGAGGCTGAAATTATAACCTTGGGCTCGGTATCCGAGTTTAATGCTATTGAATCATCGGCAGATAATGAAAAGTTGAGTCCGTCGAAGCTTAGAATGTTGACCCCGCTTTTCACCAAGGCCGCCGCCTCTGTATCGAGGTAGTCGCACGAGGCCTCTTTGAAAATCTCGGTAGCTTCCAGCGCTAATGGACTGTCGAGATATACCTTAAAATCGGGATTTGACTTTACTATTTGGCGATTTTTAATTTCTCGCATGAAATACAGAACCTCTTGGGTTCTGCCCACGGCAAACGACGGTATAATCAGGTTGCCGCCGCGCTTTAGAACTTTATCTATGATAGTTCCGACCGTTAGCGGAAAATCCTGATCGAGATCATCGTGAACTCTGTTTCCGTAGGTGGACTCTATAAGCACGAAATCTGCTTCTTTTACCTGTGAAGGGTTTTTAAGTATTGGCTGATTTATATTGCCCACATCACCCGAGAAAACTATTTTTTTTGTGACTCCGTCTTCGCTCATCCAAACTTCTATACATGCAGACCCAAGAAGGTGTCCTATATCGGTGAAGCGAATCTCTATTCCGGATTCTATTTCTGTTTTTTGCCCATACTTGAGGGGGACAAAATTTTTCATAAGTCCGGCAACATGCTCAAGAGTATAGGCGGGCTCGGCCGCCTCTTCCCATGCTCTTTTTGCCTTGCGGATTTTGCGCTCGGCATCCGCCATTTGAATATTTGCCGAGTCTTTAAGCATGATGTCGGCAAGCTCAGTTGTTATCTCGCTTGCATACACCTTGCCCCTAAATCCCTTTTTATAGAGAAGAGGCAAATTGCCCGAGTGGTCTATGTGCGCGTGGGTGAGGAGTACAAAGTCAACTTTTGATGCTTCGATGGGAAGCTCTTCGTTTTGGAATACATCTCCCCCCTGCTCCATTCCGCAATCGACAATAAAGCTTTTGCCGCTTGCCTCGATTAAAGTGAGCGATCCTGTGACCTCATGGGCGGCGCCTATGAATGTAATTTTCATCTTACTCGTCTCCCAACTTGAGAACTGCTAGGAATGCCTCTGTCGGCATCTGCACCGTTCCGAGCTGGCGCATCTTCTTTTTGCCTTCTTTTTGCTTTTCTAAAAGCTTTTTCTTACGCGTGATGTCTCCGCCGTAGCACTTGGCTAAAACATCTTTTCTCACCGCTTTGACCGTCTCGCGGGCTATTATCTTTCCGCCTATTGCGGCCTGAATAGGTATTGCAAAGAGCTGGCGCGGAATGTTGTCACGGAGCTTTTCGCAGAGCTTTCGAGCTCTGGGATAGGCCTTATCCTTGTGGGCGATAAAAGAGAGCGCATCCACCTTGTCGCCGTTTAAAAGCATATCGACCTTGACAAGCTCGGAGTCTTCATATTTTAAAAATTCATAGTCAAGTGAAGCGTAGCCCTTTGTGCGCGCCTTGAGCGTATCGAAAAAGTCGTAAATAATCTCGTTTAGGGGCATATTATAGTGCAACTCGACAAGTCTGTCATCGAGATAATGCATATTCACATACTCGCCACGCCTGTCTTGGCAAAGCGGCATTATGTTGCCGACAAATTCCTGAGGGCTGATTATACTAACCGAAACATAGGGCTCTCTTGCCTCGCTGATTCTGTCGGGCGAGGGATAGTCATGCGGATTGTCAACATGTTTAACTTCCCCGTCGGTTGTGACTACCTCGTAAATAACGGAGGGCAAAGTCGCGATGAGTCCGAGGTCAAATTCTCTCTCTAATCTCTCCTGAACTATCTCGAGGTGAAGCATACCCAAAAATCCGCAACGGAAGCCGAAACCCAGCGCAACCGAGCTTTCCGCCTCGAAAGAGAGGGATGCATCGTTCAGTTTAAGCTTTTCGAGAGCTTCCCTTAAATCGGGATATTTGGAGCCGTCTTCGGGATAGATACCGCAATAGACCATTGCCCGCGCAGGAGTGTAGCCCGGCAGCGCTTCGCTTGCCGGTTTTAGCGCCGAGGTGACCGTGTCGCCCACATTGGTATCGGCTATATTTTTAATTCCCGCCGTGAAGTATCCAACCTCGCCCGCTGTAAGCTCGTCCGTCGGCTCGAAGCCCGTTGGACGAAGAAAACCGACCTCAATAACCTTGTACTCGGCCTTTGAAGACATGAGTCTTATTGTCATATCTTTTTTAAGAACACCGTCAATCAGGCGGACAAGGACTATTACACCCCTGTAAGCATCATACTGACTGTCGAAAATCAGCGCTCTTAAAGGAGCCGAATCGTCGCCCTTGGGAGGCGGGAGCTTTGTGACTATCTCTTCTAAAACCGCTTCTATATTGATGCCGTTTTTAGCGGAAATCTCGGGAGCATCCAACGCCGGAACGCCTATGACATCTTCTATCTCGTTTTTAACTCTTTTAGGATCTGCGGCGGGCAGGTCGATTTTATTTATGACAGGGATAATCTCTAGGTCGTGCTTCATGGCCATATAGGTGTTTGCCAGAGTTTGAGCCTCGACTCCCTGCGACGCATCGACAACGAGTATGGCTCCCTCGCAGGATGCCAAGGCGCGGCTGACCTCGTAGTTGAAGTCAACATGTCCCGGTGTATCGATTAGGTTGAGCATATATTCCTCGCCGTTTTTTGCAACATAGTTCATACATACGGCGCGGGCCTTTATTGTTATGCCGCGCTCTTTCTCGAGATCCATATTGTCGAGAATCTGGTCGCGCATATCGCGCTCGCTTACCGCATTACAGGCCTCGATAAGTCTATCGGACAAGGTGGACTTGCCGTGATCTATGTGCGCTATTATAGAAAAATTCCTTATATGTGATTTCTGCAAGAAAATTTCCTCCCGATTAAAGCTGTGGATTTTTATT
>CAYFQE010000036.1:0-6746 GCA_964345235.1 uncultured Oscillospiraceae bacterium | reverse complement strand
GTTTGTTCTGCTTATGCTCATATCTTTGAGCGGCATGATTGCACTAAAACTTAAGCGTGCAAAAAACAAATAAAAGCAATATTCAATTGAGAAAGTCGGGGCTGGCTAACAGCCTCGACTTTTCGTGATTTTGTATAATTTGCCAGTAAATTCAAAAACAGAGCACTTCTTTTCTTGCACTATTTTATACGGTGTTTTTGACTAAATGCTGGAGGTTTTGCACTTATTCTGCTATACTTTGCAGTGGCATCGGAGTATGCCGGTGTTTTAGCATAAGTTGCGAGAAAAGCATTATGCTTTAATCACAAAAAACAAAGCAAGCTCAAGCCGATTGAGTTTCATACACTATTAAACTCGTCGCCCGCAATGTGTTTGTACGAAAGGAATATATTTATGTATAAGGTCGTAAGAAAAAAACAACTAAACCCCACCATGATTCAGATGGAAATTGAAGCTCCATTGGTTGCAAGGAAGGCAAAGCCCGGTCAGTTCGTTATCCTGCGAGTAGACTCCGAGGGTGAGCGTATTCCACTGAGTTATGTCGGCGCAAATCCCGAAGAGGGTACGGTTAAAGTTGTATTTCAAATTGCGGGAGCAACAACAGTTGCGCTCAGTCACAAAAATGAGGGAGATTACATTTCCGATTTTGCAGGACCTCTTGGACAGGTTGCCGAAACCGATGGCATAAAAAAGGTTTGTGTTGTGGGCGGCGGATCGGGCTGTGCGATTGCAATGCCGATAGCCGAGGAATTCCACCGTCTCGGTGCGGAAGTTACCAGCATAATCGGCTTCAGAAATAAAGACCTTGTTATCCTCGAGGATGAATTCAGGTCTTTCTCCGACAGACTTACAGTTATGACCGACGATGGCTCATATGCCCGCAAGGGAAATGTAACCGTTCCGCTTAAAGAAATGCTCGAGGCAGGCGAGATGTTCGATATTGTCATCACCATCGGCCCGCTCGTTATGATGAAATATGTTACGCTTACAGTAAAACCATATGGAATTCCTGTGAGGGCATCGATGAATCCGATTATGATAGACGGCACGGGTATGTGCGGCGGATGCCGTGTAACGCTTATCCAAGACGGAGAGCGTGTTACTAAGTTTGCGTGTATAGACGGCCCCGACTTCAACGCCTATGAGATTGATTTCGACGAGGCAATATCCCGCGGCCAGACTTATTGCGAGCAAGAGCATCACGCATATGAAGAGACATGCAACCTCTTCAAATATGCTTAAAGGAGACATGTAATGGCGATAATTCCCAAAAGACATGAAATGCCCACTCAAGAGCCTTCGGTAAGGGCGCATAATTTTAAGGAAGTAGCGCTTGGATATACCGAAGAAATTGCGATAGCAGAGGCAAATCGTTGCCTAAACTGCAAAAATGCTCCCTGCATTAAGGGATGCCCCGTGAGTATTCAAATCCCGGATTTTATTTCAAAAATTAAAGAGGGCGATTTCGAGGGCGCATATCAAATTATAGCTAAGTCCTCATCGCTTCCGGCTGTCTGCGGCAGAGTTTGCCCTCAGGAAACGCAGTGTGAAAGCATGTGTACTCTCTCTAAAAAGTTTGAATCTGTCGGTATAGGAAGATTAGAGAGGTTTGTGGCCGACTGGCACAACACATATTCCAAAGAGAAGGCGCAAGCTCCCGAAAGCAACGGGCACCGTGTTGCCATAGTCGGATCGGGTCCCTCCGGACTTACTTGCGCCGGTGACCTTGCGAAAAAGGGATATAGTGTAACGATATACGAGGCCCTTCACGCCGCCGGCGGTGTACTTATCTACGGCATACCCGAATTCCGCTTGCCAGAATCAATTTTGCTTAAAGAACTTGAAACACTAAAAGAGCTCGGTGTCAATATCGAAACCAATATCATAATAGGTAAAACGCTGACAGTTGACGAACTTTTCGATATGGGTTACGAGGCCGTATTCATTGGCTCGGGAGCCGGTTTGCCGAACTTCATGAATATTCCGGGAGAGGCGTACAAAGGTGTATATTCCGCCAACGAATTTCTGACCAGAAGCAATTTGATGAAAGCGTACCGCGAGGACTCGATAACCCCGATTATGAAGGGCGGAAATGTCGCAGTTGTCGGAGGCGGCAATGTAGCGATGGATGCGGCAAGAACCGCTTTAAGACTCGGTGCCGACAATGTGTATATTGTCTACCGTCGTTCAATGGAAGAGCTTCCTGCAAGACGCGAGGAAGTCGAGCATGCCGAGGAAGAGGGCATCGAATTCCACCTGCTCTGCAATCCTGTTGAGATTCTCGGATATAAAAATCCCGAAGATCCTTACGATCCGAAAAATAACTTTGTCAGCGGAATTCGTTGCATTAAAATGGGGCTTGGAGACGAAGGTAAAGACGGCAGGCGTGTTGCGGTCGAAATACCCGGCAGTGAGTTTACGCTCGAGGTTGACACCGTGGTAATTGCTATAGGCACAAGCCCCAATCCACTGATTAAGTCCACAACAAAGGGTCTAAAAGTCAATAATCGAGGAGGAATTATTGTCGATGAGAACGGGCTTACCTCCCGAGAGAATGTATTTGCAGGCGGAGATGCGGTAACAGGAGCCGCAACAGTCATATCTGCAATGGGCGCGGGTAAGGTTGCCGCAAATGCTATTCACGAGATGCTTTCGGAAAAATAAAGGGAGGACATATACACTTTCAGGATAAGTGCAAAAAGCCGGTTTTTCTCTTTGTCAGATTGACGAATAGATGGTATAATCGAACGGATTAATGAAATTTCGAGTATCTCATATATCAAATTCTCTCAAGGAGGATGTAAAAGTATTGAGTACAGGTACAGGACAAAAGAATAAATTGCTGTTGTGGCTCATGTGGTTTTTAGAAGGCGCCGTTGTCGGCTTTGGAGCTATTCTTCCCGGAATAAGCGGAGGCACGCTTTGTGTTGCTTTCGGAATGTACCAGCCTTTAATGGAAACATTTTCGTCATTGAAAACGGGAATAAAAAAGCATGGATTTATGCTTGGCATATTCTTGCTGGGAGTTGCGGCCGGGTTTGTCGGATTATCCGGTCTTGCCGCTACTCTTTTAGAAAGAAATGTGATGGTTGCAACCTGCGTTTTTGTAGGCTTCATTTTAGGAACCTTTCCGGAGTTGTGGAGAGATGCGGGTAATAGCGGGAGAAACGGAAATTCTTATGTTTCACTCATAGTCTGCTTTGCAGTTATGATGCTTGTTCTCTTCAGCTTAAAAACAAAGCTTTCGCTCATGATAGCTCCAAGCTTCTTTGCATATATTTTTTGCGGCATACTTTGGGGGCTTGGCATAGTAGTGCCGGGTCTTGGCTCGTCTTCGCTACTTTTATTTTTCGGTCTATATCAGCCCATGCTCGAAGGAATCGCAAATCTGAATATGCTTGTGATTATCCCGATGGCAATAGGAATACTGTTTTGCATGGTGCTTTTTCCTAAAGCGGTTGCAGCTGCATACAGAAAAAGCTATTCCGCCGTTTCTCACGGAGTTATCGGAATAGTTGCGGCAACAGTGGTTATGATTTTACCTTACAGAGTCGAGTCGGCATCGCAGTGGATTATAAACATTCTGTGCATTTTAGGAGGTGCAGTCGTTTCGTACCTGCTTTCCTCTATATGTGATAAATTAAAGTCACAAGCTGAATAAAAGCTTAAAGTCTTATGAAAATGTCAAGGGTCTGCCTCACGAGGCAGACCCTTTGTATATATGCAAGCATATCTATAAGCTTACCACTTATTCCTAACCTTTTCGGCAAATCCGAAGAAGTCCTTAATTTCCAGCACAGTGGCGTCGTCAAGGGTAACAGTACCAGAAAAATATCCAAACACTTGGTGCTGGTCGGAGCAAAGAATCTTAAAATCGGTGTTCGATGCTCTGTCGAGAACCGGTTTAAATTCCATCTCAAATCTTCCATCGTCGGAAGTGAATGTCCACGGACTCATATAATCATCTTTGCCATCCGCAGTTTTAGCTATGTTGAAGCTGAGGCGCCCCAATTTGTGGGCAATGCCGTCGTAAAAAAGCATATTCTCGCTTGCGGCCGAAGTGTCGCCAAAGCCATAGCCTATGTTCCAACCAAAGCGGTGTTCGCCCAACATTCCGTGCGCTGCGCCCCAATACCAGGTGTTGTCATAGGTCCAAACGCCTCTGCCCCAGTCGAGAAGTCCGAAAGATTTTCCCTCTTCGAAGGCATAGACTTTACCGTCGAACTCAAGCTTTCCCGTTGCGGGCATACCGACAATTTTCTGATTGTAGTAGAAGGCTGTTTTCTTTTCCTTAAACGGAGTTGCGATTACCATCGAATCCTGCTCAATGTTTTCAAGCCTAATTTCACCCTTTATTTGCTTTCCGTCTTTAAAATTATCCATCTTAAAGCTCAGAATACGGTGGTCACCGTGGTGCTTAAAGTGAATGAAATAGTTTTTTCCGTTTGCGATTACGTCTCCCTTGTCCGAGCCTGAGGGGAGCTTTCTCTTGCCCATGGTCATGATAAGCATCGGGGATGTCGTCTGCTCCCAGCCCTCTTTAAAGTCAATAAGCGATATGGAATCGAGTCCCATGTAAGAGTTGTCAGCCACTGTGAGTGCAACGGCAAACTCGTCATCCATAGTGATTAAATAATAGTCCCACTCCTTAATTCTAAGCGCGCCGGCCTTTATAGCGCTCCTGTCATAATCCATGAGCAGACCTTTTGTGTAGCCAGGCTCAATCAAATGGCCTTTTTCATCCAAAAGCGCATGCCGCTTCTTAATTTCATGTTGCATAATTCTATCTCCGTTTCTCGCTCAATATTATCTGTCACCGATTCTATCATAAAATTAATATAAGTAGTATAATTGATATTAATATGACAACAAAATCATAATTTTCAAGTATAAACAAAAACGGAGGCAGAAAATGATTAGAAGAATCATAGAAATTAATGAGGATAAATGCAACGGTTGCGGCTCTTGCGCAGAAGCCTGTCACGTAGTATAATTGATATTAGTATGACAACAAAATCATAATTTTCAAGTATAAACAAAAACGGAGGCAGAAAATGATTAGAAGAATCATAGAAATTAATGAGGATAAATGCAACGGTTGCGGCTCTTGCGCAGAAGCCTGTCACGAAGGAGCCATAGGCATAATAGAGGGCAAAGCCAGGCTTCTCAGGGACGACTATTGCGACGGCCTGGGCGACTGCTTGCCGACCTGTCCTACGGGAGCTATAAGCTTTGTAGAACGAGAAGCCGATGCCTATGATGAAGAGGCCGTAAAGAAAAATATGGAGAAACGCCTCAAAATAAAGCCCGATGCCGAACATAAAGGCTGTCCAGGAAACAGAGTAACAGCTCTTAATCGGAATGAGACTTTAATCGAGTCCGGAGAGTTTTGCTATAAGCCGCAAAGCCGTCTCTCGAGCTGGCCTGTTCAAATAAAACTCGCACCCGTAAATTCGCCGAATTATTTGGGAGCCAAGCTGCTCATAGCGGCCGACTGCACGGCCTACGCCTATGCGGCATTTCATGAGGACTTTATGAAAGGGCATGTAACGCTCATAGGTTGTCCTAAGCTCGACTCAACAGACTATTCGCAGAAGCTTGGCGAGATTATTAAAAACAACGAGATAAAAAGCGTAAAACTTGTGCGCATGGAGGTTCCTTGTTGCGGGGGGCTGGAATTGGCCGTAAAAAAAGCGCTTCAACAAAGCGGCAAATTTATCCCGTGGCAGGTGGTCACAATTTCACAAAGCGGCAAGATTTTAGACTGAGCCTATATCCGAATATAAGCTATATGTCTGCCTTAAATGAACTTAAAATCGAGCACCGCCATAGAGGGGTGCTCGACTTTTGTTTACCACTTACAATGTAGACAATGTATACATTAAACTTCAGGGTAATGTCAACTTAGGCTCAAGGACCTTCTTTGCCAATATAGGTCAGCATTGCGGAAATAAATTCCACCTTTCCCCTGTAAGTCATGATTCCGGGAAAACCTCCTTCGAAATCTTTGATGACTACAGTATCGTCCGTATATTCCTTGCCGTTATAATAAGCGCGAATTGTTTTGTCAGGAAGAATTTCCAAAGCGAGACATGTTTCCTTTCCAACACCAAAATTTCGGTCTTTAATTAGAGCGGCCACATTTGAAATTTTCGTGCCGAAAAGCCTTGAGCCTCTCTGATTAACGTCCGCATTCACGCAAAACCAGCCGGTCTTAAAAGAATCGTCATAATTCTTTTCTCCAATCATAATACCGAAAGCTGTACCTTCATGTAATATGGCGCGTATTTCTATCAAAACATGCTCTCCCGGCTCAATCTTAACTGTTCTCATCAACGCAGTATCACCTGTGGCTGTGTTGTCCGCAAGAATTCGTTCGTTGTCCCGTGTGAATTTACCATCACCCAAAACATGTAAGGTCGGAAATTCACCAATCAAGTCTATTATGTATTTAGGGGTTTCCGGAGCTGCAGTATCCGCAGGTTCCTGAGAAGGGGCGGCTTCAGCATTCGGGCTCGCTGCAGAGCTGTTTTCTGCAGGTGTTTTCGACTGATTGTTACAAGCTGTTAGAGCCGGCATTGATAAGAGCAATACCGCCGCTACTAACAGAGATAAAACTGATGAAGCTACTTTTCTTTTGTCTTTTTTCATAACATGCGCCCTCCTTTTTGATTGTTTTGCAGCCTTTTAGCAACCCAAAACCGTGACTCATGCGTGAGAGAGTCCGGCTTTAAGTGTTGAAAAAA
>CAYFQE010000035.1:0-6784 GCA_964345235.1 uncultured Oscillospiraceae bacterium | reverse complement strand
GCAATGAAAAAGATTATAGAAGATGCTGCTGAAAAAAGCCAGCCACTTGCAGATTGTCACATCATCATGTCCGCGGAGCTTGCCCTCCTTTTTTTCAACCGTAACTCCCGGCCAGTTTCCGACAAATTGGCGCGAGCCCGTAAGCTCGTTGAAAAGAGTGGTTTTTCCGCTATTCGGGTTGCCTGCAAGCGCAATTTTTAACATTCTCTCATTCCTTTCATTCAATCTCTATCATTTCGGCATCGGCTTTTCTAAGAGAAAGCTCATAGCCTTTTACAGTTATTTCAACAGGGTCTCCCAGCGGTGCAAACTTTCTCACATAAATTTCCACTCCGGGAATTAAACCCATTTCCATATAGCGTCTTTTAAGAACACCTTCACCATGGAGCTTTTTAACTACATAGCTTTCGTTTACCTTCGCATCTTTCAGAGTTTTCATGTTTTATCCTCCTCATTTCCATTCCATCATTATTTTAGAACCTGCCTGAGAACCGATGGCGAAGCGTATTCCCTTAACGCTCACCACAATGTTTTCATCAGACTTGCAGATGACGGTGACTTCTTCGCCGGGCTCAAAACCCAAATCATATAAGTGCTGTCTGTCCTTGGGATTTCCGCGCACCTGCCGGATACGACCGGTATCCGATTCATTAAAAAAACTGAGCGGTATCAAATAAATTCCCCCATCCTAAAGTTGATTGCCGTCTGCCGAAAAGGCAACGGACTCAATTGAGTTAGCGAGAGCTAACCTGCAACTTTGACATAGTTATACTATGCTAACCGAATTTTGTCAAGACTTAATTTTCCTATTTTAAGAAAAATCAAGCATTAGTTAGCGCAGACTTTACTTGTTGTAAAAAACATGATATATTTTCGATAGATGGGAGTGATTACATGTCGTTATTTGAATCGGGAGAGATGTATCTCGAAACAATTTTGATTCTATCCAAACAAAAAAAAGATGTCCGTGCGATGGATATTGCAGAGCACATGAGCTTTTCCAAGCCTAGTGTGAGCCGTGCACTGGGGCTTTTAGAAAATGGCGGCTACATCACACGCGACAGCGAAAACCTTATAAGCTTTACCGAAGCGGGCTTGGAGCTTGCAGAGAAAATATATGAGAGACATACGGTTATAAAAGAACTGCTCATAAAAATCGGAGTGTCCGAAGAAACAGCCTGCGAGGATGCGTGCAAGGTAGAGCACTATATAAGTGACGAAACCTTCGAGGCAATAAAGAAAAAAGCCGCGGAGCTTTAATGCTTTCCGCAGTACTCATTAAATATTAAAAGCCCTTCCGTTTTTAGGAAGAGCTTTTTCTTTATTTTATAAGCAATTTAGCTAAACGGCTTCGCTCGGAGTTTATCGCCGCGCGGGGGCAAAATTCCTGACAGCAAAAACAGCGAATACAGTTTTTAGACTTTATTTTAGCCTTCTTATTTTTAATATCAATCGCATTCATGGGGCAGTGACCGGCGCAAAGGCCGCAGCCTATGCAAATATCCTCGTCAACCTGCGGCCGCGGGCTTAAAAGCTTTCCGGCGAGATAGTTTAGAATCTTGCTCTTTCCCGCAAAAAGGCGGGCCTCGTTTCCTATGCTCATGGTTTTAAAGTCATCTACAACAAACTTTTTCCACTCGCCGATTATATCGATAGAGTCCTCGCTCTCGGGCGAGAGTCTGCGCTCAATCTGATAAAAAACCGTGGCGGCCTCATGGTTTTGAAGATTTATAAGTCGGGCGGCAACAAGATCCAAAAAATACTGATTTTTCGAGGCCAAAAGCGCGCCCATAAACCTTGGGTCTCCCGTTGTGGGGCCGCTACCCTCCATGCACATGACGGCATCAATTATGCTTAGAGTCGGCTTAATGCACTCGTTTATATCAATGAGCATATTGCAAAACTCGTCTATTTTCGGGTAGCTGTAGTGAAGCTCCGTCTTTCGCACCCCCGGAACAGCCCCGTAAAGGTTTTTCACTGCGGCGGTTAGCCCTGTCAGCCCGTGGGTTTTCAGCTTGGCAAAATTAATAACGGCATCCTGCTTTAAAAGCCAACTGCATAGCGGCACTTTTTTAAGGGCTTTGCCCTCAGGAAAATTTATCTCCTCAACTCCGAAGTCATGGTTAAGCTCGGCTCCGGTTTCCTTGACCATATCAATGCCGCTTCCTCTGTATACGCCCTCTAAAAAGGGCTTTTCAAAGGGTCCTCCCGGACTGTCGCCAACGGTGACAAGGGCTCCGCGCTCTATAAGAAGCTTAGCGAGTTCTTTAACTAAAACAGGGTGGGTGCAGCAGGCGGTCTCGGGCGCTATTCCGCGTACCAAGTTCACCTTTATGCCGATTTTCATGCCCTCTTCTATCCAATCCAAGCCGCCGAGAGGCGCAAGAAGCTCTAAAAGCGCGCTTCTTGCCTCATTATCGTTATAAGTTTTAAGTTCGACTATCGAAACGGGAGTTTTCATGCATGTTCCTCCTCTGGTTGGAAATCTTTCATAAACTTCTTTAATAAGAATGTGCAAAAATATGGGAAGGTGTAGACTCTGTCTTCATGGCCTATATTATTCTTCGACAATTTAAGACCATATCTAATATCAGGATAGCGGTCAGAGGTGATTAATGTTTTCATCGATTTGGCTTTTCCGCTTTTAGCCTTTACCTCGACCGGAATCAGAGATGCAGCAGAGCGAATAAAGAAATCCATTTCCAAAGTGGAATCTTCGCGCTTATAGTAGAACAGCTTATATCCCTGTTTTACAAGTGCTTCTCCAACCATATTCTCATACAGTGCGCCCTTATATACGCCGAGGTTCTTGTTTGCACGAAGATCCTCTTGAGATTCATCATCAAGCATTGATACAAGCAAGCCTGTATCTGAAAAATACAGCTTGAAGATATCGGGATTGTAATTCCCCCCAAGCGGCAATTCAGGAAAGTCCATACAGTAACATATATTGACCATTCCTGCATCCATAAGCCATTCTGCACAGCCTCTATAGTCACGGAATCTTGCACCTGGTGCTACCTTGGATATCTGGAATTTTTTATTTTCTCTTGCCAGCTGCGGGGCTACTCTATTAAATACATTTATAATTCTTGTTTGATCTACACCTGAAGCATATTTGCGTATATCTTCTTTATAATCTGCTAGGAGCTGTTTTTGCGTATTAAGGGAGTTCTCAAATGTGTTTTTCTCAATATATTCGGCCACAACGGCAGGCATTCCTCCGAGAATATTAAAGTCTAAAAATAAGGAATGGTAGATGTCCATCTCTAAGTTACTAAAGGGTTTAAGCTCCTTCATGTGCGACAGCATATTAAATATGCTGTCTTCCCCATATCCCTTTGCCCACAAGAACTCTTCAAAATCCAGTGAAAACATGTCGTAATCCTTTTTATAGCCGACACTGTTACTCTCGATTCTTTTGTAGTTCATACCAAGCATAGAGCCGCTACAAATTACATCAAACCGTTTATCAATACAAAAGAATTTAAGGGATGTGGCAATTTCAGGAAACTCTGTTATTTCATCAAAGAAAATCAAAGTTTTTCCGGGAATTATTTTTTTCGATGGGTCAAGCAGGGAAATATTCTTAATGATGCTTGAGGCTTCATATCCATCTGCAATAATGCCTTTGTATTTTTCATCTCTGACAAAGTTAATTTCGATAATGCTTTCATAGTTGGCAGCCGCAAAATGCAAAACAGATTCGGTTTTCCCGATTTGCCGACTGCCTTTAATAATAAGAGGCTTTCTGTTTATATCAGCTTTCCATTCATCTAAGAAAGCATCTACTTTTCTTCTTAAATACATCAGCCTATACCTCCATCAAGAATTTCCAGCTCAAGAATACACAAAATTATAGCGAATGTCAACAAATAAATCACAATTCATGAGCGAAAGATAGGGCGTTCATTCACATTTTCCGAAAAATGACCAAGAAAACCCCCGAAACCAAAGCGGTTTCGGGGGTTTGTATGAAGTGATTATCTCTTCGAGAACTGAGGTGCGCGACGAGCGCCCTTGAGACCGTACTTCTTGCGCTCCTTCATACGAGGATCGCGTGTTAAGAAGCCGGCTGCCTTCAGCACGGGTCTGTAATTCTGATCTAAAAGGAGCAGAGCTCTGGAAATGCCGTGACGCATTGCGCCGGCCTGACCTGAGACACCGCCGCCCTTTACTGTTGCGTCAATGTCGACCTTGCCGAGGGTCTCGGTGGCGACCAGGGGCTGACGCACGATGCGCTTGAGAGACTCAAGCCCGAAATAGTCGTCGATATCTCTGCCGTTAATTGTTATCTTTCCGCTTCCGCCCTGGAAGAGGTGGACTCTGGCAACAGAGGACTTTCTGCGGCCTGTTCCGTATACATATTCTCTCTTGCTCTGATAAATAGCCATTTTAATCCTCCTTAGCCTTCAAAAGCCACGGGCTTCTGTGACGCATGAGAGTGCTCCGCGCCGCGGAAAACCCTAAGTCTGGTGAGTTGAGCCGAGCCCAGCTTGTTCTTCTGAAGCATGCCGCGGACTGCTTGCATCATTGCAAACTCCGGCTTTGTCTTCATAAGACGATCATAGCGGACTTCCTTCAGGCCGCCGGGATACCCTGAGTGCCTGCGATAAAATTTCTGCTCGAGTTTCTTTCCGGTTAAAACAGCCTTTTCGGCATTGATAACTATGACATAGTCACCGCAGTCGACATGGGGTGTATATGTAACCTTGTGCTTGCCGCGAAGCAGATTTGCAGCCAACTCGGCTGTCTTGCCGAGGGGCTTGCCCGCCGCATCAAGGATATACCATTTACGCTCGAAGCTGCCCGGTTTTAGCATGGTTGTGGACATTATTAAGCCTCCAATAAAATAAAACTTTTGACAAATTTTCATGCACATCTTAGAATAAAAGCGCAAAAAGCGAAATTAAGACGCCCTAAATGTATACCACGAACAAAAATCCATGTCAAGTATATTTTTGCGTGGGCTGACAGAAGCTCTTAAATTCGCCGAAATTCGCCCAAAAGCTCCTTTTTTCTCGCTTTCAAAATTCAAATGAGGTGTGCATGTGGAAGTTCAAAGGTTTTTGAGCAGACTTCGCCGCTGTATCGATGATTATAATTTAATAAACGAGGACGATAAAATCGCGGTCGGCCTCTCGGGAGGCAAAGATTCCGCAGCATTGCTTCTGGGTCTAAGTGAACTCAGACGCTTCTATCCGAAGAGCTTCGAGCTCCTTGCAATCACAGCGGATTTGGGCTTCGAGGGCATGGATTTCACTCCGCTTAAAGATTTTTGCGTCGGTCTTAATGTCCCTTATAAAATAATTAAAACCGATATAAAAGAGCTGGTGTTCGATATTCGGGAAGAGAAAAACCCCTGCTCGCTCTGTTCAAAAATGCGCAAGGGAGCCCTCAACGATGCTATAAAAGAAGAGGGAATAAAAAAGCTTGCCCTCGGCCACCACTTCGACGATGCGATAGAAACCTGTGTGATGTCACTCTTTTTTGAGGGGCGCTTTCACTGCTTTAAGCCGCTCACCTATATGTCGAGGGCCGATACCTATCAGATAAGGCCGATGCTTTATGCCCGTGAGAGCGAGATAGAGTCATTAGTCGAGACGGAACGGCTTCCGATAGTAAAAACCACCTGCCCCATAGACAAGCACAGCAAGCGCGAGGATATTAAAAAAACCATAGCCGAGCTCGAGAAAACCTATCCCGACCTCAAACAGAAGATTTTCACGGCAATTAAAGGCCTGCCTTTAGAGGGTTGGGGAAAAGCTGATTAAGATATAAGAAAAGATGAAGCGTGGCAAAGTTTTGCCACGCTTCACTATGTGTAGACCGAAAATTTAATTGCCGGCCTATTGCTTTTTCAAAGGTTTTAAATGCGGTCTCTTTTGTCAGACCGTTGTTGTTGTCATCGCCGCTTGCTCCGTCCAGATAGACGGCAACAACATCGCTCTGCTGTGTTTCTTCTTTTTCTAAAACAGCTAAAATTCTTATCGCCTCATCTGTAAGCAGAGTGTCATCGACAAGTTCAATTTTTGTGTCGTCTGTTTTTTCGAGCAGCCATCCTGTAAGTATATAGCCCGGAGCTATGAGCAGTTTGCTCAAAACCTCATCTTTAATATCTTTCCAACTTTGTCCGATTACCACATTGATTGCAGAATCGCTTTCTAAAGCGCCCGGTATTTCGCTCGAGATTAAAAGTTTTTTCTCTGTCGCTACCGAGCCGGCGGTTCCGCTCAAAATCGAAATCTCGCTCTCAGGCTCTAAGCCGCCCGAGGCTTCACTTTCGGCCTCAGGCTCGGTATTTGTGTTTTCGCCAAGTTTAAAAGATTGGGAATAAACTATGAATGAAGCAGATGTATCGCTATTCCTCTTATAATAAGCGTCGCTAAGATTGTCGCTTACATCCGCTGTAAGTAAAGTTCCGTTTAATGTGATTTTAGGAGCGGAATCGGCAAATATCATGCCGTCTATAGCATTTAATCCGCTCATCGAGAACCTAAGGCGATATTCTTTGCCCGATTCAAATGCGAGATTCTGCAACTCCTTGTCGGCATAATCCCAAGTTCCGTCTGCAAGCCTTACCAGCCAAGAGACATCTATCTTATTTGTGCCGCCCTCTGCAATGCTGTTTTCATTAGCTAAAACAACATTAAAGCTCTCGGGTATATTTTCTCCGACTTGCGGAACTCTAAATTCCGGAGCTAAAAAAGACAATTCACTAATTACAATAGTGTGATTTTCAAAAAAATAAATACGGTTTAGCCCATATGTTGGCTAAATCGTA
>CAYFQE010000034.1:0-7128 GCA_964345235.1 uncultured Oscillospiraceae bacterium | reverse complement strand
TATGTTCTGCTTAAATTTTACCTATTATAATATAGTTCCCTCCGAAAGAATATCCACATATTTTTTATATACATACTGTCTGTATCTCTTCTTTTCCTCATCTACAAGTTCTAATATGCCAAGTTCCGTTAAGTTGTCCAAAATCTTATTTATGGTCGGTTTGCTAAGGTCTAACAAGTCTTTGACATCATCCGCTTCTATAAACGGATGTTTCAGTAAATAATCATAAACTGAAAGCAGATTTGATATATTCCCTTTAGTAAGTGAACGAATTTTTTCCGTGTCATTCTTCTTGAGTTCAACGATTTTTTGAATTGATATAATAGCGTCTTCAGATATTTCACAAATACCTTCTATGAAAAATTTAACCCATTCTTCAAAATCGCCCTTGATACGAACATTATTGAGAAGCTCATAATATTTACTCCTGTTCTTTTTGAAAAAATAACTTAAATACAAAACGGGATATTCAATTAAGCCCTGTTCCTTTAAAAATAAGATAATAAGCAACCTACCCATTCTTCCGTTTCCATCTAAAAACGGGTGTATCGTTTCAAACTGATAGTGAATTAAGGCAATCTTTATCAGATTTGAAATTACAGTTTCCTCGTGCATATATTTTTCTAAATCACTGAGGCAAATATCCATCTCATTCGGTGCCGGCGGAATAAAGCTTGCATTTTGTAGTGTTGAACCTGCATGACCTATCCAATTTTGAGATTTCCTGAATTCACCCGGCATTTTTTCTTCCCCTCTGACATTAGATAACAGCACCGCATGGGTTTCTTTAATCAATCTCATACATAAAGGCAAGTCATTTAATCTTTTGAAAGCGTAATTGGTCGCTTTGATGTAGTTGACAATTTCTTCGGTATCTTTTATTTTTTCGTTTTTCCTATCCTTTTGCAACACATCAACAAGCGAAGCTTGTGTTCCTTCTATTTGCGAACTGATTACAGCTTCTTTTTGGACATACATGGATACGAAAAGGTCAATATCCGGAAGAGTAATTGCCATGCCGTCTAATCTTCCTAAAAGCAGATATGCTCTATTTATCAATCTGTTCATGTCATCATCTATATTTATTTTTAAGTCTTTTAGATTATGAGGAATAAAGCACTCGTAGTCGCTCTGCATTCTCTTTAATATTCCGGCTCTATTATTTTCCAATTTCAAGATCATCACCTCGTAAGTTAAATTTATTTTACTTAAAGCAAGTATACCTTTTCTAAGTAAAATTTTCAAGCATTTATTTTACTTACAAGCAAGATTAGACCTCTAAGTAAAATTTCTTTTCAAATAGTGATTGGCTTTTTGTTTTTTCTCCCCCTTTCACAGTGGAGCCAAGAGAAGGCGCGAAACCGTGAACTTTAAGCTTATTTCGGCAAAAATTCATCATTATTCACAGCAATAAGACATAAAATGCCTAAATTTTATATTCTTTTCGGCTTGACTTTTATAAAAATCTCTCTTATAGTGTTATCTACCAAAGACCGTGAAGGAAAGAGTAAGCTTTAAGGTTCGGCACAGAGAGCCCTCATTTTGCTGAGAGAGGGAGCGAAAATTACTGCTGAAGATGGTTCCGGAGTTGCGCACCGACTGCCTAGGGCACAGGCTGCGACGGGTGAGCCCGTTATAGCGAAGTGGGTATGATGGTACTCAGTGAGGCGGCATGATGCGAGTCTGTCGTGAATTAGGGTGGTAACGCGATTTTTCGCCCCTGACAAATTTGTCAGGGGCGTTTTTCATTTTGGAGGTTATAAATTGGATTCCATTATCAGCATTAAAAATCTTACAAAGACCTTTGGCGAGGGCGACAAAAAGATTTGGGCGCTCTCCGATATAAATCTCGAGATTGAAAGAGGCGAGATTTTCGGAATCATCGGTCTTTCGGGAGCCGGCAAATCGACTTTGGTGCGCTCGATAAACCTGCTCGAGCGGCCCGATTACGGCTCGATTAAGCTCGACGGTGTTGAGCTCACCGCCCTCAGCAATAAGGAGCTTCGCAAAAAGCGGCGCGACATCGGAATGATTTTTCAGGGCTTTAACCTGCTTATGCAGAAAACGACTTTAGAGAATGTGCTCTTCCCGCTTAAGCTTGCAAAGGTCCCCAAAAAAGAGGCTGAAGAGAGGGCCATGGAGCTCCTTAGGCTCGTTGACATCGAGGACAAGAAAAACGCCTATCCCGCCCAATTAAGCGGCGGACAGAAGCAAAGAGTGGCTATTGCCCGCGCGCTTGTGACTAAGCCCTCCGTTCTGCTCTGCGACGAAGCTACAAGCGCCTTAGACCCGAACACGACCGACCAGATACTCAGGCTTATAAAAGAGCTGAGCGACAAAATGAATGTCACCGTGATAATAATCACCCACGAGATGAAGGTTGTTGAACAGATTTGCTCGAGAGTCGCCATAATCTCCGACAGCCGCATAGTCGAGCAGGGTCCCGTGAACGAGGTTTTTAAAAGGCCCAAGAGCGAGGCCGGCAGAAGGCTCTTCTTCCCCGCCGGCGACCAGCTCATGAGATTGCAGGGCGGCGGCGAGCTTATCAGGCTAATCTTCGACGGTGATGTGACCGACAGCCCGATACTCTCGCAGATGGTGCTCGATGTAGGCGATTGCGTAAACCTGCTTTATGCCGATACCAGAGTAATCGACGGCAAGATTTACGGACACACACTGATAAGAATGCCCGAAAACAGGGAAAGCTCTTATAAAATGCAAAATTGGCTTCGTGAAAGAGGCATAAACTTCGGAAGGGAGGACAGCAATGCTTGAACTTATCGGACTCGGAATTTTAGATACTCTATATGTGACCTTGGTATCCACACTGCTGGCATATGTCATAGGTCTGCCGCTCGGACTCGTGCTCTTTGCTGTCTCCGATGAGGGCCTCAGCCCTAGCAAAATTCTCTATAGGGTTTTGGGCGGAATTGTGAACTTTTTGCGCTCGGTGCCCTTCCTCATACTTTTGGTCTGGGTTGTTCCCGTCACCCGCTTTATAGTCGGCACTGCGGTGGGAAGCAAGGCCACTATAGTTCCCCTGGTGATAGCGGCTTTTCCCTTCATTGCCAGAATGGCGGAAGGTTCTGCAAAGGAGGTGGATCGGGGCGTTATCGAAGCGTCCCTATCTATGGGAGCCTCTCCCTTAGAGATTATCTGCCATGTCATTTTGCCCGAGGCAAGGCCCTCGCTCATAAACGGGGCCGCCATTGTAACCATGACGATTTTGAGCTACAACGCCATGGCGGGTATTGTGGGCGGCTCGGGTCTCGGCGCCATAGCCATTAACTACGGCTACTACAGAGGCCGCACCGATGTAATGTCGGGCATGATAGTCCTGCTTGTGCTCATGGTTTGGTTTTTCCAGACTTTAGGCAACTACTTCTCGGTTAAATTCGACAGAAGAATAAAATAATTTATAAATAATCAGGAGGATATAAAAATGAAATTAAGGAAAATTTTAGGTCTTACACTGGCCCTTATACTCTGCCTCTCGCTTCTCGCCGCCTGCGGACAAAAGCCTGCGGCCGAAAAAGTCGTCATCACCGTCGGCGCATCCGTAACTCCCCACGCCGAAATTCTTGAGGTTATAAAGCCCATACTCGAGAAGAAAGGCTACACCCTTGAAATTAAGGAGTTCACCGACTATGTGCTTCCCAATACAACCCTTAACGAGGGCGATATCGATGCCAACTACTTCCAGCACACTCCCTATCTCGAGCTTTTCAACAAGGAGCACGGCACAAAGATAGTTTCGGCTAAAGTTGTGCACTATGAGCCGATGGGCATATTCCCCGGAAAAACCAAGGCCATTGCAGACCTTGCTGACGGCGCCAAGATTGCAATTCCGAACGACGGCTCGAACGAGGCCAGAGCCCTGCTCCTCCTTGAAAAAGAGGGGCTCATAAAGCTTAAGGAAGGCGCAGACTTCAACGCCACCAAGCTCGACATAGTCGAGAACCCCAAGAATCTCGAGATTATCGAGATGGCAGCCGAGCAGATTGCTCTTTCGCTCCCCGATGTGGATTTGGGTATTATAAACGGCAACTATGCTCTTCAGGCAGGACTCAACGCCGGTAAGGACTCCCTCTCTATAGAGAGCTCCGACTCCAAGGCCGCCCAGACCTACGGCAATGTTCTGGCTGTCCGCGAGGGAGACGAGCAGGCCGAGAAGACTCTTGCTCTCATCGAGGCACTAAACGACCCCGCCGTTAAAAAGTTTATCGAAGAAACTTACGAGGGCGCAGTTGTGTTTATAGACTAAAACACAACCATATTAAGCCGCCGCAGTATAAACTGCGGCGGCTTTTTTGTGTCCGTTTACAAAAAGCGTTTCCTTTAATATATTTCAGATTAGCAAGATTTAAAGGGGGGCGTATATGGCAAAGATAAGGCAGGGGCGCGAGAGCATTGCAGGCATCGAGCGATTCGGAGGCCTGAACCTTATTAATTCAACAGCGCAAAAGGGCTGCGAGGCGGCACGAGCGGTGAACTTTGAGCTTACAGAAGACGGAGGCCTGAACTTAAGGCCGGGCTCGCGCACGCTAATAAGTCTTATTCCCGAGGGCTTTGAGGGAGACAGGGCTGTTAAAGCCTTGTGGTCGGGCAGGGTTTCGGGCAGAGAAACAGTGCTCTCAGCGGCGGGAGGCGCTCTTTGGGAACTTAGGGAAACATCAACAGGTTGGCAAAAGGGAAAGCTCCGAGATATCGACACCGAAGAGAGGGTTTGCATATTCGGTTTTTCGGGCAAGGCCTATATACTCTCGAAAAATTCTTATCTCGAATTTACGGGGAGCAGAATTTTTGAAGTGCCGGGCTACACTCCGCTTCTTTACTCGAACCTAAGCGCCGAGGGCGAGGGAGCGGAGCGAGAAGAGCGAAACATGCTCAGCAATTTGGTGAGAGCGCGTTATAACATAAATGAGGGCGAAACACTTTTTAAGCTTCCCTCAAAAAATGTGCTCTCGGTGGCCTATGTGAAAGACCTTATTAAGGGTAAAACAATCTTAAACTACAGTTTCAGTCCGCAAAACAGCTGTGTGCAGATAAGCGAGGAGCTTTCGCTCGGCGAGAATGCGCTTGAAGTTTGCTTTTCGGAAGAGGGCTCACAGCGGGAACTTGTGCTCTCGATGGAAGATGCCGAGCTTTTCAGCGATGGAGCCCGCACAGTTGTGTTTTTGTGCAGTTCAAAGTCGAACAGGCTTATTTTTTCATCTTGCGATGAAAATTTGAAGGCGAGGGCGGACTACTTCCCCACTCACGGCTATGCGGATATAGGCGAGGAAAACCTGCCTGTCACGGGGATAATAAGGCAGCAGTCCTCGCTTCTTATTTTTAAAAAAGGGAGCTGTTGGGAGCTTGGCGCCGAGAGACTGAATTTGCCCGATGGCAGGCCTTTGGCGGCCTATTATATACGCTCTGTGAACCGAAGCTTCGGAAATGCCGCACCCTTTGAGCTTAGTTTAGTTGAAAACCATGTGAGGAGCCTTGACGCATCTTCTGTTCTTGAGTGGCTCCCCGTTCCCGGCTCGCGCGAGGCGGAGCACGAACAGCGGCAGGTATCTGCAAAAATCGGAAAGCTGCTCTCGGGCGTTAATTTGGAAGAGACCAAATCTTTTTACGACAGGGAAAAACGGCAGTATTACCTCATGCTCCCCGACGGAAAGCTTGTTCTGCAAAACATTCAAAGCGGAGACTTCTTTTGCTACGAGGGTTTAAGCGTGAGCTGTTTTTTAAGACTTGGAGCAAGGCTTTTGTTCGGAAGCCTCGACGGCAAGCTCTGCCTTTTGAGCGATGAGCTCTCAAAAGACGACGAAAGTCCGATATGCGCCGAATATGAGAGCCTTAAATTAAGCGAGGACTATCCTTTTTTAAGGAAAAACCTGAACGCCGTCTGGCTGAGCGCCGAGGCGGGCTCGGGCTCGGAGCTGGATTTTACGGTTTTAGGAGACGGCGGAAAACTTTCGGAAAAGAAAATAAGCTTCACAGGGGAAAGTTCTGAATATGGAGCCCGCAGGCAAAAGCTTAGAATAAGAGGATATTTGAAGATGGGATTTAAGCTTAAAACACAGTCGAAACTTAAAATAAAAGCTCTTTATTTCAGGACAGAGGGCTTAAGGCTCAGCAGATAAAGGAGGAAAAGTGTTGGAAGAAAGACCGAGGGGATATTACAAGGCGCAGAATTTATCGGACGAGATTAGGCGGCTTGTGAGCGAGCAGGAAAGGGCCGAGGCCTTAAAACTTTTAAAAAACTATGAAAAGAAGCGGAGAGAAGCAGAACAAAAGGCGGCGGAGGCCCTATTTAAAGAGCGTGAAACTCTTAAAAACGCAGGGCTTAAAAGTTTTTTAGCGGCCGAGAATATGCGCGGCGCCGAGGCCATGAAAGGGCTGGGCTCGGGACAACTTGAGCTTATTAAGGCAATTTTCGAGGGCAGAAGAGCCGGAGAGAGGCAAAGGGGAGAGAGCCTTATCAGGGAGCTTAAAAACTCGGCTATAAGAGCCGATGCCGAGCTTGGAAGAGATTACAGAGATCAGAGAGAGGTTCTCGGCGAAAGCTTTAGGGCAAAGCTTGCCGAACGGCTTTTTAACGAGGCCAAGCGGGTTGACGCATCGTTTAAAGAGCTCAAATCCTCGAGGTCTGCGAGGCGGGGCTCGGGCGGCGGAGCCTCGCCTCTATCGGGAGGCTCTTCCGTGAAGACGGGCGCGGCGCTCACCGCTATTCTTATGAAAAAAGGCGCGAAAAAGAGAGGAAGCTCGAAAGGCGGAGGGATAAAATCGCAACTTTCTTACCATGTTAAATAGCCTCGGCTCTTTAAACCCTCCCGTCGCGGGCTTGCGCCGCGCCTCCCTCCCTTACACAGGGAGGGCATGGGTTATCTCAAACTTGCAAATTAAACCGTTTTAATTGGATATAAATCTTCATTTGACCAGCGCTCAAATCCCCATTCGACTCTTCGAGCCACTTTCCCCTTTTAAAAAAGAGGAAAGAAAAGCTTTGTGCGATTTTTAAGCAGTAAGCATTTATCAGACCAAAGTGTATCGATTTTGCACAGTCCTTTTCTTCCCCCTTCGTGTCCAATAAAAGCTTACCACTTCAATCCCCATCCGCTGTCTGCGGACAGCACCTTC
>CAYFQE010000033.1:0-8011 GCA_964345235.1 uncultured Oscillospiraceae bacterium | reverse complement strand
GACGCCCATAGGCGTCCCTTTTATTATGTGGTTGCGGAGGAAGGATTTGAACCAACGACCTTCGGGTTATGAGCCCGACGAGCTACCGAACTGCTCCACTCCGCGATGTCGCTTTGTTATAGTACCACATTGAATATAATATGTCAAGTTTTCGTCTAGAATTTCGGAAGCCTAAGCATTTCGGGGCAAATATCATCAAGTTTGCGTGCGCCTGTCAATAGCATTGTCTCAACAAGTTCATCGCTCAGCTTGTTGAAATAAGAGAGTATGCCCTCTTTTCCGCCGCCGTAGTAGGATATGAGGAATGGTCTGCAAATCATCGCCGCATCGGCGCCAAGAGCCAAAGCCTTAAACACATCAAGTCCTGTTCTTATTCCGCCATCAACAATAATCTTACATTCCTTGCCTACCGCTGAAACTATCTCGGGCAGAACTTCAGCCGTTGAAGGGCCTTCGGCAAAGGCGCGGCCGCCGTGGTTTGAAACTATAATTCCGCTCGCTCCCGCCTCTAAAGCCTTTTCCGCGCTTCGTGGAGTCATTATGCCCTTTATTATCACGGGTCTTTCGGCAAAATCTATTAGCTCTTTAAGCTCGGAAACCGACTTTGTCCTCTTCCCCTTTTTTAGCGAACCGTAGTGCGGCAGGCCGATTGAATCTATGACATAGCTTATAAGAAACACATTGTATTTTTTAGCAAGTTCAATCTCACCTTTCATTCTTGTGGGATTCATCGGGTTAATTACGGGTACGCCCACTCCGTTATTTGCTTTGCTCGCATCTAGTGCTCTTACAAGTGTTTCGTCTACAATACCGTCACCGAAGAATGAGGCTGTTCCCGCATCACTAGCGGCGGCAATGGCGCAGTCGTTGTAGTCTTTGATATCGTCGCCCTCGTTGTACTGTATGGCAAGATCCCCTACCGGAGCCGTGAAAACCGGAAGCTTGAAGTTTTTTCCGAAAAACTCAAACTCCGTGTTTATCTCCTCATAGGGACAGAGACAGTCCATATTGAGCTTAATATTGAGCCAACCCTCTCTGTTGGTGAGAGCCGGATTGCCGGGACCCTTTGAGCCCGGTCCGGGCACAAGATTTCCGCAGGCTCTGCCGTTGCAGTCGGGGCAGACCTTGCACTTGGGACCTATACGCTTTTTTGCATTTTCAAGTACCTGTGAATATTCCATATTTTTCCTCCTAAGCTTTTCTCCATGTTTCGGGCATAAATATTATCAACATCGGGAAAATTTCCAATCTTCCTATCAGCATTGTTATTGAGAGTATGAACTTAGTAAAACCGCTGAGCGCCATAAAGTTCTCCATTGGACCGAACTTTGACAAGGCGGGGCCGACATTTGAAATGCAGGTAATCGCCGCGCTTAAACTGCTCTCGATATCAAAGCCGTTTAGTGACACGACAACCGTGGCAAAGCCGATAGTTATTATATATATAAAGAAATAGACAAAGGTTAGATAAAGACTCTGCTTGTCAAGCACTTCTCCCCCAACCTTAACCTTGACAGTGCTCCGTGGACTGAGCGCTTTGAAGCTTTCCAAAAAAGAAGCCTTCACAAGTACCATAATTCTTACAACTTTAAGGCCGCCGCCTGTGCTCGAGGCGCAGGCACCTATGAGCATTACCGCAAGTAGCATGAGTCTTGAGTAGGCAGGCCAAAGGGCAAAGTCGGTTGAGCTGAAGCCCGTTGTGGATATCAGCGACGAAACTTGGAAGAAAGCGTGCCGAAGTCCACCTAAAAACCCTCCGTACATCCTTTGAATATCGAAGCTTATTGTTATGACTGCAAATGAAACTATGAGGTAGAACACCAGAACTTCGGAAATTTTGAATGCGCTCTTGAATTTTCTTGCCAGAATAAAGAAGAAAAAGCTGAAGTTTGTGGCAAAAAGAAGCATAAATATGCCGAAGACAATCTCGAAATAGAGGTTATTATACTGACCTATCGAGAGCGCTTTTACACTAAAGCCGCCTGTTGCCGCTGTTGCAAAGGCATGGTTGACTGAGTCGAAAAAGCTCATCCCGCCTGCGAGCAAAAGAGCAATGAGCATTACGGTGAGCGCAATATAAATTAAGTAGCTTATCGCAGAGCTCGTTCGCATTTTAGGCGCAAGCTTTCCGAACTTTGGTCCGGGCACTTCTGCCCTCATTATATGCATTGAGCTTTTTTCGGCCAAGGGGCTTACCGCCATTATGAATACCAAAACTCCCATGCCGCCAATCCACTGTGTTATACTGCGCCAAAGAAGGAGCGCCTTGTTCACAAATTCCGGGTTTTTAAAAACGCTGGAGCCTGTTGTTGTGAATCCCGAAACCGTTTCGAAAAATGCATCGGCAAATGTGGGAAGCTGATTTGAAAAAACAAAGGGCAAAGCACCTATTGCCGATATAACAATCCACGAAAGCGCTACGGATGCAAGCCCTTCTCGAGCATACACGGCATGGCTCTCGGGCTTAAAAAACCAAAGAATTACAGCTACAACAGTAGCTATAATTATTGTATAAATATATTCACTGAAGCTTTCTTTGTAATAAAACGCTGTAAAGAGCGGTATAAGAAGCAATACCGCCTCTAAAAAAACCACCCTGCTTAAAATCTGAGCGACTATCCTTTTATTCATGCTTTAACTCTGCCAATCATAGTATTCTACTCGTAAAAAACATCTTCAAACTTTTGAATTTCAGTGGTAGAGCTTACCACTATCACCGTATCTCCCTTTTTGATACTGTCGTTACCTCCGGGGATTATGCACTTATCAGCTCGGATTATCGACCCGATTATTGCCTTTTTTCTTGTTTTAAGTTCACTGAGCGGTTTGCCTAAGTGCGAGCTCTCTTCAACTATTTTAAACTCCAGAACTTCAGCCTTGCCGTCGGCTATCTTGTGCAGAGCCATAATATCCGCAGAGGATATAGACTCGGCAATACCTCTTACATAGGAGGAAACAAAATCTGCCGCAACAATTGTGGGCTGAATGACACTGTCGAGCTCGCTTACATCGAACATGTTTCTATATCTGCCGTCTTTTAGCTTGGTTATTACCTTGCAGCCACTGACTTTTTTGGCATAAATCGAACTTATAATATTGTCTTGGTCGCTCCCGCTTAGAGCCACAAAGGCATCGGTATTTTCGATTCCTTCTTCAAGCAAAAGGTCGGGGTCGGCGCCTTCACCCAAAATAACCTGAGCCTTCGGCAAAATTTCTTTTATAATCTCGCAGTGCTCTGCAACTCTTTCGATTATCTTAACTCTTGTTCCGTATTGGATGAGGAGTTTCCCCAGATAAAGCGAAATTCTACCGCCGCCCAGAATCATAACATCCTTTATTTTTCTTCTGTATATTCCGTAGGTTTTTAAAAACTCGTGCACGCCCTCTGTTGCTCCGACAACATAGGCGATATCCCCTGTCTTCAGCTCGGTTGTTCCCTTGGGGATTATTACTTCCTCTCCCCGCTTTATAAGACAAATAAGGATTTTTGACTTTAGCCCGGACTTGCTCATCATTGTGAGAGGCATATTCTCGAGCCCCATACCGGGCGTGATTACAAACTCTACTATCTCCGCTTTACCCTTGGCAAAGGAATCGACCTTTGCCGCCGAGGGATAGCGAAGTATACGGGAAATCTCAAAGGCCGTTTCGTTCTCGGGGTTAAAAAACAGAGAAATTCCCAGTTCGTCTTTAAGAAAGACCATCTGCCTGTAATACTCCACCGTGCGCACTCTGGCAATTGCATATTTGACACCGAGCTTTTTTGCCATCAGACAGCAAAGCATGTTCATTGCGTCGTCGTCGGTAACTGCAATAAAGAGATCGGCATCGGCTGTTCCCGCTTCCTCGAGAACACGGTGATCCATACCATTGCCGGCAATAGTCATTATGTCAACCGTTCCGGCAACTGCTTCTATTCTGTTTTCATCGATATCTACTGCAGTTATGTCGTGCCCCTCTTCGGAAAGGCGCATGGCTATGGCATTGCCAACCGTTCCAAGACCGACCATTGTTATTTTCATTTAAGTTCTCCCAATTATCAGTTCTTTTTAGCCGCTAGGCGCCTGCGTTTTTGATATGCCGTTCTGCTCTTGTGCAGTTTTATCATGTCTTCGTCCGCTTCATAAAAAATTCCCGAAGCGAGAAAAAGACCCATTTCGTTTTTCTTAAACTTGAGTCTCATCATTATTTTGCCATGCTGAGCGCATTTGAAGATGTTTATATATCTCTGTCCGCCTTGCCTTGCCCATCTGCCGCCCGACATTTTCTCATCACAAATGGGGCAAGGCGGCGATATGGCCTCGGTGCTTGCAAATAATTCACCTTTTGATGCAAACTCGCCGTATTCCTTGCGAAGAAGCGGCTCGCTGTATTCATCGCTTTCTTCCTCGGCATCTTTCTTTAATCTCTGTCCGATCTTTTGAGCGAAATACTGCTTTAGTCCTTCTTTCATGTCGAGTTTTTCGCAAACCAAGGCTGTGTTGTAGGCATCGCCCAGAGCATCGTGCGCAACACGAGTCTGCTCTATGCCGAAGTGCTCCATGGCTGTGCTGAGCGCCTTTTGGCTCTTATCTCCTTCTGTCTGCATATTGAAGATTTGCTGGAGGTTTACCCATCCGCTTATCCAGTCCCAATCGCAGTCGTGCACCATGATATTTTCTTCCATTATGCCCTTGTCGTCCGCTCCCCAAGTAAGAAAGGTGACATTTTCACCGCAATATTCGCATAAAAGCTCAAAGGCCTCTTTGAAGGGAAGTCCGTCTTTTAACCTTTCCTTGTTTATTCCGGTTAGCTTTTTAACCTTGCTGTGCATTCTTCTGAAATACACGGGCTTTACATCGCAAGTAAATTCCGATATTAGCCTAAAGTTCTCGTCCAATTTTACAGCGCCGATTTGTATTATTTCTCCGTGCAAATGTATTGGCAATCTATGAAAAACGGATGATTTGGAACTCGTGGCCTGATTCCATTCCAAATCTATTACTACATAATTCATATTCTCCGCTTATCTCCTAACATACTATCTGATTTGAAAAATATTATATCACCATAGTATGTGCTTTTCAAACGCATTGACAGCAGCTTAGTATATTATTTTGTCCGATTCGTTTTTTTGAAACTTCACTTGAATTTCGACATCAGTTTGCTATACTTAGGTCAGAAAACTCGTTTTAATCGGAGGAAATATGAGAGCTTTAAGCGTTTCGGAGCTTTGCGATTTTTGCGGCGGCAAGCTCTTAGGACCTGTTGCGGAAAGACCCGTAAAACATATTGTCAGAGACAACCGCGAAGTGGAAAAGGACTTTTGCTTTGCGGCTATAAAGGGCGAGCGGCTTGACGGACACGATTTTTGCCTTGACGCCGTCAAAAGAGGCGCTTCGTGCTGTATTGTTGAAAAAACCGTTCCGAATCTCGGCGTGCCCTCGATTTTGGTTGAGAGCGTGCCGGAGGCTCTTATTAAAATCGCAACAGCCTTGAGGAAAGAACTCAGTATTCCCGTTGTTGCCGTAATAGGTTCCTCGGGGAAAACTACCACTAAGGAGATGCTTTCTTCGGTTCTCTCCCAAAAATACAATGTTCTTAAAACCGAGGGAAACTATAACAATCTTTTGGGTTTGCCGCTTACGATTTTCAGGATTAATTCCGAACATGAAATCGCCGTTTTGGAGCTTGGAATCAGCGAATTTGGCGAAATGAGCAGGCTTGCTCAAATTGCCATGCCAGATTATGCGGTTTTCACCTCCGTTGACCGTTCTCATACCGACAACTTATATGACTTAAACGGCGTTTTAAAGGCAAAATCCGAGCTTTTTAACTACATGCGCCCCAGCTCTACGGTGTATTTATGCTTTGATAATGAGTATCTGAAAGGCTTGAGGCTGAACCAGCAGAGCTGCTTCTACGGAACGAGCGAGGGCGCCGATGCTCTTGCCTACAACATCGGATATAAGGGCGCCGGGGGCATTGAGTTTAAGCTCAAATACAAAGACAGAACGCTCCCACTTAAAAGCGCCGAGTTCGGAAGGCATATCGTCTACGCCGCCTCTGCCGCTGCGGCGCTCTCTGTTGACTTGGGGCTTAGCGATGAAGAGATTATAAACGGAGTTTTGAGCTATAAGCCTTTTGGAAGCCGCGCCAGACTTTATGATTCGATGGGGTTTACTCTTATCGACGATGCTTATAACGCAAATCCGGAATCGCTTATGCTGTCGCTTAAGTCACTTACCGACCTTAAAGGCAGAAAAATTGCCGTTTTGGGCGATATGTACGGCTTGGGAGAGTATGCGCCCTCGATGCACGAGGAGTGTGTGGATTACGCTCTAAGCCTCGGTATTGAGGTTTTAAGCTGTGGAGAGCGTTTTCCAAAGGGAAAAACCTTACATTACGAGAGTAAAGAGGCTCTTAAAGCTGCTCTTTCCGAGAAGATTTGCAAGGGTGACTGCGTACTTGTAAAGGCTTCGCACGCCAGTGGCTTTGAAGAAATTTCGTCTTTTTTAAAAGAACTTGATTTAAATAGTGAGGTTTTAGAATGAAGATTGCAGTTATTACGGGGGCTTCCTCCGGTATCGGAAGAGAATTTGTTTATTCTATCGACAAAAGAGACAGCTATGACGAGATATGGGTTATAGCCAGAAGAGCGGACAGACTTGAAGAGCTTAAGGCTGGGTGCAAAAACAAGATTCGTCCCTTAAGCCTTGACCTCAGCCTTAAAGAGGACATTGAAAAATATGCGGAGCTTCTTCGCGATGAAAATGCCGACATTTCGATACTTGTAAATGCCGCCGGCTGTGGCGTGTTCGGGCCGTTTGAGGAAAAAGATTTGGGTGCGCAGCTTGGAAGCGCTCAGCTCAACTCTCTGGCTCTTACGGCTATGTGCCATGTGAGTCTGCCTTTTATGAAGAGCGGCAGCAGTATTATTAATATGGGCTCCAACTCCTCTTGGCAACCTGTGCCCAACATGGCAATTTACGGCGCTTCAAAGGCCTATGTGCTCAGCTTTTCAAGAGCTCTGGGCCGTGAACTTAGGCGCAGAGGAATTCAGGTTCTCTGCGTGTGCCCCGGGTGGATTAAAACAGAATTTCAGGCCAGGGCCAAGCACGACGAGTATGTGAAATACACCGATAAGTGGTATACGCCCGATCAGGTTTCGGAGCAGGCCATGAAGGATTTGGCCAAGGGCAAGACCGTTTCGATTTTGGGCTTGGGCGTAAGGCTCCAAGTTTTTCTTGTAAAGCATTTGCCCACGGATTTGATTATGAACATTTGGTGCAAACAGCAGGGCATTGAATGAGTCTTTCGTTTTTTGTCAATCCCCCCTGTCACGGCTTGCGCCGTTCCTTTCCCCCTTTACACAAAAGGGGAAAGAAAAGGGGGCGCGCTGTTTGCCGAACATTGTTCCTTATTGCATCAACTTTTTTATTTATGCTTTTATCTTTAAGGCCGATGTGCTAGAATTACTTTTATCGATTGAAAGCAGGTGGTTTAAATGTGGATACTTTTCGGATTTTTGTGCCTTGTCGCTACGGTTTTGAGCTTGGTTTGGACTTTAAAGAGAAAAAACAAAGCCGCTACCTGGGCGGCTTTCGGCTCTATGTGTTTTTTGGCATTTGAGCTGCTTGCCGAATATTATCTAATTTCGAAATGTGTTTTAACAAATGACTGGGACGCTTTGTGCGACACCGTTCCATATATGATGAATATACTCATCGGGTTTACGGTGATAATTTTAGCTATAAATATACTGCTACTTGTTATCAGATGCAGAATTATTGATTCGGACAATTTTATATAGAGTATAAGCAACATATTTTAAAAACGCTCTTTTGTGTAGTTGTAGAGAGGCAATCCCTCAGTCAAAAATCAATAGATTTTTGACTGCTCCCTTTACACAAGGGAGCCTTTTTTTATTCAAGTATAAAACAGCAACACACCCGCTTCCATGACACCTACCGTCATAGAATGCAGGACCGTGGCCTCTGCTGCTGTCCTCGCAATAAATGGTGGGTCTGTG
>CAYFQE010000032.1:0-8928 GCA_964345235.1 uncultured Oscillospiraceae bacterium | reverse complement strand
AAACCCTTGATACTAAAGCATTTATGCACCCTGTCACTATTATGACACGTTCCCCGGTGGCAGCCACAACCAAATTGCGATTATGTCCGCGAACTTTTCTCTCTGCCTCTAACCTGTCCAATATCTCTTGCTGATATGAATAGGGCAAAATATCCATAGTATAGACTTCGGGATTATCCCCGTCTACATATTTTTCCGCTTTCAGGGCGCGAGTGAGTCGCTCTTTTTGATTCTCGGAATAATACTCAAATTCGCCTGAATTCCAGTAGCTCTCGAAAGTAGCTTCTATTTTTTCAATCGTTTCGGGAAGATCTTTTTGGGTTGTTTTTACATTCCACTCCAGACCGCTGGAAATAGCGGCATGTGATAGATTGGATGAACCGACATAGGCCGTGGTAAATCCCGTTTTGCGATAGAAAACATAGGACTTGGCGTGAAGACGGGTGCGTTTGGTGTCATAGCTCACCTTAATTCTCGTGTTAGGCAGCTTATGAAGTTCCTCAATAGCTTTAATATCAGTAGCTCCCATATAGGATGTTGTGATGATGCGCAGTTCCCCTCCGTTTTGAGTAAACTCTCTGAGTTCGTCAATAATAAGGCGCAGGCCGCTCCACTTTATGAAAGAGACCAGCATATCGATTTTATCTGCCGAAACAATTTCCTTTTTCAGTTCTGTGTACATCTGCGGCTCGTGAATGGCTCCGGTAAAAAGAGAGCTTTGCGCAATAGACGTGCTAGGGCGGCTTAAATCTGTTGCGGTTTTGCCGATAGCCAAGCGGGGGTCGCCTTCTTTTAAAAGAGCCAAAAGTTGCTTTGCACATTGGTCAACACCCAACGCGGCAAAGTCAGCTTCATTTGTTATGTTTTGAATTAGGGATACTATCTGGTTAGCCAAGGCAATTTGAGCAGAGATATTTCCTCCGTTATCAAACAAATTATCCATGCCTTTTTGAACAACCTCTGTAAGATATTGAGCTAATACCTTGGATGCCTCAGCCTCGTCGATAGGCGCAACAGCTTTGCGAGCTTCCGGAATTTCCTCAAGCTCGCTACTTATATGATTGTTTATAACTTGTTCATAAAGACCATGGTCAAGCATGTTATACCTCTAGTTAAACCCTAATCTATCCTAACTCCCACACAGGCAACTGCCCATTTTTTCACCTGCGTTATTCTCAAAGAAAAGGACATTTTTATCTTATTATACAGCAAGGACTTGTGTTATCAAGGAAAAATTTAACCGAGCATCGGCAAAAAATTAGTTTCTAAATCCCCATCCGGCACTGTGAGGCGCATAAATAATTATCCACTCGTCTGAGACGAGTGGATAATTATTACACAGTTTTTATTCTGCTTTTTCCAAGCTTACATTGAGTTTGCGCTTTCTTGCGCGCCTAAAGCTCTCCTTGATGCTTGGGCCGGCAGTCTGTATGAGTATGACGATTATAAGTACCAAACCCTGGAAAGTGTCTTGAATGTCAACGCTAAGACCGGGAATTGAAACGATGATGAAGTTTATGGCGGTGTAGGACAGAGCGCCGAAGATTACGCCAAGGATATTTCCTCGGCCTCCTGCCATGCTGACGCCTGCCAAAACGACAGAGGCGATGGCGTACATCTCATAGCTTTGGCCCGAGGATGCGGGAGTGACATTGCCGATTTTGCAGGCCTGCAGGAAGCTCGCGACGCCGACCATAAGGCCAGTGAGAATAAAGACCGAGATTTTCACCCATGTCACATTGATACCTGCCAAACGCGCGCTCTTTTCATTTGAGCCCACGGCGTAGACGCTCTTGCCGTATTTGGTCTTCTTTGAGACGATAATCAGAAGTATTGCAACCGCAATAAACACAAAGGTTATATAGGGAACCTGGAAGCTTCCTATGCTGAACTTGCCCACACCGAACTTCATTCTAAGCAGCTCGTAATTGCTGTTTTTCGCAATCATGGCGAACTGAGAGGAGGAGGAGCCGGAGATTTCGGGAGCAATTTTCCTTACCACGGACAGAGTCATAGAACGGTAAATAAGCATAGTGCCCAGCGTTACTACGAAGGGAGGCATCTTGCCGAAGCCGACCAACACCCCGTTGATTGCACCGCACAGTGCGCCGACAGCCAGTGCCGTAAGAATCATCAGGAAAATTGAGTTGGTAATGTTGAATACCATGATGGTCGCGCCTGTACACAGCACCAAAGACGAACCCACAGACAGGTCAATCTGCCCCGTAATGATGACATATGCCATGCCCAAGGCGATTGTGCCCACGATGCAGGTGTTCTGGCTGCCCAGTATAGCCACCATATGGCTCCACTTAAAGGTGTTGCCGCCGGAATTGATGGTGTAGGCGTAGCCGACCAAGATTATCAGCAGAACGAAAATATAGCTGTTCTGCGACCAAATCTTACCAAATGTCTTCATAAAGCTTTTTTTGTTTTCCATATCAGTTCCCTCTCATTTAGTTGGCGTTGGTGGACCAAAGCATGATATTCTTCTCGGTAATTTCATCATGATTGAATATTTTTACAATCTTGCCCTCGTAGAATACTGCACAGCGGTCGGCAACCTTGAGGATTTCGGGGATTTCCAGTGTGTTTATGATTATAGTTTTACCATTACTTGCAAAATCCAGAATCAGCTTATAGATTTCCTCCTTTGCGCCCACATCGACGCCCTGAGTCGGATTGTCTAAGAGCAGCAAATCCGCCCCCATGTTCATCCAGCGGGCCAAAAACACCTTCTGCTGGTTTCCGCCGGAGAGTGAGGTGATACTGTCGGAGCAGTCAATGGACCTTATGTTCAGAGCTTGCTTTTGGTACTCATAGCGCTCGTGCTCTGCCTTTTTGTTGATAAACGGCTTCTCGGCGCTTACCACATGCTCCGCCAGATAGAAGTTCTCCAATATGCTCATATCCGGCAAAACGGAAAATTCCTTTCTGTTGGTAGGCAGCATGCCGACACTTTCTCTCATAAAACTTGCAACGCTCCCGGAGAGTGTCTTGCCCTCGAGAGTCATGCTTCCGCCCTCAATGGGCAGCGCGCCGAACATGGTCTGCATCAGCTCGCTTGCGCCGCAGCCGGCAAGACCCGTAAATGCTATGATTTCGCGCTTGCGCACGCTCAAATTAATATCCTCAAATCCATGACCGCTTAAGTGCTTCAGTTCCAAGATGACTTCACCGAGCTCGCGAGGGGTATAAACATCCTTGTCCACAAATTGGCTGCCAACCATATCGGAAGTTACGGCATGAGGAGTGGTGTCTTTAATATATCCTGAGGAAATGTATTCACCGTTACGCAAAACAGTATACCTGTCTGCAATTGCAAATATCTCCGGCATTTTGTGGGAGATAAAGATGAAGGACTTTCCCTGATTTTTCAAATTAATAAGTATCTTGAAGAGGTGGTCTATTTCATCATTGGAGAGGGAAGTAGTGGGCTCGTCCAGTATCAGCAGCTTTGCGTCGGCATATAAAGCCCTGCAAATTTCTAGGAGCTGCTTCTCGCTGGTCTTAAGCTCCGAAACCATAGCCGTCGGATTGATTTTTACACCTAAATCCGCAAACAACTTAGTGGTTCTTTCTATCTGTTCCTTTTCTTTGATGAGACCGAGCTTGTTTCTTATTTCCTTACACAGAAAAATGTTGTCTGAAACCGAAAGATCATTGATGACATTCAGTTCTTGATGCACGAATGCAATACCGGCAGCCTCCATCATATGGATGGTGGGCTGCGGATAGCTTTTGCCGTTGAATTCAATTGTGCCGCTGTCTGCGGGAATAACGCCGGTCAGAATATTCATCAGCGTTGACTTGCCGGCGCCGTTTTCTCCGAGGAGAGCATGTATCTCGCCCTCGTTTACGGAGAAATGTATATCCTTCAGAGCTTGAGAGCCTCCGAAGGCCTTAGAAACATGGTTCATCTCAAGAAAAGCCATGAGATGCCCTCCCTTACTAAGAATGCTTGATGAGAGCGGAGGCAGAGACTGCCTCCGCTCAATGGGTTAACGCTATAGTTTATGCTGTGAATCAGTGGCCGGTGAAGCCCTCAACCTCGGCTGCATTGCTGCGGTCAACAATGAAGACCGGCTCGTAGGAACCGGAGCCCTGCTCATATGCCCAGTCGCCCTTGACATAGGAAACACCCATATCAACAACGGTCTGCATCATCTTGGGGCTGAAGAAAACGGACATCATGTCGTCGAAATACTTATCGGCGATAGCTGCGTTATCGGCATCAGCACCGCTCATGACATCATAGAGCTCCTGCATGCCGCCGATTGCAGAAATGTAAACCTCCATTGCCTCCAGGTCGGCCTTGAGAGCATCGGAAGCGCCGGCATTGATGTAGTTGAGAACGCCGAAAGTCATCTCGTCGTCCATGGAATAGATGTACAGTTTGTTGCCGTTGGCCTTGGCTGTCGCAACGATCTCTTCGAGTTTCTGCTCGAGATAGCCGTATGCGCCGTCAGCGGACCAGTTGCAGACGACAGTGTAGCCGTTGAAGATGGCATCGAGGTCATCTTGCTTCCAAGTTTCGGTTGTTTTGAACTCACCCTTGTTCAGGTCGGAGTAAGCAATCTCGCCGCGCAGGAACTGCTCGAAGCCTTCCTGACGACGGCTGCAAACCGTACCGTTGTCGCCGTAGAGAACAACAACAGTATCGCCGGCCTTCATGCCATTCTGCTGTAGCCAGTAAGCAATACCGGCACCGCACTGCCAGTTGTCGCCGGAGTAGTTGAGCAGCGCATAGGCCTCGGTGGCCTCGATAATACGGTCAAAGGAGATGAAGGGGATGCCTTCAGCATAGAGAGCCTCCTGGCCTGCCTGTGCGGAGTCGTCCAGAGCCATCATGACAACAACAGCGGCGTCGCCGTTGGCAATTATGGTGTTGATCTGGTCAACCTGCTCTTCGCCGGAAGAGGCGGGGATGTAAGTGGCGTTGAACTCGCCGGCTTTAACGATTTCTTCGCACTTAGCCTGTGCGTAGGTACCTGCCTGAGCGGTCCAGCCGTGATCGGGGGTGGGTCCCAGGACATAGATAGTTTTTGCGGTCTCAGTCTCTGCCTTGGGTGCCTCGGTATCTGCGGGTGCCGCAGGCTGGCCGCAGGCGGCGAGCGCGAGAATCATGACGAGAGCCAGAATAATGACTATAGTCTTTTTCATTTGTTTTCCTCCGTTTTTTTATTTTAACAACTGCTGTGCAGTTATTATTCGGATTTTAGAGAACCTCGACGGGACGGCCAGTCTCACCGGATTCAATGCTTGCGAAAACAGCCTTCATGGACCCGATTACATTATCAACATCCAGTATGCTCGGTCTGTTTTCGGTAATTGCCGCAACAAACTCGTCCATAACGCCGGAAGCTGTTTGATTGTCGTTTGTCTGAATAGCCTCGACATCGAAGTTTCTGCGGCTGCCGTCGGCGGATATAAGAACTATGGAGTGCTGCGGATCGTCGTAGATGCGCATAATGCCCTTTGTGCCGTATAGAATCGTGGAGTTGTCCTCTTGGCCGTAGAAGGTCCAGCTTGCGGTCATTGTGCCGATAGCGCCGCCGCTCATTTCATAGATGCAGATTGCGTTGTCGTCTACGCTGATAAGCTCATTATCCGCTCCGCGCTTATCTAATGTGGCCAGACGGGCGGTAGTTCTTACAACATCCTGTCCTAGGATGTAGCGCAGCGCGTCGGTCTTGTGTATGCCCAGGTCTGCCATCGCGCCCATCGCGGCGCGCTTCTTATCGAAGAACCAGGTGTCCTTGCCGGGCTTAATTGCCCAGGTCTCCGGTCCGCCGTGACCGAAGGTGGAGCGGAAAGAAACGACTTTCCCAATCTCACCCGCCTCAACCAGCTCTTTGGCTACCTGATGGGCCTTGTTAAGGCGCTGATTCTGGGCTATGAGAAGGCGCTTGCCGGTTCTCTTTGCGGTTTCAATCATTGCCGCGCAGTCCTCGAGTGTTGTTGCCATGGGCTTCTCGCAGAGGACATCCTTGCCGGCCTCAAGCGCCTTTATGGTTATCTCGGCGTGGGAATAGTTCGCCGAGCAAACAGAAACCGCATCGATTTCGGGGTCGGCAAGCATCTCTTCAACAGAGTAGAAAACCGTTCCGCCGTATTTTTTTGCCATATCCTCGGCACGGGAGGCCGTTGGGTTGTAGAATCCGTACAGCTCGCAGTTTTCATTTGCATCAAATTCGGGTATGTGACGAATCTGGGCGATTTTGCCGCAGCCTATAATAGCGATTTTAAGCATATTCTTCTCCTTATTTACCCTGCCTTAACTCGGCAGTCGATTCTCTTATTGTGAGCGAGTAAGGCAAAAATACTCTATCTCCCTTAAGTTGCTTCTCTCCGCTTAACATTTGAGTCAAAAGCAAGAGACTCTTAACTCCCATTTCATAGCAGGGCTGAGAGACCGTGCTCAAATGGGGGTGGAACATCGTTGTGTAGTCCACATCGTCAAAGCCTGTCACCGACAAATCTTCCGGCACCCGCAGTCCTTTATCTCCCGCAACCGAAATTGTACTCAATGCGAGAATGTCCGAAACGCAGAAAACCGCCGTGGGCCTTTGTTTTGCGCTGAGCAGTTCTTCCGCCGCACGGAGCCCGGAGTTATAGGAGTAATCCGCGTCTGCCATACTAAAGTACTCGCTGCGAACTTCTATTCCGGCAGATCTCAACGCATCCTCATAGCCCTGCCGGCGAAGTACGGTAGAAATATAGTCGTTGTTTGCGCTGAGCATCGCTATTCTTTCGTGCCCTAGAGATATCAGATAGCTTACCGTTTCAAAAGCTGCGGCATAATTATCTATGCTCACGGACGGGAAGTTAACATCCGGCACATACTCACAGCACATTAAGAGCTGTCCCTCTTTCACAAACTCACAAAATGCCTTATTTGTCTTCCTCATGCCTAACACGATTGCGCCGTCGGCTCTGTGCTCAGAGAGCATTTTTAAATAATTCAGCTCCCTCTCGGGTTTACTCGCGGTGTTGCATATGAGCACGCTGTAACCCTCACTGTTCGCCGCATCCCCTATGCCTGTCAATATGCTGGAATAGAAGGGGTTGGAAAAGTTGGGCGCGAGAACAAGAATGACTCTGCTTTCTCTTTTTCTTAAATTTCTAGCCGAGCGATTCGGTGAATAGCTGAGTTCCTCTGCCGCCTTCAAAACCCGTTTGGCAGTGCCGGGCCGAACCCTTGAGCTGCCGTTTAATGCTCTCGACACAGTCGCCACCGACAGACCGGCTCTGCGGGCAACATCTTCAATAGTAACCATTTGCGTAAGTAAACCTCTTATCCGGAAGTTTTTGCTTAATAAACAAATACGTATCTAAGGCAAGATTTCATAAAGACTTAAAATGTAATCCTTTACATTTGTTATTTTACATTAATATTACATAAGCGGAACCTAATTGTCAATCAGACAATTAGCCCCAAAAAATAATTTGGCTTTTTGCATATAAAATTAAATATTTTTTATGCAACTTGCATAAGGCCTATCTCCAAGTCGTACACTTGACAAAACGCATCTTTTTTATTAGTGTTTATTTGTTATAAGTCTGCGAAATATTAATCCATAAATTATAAAAAGGGAGGTTTTAATATGTTTAAATTCGGTCTGCTTACCGCGATTTTAGACGGTTGGAGCTTTGAGGAGGCCGTGGATGTTGCCGCAGGAATGGGCTTTGAGTGTCTTGAGGTTGCCTGCTGGCCCGCAGGAAAAGCCGAGCGCCGTTACGCAGGCGTCTCTCATATCGATGCAGAGCGAGTCTTAGCTGACGATGATTACGCCAACTATGTCACCGAATATGTTTCCGCCCGCGGCATGCACATTTCCTCTCTTGCCTATTATCCCAATGTTCTCGACTCGGACAAGGAAAAGAGCTCCGCCGCCCTTGCTCATCTTAAAGCCTTGATTAAGGCCTCTTCCAAGCTCGGCGTCAACATGGTCACAACCTTTATAGGCAAAGACCAGTACAAGACGGTTGAGGAGAACATCGAGCTGTTTAAGGCTGTTTGGCCTCCCATTATCGCTTTGGCAGAGGAGCAAGGAGTGAAAATTGCCATTGAAAACTGCCCGATGCTCTTTGGCAAGGACCAGTGGCCCGGAGGGCAGAATCTTATGAGCACGCCCGCAATATACCGCCGACTCTTTGAGCTTGTGCCGTCGCCCAACTTCGGTTTAAACTTTGATCCCAGCCACTATGTCTGGCAGGGTATGGATTATATAAAGACTCTTCACGATTTTAAGGACCGCATTTTCCACATTCATTTCAAAGACATAAAGTTCTATCCCGAGCGTCTTGCCGAATGCGGCGTTATGGCATATCCACTCGATTATATGAGTCCTAAGATTCCGGGCCTTGGTGATGTAGACTGGAGCGCCTTTGTATCGGCTCTCAATGATATCCGCTTTAACGGCGATGCCGTTATCGAGGTTGAGGACAAGGCCTTTGAGAACAGCCGCGAGGATATTTTAAAGTCCATCCGCCTAAGCAAACATTATCTGCATAACTTCATAGCTTGAGCTATTCATGTATGAAAACAAAATCCCCCATGGGTCACCGCAAAGATCCGTGGGGGATTTATTTGTTTTATGTCTCTTTAAGATAAATTTATAAGCCGGAGAGTCAAAAACTCTCAGGCAAAAGCATTATAAAAATCTTATGCCTTCGGGGGCATCACGGTTGCTGTGCCCTTGATGACAACTTCACCATTTTGGTTAGTGCAGACAGTCTCCAGAATGGCGCGGTTTTTTTCGGGTATAAGTTCAGAGACGGTCACTGTTGCCGTGACAGTGTCGCCAATATAAACAGGCTTTGTAAAGCGGAGTTCCTGACCCATGTATATGGTTTCGGGACCCGGAAGCAGCGTACCGAGAACCGCAGAGATGAAACCGGCGGAGAGCATTCCGTGGGCTATGC
>CAYFQE010000031.1:0-9036 GCA_964345235.1 uncultured Oscillospiraceae bacterium | reverse complement strand
TTTATTTAAGCCAGAGTGAAATTATGAGCGGCATGGTTACGGATGAAAGCACGGTGCTTATAAAAACATTCTTTGATGCAAAATCCTCGTTTTTATTAAAGTTTATGCAAAATATATTTACCAAAATTGCGGCAGGTCCTGAAGCTAAAATAACTATTGTGCCTATAATCACGGGGTCGTTGCACAGCGCCTTCATAATAAAGTATGTCAAAGTGGGAAGAATAAGCAGTCTTACAATGCTTATTACATATACTCTCCAATCTGAAATCGCATTTTTCACGGGTACGGCCGCTAAAGATGTGCCTATTACAATCATTGACATCGGCACAGTGGCGCTTGACATGGTAGAGCTTAGTTGCATAACAAACTCGGGCATGGGAATACCGATAAGTAAAATAAGAAGCGATAAAACCGTTACAACCAAGGGCGGACTGAGCATAGATTTTATGCTCATATGTTTTTTGTCGCCGCTTATTATAAAAATGCCCAGTGTGAAAGCAACTATATTAAACGCGATATTGGTTATACTGGCATAGAACAGCCCCGTGTTTCCATACATTGCAATTACAAGCGGGAACGCAACAAACACGGTGTTTGAAAGCATGCTCACAAACAAGGCTACACTAAACTCATCATCCTTGAGTCTTATGAGTTTTGAAACAAGATATCCAACCGCTAAGGACATAGCAAATATCAAAAACTGATAGAGACAAATCTCCGCTACCTTTACAATACTGAAATCCATGCTGCTTCTCATAATCGCATTGAACACCGTGAAGGATAATAAAATATTCATCACAACCGGTGAAACAGATTTGTTAAAACTAGGGCCTGTTACGCCGGCTTTTGCCGCAACATATCCAACAAGCATCATTGATACTAGCAGCCCCATCTGAACATAATTGTTAATGGTATTATCCTCCTATCTTGAGAATGAGCGTTGCAAAGAAGAAGTAAATAAGCAACGAAAATGCATCGGTTAAAGTAGTTATAATCGGGCTTGCCATGACCGCAGGGTCGAGCTTTAGGCTCTTTGCCGCAAGCGGCAACAGAGAACCGACACTTTTGGCGAAAATAACAACCACAAACATGGCTATGCAGATAGTCAGAATTACCGGAATAGTTATAAGACTTTCTCCCAACATCATTTTATCAATCAACAGTATTTTAAAGAAATTCACAGTCGATAACGCAAGACCGCAGAGCACGGCTATTTTGAATTCTTTCCAGATTATCCACAACGCATCTTTGGGTTCTATATCTCTACTCGAAAGTGCACTTATTATTGAGGTTGACGCTTGAGAGCCCGAGTTGCCCCCCGTAGCCATTATCATAGGGATAAAGCCCGTAAGTACAGCGCAAGCTGACAGCGCGCTCTCATACTTGATTATTATTACTCTTGTGAAAGTGGCCGAAAGCATTAGAAAAATAAGCCAAGGGCTTCTCTGCTTCCATATCTCCCAAACGCTTGTCCTTGAGTAGGGCTTGTCCGAGGGAGCCATACCTGCCATCATCTCTAAGTCCTTGGTGGCTTCTTCCTGAATGACGTCGATGACGTCGTCGACGGTGACTATGCCGACAAGCCTGTTTTCGGCATCGACAACCGGAAGAGCCAAAAGATCGTAGTCGGAGATTATCTCGGCCGTTTCTTCCCTGTCGTCTGTAGTGTGAACCGCGAGGACATTTTTGTCCATGATGTCCTCGATAATGTCCTCGTCATTGGAAAGCAAAAGCTTTTTGAAGCTTACAACACCCTCGAGTTTCCTGTCGGCAGATGTCACATAGCAGACATAGATTGTTTCGGTATCCTCGCCTATTCGCCTGATTCTGGCAACGGCTTCGCGGACATTGAGATATTTTTTGAGGTCAACAAATTCGGAAGTCATAATACTTCCGGTGGAGTTTACAGGATATTTTAAAAACTGATTTATAAGCTTTCTTGTTTCGGGAGTTGCAATCCTCATAACTCTCTTTACAAGGTTTGCGGGAAGCTCCTCCATCATGTCAACAGCATCGTCGACATAGAGATCTTCAACAATGTTAGAAATTTCTATATCTGTTAGAGCGTTTATGATTATTTCCTGCTCGAGCGCATCGAGCTCGGCAAAAACATCGGCTCCCTTTTCCTTAGAAAGCAGACGGAATAATTTTATTGCGGCAGGCGGATTTTCGTCGGCCAAATCACTCAGGTATTCGGCTATATCGAATGCATGAGTATTTTCAAGCTCTGTTTGCAGGTCTTTAAGTTTTTTCTCTTCTATAAGTCTGTCAAACTTCTCTTTCAGAGCTTCAAAATCCATGAGTTCCATTTTAATCACCGCCTTTTATTTTTACATTTTATTTGCCTAAATATTCCCTTTGCTCCTCGGTTAGCTCATCTATGCTGATGCCTAGGCTTTTTAGTTTGAGCCTTGCCACAAAATTATCGATTTCCTTGGGAACGGGAATGAGTTCAGCCCCTAAATTTCCCTTGTTCTTCACAAGATATTCAGCCGAAAGCGCTTGGATTGCAAAGCTCATATCCATAATCTCGGCAGGGTGTCCCTCTGCCGCGGCAAGGTTTACAAGTCTGCCCTCTGATATGAGATATACCGTTTTGCCGTTTTTGAGCTTATATCCTAAAATATTGTGTCTGGCCTCAAAGACCTCGGTTGAAAGCTCTCTGAGCGCTTTGGTATCTATCTCGATATCGAAGTGTCCGGCATTTGTGAGTATTGCGCCGTCCTTAAGATTCAAAATATCGGGGCCCGAGACTATACCTGAGCAACCCGTAACACTTACAAATATATCGCCTATACGCGAAGCCTCGGCCATGGGCATAACCTCGTAGCCCTCCATGTGAGCTTCTATCGCTCGAATTGGATCGACTTCGGTTATAACGACCTTGGCGCCGAGTCCGTCGGCCCTTGCGGCCACGCCTTTGCCGCACCAACCGAAGCCCGAGACCACAACTACTTTGCCGGCAATTATGAGGTTTGTTGTCCTCATAATAGCATCCCAAACCGATTGGCCCGTGCCGTATCTGTTATCGAAAAGGTGCTTGCAGTCGGCATCGTTCACGAGCATCATGGGAAATTTAAGCCTTCCTGCCGCCTTCATTTTCTTAAGGCTCGTTATGCCCGTTGTCGTCTCTTCACAGCCGCCTATAACCTCGCCCAGATGTTCGCGAAATTCGGTGTGCATCATCTCGACGAGCTCTCCTCCGTCGTCTATGATTATATTGGGCGCAATCCCAAGTACAGACCTGAGTGCGCTTCTGTATTCCAACTCCGAGGCGTTATATTTGGCAAAAACATTGAGTCCGTCTGCCACAAGCGCCGCGGCGACTTCATCGACTGTTGAAAGCGGGTTTGAACCAGTTACATACATCTCGGCTCCGCCTGCCGCCAAAACTTTGCAAAGGTAGGCTGTTTTGGCCTCTAAGTGAACGGAAAGCGCAACCTTAAGTCCTTTAAAAGGTTGCTCTTCTTTAAATCTGTTTTCGATTTCTCTTAGGACGGGCATGTGCGCCTTTACCCAGTCTATTTTTGTTTTGCCCAGCGGGGCAAGCTCGATATTAAGAATTTCGCTCATCTAATCACCTCTCCGATTTTTTTATTTTAGCATTTTAGCCCTTTTCATTCAAGCAGACACAGCTTATTTTACATTTCAATCCGCTTTTATTTTTTTAGCGAAAGTTGCGGTCCGCTCTGCTCTTGAGATTTTACAAATTATTGACGGAGGCTGTGTTCTGGTATATTATTATAACAGTTTATTTCTTGGAGGAATAATCATGGCCGGAGTTATTTCGAGAGGTATTGTTACACCAATAATTAAAGAAGGCGACGATCTTGTGCGCATTGTCAGAGAATCTCTGATCAATGCCATGGAAGCGGGCGGCTTCAAGCTGAAAAACAGGGATATTGTCGCAATTACGGAATCTGTACTCGCAAGAGCAGACGGAAACTATGCAAGTATAGATACAATCGCCGAGGATGTTAAAAACAAGGTCGGAAGCAACGAAGTCGGTCTTGTTTTTCCGATTTATTCCAGAAACCGCTTTGCCGTCTGCCTTCAGGCCATAGCAAGGGCAATGGATAAAATATATCTTATGCTCCCCTACCCCGCTGACGAAGTTGGAAATGAGATTATAGATGACGAGACTTTCTTTGAGAGCGGAGTTAACCCATATACCGACACTCTGAGTTTGGAGGAGTTTAGAGAAAAGTTCGGCGTAACCTACCACACTTTCACGGGTGTGGACTATGTCGGCTACTACGAAGAGCTCATTCGTGAAGAGGGCTGTGAACCTGTAATCTTTTTCTCGAACAGACCCGAGAAAATTCTTGAATATACCGAAAATGTGCTCTGCTGCGACATTCACAGCAGAGAGCGAAGCAAATCCAGAGTTTTAAGAGCCGGCGGGAAAAACGTTCTTACCCTCTGCGATATAATGAACGCACCAATAAACGGGAGCGGCTACTGCCCCAAATACGGACTTTTGGGCTCTAACAAAGCGAGCGATGAGAGCGTTAAGCTCTTCCCCAAAAACTCCCGCGAGTTTGTTGATGCCGTGCATGCCGATCTTAAGGAAAATCTTGGTGTAAATCTTGAGGTCATGGTGTATGGCGACGGCGCATTCAAATCCCCCACCGGAAAGATTTGGGAGTTTGCCGACCCCGAAATAAGCCCTGCCTACACCCCCGGACTTGACGGTCTGCCGAACGAGATAAAGATTAAATATCTTGCCGACAGCGAGTTTGAAAACCTTAGCGGCTCGGAGCTTCAAGAGGCGATAAAAACAAAAATTCGCTCGAAAAAGCTCGACAACAAGAACTCAATGGTTTCGGAGGGCACAACCCCCAGAAAGCTGACCGAGCTTTTGGGCTCGCTCTGCGACCTTACCAGCGGCAGTGGCGACAAGGGCACGCCCGTTGTTCTTGTTCAAAATTATTTTTCGAACTACGCAGAAGTATAAAAACTTTATATATAATTTGAGTATCTGAAAATTCCTTTATGAGAAAGCTTGCCATATTTGCCTTTGCTTTTACGCTCTCCGTTTTTCTTTCGCACTACATTTTGCCATGGAAGCTGATTTTGCCTCTTGGCATTGCTTTTGGGCTCTTGTTTATTGCGGCATTTTTCTTTAAGTCGGCAGGACGAACACTCTTTCTCCTGCTCTTTGCGGCCTTTGCTTTGGGATTTTTCAGATATTTTTTATATTTCCAAAACACGCTATCTCTTGTATCGGAGTTTAAAGACAGAGAGATAACGCTAAGCTACACGGCTCTGGACAACCCCGAAACAACTGCAAACGGGATTATAAGGCTTAAGGCCTCGGTTTTTAAAGACGGCAAGCGCTTGGACGCCTATATCTATGACAGAGAGCGCCTTATGGCTGATGTTAAACCCGGAGATACTTTGGAGGCGAGACTAAAGCTTCGCTCTGCCATGGAGAGATTTTCGGAGCCTAATTACACAAACCTTTCTAAGGGAATACTTTTCAGCGCCGAGCTGGTGGACGAGCCTAAACTCATAGAAAGTAAAATAAGCTTAAAATCTTTGCTGCTCAGCGCAAAGCTGGGCTTTTTAAAAAGACTTGATTTTGTATATAACAGTGAAACGGCAGTGTTTTTAAAGGCGCTTATTATGGGCGACACAAGAGAACTGCAAAACGACTACAAATTCGATACGGCGCTTAAAATAACGGGACTCAGACACATGGTAGCTGTTTCGGGCCTGCACATCGTCATCGTTTACGGCTTTTTCATCTTTTTCTCTAAAAAGATGTGGTGGCGCATCTGTTCTTTGTGCTTTGTTTGGCTTTTTGCAATTATGTCGGGCATGAGCCCCTCGGTTGTAAGGGCCTCGGCAATGCTGACATATTTTAGCTTTGCCCGCTTTTTCGGCAGAGACTCAGACTTTATAACATCTATGGCAATTCCGCTTATGGGAAGCTGTTTGTTTAATCCTGCGGCAATCGGGAGCTTGAGCTTGCAGCTCTCTTTCCTATCTGTCGGCGGGATAAGTCTTTTCCTCTTTATCTTCGAACTTGAAAAAGTGAAAAATCGCTTTGTAAAGATAGCGGCTGCCTCTCTTGGTGCGCTTGTTTTCACGGCTCCCCTATCGCTCTACTATTTCGGAACTTTCTCGCTCATATCTCCGATTGCCAACATGTTTATTTTGCCGATTTTGTCTCTGCTTTTTATAAGCGGAGCCGTAATAGTTTTTATTTCGTTTTTATTCCCCTCGCTTGCCGGAGTTTTGGCCATACTCCCCGAGCTTCTTGTCAGATATATTAGGCTGACATCGGGATTTTTTGCCTCATTTAAATATTCCGCACTCTATTCTCAAAACCCTCTTTTGCCCTATTGGTTGTCACTTTTGTTTTTGTGCATAATTCTGTTTTATTTTTTGAAAAAGAAACTTGAGCGCAAAAAGCTTACAAGAGCCATGCTTTCATTTTTGACTATTACACTTTTACTCACGATATATATCCCAAAATATAAAAGTAATAAGACAGCTTCGATAAATGCACTTAATGTCGGCCAAGGCTTGGCGGTAGTAACACTCGCTAAAGATTCGACTGTTATTTTCGATTGCGGAAGCATAAACAGTATGAAAAATGCTGGCGACTACACGGCGGAGTTTTTGCTCACCCAAGGCAGAAACGAGGCCGATGCGCTTATTCTCTCGCACCTGCACCAAGACCACGCAAACGGCGTTGCAAGGCTTTTAAGTCGAATTAAAGTAAGTAAGATTTATATCTCCGAGATTTCTCCCGATTCCGACGGAATTTTAGCTGATATAAAAAAAGAAGCCGAGCTCAGCGGATGCGAGGTCATAATTCTCTCGAATGGCGACTACAGTCTCGGTTTCCCCGATATTTCTTTGAAAATGTATTCGGGTTTTGGCAAAGACAGCAGAGACGAAAACGACCTCGGAATTATATCCGAAGTTAACTTAAGGGGTTATAAGGCACTTATTACAGGCGATATCAGCTATAAGCTTGAAGAAAAGTTTATTGACCTTTATAATCTAAACAACATCTCGCTTTTGTTTGTGGGACACCACGGCTCGCACATATCCAGCTCTCCCCTGTTCTTAGATGAAATAAGCCCCGAAACAGCTATAATTTCTGTTGGATTTAACAACTTCGGGCATCCTTCGGAGAGAGTTTTGGAAAGATTGCGGGTACACACGGAAGAAATTTACAGAACCGATATAGACGGAAATATAAGGGTTTGGGTTGAGTAAATGGCAAGAGAAGCACAAACTGATTACAACAAGCTTGTATCCGAGCTTCGCAAAGAGGGGCCTGCGCGGTCGTATCTTTTGTATGGTGAGGAAGATTACCTTTTAAACTACTATTTAGACGAGATTAAAAAACTTTGTCTGAAGGATGCCCCGAGCGAATTTTCTTATTTAAAGCTCGAAGGCTCCAACTTCAATGTTGAGGAGGTTGCCGACTTTGTATCGCAGTTCCCTTTTCTTTCGGACAGGACACTTGTTGAGATTAGAGGCTTTAACAATAAATCCTTAAAAGCCGACGAAGCGGAAAAATTCGGCAAGCTTCTTTCCGAAATGCCCGACTATTCCACCGTTGTTTTGATGATGAACAGCGATGAAAAACCCGATATGCGGAAAAAGCCTTTTACAGATATAAAAAAACACGGGAAAGTTATAAACTTTACCGTTCAAAGCGATGGCAAGCTTGTTGACTGGATTAGAAAGCACTTTAGGGCACGCAATAAAGAAATAAGCGTTATGAACGCCAGAAAGCTGATCAGCTGGAGCGGCAATCAAATGTCGATACTTCTGCCCGAGATTGAAAAGCTCTCGTTTGGCGTGAGCGGCAATCAGATTGAATCGGAAGACATAGAACTTATTGCCACAAAGCAGCTCTCGGCAAAGACCTATGAAATTTGCGAGAACATAATGGCCAAAAATTTTGCCAATGCACTTGCCACACTTCAAGAGCTTGTGCAGAGCAGAACCGAGCCCGTTATCATCTTATCGAGCATAGGCTCTCAGCTTAAAAAGCTCTATGCGGCGGCGGTATATTTAAAGGAAAAGCCCGATAAAAGCTTTATTATAAAAATCTCGAACTCTCAGGAGTGGCTTGCCGATAAATATATTAAATCGGCAAGAGGCTTTAACTTAAGCACACTTGCCGAAAGTCTGCGCCTTTGCATTGAAACGGACTTTATGATAAAGAGCGGACAAGGCGAGCCTACTGAGCTCCTTTATGACCTAATCTACAAGATTTATGCGGAGGTAAAATCGGAGAGTGCTTAAGAAAATTAAGGAAGTCATAGTTGTTGAGGGACGATATGATAAAAACACGCTCTCTCAAGTAGTTGACGCTCTTATTGTTGAAACCGAAGGCTTCGGAATTTTTAACGACGAGGCGGCGCTTAAAATGCTTAGAATGTTGGCGGACACAAAAGGGCTTATCGTTTTAACCGACAGCGACAGCGCCGGTTTTTTAATAAGAAACTTTCTCACGGGAGCGATTGACAAGAGCAAGCTCAAGCACGCTTATATCCCCGATATTTACGGCCGCGAGAAGAGAAAGCGCGAGGACTCGAAAGAGCAAAAACTGGGCGTTGAAGGCATGAGGCCCGAGGTCTTGCTTAAGGCTCTTATCGATGCGGGGGCAACTATCGACGGCGAGAGCGCAGAGCGTGCGCCCGAGCTTGCAAACTCGGATTTTACCGAGCTTGGCCTTGTTGGCATGCCCGGAAGCGCGGAGCTTAGAGAAAAGCTTAAAAAGAAACTCGATTTGCCCGAAAAACTCTCTTCCGTTGGACTTAAAAGGCTTTTGAGTGCGCTTTATACCAAGGAAGAGCTGATTTTATTGCTCAAAAACCTATAGTTTTTATGTTTCACTCTTTATAAATGTGATATAATTATTTAATAATTTTCTGTTTTGGAGGTGTGTTTTAATGAAGTGCCCTTTTTGCGCACATGTTGAGAGCAAAGTGGTGGACTCAAGACCTGCCGAGGAATTTTCGACGATTAGACGCCGTAGAGAATGCCTGAACTGCGGAAAGA
>CAYFQE010000030.1:0-9144 GCA_964345235.1 uncultured Oscillospiraceae bacterium | reverse complement strand
CTGGGCCACACGGTCAACTTCAAGACCCAGAAGAAATCCTACAAATCAAAGAAAAAGGTCAATAACGACCCGTCCGAATGGGTGATTTTTGAGAACACCCACGAAGCCATTATTGACCAAGAGACCTTTGAAATTGTGCAGCGAATCCGTGATGGCAGACGCAGACAAACGCCGATGGGCGAAATGCCTATCCTGTCTGGAATGCTGTTCTGCGCCGACTGCGGTGCGAAATTGTACCAAGTCCGGGCAAGGGGATGGACACACGAGCAGGAGCATTTCGTATGTGCCACCTACCGAAAGCAGAAAGGAAAATGTACCTCCCACCAAATCCACAATGTGCAGGTGGAGCAGATTCTGCTGATGGAGATAAATCGTATGCTCGCATTCGTCCGTGACCACGAGCAGGAATTTGTGGAAATGCTGACCCGGAAGAATGAAAAAGACCTCAATCGGCAGTTGCGGGATAGCACACGGGAACTGGAGCAAGCCACGCAGCGTATCCGCAAACTGGACGAAATCATCCAACGGCTCTACGAGGACAACCTCGATGGTAAAATCAGCGATGAGCGTTTTGCCAGAATGACTGCCACTTACGAGCAGGAGCAGCAGACCCTCGAAGCCAGAGTGCTTGAACTGCGGGACATCATTTCCAAGGCCAAGGTACAGCGGCTCAACATTGATTCCTTCCTCATGCAGGTGAAAAAGCACACCGAGGTCAAGGAATTGGATGCGGAAATCATCCGAACCTTGGTGGAGCGCATCGATGTGTTCAAGCCGGAGAAGATTCCGGGCATCCGCACAAAAAAGCAGACCATTCTCATCCATTGGAACTTCATCGGCGCAGTTGACCTGCCCGATACACAGAAAAAATCGACATAGCCGGATTTCTCCAAACTATGCCGATATTTTTCCAAGGAAAAAAATCCCTTAGTGAGACACCTTTTTGCCGCGGTCTTTATTGTTTATTAATATATTTCGTTCTATCAATCGGCTGCTTCACGGACACGGCAAATTACCTCTGCCTTGAATCCGAACACCTCAGCCGTAACCCTTGTCCAACCGACACCAACAGCCTCGACAAAGCCCGTATCTGTTACTTTGACAATCTTTTCGTCAGCGGAAGTCCATTTTACATGGTCTGCAATGTCTATGTTGTTGGGATATGCCTGAGCCTGAAGCCGTGCACCCTGACCAACCTTTTGGATGGTTATATCATTGGTCTCGTGAGCATAGCTCATAATAACAAGTTTCTCTAAAGTCGGCGTCGCCGTGGGGGGCGGCGTTTCCGTCGGCGGAATCGGCGTGAAAGTAGCCGGGACTATAACCGGAGGCGGTGTTGCTTTGACCTTTTGATTGAGTCCTTGACTGACAAGAACTATCACGGCAAGCAAAACAGCAACGAGCAGAATGACCGCAAAAATAAGCTGCCATCTTGTATTTAAATCTCTTCTCGCGTATGCGGATGTGCCCTCATTTAGACCTGCAGTTGTTGAAGGTGTGCGCTCGCTTTGCCTCACCTTTCTGGTGCCGCAGTACGGGCAGCGGCTCCTGAATCCCTCATATTCCCTGCCGCAGCGACGGCAAGTTGTTCTAGGTAGAAAAGCCATGTTGAGACCTCCTGTGCGAAAATATCGAAATTTGTTTATTATTTCTTTAGAATATATTACTATCAGGCTTTAAATTAGTCAAGCAGGCGAAGAAATTTTCTTTCAAAATTCTGCGGTTTTTCCGCATTTTCAGCTCTATTTAAGCCTATTTGCTCAAAATATTGATGCCACGCTCAATTCTTTTAAGGCATTCTTCCCTGCCGAGAATATCACAAATCTCAACGGCGCCGCCCGGAGTTACAAGTTCGCCCGAAACGGCTATACGCAGAGGCCACATTAAAGTTGCGTTTTTAACCCCGAGTTCTGCCGCAAGGTTTACAAGACCGTCTTTTATGCTAACTTCGTTCCACTCTTCGACTGACTCAATAAACTTCTTACACTCCTCAAGCATTTGCAGTGAAACCTCGGGATTTGTCTTGGATTTTTTATTTGTATAGAACTCTGTATCATAGTTAGGAAGCTCATCAATAAAGCCCAACTTTTCGGGTATTTCAGTTAGGACCTCGGTACGCTTTTGGAGTATTGCGGCTATCTTGATAAGCTCGATATTCGGATTTTTGACCGCCTGCCTTATATACGGTTCGGCATATTCCAAAAACTTCTCCGCGCTCATATTTCTTAAATATTCGGAGTTCATCCACTTAAGTTTTTCGATATCGAAGATTGACGGAGATTTGGATATGCCGCTTATTTTAAATATTTCACAGAGCTCCTCTATGGAATATATCTCTCTTTCGCCGCCGGGCGACCAGCCCAAAAATGCGCAGTAGTTGACCACCGCTTCGGGAATAAATCCGCGCTCCAAAAGGTCTTGGAAAGACGGATCGCCACGGCGCTTTGAAAGCTTGTTTTGAGCATCCCTCATAACAGGCGGACAGTGAACATATTTGGGCACTTCCCATCCGAACGCCTTATACAGCAAGTTATATTTAGGAGCGCTTGAAATGTACTCGGTGCCCCTCACAACATGAGTTATGCCCATAAGGTGGTCGTCTACAACATTTGCAAAGTTATATGTGGGAAGCCCGTCCCTCTTCATGAGAACCTGCTCGTCAAGCTCCTCGTTGGGCACCTCTATCTCACCGAAAATTTCATCATAAATTTTTGTGGTTCCGACCGGCTCTATCTTTTGACGAACGACATACTCTTTGCCCTCGGATACGAGTTTCTCAGACTCCTCATGGGAGAGATTGCGGCATGGGTCTTCCGTTCTTTGAAAAGCTTTTTCTTCGTGCTCATCTTCACTCTCTTCGTGCTCGGCCTTTTCACAGAAGCACCGGTAGGCAAAACCTTTTTCAATTAAAAGCTCTGCATATTTGCTATATATTTCCCGACGCTCACTCTGGACATAGGGACCGACAGGTCCGCCTTTTATCGGACTCTCGTCGCACTCAAGGCCGCAAATCTCAAGCGTTTTATATATTATGTCAACTGCGTCGCTGACAAGTCTTTGCCTGTCGGTATCCTCTATTCTGAGGATAAAATCGCCCTTTAGGTTGCGGGCTATGAAATAAGTATAGAGTGCAGTGCGCAAGTTGCCTATATGCATATATCCTGTGGGGCTCGGCGCAAAGCGTGTTCTCGCCCTGCCTTTCGGTATTTTCATCTCGTTTTCTTGAAAAAAGCTCTTATCATTCATTGTTTTTCGCCTCCAAATTCGGAATTTATGATATTTTAAACAGGCTTTTTTGTCAAGCTCTCTATTTGCTTGAAATGCTCATTTATAAGTGTTAGAATACATAGGATTTTAAGTAACATTCAAGAGGTTCACTATGGTAGACAAAAAAATTATGTTTTCGGGCATACAGCCCTCTGGTTCTCTCACTTTGGGCTCATATATGGGCGCAATAAAAAACTGGGTGGATATGATTGACGACTATGAGTCATATTATTGTATAGTCGATCTTCATGCAATAACGGTGAGGCAAAATCCCGCAGAGCTCAGGCGCAGGACAATAGAGCAACTTGCGCAGTATATTGCAGCCGGTTTGGACCCCGAAAAGGTAACACTTTTTGTGCAGTCACATGTTCCAGCACATGCAGAACTTGGCTGGGTTTTAAACTGCTACACCATGTTCGGTGAGCTCTCCAGAATGACTCAGTTTAAAGACAAAAGCCGCCAACACCGGGAGAATATTAACGGCGGGCTTTTTACCTACCCCACCCTTATGGCCGCCGACATTCTATTGTATCAGGCAGACCTCGTTCCGGTGGGCGACGATCAGCGCCAGCATGTTGAGCTCTGCCGCGATATAGCTATCCGCTTTAACAACATCTACGGCGATGTTTTTAAAGTACCGGAGGCATATATTCCGAAGGTAGGCGCCAGAATAATGAGCTTGGCCACTCCTGACAGCAAAATGTCGAAATCAGACCCAGATCAAAACGGCTGTGTTTATATGATGGATAGCCCCGAGGATATAGTCCGCAAGTTCAAGCGCGCCGTAACCGATTCCGATTCATCGGAAAACTGTGTGAGATATGCGCCGGATGAGAAACCCGGTGTGGCGAACCTAATCACTATATATTCTTCCTGCACCGGCAAAACCGCATCGGAGATTGAAAATGAATTTTTCGGTAAAGGATACGGCGACTTTAAAAAAGCCGTCGGCGAGGCGGTTGTGGAAACTCTCAGGCCGATTAGAGAGGAAAGCCTTAGAATTCTTAAGGACAAGAGCTACCTTGAGTCTGTATATAAGCTCGGTGCCGAAAAGGCCGCATGGAAGGCCAACCGTACACTGAAAAAGGTTTATAAAAAACTCGGCTTTATAGCCGCGAATTAATGAAGGGTTAAAATGCTTTTTATTAAAGAAAACATCTTTTACCTCGTCATGGCGCTGATTATTTCTTTTTTTCTCAGCTTTGCCATGACACCGCTTGTGAAGAAACTTGCAAACAAGGTCGGCGCTGTCGCTTTCCCTGATTCTGTAAGGCATATACACAAAACTCCCACCGAGAGGATGGGAGGCCTTGCAATATTCATCGGATTTTCCTTTGGGCTTTTTCTTTTACCCGAATTTACAAGAGAGCTTATGGGGATTTTTTACGGTGCTGTTTTGCTCGTAGTTTGCGGTATTGTTGATGATATTAAGCCTCTACCGCCGCTTTTAAAGCTTATTGTTCAGTGTGTCGCCGCTTTTCTTGCCATGTCGCACGGAGTTTTGATTGAATTTCTCAGATTTTTCTTGTTCTCCGGCGGTACCCTTGTAATAAATCTCGGCATTTTTTCATATCTGTTCACTCTTATTTGGATAGTGGGAGTAACCAATGCCGTGAACCTTATAGACGGACTCGACGGGTTGGCAACTTCGCTCTCAGCGGTTTCGGCTGCAACCATGCTTGTTATTGCTATAAGCTTTCGTGATATAAATGTAAGTATAATTTTGCTTGCGCTGATTGGAGCGCTTTTGGGCTTTTTGCCCTACAACTCGCACCCGGCCAAAATTTTTATGGGTGATACCGGTTCTCTCTTTTTAGGCTTCATACTCTCGACAGTTTCGATTATGGGAGCTTTTAAATTGCACACCGCTATAACCTTCCTCGTGCCCTTCTTAGCTCTTGCGCTTCCGGTTATCGACACTGTCATGGCATTTTTCAGACGCCTTATAAATAAACAAAACCCCATGGTTGCAGACAAGAAGCACCTGCACCACAGGCTTTTGGCCTTTGGCTTTAATCAAAAAGAGGTGGTTGCACTTATGACCATGGCTTCTGCTGTCTTGGGTCTCTTCTCCCTCACTATGGCAACCGAAGGCAGAATCCGTATGATTGCCGTTTATATCCTGTATGTTTGCACATCTCTTACGGGATTTATTATTTATAAAACAATTAAAACCGCAAACATACGAAAAGCTGACACCTCTTGCTCAGATGAGAATATGAATGTACAGGCCTAGATGATATCTGAGTGATAATATGAGCAGCGCTAAATTAATTGTTTTTTCGGATTCGCACGGCTCTATTAGGTTAATGAGCAAAGCAATCCTCACCCATTCTCCCGACGCAGTGTGTCATCTCGGAGACTATGCGAGTGACGCCGAAAAGCTGAGTCTCAGATTTCCCGACATTCCACTCTATTCTGTAAAGGGAAACTGTGATTTTTGCACATCCGCGCCTTTGAAGCTCACTTTTTCACTTTTCGGATTTAAAATATTTGCCTGTCACGGGCATGAGTACTCCGTTAAATGCGGGTTGCTCAACTTCTGTTATGCTGCCGAGGAAAGCGGCGCCGATATCTGTCTATTCGGACACACCCACACTCCCCTATTGGATAGACGCGCGGAGCTAACGCTCATAAATCCCGGCGCTTCCGGTGATTACGGCGGGAGCTACGCTTTAATTGAGTTTTGTGGTGGCAAGTTTTCTGCCAAAATTTTGAACATGTAAAATATTGCGCTTTCTAATACAACAACTATCCCCGAGTCTTAAGGCTCGGGGATAGTTGTTATTGTTGTTTAATTAAAAGTCTTTTATTCCGCTCCGGATATGAACATTGGCCCGAATGCCATAAAAGGAATCTTGCACTTGTATCCTCCACGGGTTTCTTTTGAAATGGCTTTGATATTATTCATCATTTCGCCAAGGTTGCCGTTTATCATGACTTCCCTCAAAGGATGTTTTAGCTCTCCGTTTTCTATTAGAAAACTGTTTTTTGCCACTGCGGAAAAATCTCCGTTCGCCGCAGGTTCGCCTCCCGAGAGGCGCATTACAAGTATGCCCTTTTCTATTGAGCCGATAATTTCTTCAAGGCTCTCATCCCCTGCATCAATCACCATGTATCCCGGCGCTTCTGAATTGGGTGCGGCTTTGAGGTCTTTTTTACGAGCCGCAAAATCCGAAAGAGCAAAGCTCTTTAGGACACCCTTTTCTATAATTGTATAGTTTTTGGCCTCGCCGCCCTCGTCGGTGTGACGCGAGGCTCCCAAAAACTTAGGGTTAAGCGGCTCAATCCTGAGGTTTAAGCTTTCATCCGCTACTTTTTCACCAAGTTTGTCTTTCCATAGGCTTGTTTCCAGCATAAGTCCGCTGTCGCCGCAGAAGTTGGAGATTACACCATAAAAAATGTCCTCTACCTGATTTGGTATCATGAGCACTGTGCCTTCAAAACTTGAATCTAAAGCTCTGCTGTCCCACTGAACTGAAACTTTGCTAAAATCGTCGTCCATACCGTCTATTTCTATCCACGGACTCTCAAGATCGGGTAAAAGTAGTCCCCTATAATAAAATGAGGATGATTTTTCTCCGCTTTTAGCGGTATACATCAAGGATGCGCTGTAAAATCCGCTTTTGCTTTCATATACTCCCCCATTTGAATAAGCCGCACAGCTCTCTTGCTTTTGATAGGCCGCTATGAACTGTTCAAGAATTATTGTCGGATATTTTTCTTTTACGCTTTCTATAAGCTCGGTGCAACGGGCAAAGAGCTTTTCTTCATCATACTCCTTACTACCCTCTTTAGTTTTAATTTCACTTCCCTCGGGAGCTATACGCCTACAAGGGTCTTGAGGAGAGCTTTTTCCTGTGTCTAAACAGAGCTTTGCCTGAGCATTGAGCCCCTCTTCGGATATATCATTTCCCGCCAATGTTGCATATCTTCCGTCTTCTATAGATATCATACTCACACTGTGATTCGTATTGCTTCTATAGAGAGTGAACCGGTCGGATTCGAAATTGAACTCTTTTAGCTGACTTAGCGTGACGGAGCAACCGGCTTCATCAGCGCCCCCGCTTAAGAGCGCTTTAATGCCATACTGCGCAAGTTGTTTTGTATCTTTCATATTAATAGCCTCCTACCGTAACTACACAACGAAGAGCCGGACCACCCAAGCCGGTAGGCATGGGCTGCTTTTTCCCGCAGAAACCTGAACTTCCCCAACTCATTTCATCGGATAACATGTCAACTGTTTTTAACATATCGAAAGCAATACCGGATATTGTGGTGTCGCGGATAGCGCGCCCCAGCTTTCCGTTCTTGATTTCATACCCCATTGAGATGCCGAACATAAACTCTCCCGTGGTGTCGGCCTGACCGTTATTCGTCTTAAGTAGGTAATAGCCGTCCTCAACGGAAGCTATAAGCTCATCCAACTTGCTTTTACCGGGGTGAATCGCCGTATTTCTCATTCTGATGAGAGGTTCGTCGCTGAAAAGCCACGCTCTGGCATTGCCGCACGGCACTGTTCCGAACTTTTGGGCGCTCTCCCTGCTGTGCATATATTCCTTAAGAATTCCGTTTTCGATTATATGCACATCTTTTGCCTCAACTCCCTCATCATCTGTATACACCGGAAGCGGAGCCAAATTTCCAAAGGCGCTGTGCGCAAAATCGGTGAGCGATACTATCGGCGAGGCGACCTCTTTATTCATAAGGTGGGCGGCGACAGAGCCACCAATAACCATGTCGGCCTCGACCGTGTGGCCTACCGCCTCGTGCGCCAGCATCCCTGCAAGTATTCCGTCTATAATTACCTGCGCCTTGCCTGCCTTAGGAGCTATTCCCTCGGCCTTGTCGAGAACCATTTTATAGAGTTCATCAATAAACGCCTGAATTTTGCTTTCCCCCTCGCCCTCGAAAAGCTCCTTTGGGCTTCCGAAGCCTCCGAAGCTATCGAACACTTCGACTGTTCCGCCGTCGGAGCAAGGCGCCGTTAGAAAGGCGTAAATATAGGCGCGCGGCTGCACGCTGTGAGAATAAACTCCCCCTGAAGCAATAAGCTCTTTATCCATGCAGTCTGCGTAGACAACAACTGCTCTTGCACACAGTTTGGGGCAATGTTTTACTATATACTCATCTGTTCTTTTGCATATTTCATAAAAGTATGCCTGCTCGGCATCGGCCCAAACCAAAGCGCTTTTATATTCATATTTATCCAATATAGGAAGCGTAGGTTTTTCGGAAAAACATCGGGAGCTCAAAAATCTTGCCTGTTCTTTTGCGGCCTCCAGCACTCTTTTTGCCTCAGTTTCACTCACTGTTGGCGATGAAGAAAATCCGCAATATCCTCTATCCCCTACTCTGGCTGAAACGCCCCTAAAGTCTGCTCGCGTATTTATGCTGAGTTCTCCGTTTCTTAGAGACACTTTCCGCTGAGCGGTAGTTTGAACCCTAAGCTCGGCTTGCGAAGCAGATTCGGCAATGTGGCTTAGAGCTTTTAAATTAAAGTCGGTCTTGTTCATATTTTATCTCCTTTCCATATGCCTTATCGGCATTAAAGACAGGCCGCTTTGTGCATACGATGCTCATTATAGCACCCGTACAAGCTTTATTTCAATTCTTTAGGCTAATAAACAATCCGCTCTTGACGGAAGAGCTATAAATGTTAGATAATAAAATGTATATATAGGTAAAATTATCCCGACAATGTTCGGGCACACAAAGAGGTATAGCTATGAAGAAGAAAAAAACCCTTATTTTTTTGCTTTTATTTCTGGTGCTTGCACTGGCAGTAGCCTTTTTGGGATTTAGTAAGCTTAAATATGTTTTTAATCCTAATTATGCAGAATATAAGGATTATTTAGCCGAGCTTCCTTTTTTCGG
>CAYFQE010000029.1:0-9401 GCA_964345235.1 uncultured Oscillospiraceae bacterium | reverse complement strand
CATTTTTATCAGCCCAGTTCGCCGACTCCGTAGGTATAGCCTATTTCGAGATTGGCGCCCTCGAAGGTGCCTTTAAGCTTTGAAAGAACTCTCTCGTATCTCTCGTCGCTCTCTTCTATTAGGACAGGCTGATAGTTGTTGCCCTTCAAAACTCCCGAAGATGCACATGGAATCAAATCGAGCTTGCCCATTACGATCTCTCCGTTCGGCTTCTTCTCGACCTTGAGCTTAATTACAACCGTATCCTTATCGCGCGGGTCCGTGTTTCCGCCGAATGTCCAGTTGCCGCAGCTGTAGAAGATATATTTATCTTTATAAACTTCTATCGGCTGGAGAGTGTGCGGGTGCGTGCCGTAGACAATGTCGGCTCCTGCGTCGATTGCGGCGTGTCCCTGAGTTTGCTGCATGCTGTTGACCTTATAGGCCCCCTCATCGCCCCAGTGGAGGGCAGCTATTATAAACTCGGCTCCCTCATTTTTTAGGGCGGCGATTCCCTTTTGTATTTTCTCGACAGTGCTGAAACTGTCGGCATAGATTCCGACCTTGAGCCCGTCATCCCTTTCATAGATTGTATACTCGTCTCTTCCCGCATAGGCAATACCGGCGGAATCGAGCGCCGCCTTTGTGTCGGCATAGCCCTCCTCGCCATAGTCGAGAACATGGTTGTTTCCGAGCGTGACAAATTCAACGCTTCCCTCGGTCATAATTCCCGTGTAGACCGTGGGTGCCTTGAAGACAAAGTTTTTGGACTTGCTCGCAAGGTTTCTATCGGTGAGCACACACTCGAAGTTGCCTATTGTGAGATAGTCGTTTTCGAAGAGGTGTTTTGTATTTGCAAAGACATAAGCGAGATTATCGGGCTTTACCACATTTTGGTAGCCCTGCGGTGTGTTTCTGTAAAACTGAACCGAATCGGGCGTTATATCGCCTATAAAGCTGATTTCATAAAACTGAGATTCCAAAACTTCGGGTGTTTCGGGAGCCTCTTCTTCCGACTTGGGCTCTGTTTGCTCGGCTTTGTTTTCGGGCAATGATGTTTCGGCACTCTCTGTATTGCTTATTTCGCCCTTCGGCAGAAAGTGGAAGCTTCCCCCGCTGAGCATGAGAATAAACAGTAATATGAGCGCAATTATAGAGAAAACAGGTCTTTTCATTTTTATTCTCCCCCGTTTCCGCCGGCTTTATACTTGAGATATGCATTTATAAAGCCGCCTATATCGCCGTCCATAACAGCAGTTATGTTTCCGTTTTCGAAGCCCGTGCGCATATCCTTTGCCAGAGTGTAGGGCATGAACACATATGACCTTATCTGGCTGCCCCATTCTATTTTCATCTGTACGCCCTTTATATCCGAAATCTTCTCGAGGTGCTCGCGCTCCTTTATCTCGGCAAGCCTTGCTCTGAGCATCGATTTGCAGTTTTCCAAATTCTGGAAGTGACTGCGCTCGACCTGACTCGAGACCACTATTCCGCTGGGTATGTGCGTGAGCCTTACTGCGCTCGAGGTTTTATTTACCTTTTGGCCGCCCGCACCCGAAGAGCGGAAAACATCCATTTTTATATCGTCGTCTTTGAGCTCTATGTCGCTGTCGTTTTCTATTTCGGGCATTACCTCAACAGCGGCAAAGCTTGTATGTCTGCGCCCCGAGGAATCGAAAGGCGAAATTCTTACAAGTCTGTGCACGCCGTGTTCGCTTCTGAGATAGCCGTAGGCGTTGAGGCCCTCTATTTTTAGAGTGACGGATTTAATGCCCGCCTCTTCGCCGTCGAGCATATCTAAAACTGTATAAGAATAGCCTTGGCGCTCCGCCCATCTGGTGTACATTCTGTAAAGCATGCTTGTCCAATCTTGGGCTTCGGTGCCGCCCGCTCCGGCGTGCAGTGTCATTATGGCGTTGTTGGAGTCGTATTCGCCTGTGAGCAGGGCATCGAGTCTGGCATTTTCAAGCTCTTCTTCGAGCTCATCGTAACCCGCTTTAAGCTCGCCAAGCATGCTCGAGTCCTCTTCCTCCAGAGCCATTTCGCACAGAGCTAAAAAGTCGTTAAGGCTGTTTTCGAGCTTTTCGTGCTTTTTGCATTTTTGTTTGAGGTTCTTGAGCTCTTTATTGAGTTTTTGGCTATTCTCTATGTCCTGCCAAAATTCGGGGTCTTCGGACTTTTTTTGTATTTCGGCTATTCTCTCCTCGGCCTCTTTTAGCCTGAGAGCCTCGGCTAAATCTTCTATTTGCGGCTCGAGAGCCAAAAGTTTTTGACGGTATTCTTCAAATTCAAGCATATTTCAGCAACCTTCGTTTAGTTTATCGACATATTAGTATATATAAAAAGCTCGGTAAAGTAAATACTTTGCCCCAATCCTTCAGCTTCCCTCTTCTCGGATTATTCTGCCCAGCTCTTCGATATCTGCCGCGAATATTTTTGCCCCTGTGTTAAGTAGCTCTTCTTTTTTTCTGAAGCCCCAGAGCACAACGATAATGTCCATTTCGGCATTTTGGGCTGTTTGTACATCCACCTCGGTATCGCCGACATATACGCACTCTTCTTTCGCGCAACCAAGTAGCTCAACCGCTTTAAGAAGCATGGCGGGGTTCGGCTTTCTCGGGAGCTCTGAGCTCTCGCCGATTGCAAGCTCTACAAGCTCGCCGAAAATTTCCCTGTTTAAGATGGAAACAGCCTCCTGCGGCTTGTTGGAAACTATGGCTGTTTTTACTCCCTGCTCGCGAAGTTCCTCTAAAAGCTCTATTATTCCTTCGTACGGCTTTGTTTTTATATTGCTGTGTTTCTCATAATATTCTAAGTAATAATCTAAAACGGTTTTAAGCTGTGGGTTTTCGTGTCCGCCCTCCAAGGTCCTCGCCAAAAGCTCCCTTGAGGCATACCCGACCGCCTTTCTAACCTCTTCCAAGCTTCTCTCTTTAAATCCGAATTTCGAGAGCGCGACATTCAGGCTGTCTCTTATGTCGTCGAGTGTATTTAATAAAGTTCCGTCAAGATCGAAAATTACAGTTTTATATTTCATAAACATACTCCGTTTTTTTCTTTATTATCCTAGATTGCGGGCTTAATTTCAAGTCTGCCAATTAAGTCACTTGGTTTTATCGCATAAAATCACCGACGCCGCTTTTTTAGAGCGGCGCCGGCTTTTTAGGGAGAAAAAACGAGACGCAATAACCTTATTTAGTTTGCAGCTTTAAAGAATTTGTTTGCCTCGAGGTCTTCGAGTGTTACCTGCTGGAAGCCTCCGAACTCATCTTTTACGAGCTCGTCATAGACTTCGCGGCCTACGAGGAACTTGTAGATTTCGTTGGCTTTCTTTATGGGATCGACATCTTCAAACTTGTCGGGATACACCATTTTGCCTATGTAGAAGGCGTTTGCCATAGCTGTATCGACATTGACATTGCACCACACGAAGGGCAGCTGCGCATATACCTTGCCTTCTTTAAAGGCTCTGAGCGACTTGTAGAAAGCGGGGTTCTGGTTAAAGTCGTTTTGGATTAGGTCGATGCTGGCAAGGTCGATGAAAATAAACTCGGGGTCCCACTCGAGGAGCTGTTCTTTATCAATCTCAACTAGGCCGTCTTTGTTTATTCCCGTTACAACATTCTTAGCGTTTACAGCATCGAAAAGGGGATAGTTTTCTCTTGTGCCCTCAATTCCGTGAGGTCCGTTCCATGCAAGTCCGCCCGCATAAACCAGGGCTCTTTCGTCCTCGGGAATATCCTTTGTTCTGTCGTTGAGATCCTTTTTGAGGCCCTCCATGTAGTCGATGACTTCTTGAGCTCTCTCTTCCCTGCCCATGGCCTTGCCGATGATTTCTATTGACTGATAGAGTATGGGGTCGAAGACAACTCCGCCGCCCTGATTGAGAGCAACAACGGGAGCGCAGATTTGCTCCTGAATCTTGTCGTATTCGGCAGCTTCTTTGCTTGAAGAGAAGAAAATGTCGGGCTGCTCGAGCAGAACTTCTTCAAAGTTATTTACCGAATAATCGCCACCGAAGTGCTTTAACTTCATAAATTCTTCGCGGTTGGCGATGGCATAGGGCATTCTTCTGGCACCTTTTACATCTCTCGGCGAAATTCCCAAAAGATTCTCGGGGCCCATTACATAGGTGTAGAGTCTGAGTGTGTTGGGGCTGTCCGCGATGGCGCGGGTTGCAGGCTTTTCGAGAGTTATTTCTCTTCCGGCCATGTCTGTGAAAACTATCTTTTCTTCAGTCTCGGCTTGTGTTACAGGCTCGGCAGGCTTTTCTTCAGCCGCCTTGTCGTTTGCCCCGCATGCCGCCAGCGACATGAACAGCATAATAGCCAGAAGAAGCGAAAGATACTTTTTCAGCATTGATTTCATTGTGATTTCTCCTAATTTTTATAGTCGCGCATAAGTATATATATGAATAGTGGAGCGCCCATGAAAGATGTAATAACTCCGACCGGAAGGATTACCGGCGAGATGATTGTTCGAGCTACCGTATCAGAAACAAGAAGTATAAGGCTTCCGAAAAGAGCCGAACCGGGTATTAAAAATCTGTGGTCGTTTCCTATTATTCTCCTCATTATCTGCGGGCTTATAAGGCCTATAAAGCTGATTATGCCCATAAACGAAACGGCGATTGCAACCAGCAAGGATGAGAAAAACATGCCGCCGAGCCTGACATTTCGGGTGTTTACTCCAAGACTTTTGGCGCAGTCGTCTCCGTTAATCATGGCATTGTAGTCCCAGCTTCGGAACATGAAATAGACGGATGCCGCAACTAAAGCCGTGCTCATTATGCCCAATTCTTTCCACGAAACTCTGCCTAAATTTCCGAAGGTCCAAAATACCGCCGTTGCGAGCTTTTCCTCATTGGCAAAATATTGCAGAAATGTTGTTCCCGCACCGAAAAGCGAGCTTATAGCCACACCGACGAGGATTATCACATTCGGAGTGAACATACGCAGTTTGGCAAGCGCCATGATAATAAAAACGGCTACCATTGAGAATATAAAGGCGTTGAGAGTTACAACATAGGGGTGAACTATCATAACCGCATCGGAGTTTCCGCTCTGGAAGCTTCCTGAACCCAAAAAAATTATTGCAAAGTTTGCGCCGAAAGCCGCCGCACTCGTAACACCAAGAGTTGAGGGGGAAGCAAGCGGGTTTTTAAGGTTGTTTTGCATGATGCAGCCGGCGAGCGAGAGCGCCGCTCCCGCAACAACAGCTCCGACTATTCTAGGCATCCTTATCTTCCAGATTATTGTTTTCATAACATCTGTGCCTTTGCCCAAGAGAGTTTCTACGATGTTCTGCATCGTTATATCGGAAACGCCCATTTTGAGGACCACATACATCAAAACAACTATAGAAATTGCCATTAAAATAAGAATATTGATTATCTTCCTTTGATAACCTTTATATTCAATCGTGCTGTTCCTTTCGGGAACTTGCTCTAATACTTTTTCCTTACAACTCATTTGCTTATCCAACCCTTCTCTCTGAATCGGCAACTTCGGTAAGCTGCCTTATAGGCACCACAAACATTCCGCCATCGAGCTCATATATTTTGAGGTCTATCTGATAAACCTCGGATATATTCTCCGGCGTGATAACCTCTAAGCCGCCGTATTTGAAAATCTCTTTATCCTTAAGCAGTATAAAATCGGTGGCGTATCTGAGAGAGAGATTTATATCGTGAATCGATATTATGGTCATTATGCTGTTGTGTTCGCAATATTTTTTTACCATATCCATTACATCGAGCTGATTCTTAAGATCGAGCGCCGAGGTTGGTTCGTCGAGCAGAAGAACCTCGGGTTCCTGAGCGAGGGCGCGGGCTATTAAAACCTTTTGAGCCTCTCCGCCGCTGAGCTCATCGGTGTATCTGAGCGCAAATTCCTGAAGCCCCAGATACTCCATAATTTCGCACACTATCTTATGGTCGTCTTCGGTGGGAAAATATTTAATATACGGCTTTCTGCCTATTAAAATCGAATCGTAAACCCTAACCCTTTGAACGGCTTCGTTTTGAGCCACATAGGACATCGTTTGAGCAAGCTCGCGCCGCTTATAATCTTTTATGTCCTTTCCGTCATAATATACACAGCCTTTATAGGGTTTAAGTATGTTTATAATGTTTTTAAGCAGTGTGGATTTTCCGCTTCCGTTTACTCCCAGAAGCGCACAAAAAGAGCCTTTTTCCAATTTAAGGCATATATCTTTTAAAATTTCTTTTTCGTACTTAAAGCTTAAATCTTTAACTTCAAGACCCATTAAAACACCTCTTACCCTAAATAATAGTTAGGTTTTTTCAAACTCCGCTTTCGAGGATAGCAACTAAACCGAAGCTCCGCAACCCCCCAGGGGGGTTATTATTTCAAATTATTCAGTTTCACTGTCTATACTATCAGCTTGCACATCCCCCCTGGGGGCTTGTGTTTTTTAGCTCTTCAAGTAGAATTAAAGGCGTTGGATAAAAAGCTCTAAAATTCACATGAGCTGACACTAGGTATATTTTAGTTTCGAATAACAAAGCATAATCAACAAAACAATTTAAGCAGGTGCACATATCTATGGATGAAAGCGAAAGAACAAAGTGGAACCGCTCGGCGGTAGATTACCAGAGAACTTTTAAGCTGGGACTAAATGAGTACGAGGCTTCTCTGCTCTCTTTTTTACAGGAGAACGAGATGCTCTCTCCCGGCTTTAGAGTTATTGACATTGGCTGCGGCGCAGGCGTTTTCGGCAAGTATTTTGCTGAGCTCGGCTGCGATGTGACACTCACAGACATCTCGGACGAAATGATTCGCTTTGTCAAGGAAAATATGGCGCCTTATGAAAATTGGACTGCCTTTAGAGCCGATTTCAATGAGCTCGAACTAGACCACGAGGCTCTCCTCGGCGGCTTTGACCTTGCAACAGCCATGTTCTCCCCCGCTGTACATGATGAAGATTCTGTCCGCAAAATGAGTAGTATAAGCCGCGGTTTTTGCTTTCTATCAAGGTTTTTTGATTGGGAGCAGCCCTTCAGAAAAAAGCTTTTTGAGGCTATAGCTTATGAGCCGCAGGAAAAGTTTTTCTGGGATATGAAGGGAGAGTGTGCTAAAATCATCGAAGAGGTTTCGAGAGCGGGGTATACCCCCCATGTGAAACACACCGACTACAACTGGTCCGATACCCGTTCTATCGAGGAAGAGGCGGACTATCTTTACAGAAACAGTTTTTCTGCACAGGAAAACGGCGAGGAACTCAAAGAAAAAGCTGTAAAGTACATGGTCGAGACCTATGGAGAAAATGCAGAAGTAGTCGATAATGTGAACGCAAAAGTACTTTGGATATATTGGAAAGCGAGGAACGATAATGATTCGTGAGTTATATGAAAAGGCGGGAGTTTTACACGGGCACTACTGCCCCGGACTGGCTATAGGAGTTAGAGCAGGCTTTGAGGCAAGGCGCATATTGGACATTAAAAGCGCAGGTCATCATCTCTACTGCATAGCCGAGGGCAGAGCCTGCTATCTTGACGGCGTACAGGTGGTATTCGGCACGACCTTGGGCAACGGCAATCTTGAGATTAAAGACATGGGAAAATCTGCCTTCAACTTTTATGACCGCGAAAGCTCAAAGAGCGTGAGGCTCTCTGTGAAAGCTTGGCCCGACGGCATGAGCCGAGACGAAATGAAAGACTATATACTTACCGCTCCCTTTGATGAAATTTTTGTTCAGAGCGAAACGAGCCTTACCGCACCGCCGGATGTCTATAAGCCTGTGGGGAGCGGAAAATGCTCTTTGTGCGGAGAGAGTTGCAAAGAAACGCATTTGAGAATTTTAAACGGGGAGCCTGTCTGCATGACCTGTGAGGAAAAGACCAGATAAAAACATAAGATAAAGAGAAATATTGCCGCCAAAATGGCGGCAATATTTTTTATATTAGCCGGCGCTTATTTAAATCTATGCTTATTTTTGATATGCTTGATTTTAACTAAAGTTTAGGATGGATTGATATATGAAAGTTAAGAGAACAGCCCCTCTCATTGCAGGCTCTATGGTCTATCTTTTTATAGGCCTTATATACGCATGGTCTATTTTTGCTCCGTCTTTGGAGGCCGAATTCGGCTGGAACAGGGCTCAGACCTCTGTCGCATTCACCGTTTCTATGAGTTGCTACTGCCTTGGCAATGTTTTGAGCGGATTTATTCAGAAAAAAGGTTCACCCAAAATATCTTTTATTCTCTCCGCCCTGTTTCTTGCAATAGGATTTTTCGGCGCATCTAAAATTTCGAGCCTATCGGGCCTTTATGTGTCATACGGGGTCTTCTGCGGCCTTGGCGTCGGTCTGAGCTATAATGCGGATATAAGCACTGTAAGCAAATGGTACCCCGACAAAACCGGCATGGTTTCGGGCATACTTCTGATGTGTTTCGGTCTCGGCAGCTTGATTTTGGGTTCTTTAGCATCGGGGCTTATAGGCGCAATTGGATGGAGAAAAACCTTTGCGCTCTTTGCCGCTCTTTTTCCGGCACTTATTCTACTTTGTTCTTTTTGGATCAGACTGCCCAAAGAAGGCATCGTCCTGCCCGAGCCTAAAACAAACGCCGGCGGCATCTCCGGTGAGCACGGTTTGGAGCTCACGCCCTTGCAGATGCTAGGTAGGACTTCTTTTTGGCTCTTTTTCATCTGGGCTTCCGTTCTCACAGCAGCCGGTCTTGCTATAATCGGTCATGTCGGCACCTGTATCAAGGATATCGGCGCAAGCGTTGCTCTTGCGACCTTGGCGTCGGGCGTGGTTTCGGTATTTAACGGTTTGGGAAGAGTTGTTGTAGGCATGATTTTCGATAGATTCGGCAGGCGTGTAAGCATGATTTACGGAACTCTTATGATGCTTATTGCCTTTGCCGTATTTATGATCTCGTATAGCGCCGCAAATATTCCTCTGTTTTTCGTTGCCGCTGTCATATTGGGTTTGGGCTACGGAAGTATTCCTCCGATGAATTCTTCCTTTGTTTCTCTATTCTATGGGAAGAAAAATTATCCTCTCAACTTCAGTGTTATAACCTTGAATGTAATCCCCGCATCTATTTTGGGCCCTTTGATGGGCGGCGCAATCCAAACCGCAACAGGCTCTTACAACGGGCTTTTCATTATAATGATGGCTTTAAGCGCCGCAGTATTCGTGCTGCAGTTCTTTATAAAAAAGCCTTAAATTAAACTTGAAAATTTGCGGGAGCATGCCGAGCATGCTCCCGCAGTTTTTTCTGTTTTCTTTACGATTCTTTAAGTCCCACAAGCTGATACATTTCGTCTGTCGAAATCATTGTTGTAACTTTCAGCTTTTTACTGAAAAGCTCCGCCATCTCCTCAGCAGAAATAAGGCCCACTGTCCTTTTTCTGTTGTATCTTATAGGGGTTTTGCTCTTTTTCATCTGCTC
>CAYFQE010000028.1:0-9411 GCA_964345235.1 uncultured Oscillospiraceae bacterium | reverse complement strand
TTAGTTTTTCTTCATTTTTATTATTTGAATCTAAAACATCGCTCTGCTTATATCCCTAGCTATATTAAATAGTATAAAAGCCTATATTGCTTAGCTTTTTTCTCTTTTAGCCTATGAGTATAGAAAACTTTGTAATTTCTTATAAAAAAGAACGAAGCTTCGGCAAAACCGCCGCAGCTTCGTTCTTTTTGAGTATTTGATTTTTGGCGCTAAGGAATTTATTTATTCTTGAGCATCGAAATCATCAAATCGCAGACTTCGTTCATATCTCCGACTATGCCGTAATCGCAGTAGTTGAAAATTTGCGCATCGGGGTTGGTATTAACCGCAACAAAGGTATCGGCGGTTATGCCGGCAACATGGTTTACAGCGCCCGAAATGCCGAAGCCTATATAGAGCTTGGGCTTGATTATTACGCCGGACTGACCTATCTGAAGCTTGTATGGGAGGATGTCCCTATCGAACAGGGGTCTTGTACAACCCAATTTTCCGCCCAGAAGCTTTGCAAGCTCTCTGTAGCGCTGAAGGTCTTCTTCTTCCTTAAGGCCGTTTCCGACGCCGATTATAACTTCGGCATCTGCTATCTCTAAATCGGGGTCATAGTCGAATTCATTAAACGAGAGGTGCCTCATGCGGATGTTTTCTATGGGGAAGTCTATTTTTTCTACTATTTCCTCGATTTTATCCTTTGCGCCCGTGGGCTCGAACTTGAAAGTTCCGGGTCTTATTGTGCTGACCTGGGGACGAAGCTCGGGGAAGGTGATGACTGCCATGATTTTTCCGCCGACTGCCGGCTCGATAAACTCGAGATCTCCGGTTTTCTCGTCATACTGAACTTCCATAGCATCTGAGGTGCAGCCCGTGTTGAGCTGTACGGCAAATCTGGGAGCAAAGTCGCGCCCGTTTATTGTGCCGCCCACAAAAATCGTTGAGGGATTGTATTTTTGCGAAAGTACCGTGAAAGCGTTGGAATATGCATCGGTATTGTAATACTCATAGCCGGTGCCCAGAACCGTGATGGTTCCGTCGATACCGCATTCGCGAATCTTCTGCATATCTTCCTCGTCAAATTTGTTGAGAAGGACGGCATAGAGTTTTTCGTCCATAACATTGCAGAGTTTGCGCGCTTCACAGAGAAGCTCTAAGGATACCGGAGCTACCTTTCCGCCATCGTTCTCGATGTAAACCCAGATGTTTTTATAATCTCTTTTATTCATGTTTCCCTCCTAAATGGCGCCTTTTGCTGAAAGAAGCTCGAAGAGCTTATTTACATCTTTTTCGGCGTTGCCTTCGCTTATAATCTGTCCCGGCTCGGGGAGCGCAGGGGGATAGATTCTGGGTACGATTGTTCCTGATCCGGGAACGCCTATTTTCTGCATGTCGAGTCCGTCGATATCATTCTCGCCAAACACTGTTATTGCGGCTTTCTTTGCAGCCATTTTTCCCTTAAAGTTGGGGATTCTGGCCCTGTAGTTCTCTTTTTCCACCGTGAAAAGGCAGGGAAGGTCGGCCTCGACCGTCTCGATTCCCTTTTCAAGCTCTCTTTCGGCAAGTACTGTCTTTTTTTCGGTATCGACTTTGAGTATCTTAAAGCAACCCGTAACCTGGGCGGCATCGAAGCGCTCGGCAAGCTGACTTCCCATTTGCCCCGTGGCGCCGTCGATAGACTCTTTTCCGCAGAAAATCATATCGAACTTTTTGTCAAGCATATTTGCGGCCATAAGTATCGGATAAGAGGTGGAGAGCGTGTCGGCTCCGCCGAAGGGACGGCCGGTAATCAGCACTGCGTGGTCTGCACCCACGGAAATGCACTCTCTGAGAGTGGACTCTGCTACCGGGGGGCCCATTGTAATTACAGTGACTTCTCCGCCGTATTCCTTCTTTACTCTGAGCGCCGCTTCAAGCGCATTGAGGTCGAGGGGGTTTGTAAAAACAGGCACTCCCTCACGCACCAGATTTCCGGTTTCGGGATCCATCGTGACCAAATCGACATCCGGAACCTGTTTTACACAGACAAGAATATTTAACATATATTATCTCCTATTTCCATATGAGGGGGCGGCCTGCCCCCTCATATACTTTAATTTATATCGAGTCTAAGCTGATTAGATGCAGACCTTTCCGGGGTTGAGAATCATATTGGGATCGAACACCTTTTTAATCTGGCCCATTAAATCGTAGGCTGTCTGGCCGGCAGACTCAAGCAGGTAGTCCTTCTTTGCGTGTCCAATGGCGTGCTCGCCCGAAACCTGTCCGTCGAATTCCTTGCACTTGGTATAGCAGTTGTCCATGATAATCTTATTTACCTTTAGGAACTCTTCTTCGCTCAGATCGTTGGAGCAGCAATAGATGTGGAGGTTGCCGTCTCCGGCGTGTCCGAAGTTTCTGATGCTTATGTTGTGTTCCTTGCCCTGCTCGTGGACATACATCAAAAACTCGGGAATCTTATCGACGGGGACAACGACATCCATCTCGTCGAGAAGCTTTGTATCTGCCTCGATGGCTGTGAGGAAGCTGCTTCTGGCAGCCCAAACATCTTTCTTGAGTGTGGGTGTGTCTACAACCAGAACATCAAAGGCGCCTGCTTCTTCAGCTATTTCCGCCAAGCGTTCCATCTTAGGCTCAAGCTCTTCTTCGCTGTCACCTACCAAGGTTACCAGAATGCTGGCTTCGACAGATTCTCCTTCATACTCGGTGGGAAACACGGGATTGCCCGTGAATGCCGCCGAAGACTCGACAATGTTTTTCTCCATAAACTCGATGGACTGAGGGTCGAGATTGGCAAACTTAATCTTGGGAACGGTAGAAATGCAACTTTCGATATCGGGGAAAGGCAGGATGAAGGAAATATCGAAATTCGGCTTCGGAACGAGCTTTAATGTGAGCTCGGTGATTATTCCCAAAGTTCCCTCGGAGCCTATCATGAGGTGAAGCAGGCTGTAGCCGGAGCTTGTCTTAAAGACTGTTTTTCCAAGCTCCATAACCTCGCCTGTTGGGAGAACAACTGTCATGGAGAGAACATAGTCTCTGGTGACACCGTACTTGACGGCGCGCATGCCGCCTGCGTTGGTTGCGACATTGCCGCCCAATGTTGAGGTTTTTTCACCCGGATCGGGCGGATACATGAGGCCGTGGTCAAGGGCATCGGCCGCCAAATCTTGAAGCAGAACGCCGGGTTGTACGCGAACGGCAAAGTTGTTCATGTCGTATTCGAGTATCTTGTTCATGCGTGCGGTTCCGAGCACTACGCCGCCGTATATGGGAACACAGCCTCCGACAAGGCCGGTACCTGCGCCTCTGGGAGTTACCGGAATTTTGTTCTCCGAGCAGATTTTCAGTATTGCGGACACTTCTTCAGTGCTCTCAACCTCGCAAACCGCCTCGGGTAAAAATTTTCCGTAAATGGGCATCTCATCGTGACTGTAGTCCGGATTTATGGCATCGCCAACGAAGAATCTCTTTTCTCCTACAACAGCTTTGAGCTGTTCGGCAATTTCCGGGGTGATTTTGTTGTACTTCGACATTTAAAATCCTCCTGTGTTATTAATTTTTATTCTTTTACAATAACGGATACACCGTTAGGAATTACTGTTATACTTTCTTTGCCCATGGCCTTCGCCATCTTAAGCGCCTCTTCCAAATCGGGCGCATAAATCATCTTCATTTCTTCTATCATCTCTTTGATTTCGGGACGAGTTACGAAAATCATCTTATACTTTTTGAGTATTCTGCAAAGAATCTGGATTTCCCACTGATCGGGAATGGTTTTGTCCTGCGGCGTTGCCATGCATTTATCATAAAGATCGAAAACATTGTCGCAATCTCTCATAGCCTCATAGAAAACTTGGCCGCCGTGTCCGTCGGCGCACTCGGCGCAGAGTATGATAACGCCGCCTTCTTTACAGCTTGCCTCAGCCGCGCTCATACCCTTGGCCGTTTGATAGATGTTTTGATCCAGAGGAGCGCCGCCGTTTGATGTGATTACTATGTCGGAATAGACGGGCGCAACCTTGCAGTAGCTTAAAAGGAAGTCGCAACCCTTTCTGTGGGCGGTTACGGGATTTCCGGCAAATGCGGCAACCGTTCTTTTGCTTTCGTCGATGACGACATTGACGATGTATGCCAATTTTGCCATTTCGGCGGCGGCCAGCATGTCCTCGTGCATCGGGTTTCCGTCGAGAATTCCTGTGCGGGAATTTTCGCTGTGTATAAAGCGGGAGCAGTGATTTCCTAGTACTGTCACCTGATCGGAAATTCCGGGCAAAACGCTCTTGCGTCCGCCTGAAAAGCCCGCAAAGAAGTGCGGCTCTATAAAGCCCTCGGATATGAGCAGGTCTGCTTCGACGGCAAGCTTGTCTATAACACAGGGCGCGCCCGAGGGCAGAACACCGATTTCGACATTCGACTCGGCATTTTTGCAATCGTGTATGACAATCTTGACCTGATTCATGATATCTTCGCCAAGTTTGCTCAGGAGCTCATTATCGCTCGTCGGTCTGTGGAAACCGGTTGCCACAAGGAGTGTGATATCGATATCGGGATTTCCTTCCTTAAGCTCTCTAAACATATTCGGAAGAATATCCTTGCTGGGAACAGGTCTGGTATGGTCGGATATGATGATTACACAGTTCTTTTTTCCTTTTGCAAGCTCGGAAAGCCGCGGAGAATCTATGGGATTTTCCATCGCCTTTTTAACAATTTCCAAGCCGTCTCCTTCCGCTTGGAGTTCTTCTATACGCGATGTCAACACCGCATCCGCTCTGCTCTTTGCAAATTCAAAATGTGTGTTTCCATAAGGAATATGCAGCACTAAAATCTCCCCTTTCCTATTCTTTTTTCTGCTTTAAGTTCTTTCAAAATTTTACATAGTGAGCGCAACAACTGTTATATGCCTCTAAACAAGATGTCTGCGTCCAAGATTTTCTTAATAACTTTATACTATATTTAAAATTTTAACATATCGACTGATCATTTGCAACGGATGAGTTTTATTCAATTTATGCAAAACAAACAAAATTATAAACAAAAATATCACTTATCAGAAATCTGCTTTTATATTTATTCAGAATAAAAAACAACCGGATTTTCACCTCCGATTGTTTTTGTTTCTTATATAGTTTTCAGGCCTTTGCGCTGAAATTTTTTATTGCATCGTGTATGCGCCCCTCGGTTTCTTCGAAGAGAATCTCGCCCTCGCGGCGGATTGTGTTTTTGAAGACCTCATCTTCCATGCCGATTGTATTTTCAAATATAAGATTGCGACTCGTCTTCATGGCGGTTAGGCTGAACTCCAGCGCCGTAACCACATCGGACAGCAGACCTTTTTTGCAATTCTCGCCAATCTTAATAAGCGCATCTGCGCAGCGCGCCGAAGAGAACATGATTTCTGTAGGCACCATGATTGCAATTCTGAGAGCGGCGGGAAGCGCCAGCTTGCGCTCGGGATCGTTTTTGTCCATCTTAAACGCTTTTTCTAAAGGCTTGAATGATTTTCTGTCTTCTTCAATCTGCCTCATGAAAAAGTCTGCCATAACATCGAGCAGTTTTTCTTCCTCGGAAAGGTCGGGGTTTTTGCTTATTTTACACACCATTGCGCCGAGCGCCGCCGCCTGTGCGGCCAAAAGCGCCGTTGCACAGCCGCCGCCGGGCATGCTCTGCGAACTGCCCAGAACCTGCAGGTATTCCTGTATTGTCATATCCTGTATTAAATCCGATTTTTTCTCGATTCTCTTTTCTTTTGCGAGTCTGACTTTTAGTTTCTTCATTTTTTTCTCCTTTTTTAAGATATTTATTAAAATCCGATTTTGTTTTTATGCTTTATTAAATAGAAAGCCGATCCTTTTTAATGGTCGGAGTGGCCTTAAGCAAATTATAGCAAAAAAGAAGCGGTTTTAAAAGATTAGTTCAAAATTTATTCTATCCACTCTCTTTATCTGTTCCTGCAGAGGCGAGCGCCATTATTATATAAAACATCGGCATGACCGTACCGCCCAAATTTCCGAAAAAACTATATATAAGGTAGCCTGTTGCGGCCATAATAAAGCCGGCATAAGCCTCGTGCTTCGCTTTTTTAAAAACCGCGCTTATGAAGAGTATATACGCCGAAAGCCCGAGAGCGCCGAGCTGCGCCAGATGGGATAAAAACTCGTTGTGTGCGGAGTTGAGATAGGAAATGAGCAGGGTTCCCGTTTCGGGCACAAATCGCTTGAATATAGTTGTGAAAAGATAGGGCAAAGACGCCGGCCCGTGGCCTGTAATCGGGCTTCTTTTAAAAATCTGAACGGTTTCGGCCCATATCATAAGGCGTTTTGAGCCGAAAGTCTTTGAAACTCTCCCGTGGAGTATTTCGTGAAGCTCGAAGAGCGTTTCGTTTTTGGGTTTTATAAAATAAACGAGCGCAAAAAACAAGAGCAGAGCAGTTATAAAACCGACTGTAGCATATAGGGTGCGGCGGCCGCCGAGAGCTCGCATAATCACGGTTAGAAGCAGGCATAGGCAAAACGATATGAGATAGGCGCTCTGTCTCAGTTTTATGCTTATAAACAAAAACATGGCAACGGGCAAAAAAAGCCAAAAGCGCTTTTTGTTTTTTGAAAACAGCAATTCATAAATAAAAAGGGGAGAGAGTAGCGAAAAATAGGCCGATAGAAGATTTTGATTTCCGAAAGTTCCCAAGTAAACACCGGAATAGTCGATACCGTGTCCCGAAAGGCTCGCCCCTGCGGGATAGAGTCCCAGAGGGTTAAAAGCTAAAATCTGAAGAATACATATAAGCGACACTAAACTTGAGGATATGAGCAAAACTCCGATTATCTCTTTCTTTTTATAGCTTCCCTTTGAGAGCAGAAGAAATATGAGTGTGAAAAGCAGAATCATAAAGAGTCCGTCGTAATTTTGGCCTATGATGAGCTTCCACCTATCAAGGTTTGAGCAGAGGAAGCTTATTATAGCCGTGAACGCAAAGATAAATATTGAAATTTCCGCAAAACCCGCTTTTTTGAGGAAGTCTTTTCTGTCGGGCGACAGGGCGAGAGCTATAAGGAGCGCAAAACTGCAAGCCGCAAGAAATATTATCTTCTCGCGGCTTATGTTCTCGTAGCCGTGAAAGCCCGGAAAAATCGGATAGATTCCGAGCGCAAAAATTATATAGATTCTTCTTATTTTATCAGCCGTTTTCATGCGCCTTATACTAGCATTTTAGGCCCTTGCAAGCAAGCGGGATTCGTGCTTTAATCATTATGTATAAGAGCAAAGGAGCTTTAAGATGTATTTTGACACTCACGCCCACTACGATGACGAGGCCTTTAATGATGACCTGCCCGAGCTTATGGCAGCCATGCGCCAAGGCGGGATATCGTATATATTAAATCCGGCCGTCGATTTGGAAAGCTCTGAGAAAATCATCGGACTTTCTGATGAATATGATATTCTTTATGTCGCCGTGGGCTTTCACCCTTCGGACTGCAATAAATTTGAGGAGAGCAGTCTTGAAAAGCTTGAAAAACTCAGCAAAAATAAAAAGGTTCTTGCAATCGGAGAGATTGGCCTTGATTATTATTGGACTAGGGAAAATGCCGCCTTGCAGCGCCATGTATTTACCAAACAGCTCGAATTGGCCTTCGATTTAGGCCTGCCTGTTGTTGTTCACAGCCGCGATGCCCATGAGGACACACTCGAAACTCTCTCGCGCTTTAAGGGTCTTAAAGGCGTTATGCACTGCTACTCGGGCACAGCGGAGTTTGCCGAAAGGCTTATTAAACTCGGGTTCTACTTTGGCTTCGACGGACCCGTTACATATAAAAACGCCCGCAAAACGCTTGAGGCTCTTGCGGCCATACCGAAAGACAGAATACTAATCGAGACCGACAGCCCATATTTAAGCCCCGTACCGCACAGGGGAAAGCGAAATTCCTCTTTAAACCTGCCCTTTATCTCAGCCAGGTGCGCCGAGATTTTGGGAATGCCTGAGAGGGAGTTTGCAAGACTCACACTCGAAAACGGAAAAGAACTTTTTGGAATATAAACTGTGCAAAGGCTCGGAACTTACCGCTCCGAGCTTTTACTTTTTCGAAATAGATAAACTTACGCTTTCATATTAATGCTAACGCCGTAGACTTCTTGGACTTCGTCCGTGATTGCGTCCAGTTGGGTATCGATATAGTAGCTCCTTCTTTTCAAAACGCCTGTCAGCGCATCACGCAGGAAATCGGCAGCTTCTTTTTCACGCTCGCCTCTAAGCTCAAAATCTACATGGCCCATATACTGAACTCTCTTCATTATTAAGTCCTCCTAATTATTTATGTATTCGGGTTATATACGACAGTGTCTATATTTTAACAAGAGATTCTGATTTGTCAACACTTATTTGTTAAAATTTTAATATATTTGTTAAAATTTTTGCCATCTCGGGCAAATAGTTCAAATTTTGTGAGCTGTTTGCTCTATTATTTATCTGCCTTAGTTTTTGGTTTAATCTGTTTTGTTCGTTTTTATGAAATATATTCGTGACACTCAAATTTCTTTTCATCGGGTCTGTCTTCTTGACAAACACAGCACAGAGTGCTAAAATTCAATCCTGGTTTGCGCGAGTGGTGGAATTGGTAGACTCGCTAGATTCAGGTTCTAGTGCTCAATACGGGCGTGGGGGTTCGAGTCCCCCCTCGCGCACCAAAATTTAAAACCCTGCAAGTAACACGCTTGCAGGGTTTTTGCTATAAAACATCAAATTTTCTGAACTATTAAAAAATGGTCAACTGCTCATTTTGTTTTCTTGCACTTCTATTTCCGGTGCAATGTCTTCATAGCGAACATGCCGTGATGTGGGACTATGCCAGCGGCAGTGGCGGATATGCGGGCAAACCGCGCGAGTTTTCCGACGATATAGTCGCCTTTGTCGCCAGACGCGGAGAGAAGCTTACAATAACCAATGTCTATGGACCGGAATGGTTTAAGCTTGAGGCCGCAGACGGAAAATCGGGCTGGCTAAAATGCAGGGACACAAATGTCTTCGGCTATTGGCCGATAATGGGCGAAGGCTTCAGCGTTTATGATTTGTTCGACGGTATTGTGGTCGCAGGATAAGTTTTTAGATATATAAGCGAAAAGCCCTTGGGTTAAATATCCAAGGGCTTTTTATATGCCTTGACTCAATTTGAATGCTCTATTAAAATAGACATAAGATAAGTTTTGCCTGCATATTTTTTAAAAACTTGAGTGTTTCATATTAACCAATAACAGGAGAAATTTACTATGAAAAAAATTATAAGCTTACTTTTGGCAGTACTAATGATGCTTTCTCTGGCAGCCTGCGGCGCAGGCAGCGACGACAAAATTGAAAACGCCGCTTGGGACGAGCTTGAAAAGCTTGGGAAGATTGAAGTTGAAGACGGCAAGAGCTTTGTGAGCATAACC
>CAYFQE010000027.1:0-11238 GCA_964345235.1 uncultured Oscillospiraceae bacterium | reverse complement strand
TTATCATATAAAAACATATTATTCAAATTTCAGGTGCTTAATGACAGACAGCTAAAGCGGGGAAGGAGCCGATTAACATTGAAAACATATTAGCTTATATTTATTACGACAATTAAGTGCAAAACATGTTATTTCCCTTTGACTTATGAGAGATAAATTAATATAATATAATTTCGTATAAAAACATATACGAATGAAAGCACGCTTGTGGGGAGGAAAAAATGCCAAAAATAACTTTGGGAAGAACGGGGATAACAGTCAACCGCAACGGATTCGGCGCGCTTCCGATTCAAAGAACCGATACTGAGACTGCCGTGAAAATATTGAGAAAGGCATATGAAGAAGGTTTCGAATTTTTCGATACAGCGCGCAAATACAGCGACAGCGAGGAAAAACTGGGCAAGGCTTTCGAAAAAATAAGAGATAAGATTTATATTTCAACGAAAACGGATGCCGATACCCCCGAAGCCTTTTGGGCAGATTTAGAGAAATCTCTTTCTCTACTGAAAACCGATTACATAGATATATACCAGTTCCACAATCCTCCCGTGTGCTATAAGCCGGGGGACGGCACGGGTATGTACGAATGTATGCTTCAGGCTAAGAAACAGGGCAAAATAAGATTTATCGGCATAACAAATCACAGGCCGAATGTGGCGAGCGAGAGTGTGGACGCAGGTGTTTACGATACCCTGCAGTTTCCGTTTTGCTATCTTGCTTCCGAAAAAGATGTCGAACTTGTCAAAAAATGTGAAAGGGCAAACATGGGATTTATCGCGATGAAAGCTCTTTCAGGCGGACTTATAAGCGATTCAGCCGCAGCATACGCATTTATGACTCAATATAACAATGTCTTGCCAATCTGGGGAATTCAGCGTGAACATGAACTCTGCGAGTTTATTGAGTATTCTAAGAATCCACCGACTCTTAACGAAGAGATGCGGGCTTTAATAGAAAAAGAAAAGCAAGAGCTCTCGGGCGGTTTCTGCAGAAGTTGCGGATACTGCATGCCCTCCTGTCCGGTTGGAATCGAGATAAGAAATGCCGCAAGGATGTCTCAGCTTTTAAGGCGCTCTCCAACCGCAGATTGGCTCACTCCAGAGATTCAGGAGATGATGAACAAGATTGAAGACTGTCTTGAATGCGGGATTTGTAAGACCAAGTGCCCGTACGAGCTGGATATCCCGAACCTGCTCAAAAAGAATCTCAAAGACTACAGGGAAGTACTTGCCGGAAAAACAAAGGTCTAGTCTTTGCTATAAAGTGCTTTCATATCATGCACAAAGTTTAGGAATATATTGGAGGACTTTACTTGCTTAAAAGAGTACTGCCGTATATGAAAAAATACAGAATCAACGCCGCCCTCTCTCCCATCGCAATGGTGCTGGAGGTGTTTGCCGATATAGGAGTTCCGTTTTTGATGAGTCGCATCATCGATGTAGGCATAAAAACACGGAATGTCGATTATGTCGTGCAGACCGGTATTTTGATGATTGTCGTTGCCCTCTTCGGGATGCTTATGGGTGTTCTCAGCTCGTTCATGGGAGCCAAGGCGGGATACGGATTTGCAACTGAACTGCGGCAGGCGGCGTATCGAAAGATTCAACGCTATTCATTTACGAATATCGACGAGATGAGCGTTTCGTCACTAATAACGCGTTTGACGACGGATACCAACATGATAGGACAGGTAACAATGATGACTTTGCGCATGGCTGTGCGCTCCCCTTCGATGATGGTGTTCGCGCTTTTCATGGCTATAAATGTCAATGCAGAGTTGGCTATGATTTTTGTTGTCGCCATACCCCTGGTGTTCGGCTTGTTCGGATTTGTTTTTTGGAAAGTAAGTCCCTTGTTTCGAAAAATTCAGGAAAAGGTTGACGGCATCAACGAGATTACCAGGGAAGACTTGGCCGGAATCCGTGTTATTAAAGCTTTTAACCGTCAGGACTACGAGGAAGCGCGTTTTGACGAGAGAAACAAAGATCTATTAAACAGTGCGATAAAAGCCATGCTCTGGAACATATCTTTGTTCCCCATGATGAACCTTATAGTATACAGTGTCATCATCTCCGCCCTTTGGTTTGGCGGACATCAGATTGTGGCGGGAACAATGCTAAGCGGAGAGCTTATTGCGTTTACGACCTATATAGGACAAATTATGATGTCCCTGATGTTCTTTTCCATGTACCTTGTTACGGCGACACGAGGCCGTGCTTCTTTGGCTCGCATAATCGAGGTGCTGGATGTGGAATCTGAGATAGTCGAAGTTGAAAATCCGGCAAAGACCGTCGCAGACGGCTCCGTTTCATTTTCAGATGTCTGTTTTAAGTACGCAGGCTTTAAAGACAACGTTTTAAACGATATAAACCTGGAGATTCGCTCCGGCGAGCGCATCGGCATCATCGGATCGACAGGCTCATCGAAGTCCACACTGATACAGATGATCCCACGCCTTTACGATGTTTCCTGCGGCGAGGTTTGCGTCGGCGGGAAAAATGTAAAGGAGTACGATATAAAAAAGCTTCGTGATGAAGTGGCCTTTGTTTTGCAGAAGAACACTCTTGTCACGGGAACAATCCGCTCCAATATGCAGTGGGGCGATGAAAATGCGACTGACGATGAGATTATCCGCGCTCTCAAGCAGGCACAGGCGTGGGAATTTGTCGGCGAATACGAGGAAGGGCTTGATTATCGTGTCGAGCAGGGAGGAGGCAACTTCTCCGGCGGACAGAGACAGCGCCTTACGATTGCGCGTGCCCTCGTCAAAAAACCGAAGATACTAATATTAGACGACTCGACGAGCGCCGTCGATATGACCACGGATGCAAAATTGCGCAAGACCTTCCGCGAAGACCTGGGCGGGATTACAACTATCATCGTTGCCCAGAGAATCGCATCAATCGAGGACTCCGACCGAATCATCGTAATGGAAAAGGGATGTATCGAAAATGTCGGCACTCATGAGGAACTTCTCGAAAAATCTGTGATTTACAGAGAGATTTACGAATCACAGAGAGGAGGTATTGCAGGATGACAAGAGGAAAGGCAAAAGGCGGAGCTGTAAATATGCACGGCGGTGCACCGCGTGGAAAAGCGCAGTTTGCTCCCAAAAATTTAGACAAGACTATCCTTCGTCTGTTTTCTTATTTTAAATACAACAAGTGGAGATTTATTGTAGCCCTAATAATGACGATGCTGAGTTCGGCTTTTATGGTTGCGATAAACTCGATGCTCAGTCCCGTCATCGATGCCGTAGCCGTCAAGCAGGACATGGACGAGTTTGTCAAGGCGCTCGCAACTATGGGCATTTTAGTGATTTTCTTTTTGGTTGCGCAGTATCTCGGCAGCCGAGGCATGACGATTGTTGCGTCCAGAACGACATATTCAATTCGCAAAGAGTTGTTCGAAAAAGTACAGTCTCTGCCGATTCCGTTTTTCGATAAACACGGACACGGCGAGGTGATGAGCTCGTTTACAAACGACATCGACATGCTCAACATGGCACTGGAGCAGAGTATAGATCAGGTTTTAACATCCTTAATCACAGTTTTTGGCACCTTTGCGATGATGATTATCATAAGTCCGATTCTGACGATGGTTGTAGTTATTTGCCTTGCGTTTATGATGCTCATAATCTCATTTATCGGAAAGCGCTCGAGCAAGTATTTCCGCGCAAGGCAGGTAATCACGGCAGAAATGAACGACTATGTCGAAGAAATGATGAGTGCGCAAAAGGTCGTGAAGGTATTCAACTACGAAGACCGTGCCGAAGCCGAGTTTAAAGAAAAAAACGAGGCTCTTCGTGTTGCCTCGACAAATGCATCAAGCTACGGCGTTCTCATGATGCCCGTTATGGGAAATCTCACGTTTGCGATGTATTCGATTATTGCGATGCTGGGGGCCATGCTTGCCATAAGAGGCAGCATGAGCGTCGGAAACATTGCGGCGTTCCTGCAGTTTACGCGCACAATTTCCCGTCCGATTACGATGGTTTCAAACCAACTTAACTCTATATTTATGGCCTTTGCGGGCGCCGAGCGAATCTTTGCCATTTTGGACGAGCCGTCCGAGCTTATGGAGGGCGATGTCGTTTTGGAGGGAGACTGCGCCGGCAGAAAGGGCCTTTGTTGGATTGTTCCTCAGCCCGACGGCTCGACCCGGAGCGTTCCGGTTAAGGGAGATATCCGATTCTATGATGTTTGCTTCGGTTACGAGCCTGAGAAGCCGGTGCTGAAAAACATCTCCTTATACGCAAAACCGGGGCAGAAGATTGCCTTCGTCGGCTCCACCGGTGCGGGCAAGACAACAATTACCAATCTCATAAACCGCTTTTACGAGATCAATTCGGGACAGATTACCATCGACGGCATCGACTTAAGGCGCATCGACAAAACGGATTTGCGCAGCATTATGGGCTTCGTCCTTCAAGACATCAACCTCTTCGAGGGCACGATAGCCGAGAACATCCGCTACGGCAGGCTGGATGCTACGGATGAAGAAGTCATACATGCGGCTATTTCGGCCAATGCGCACGGTTTTATTTCAAAATTAAAAGACGGTTACCGAACTGTCTTAGGGCCGGACGGCGGAAGCTTATCGCAAGGTGAGCAGCAGCTGCTGTCTATCGCGCGAGCGGTAATCGCCGACCCTATTATCCTCATCATGGACGAAGCGACTTCCTCGGTCGATACGAGAACAGAGTCGCTTATCTCGAAGGGGATGGATGCCCTGATGGAGGGAAGAACAACCTTTGTCATTGCTCACCGTCTTTCAACAGTTCGAGATGCCAATGCAATTATGGTCTTGGAGCAGGGCGAGATTGTCGAACGCGGCGACCACGATGATTTAATGGAGATGAAGGGCAGATACTATCAGCTTAACACTGGGGCAATAGAGCTGGATTAACAGCGTTGCAGACAGAAATATTAAAAATCTAAAACTTTTAACGGATAAAATTGTGATAAGCAATACCTCATTTGTACTTTTTACTTTAAAGTGATACAATTCTTCTGTTATTTTACATGTTTCGAAAAGCATTTAGTTTTAACAATTTATAAATGGGAACAAAAGGAGTATTAGATATATGAAGCTCGGTATAGTCGGCTTGCCGAATGTCGGGAAAACTACGCTTTTTAACGCCATGACAGGCCGAAAGGCCGAAACATCTTCCTATGCGATGGCGGCAGCCGTAACCAACTTGGGCTCTGCCGAGGTTCCGGACGAGAGATTAAACTGGCTTTACGATTTATATAAGCCCAAAAAGCTGACCTTTGCGACCATAGATTTTGTCGATATAGCAGGCGTTAAAAAAAGCGGCGGCGGTATGGCAAACAGCCACCTTGCACAAATAAGGCAGTGCGATGCTCTGGTAGAGCTTGTTCGCTGCTTCGATGACGACAGTATTTTTTCCGAAAAAGCCACCCCTGCCGAGGATGTCGAAAACTTCGAGCTCGAGCTAATTCTGTCCGACTTGGAGCTTATGGAACGAAAATTAGAGCGAAGTCGCAAGGCCGCCAAGGCGGACAAAAAAATGAAAGAAACAGTCGATTTTTTAGAAGCCTTTGTCGCCCACCTCTCCGATGGCAAAAGCGCCAAGAGCTATAAGTTTAAAGAATCGGAGCTTGAGGAGATTGAAGAAGTAGGCCTTCTCTCTCTAAAGCCCGTCATATATATAGCAAACCTAAGTGAAGATTCTGTCGCAAATTTCGAGGAAGATAAGTATTATATAGAACTTCGCGAATATCTGAAGGGCAGAGAAACTCTGCTTCTTCCGCTCTGCGCCAAGATAGAGGCCGAGATAAGCGAGCTCGAGCCCGAGGAACAGCAAGTTTTTCTGGAAGAACTCGGCATAAGCGAAAGAGCGCTCAACTCGCTTATAAGGGCGTCTTACAGTCTTTTGGGCTATATCTCATTCCTCACCGCAGGCGAGGACGAGGTGCGAGCATGGACGATAGTCGAGGGTACCAAAGCACAAAAAGCGGCGGGCAAAATTCACTCCGATTTGGAGCGCGGCTTCATAAGAGCCGAGATATGCGCCTTCGATGACCTCAAGGCCACAGGCAGTTGGAACAATGCCAAGAACGAGGGGCTAGTCAGAATCGAGGGAAAGGAATACATAATGAAAGACGGCGACATCACGAATATTCGCTTCAATGTCTGAGTTTAAAAAGAGTGACGCTATGAAAAAAGCAAAACTGCATTTTTTGTCTTTAATTATAATCATGCTCCTGCTTTCGGCTTGCAACGGCAAGGTGGAGGAAATAAAATACACCCCTCTGCCGCAAATTCATCACGATGACGGAGGACCTGCAAGCAACGAGATTGTGATTTCGGGAAAAAAATTCAGACAGGTCGTTGATTTGGAGCTTTACAACAATCCCTATTTCGAAACGGCGCTAAATGAAGGAAAGCTCAATGTAAAGATAGTATTTTTAGAGCTTTGGGACGACTTTGCCGATATAAACTCCGAGGACGAGAGCGATAAAAAAGAGGGTGAAAGACGCCAAGCGTTGAGCGAAATTTTAAAAAGGTCCAGAAGCTTTTCGGCACCCTCCGGAATTCAGGCGGCATGGGAGCTTCCTTGCTCTACGAGAAAGGATGCCGGAGATGCCAAAGCCCTTATTAAAACGGAAGATATGAGTTACTTCATAGTCGATCTTGTTTCCGAGAATAGAATGGGCGAGATTGAGGCAAGCGAACTCAGCAGTCTAAAGGGGCAGGATAATATTAAGTTGTTCTGGGCAACAACGGGAATTTACACAGCGGAAGAAAAGACGGCCGGAGAGGATTTTCTCATAGCTAAAAATGCCAAGGGAGAAATCGTTGCCGAAGTTCCCCTTAATTAAGCTTTGCTATTGACAAAAACACATTAAATGTTATAATTTTTCCGTAAATGCTAAGACGAAGAGCTCTTTCATTTTCTCAATACAGAGAGGCGGCCGTAAGCTGAGAGGTAGCCTGTGAGATTTGATATGAGTACCGCTTCCGAGCAGCTGTGCGAAATAAGCGCAGACGCCTCTCGCGCGTTATGCGAGCCTAAAGCGGCAAGAATTTTCTTGCAAGCAGGGTGGAACCGTGTATTATGCACCCCTGATTTTTCGGGGTGCTTTTTTTATTTGGAGGATTAAAATGGAAGAAAACAGATTCAGCTTTGAAAATCCCGTTTACAAGGACAGCTACAGGCATACATCAAGCCATATTTTGGCGCAGGCGGTAAAGCGTCTCTATCCCGAGACGAAGCTTGCCATAGGGCCGGCTATTAAAGACGGCTTTTACTACGACTTCGATTCCGAAACAGTCTTCACCCCCGAAATACTCGAAAAAATTGAAGAGGAGATGCGGAATATCATTAAGGAAAAGCTTCCCCTCGAACGCTTCGAGCTGGGGAGAGAAGAAGCCATAAAGTATATGGAAGAGCAGGGTGAGCCATATAAGGTCGAGCTGATTCGAGATTTGCCCGAAGACGAGGTTATAAGCTTCTATAAGCAGGGCGACTTTACTGACCTTTGCGCAGGCCCTCATGTCGATTCCACGGGCCGCATAAAGGGCAATGCCATAAAGCTCATAAACTCCACGGGCGCCTACTGGAGAGGCGATTCAAACCGTAAGATGCTGCAAAGAATTTACGGAACCTCCTTCCCCAAAAAAGCCGAGCTCGATGAGCACCTCGAGCGTTTGGAAGAGGCTAAAAAACGCGACCACAGAAAGCTCGGCCGCGAACTCGGCCTTTTCATGATGGCGGACGAGGGCCCCGGCTTCCCCTTCTTTATGCCCAAGGGCATGATTCTCAAAAACGCTCTCATTGAGTATTGGAGAGAAGTACACAAACGCTACGGCTATGTCGAAATTCAAACACCGCTGATTTTAAACCGCGATCTTTGGCTTCGTTCAGGTCACTGGGAGCACTATAAAGACAATATGTACACCACGCTCATAGACGAAGAGGACTATGCCATAAAGCCCATGAACTGCCCCGGCAGCATGCTCTATTTCAACTCCGAGCCGCACTCCTACAGGGAGTTGCCGATGAGAGTCGGTGAGCTCGGCATAGTTCACAGGCACGAGCTCTCGGGTGCCCTGCACGGTCTTTTCAGAGTCCGCTGCTTCACTCAGGATGATGCACATATCTTTATGAGTTGGGATCAGATGAAGGACGAGATAAAGTATGTCGCCAAACTCTTCGACGAGGTCTATTCGCTCTTCGGACTCAAATACAGTATCGAGCTTTCCACCATGCCCGAGTCTCACATAGGAGACGAGAAAGATTGGCAGTTTGCCGAAAAAGTTCTTGAAGAGGCTATACTGGAGACGGGCAGAAGCTTCAAGATAAATGAGGGCGACGGCGCATTCTACGGCCCCAAGCTCGACTTTCACTTGGAAGACAGCCTCGGCAGAACGTGGCAGTGCGGAACAATCCAGCTTGACATGCAGATGCCCGAGCGCTTCGAACTCGAGTATACCGATAGAGACGGCGAGAAAAAGCGCCCCGTCATGATACACAGGGTTGTATTCGGCTCAATCGAACGATTCATAGGCGTTATCACCGAGCACTTCGGAGGCGCTTTCCCGCTCTGGCTCTCACCGGTGCAGGTCAAGGTCCTCCCGATAACCGACAGGGTTACAGACTATGCCGAGGGCATATGCGAAAAGCTCGAGGCGGCAGGCCTCAGAGCCGAGGTCGACACGAGATCCGAAAAGATTGGGTATAAGATAAGAGAGGCCCAACAGCAGAAAATACCTTACATGCTGGTTGTCGGCGATAAAGAGGCCGAAACAGGGGAGGTCTCCGTCCGTGTCAGACAGAGCGGCGATATCGGCACAATGAGCATAGATAGCTTTATTGAAAAGGCTCAAGAAGAAAACAAATCGAGAGCAATAGCCTCGCTCTTCAAAAACTAAAAAACCGCTTGCTCTTTTTCGGCCTTTAGCTGGAAAAGAGCAAGCACTTGTATTATACTATATGAGGGGTGTTTATGTTGACAAACGAAGCCCCCAAAGGCTCCCTTGTGTAAAGGGAGCTGTCAAAAATCACAGGATTTTTGACTGAGGGATTGTTTTTATTTTCCCCTCAATCAGAAAAGTTATCCTTTGGACGAGAGATGAGCTTGTGAATAAGGCTAAGACTACGACACAAAAACGAGAGGACTTGAGATGAGCTATTGCAGCAATTGCGGCGCATATATACCTGTAGGCGAGATAAAATGTCTTGCCTGCGGCTACATAGACAGCACAGCATTGGGAATTGCGGCAGATAAAAATATCGGTGAATCCGATACCTCCGAAAAAACCGGCGTAAAAAGTTCGGCTCTTGGCGAGCGCTTAGTCACACGATACAGCTCTAAAAGAAGAGAAAGGGGCAAAGGAGCGGTACGCCGCTACAGCTCCAAAAGGAAAAGCCCTCAAACCAGAGCAAGGGGCGCGGAAGATAACAACACGGAGAAATAGTCTGTTAGGCACTTTAAAAGTATTAATTCAAATAAGGAGATAATAGGAGAAATTAATGAGCTATTGCGCAAGATGCGGAGCGTATATACCGCAAGACGAGAAAAACTGCCTTGCATGTGGGTACAGAGATACCTCTGCTTCACGATTCGGAAGTGGCGCCGCCACACAGGCAAGGGCATCGGAAGAAAACACTTACAACACTTATAACCAATACAGTAATCAGGAATATCATTCTGAAAATAAGGGAGATAAAACGGTATATGACGGGGAAGTAGTCGGCAGTCCCGAAAGCTCGAAATGGCAAACAAACTCTCAAAAGTCAAAGGGAGGGGCCACGCGCCGCTACAGCTCGGGCAGAACAGAGGAAGAAAGTTTTGATTATGATTTCGGGAGCAGAGAAACATACAGAGACTTTATCGATAAAGATGTTCTCGAAAATAAGGGCATGGCTGCTCTTTCATACTTCGGCATACTCTTTTTAATCCCGCTTCTCACAAGAAAAAATTCGCCCTTCGTGCGTTTTCACCTCAATCAGGCCATCTCGCTCTTTCTTGCGAGAGTTGCGCTGTGGGCATTTGCCTTGTTTACAGTCGGATTAGGAGCTTTTCTTTCAGCTATCGGAAGAATATTTACTTTCGGCTGTGCGATAGCCGGCATAGTTGCTGCCTTGGGAGGAAAGAGAAAGCGCTTGCCCATAGTGGGCGATTTTGAAGTGTTAAAATAATTTTAAAGTAGGGAGCTTTTTATGAAATTACTTACAGTTAAGTTTGAAGAAAAAACATACAGCGCCGTGTCAAACGACGGCAGAAGCGCAAAGCTCTATGATATGGATATCTTGGAGCTTGCCGAAAAGCTTGAATCAATCGAAAGTCTTCAGAGCGTATGTGAAAAAGAACTTGTAGACCTCAAAATTCTATCGCCGATAGTCTGTCCCGCGCAGGATGTTCTCTGCCTCGGCCTCAACTACTACGACCATCAGCAGGAGGTCAGCAGTCTGGGAAGCGCTTATAGGTCGGAGCGCGGAAATGCGGTATATTTCTCAAAGCGCGCAAACTTCATAATCGGCCCTGATGAATACATAGACGGACACTTCGATTTTACCGAAAAACTCGACTACGAGGTTGAACTTGCGGTTATCATAAAAAAAGATGCCTACAAGGTTAAAAAAGAAGATGCGCTTGACTATGTTTTAGGCTATAGCGTATTCAACGACATAACAGCAAGAGATGTGCAGCTGGCTCACACACAGTATCACTTCGGGAAAAGCCTCGATACTTTCTGCGCCATGGGTCCGTGGATAGTCACAGCCGACGAGCTTCCGTTCGAGCCTGAGCTCGAGATATCCTGCTATGTAAACGGGGAACGCCGTCAGCACAGCAACACAAAGCTCATGATTTTCGGCATAGCCGATGTAATCGAGGAGCTCAGCCGAGGCATGATGCTCAAGGCCGGAAGCATTATTTCGATGGGAACTCCGGGCGGCGTGGCAATGGGTATGAATCCGCCAAAGTTTCTTAAATCCGGTGACGAAGTAGTCTGTGAGATAGAGAAAATCGGAATACTGCGCAATATAGTAAAGTAAAAACAAACTTTGTGTGACTTCATGTCGGCTAAAGTATTATTTAATAGATTTTCATAAAAAAACTGAAAGTTTTTGCAAAAAGCCTCAAATAACGCTTGACATGACGGAGCCAAGATGTTATATTACTCGAGCACCCCAAAACGGGGTGCTCGAGTGCACTTTGTAAATTAAACAATGTAGAAAACAGCTTATGCAAATAAGCACCGAAA
>CAYFQE010000026.1:5726-11261 GCA_964345235.1 uncultured Oscillospiraceae bacterium | reverse complement strand
ATCTCGATATCGCTGCCGTCACCATCATAGCCTCCGCCGCTGCGCGCCTATTTAAAAAGCACATAAAAAATCCGAAAATCCGGCTTTACTTCACTTCGGATTTTCGGGTAGGTTGTGGAGCGGGTGAAGGGAATCGAACCCTCGTATTCAGCTTGGGAAGCTGATGTTCTGCCATTAAACTACACCCGCACTTTGTAGGGGAAGTATAACACCTATCCCCCATGAAGCGCAAGATATTTATCAGAGCATCATTATCCCGGCGCGCTCCAAGCTCTCTACGGTTTCGCTGTCCCACAGCGATGCCTGTACCTCGGCAATATGTATCTTGCCGAGCATTATTAGAGAGAGCCGCGACTGACCTATGCCGCCGCCTATGGTGAGGGGCAGTTTGCCGCCTAAAAGCATTTTATGGTACATGAGCTCTCTTCTGTCGTCACAGTCCGAAAGCGTGAGCTGTGAGTCCAAGGTCTCGGGATCGACTCTTATACCCATTGAGCTGAGCTCGATGGCGCATTCCAAATCTTCGTTCCAAACAAGAATATCGCCGTTTAAGTTCCAGTCGTCATAGTCGGGAGCACGCTTGTCGTGGGGCTTCCCATTGGAGAGATTGTGACCTATGCGCATTATAAAGGCGGTTTTATGCTCTTTGAGGTAGGCGTCTTCACGCTCTTTTGGGCTTTTATCGGGGTAGAGCTGCAGCAGGTCTTCGCTGTCGATAAACGAAACTCTGCGCTCTAAGGGCTCTACTGTCTTGAGCTTGGGGAAAACCGACTTCAAGGTATCCTGCGCATCGCAGATTGACTCGACTATACACATAACAACGGACTTGAGGTAGTCGAGATTTCGCTCGTCTTCGGTGATTATCTTTTCCCAGTCCCACTGGTCAACATACACAGAGTGTAGGTTGTCGAGCTCGTCCTCATCGCGGCGAATGGCGTTCATGTCGGTATATATGCCTTTTCCGGGGTAAAAATCGTATCGTTTAAGAGCAAGGCGCTTCCATTTTGCCAGCGACTGAACAACCTGCGCCCTTTCGCCTGTTTGCTTTATCTCGAACTCGACAGGCCGCTCGACACCGCTGAGATTGTCGTTCAGGCCGCTCTTATCAGCTACAAAAAGCGGCGCGGAAACACGGAAAAGGTTGAGCCTGGAGGAAAAACTGTCTTCAAAAAGGCGCTTCATAAGGCCTATGGCCTTTTGAGTCTCATAGCGGCTGAGTATGCTTTTATAGCCTTTCGGTATCTTTGTTTGCATTCTTTTTTTGTTTCCTCTCCTGCATTTTTTTCTCGCTTTCCTCCGTTAGGAGCATTTCCACTATGTTCAGATAAACTTCTTCCGCATATTTGCGAAAATATTTCGACATTTCTTTCGCAGTTTTTTCGTCGGAAGAGAGAAGCTCAAGCTTAAGTATCTCCCCCTTGCTGTCGGAAAGGCCAAGGCGCAGCTTGGTGCCTCCCTCGGGGTCTTTTTCTATTGAACTCTCAATAGCGGCATCTCGGAGCATTTTCTTTGCGACTTCGTTTATCGCCAAGTCCGCCTTCATTCTGACGGAAAACGGAACTCCCGACTTTGTGGTTTCGGCGGCGCTTTTGCCTTCTTCGCTTATAATATATCGGCCGTCTTTGAGCTTTTCTACATGGCCGGTTTTTACAAGCTCTTCCAAAAACTCGGCAAATTCGAACCAGCCGACACCGCCGTCGACAGAACATATGCCTATGAGCTCGTTGCGGTCAATCGGGTTTGGCAGCTTACTTAGCACATATATTAAGAAAAGCTTTATATCCAGCTCTCCATGTATGAAAGCAAATCCGGTCATACTATATAATCCTTTCTTTTTTTATATTATATCACAGCAAAGGCTCTTCTTACACCCTGCTTTTGTACGATATTTTTTTGAACTTTACAGGAAGTCATTTTGGTTGTAAAGTATATAGAGGTTTGAAAAATAGATATTCGGGAGTTCGGCTTATGTTAAGAATAGGTTTTGACAATGAGAAATATTTGCAGCTTCAGTCCCAGAAAATTCGAGACAGAATTAAAGATTTCGGGGGCAAGCTCTATTTGGAGTTTGGCGGCAAACTTTTTGATGACTACCATGCTTCTAGAGTTTTGCCCGGTTTTGAGCCCGACAGCAAAATCCAAATTTTAAAGAAGCTGAAAGACGAGGCTGAGATTATCATAGTTATTTCGGCGGATGATATTGAGCGCAACAAACAGAGGGGCGACCTCGGTATTACATATGATGACGACACGCTCAGGCTCATCGACGCTTTCAGGCTTATAGGTCTTCTTGTCGGCTCGGTTTCTATAACCCACTACAGAGGGCAAATAGCCGCTGATCATTTTAGAAAAAGGTTAAACGCTTTAGGCGTTAAGGTTTCATTGCAGCACTGGATTCCCGACTATCCAGAAAACATATCTCTCATAATTTCCGATGACGGATTCGGAAAGAACGACTATATAAAAACCGAAAAAAGTCTTGTTGTGGTAACCGCTCCCGGCCCGGGCAGCGGCAAGATGGCCACCTGCCTCTCTCAGCTATACCATGAGCACAAGAGAGGGATAAAATCGGGCTACGCAAAATTCGAAACTTTCCCGATATGGAATCTTCCTCTTAGGCATCCTGTGAATCTTGCTTACGAGGCAGCCACGGCGGATCTTGACGATATAAACATGATAGACCCCTATCACCTGGACGCTTACGGCGAAACCACCGTAAACTACAATCGTGATGTGGAGATATTCCCAGTTTTAAACACTATGTTCAACAGAATCTACGGCTCTTCGCCCTATAAGAGTCCCACCGACATGGGCGTAAACATGGCGGGCTACTGCATCATAGACGACAGCGCCTGCCGCCGAGCCTCGGAACAGGAAATAATCAGGCGCTACTATCAGACAGCCTGCTCGGTGCGTTTGGGATTTTCAGAACAAAGCGAGGTCTATAAGCAGGAGATTCTTATGAACCAGCTGGGCATAAGCATAAACGACAGGCCTGTTGTCGGCGCAGCGCTTAAAAAAGCCGAATCAACCGGAGCTCCCGCCTTGGCCATGCAGCTTCCGAACGGAAAAATTGTTACCGGAAAAACCTCATCTCTGCTCGGCGCTTCTGCTGCTTGTTTACTTAACTCTCTTAAAGCTCTTGCCGGCATAGATGACGATGTCATGCTACTCTCGCCAGATATTATTGAGCCCATACAACACCTTAAGATAGCGCACATGGGCAACAACAACCCGAGACTGCACACCGATGAAATTTTAATTGCTCTCTCCGTTTGCGCCGCCACCGACGAGCGGGCAGACAAAGCCCTCGATGCTCTTTCCGAGCTTAGGAACTGTGAGGCGCACTCTACCGTTATACTTTCTTCGGTAGATAAAAACACTTTCCAAAGGCTCGGGGTAAACCTGACATCGGAGCCCAAATATCAGGTGAAAAAGCTCTATCACGCCAAATAACAATCTAAGCATATCAAAGGAGGCCAAAATGAAAAGCATGATTTTTAGAACTTCAAGCAGTGAAGCCTTCTCTTTAAGCGAACACGAATTTATATCAAAAAGCCCCGCAAGCGCTGTTTTCGCCGCACTTGGCGCAAGTCTTGCCGGGGCCGATTCGCTTGCTCTGCTCTCGTTAGATGAGCTTAAAGAGCTTTCTGACATACTCTTTTCCATTGCCCTCTCGGGTGTTCACGGCGGTCTTCTTATAGCCGTTAAATTAAAGGATGAAGCCGAGGAAAAAGATTTTGCTGACTTTGCCGAAAGGGCAAAGCTTGCTATTTTATGCCCTCCCGTTGGCGAGGAAGCAAAGTATATAAACAAAGGATTTGAGCTCTCTAAAAAAGCTCAGACCGCATTTTTAATAAGACTACGGAATAAGCCGGTATCCGCCGCTTTGAGCGAGTTTGAGCCACTGAGATACAGAAAACGCGCCGAACGCTTTGTTTTAGAGCCTGAAAATGCCGCCGAGAGAGCCAAGACTCTTAATGATAACCACGATAAGCTTGCAGAACTCTTAAACGAGAGCGGCATGGTTCATAGAATATATAAGACAGGTGAAGATTTGTATAGTCCCCGGGGAAGAACGCTTATGTGCACGGGTTGCCCTTACAGAGGCATATACTATCTGCTCTCTAAAAATTGGCTTAGGGCCTTTTCGGACTCGGGATGCTTAAATTTGGGCTCGAAGCCTCCGCTCCTTGCCCTCGATGTCGCCCTATATCCCGGAAGCTCCCCCTCTGTTCTGCGCGGTTTTTTACTTGCCGCTGACACGAAAATGAGCCGTGAAACAGTGGCCCTCATTGACCCGGGCGGCCTAAAAAAAGGCGGTATGCTTGGAATAGAGGAGCTTGCTTCCGACGGGCTGAACGCTACAGTTATAGTTTTAGACAATATGACCGCAAATTTTAACTTTGAAAAGAGCTTTGAAAATATCCCTTGCGCCGATAAAAGCTCCTTCGACTCGTTCGACTTGGAGAACATAGAAAATGACCTTAAATCGAAGCTCGAAACCGAGGGGCTTAAGCTTATACACTGCAAGGGCCCTTGTGTTTTAACAAAGCCTTATGAGGGAAAGCTCCCCTTTAAGATTAACAAGAATCACTGCAAGGGCTGCAAGGCCTGCGGCAGACTCGGCTGCCCTGCCATAAGCCCCGACAGAAGACCCGATATTGACCCCGAGCTCTGCGCCTCGTGCGGGCTTTGTGAAAAAGTGTGTCAAGTAGACGCAATTTCCCGTGAGACAGAAGAATGAGCCGAATTAAGGAAATTAACCTAAAGCTTGGGATGCCCGGCTCTGTTGAGGCTTTAAATAATCTGAAAAAAACTCTGGAAAATTTGAAAGGCTCAGATATTGCCGCCCTAAAAATCATTCACGGCTACGGCTCTACGGGAAAGGGCGGAAAAATCCGAGTTCATGTTAGAGCATATTTAGAAAAAGAGCTGATAAACGGCAGGATACGCGGGCTTATTCCCGGAGACAGGTTCTCGATTTTTGAAGAGGACACGAGAAAAAGCTTTGAAATTTGCCCCGAGCTTAGGAAAGACTCGGACCTAGACCGCCACAACAACGGCGTTACTATTGTTATTCTTTAACTTAATATTTAGTCTGCCCTATGCACTTAGTGCATGGGCAGAGTTTTTTTGGGTACACTATTTATGTTTTACAGATTTATTGCATAAAGCGATGACAAAATTTTACACAGTTTTTTCAAACTCTGGCTTACGGATTTAACATACTGATAATAGAATTTAGTTGCAAGTAATGCACACAAAACAAAAACATTCCAGATAGGAGAACAAAATGAACACAAAAAAGATTGTCAAACAAGTTTTAAGTCTTACCTTGATTCTTTTGTTGGTGCTTTCATTGTCGGCATGTTCCGGTGTTACGGCTGCAGCAAAACCCACAGAGCAGCCTGCCGCCCCCGCAGTTTCGGAACCTGAAGCCCCGAAAGCTCCAAAGTATGTCTTCCTGTTTATCGGAGACGGTATGGGCTACCCGCAAGTACAGGCTGCTGCCGACTACCTCGGCGCAATTGC
>CAYFQE010000026.1:0-5626 GCA_964345235.1 uncultured Oscillospiraceae bacterium | reverse complement strand
CAATTGCTCTACCAGCCTTATCGTGGGCGTTGGCCTGAGGATTTGTGCCGAGACCAAAAAATATTGGCTCAGATTCAACAGCGCGACAGGCTTTTATTCTATCCCTATGATTCCGTTGAGCCGTTTTTACGGCTTCTCAGCGAGGCGGCAGATGATGACCATGTGCTTTCGATAAGAATAACAATTTACCGTTTGGCCGCATCCTCTAAAATTGTGCAGATACTCTGCCGCGCAGCGGAAAACGGCAAAGATGTTTTAGTTTTAATGGAGCTTCGCGCCCGTTTTGACGAGGAAAACAATCTGGTATGGTCGAAAATGTTGGAGGATTCGGGCTGTCAGGTTATATACGGCATGGAAGGATTTAAATGCCACAGCAAAATTTGTCTTATCACCTTTCGCAGCCGAAACAAGCTGAGCTATATTACCCAAGTCGGCACCGGCAATTACAACGAAAAAACCAACGCCATGTATACCGACCTCAGCCTGATGACAGCTGATCCTTCTATCGGAGAGGATGCGGCGGCTTTTTTTAGAAATATGCTTGTAAACAAACTTGACGGCGAATACAGAAAGCTTAGAACCTCTCCGTTGGGAATTAAAGCCATGCTTTTAGAGAAAATCGACCGTCAAATCCGTCTTGGAAAGGAGGGCTTCATCTGTATAAAGGCCAATTCCGTCACCGAGCGAGAAGTTATTGACAAACTCAAAGAGGCTTCGCAGGCGGGAGTTGAGATTCAGCTCATAATACGCGGCATCTGCTGTATTCTGCCCGATATCTCGGGATTTACGGACAATGTTTACATTACCAGCATTGTCGGTCGTTATTTGGAGCACGCCCGCATCTTTATGTTCGGCCGCGGAGAGGAAGCTGAATACTATATTTCCTCCGCCGACCTTATGACACGCAATCTCAACCGTCGTGTAGAGACTGCCTGCCCCGTGCAAGACACCGTATTAAAAGAGCAACTCCAATGGCTTTTAGACTCTCAACTTCGTGACAGCGCAAAGAGCAGTTTTATGCTCTCTGACGGTTCTTATTCCCGCAAACACAGTACTTTACCGTTTGATTCACAGAATTACTTTATGGAAAATTCGCCGCATTTCCCGGTGGAAGCGGATGTAGAAAAACCGAGCTTTTTTAAGAAACTGTGGAATTATATTGAACAGTATATGCAATAGGGCTTAAGAATATTTTGTCTAACTAACAACTGCATAAAAAAACAGACGCCGACATTTTCAGTCGGCATCTGTTTTCTTTTATAATATATAAATTAGGCGTTTTTATTTATTGTTTATGCCATTTAGTCTTTTTGGACATCGTGCGCGTGGCAGGCGGCGCAGTCGTGATCGCAGAAATCCTTTTTGTTGTATTTTACGCCGTTTTTATCGTAGTAGTCCTTGACGGCGGCTCTGACCGCTTCTTCCGCCAAAACAGAGCAGTGGAGTTTATGGGCGGGAAGTCCGCCGAGCGCCTCTGCCACCGCCCTGTTTGAAAGCAGGAGAGCTTCTTCAATCGATTTGCCCTTTATCATTTCGGTTGCCATTGAGCTGGATGCAATCGCGCTTCCGCAACCGAAGGTCTTGAACTTTATGTCTGTTATTACATCGTTCTCAACTTTTATGTACATTTTCATGATGTCGCCACATTTGGAGTTGCCGACAACGCCTATTCCGTCGGCATCTTCCATCTCGCCCAAGTTTCTGGGATGCTCGAAGTGGTCCATTACTTTTTCGCTGTATAACATTTGTTTTCCTCCGAATTTTATATTAGATGGGGCGTTATGCCCTTTTCGAGATCCTCCCAAAGCGGGGACATCTCTCTGAGCTTTTCTACTACTTTGGGTACCCAGTAAATTATATGGTCGATATCCTCTTCCGTGTTGTATCTGCCGAGCGAGAGCCTGAGAGAGCCGTGTGCAACCTCGTGGGGCAGGCCGAGTGAAAGCAGAACATGGCTTGGGTCTAATGAGCCCGATGTGCAGGCACTGCCTGATGATGCGCTTATGCCCTTACTGTCGAGCATTAGGAGCAAGCTTTCGCCCTCTATTCCCTCGAAGCAGAAGTTAATCGTAGAGGCGTTTCTCTGCTCCCTATCGCCGTTGAGCTTTGAGTGAGGAATTTTCGAAAGATTTTCGATGAGTCTGTCGCGCATTTTGCTATGTCTTTCGGTCTCATAATCTATCATGGACACGGCTTCCTCCAGTGCCGCCGCCATAGCGACTATACCTGCCATATTCTCGGTTCCGCCGCGCTTGCCGCGCTCCTGAGCTCCGCCTTCTATGATGTTGGTGAGCTTTATATTCTTTTTGGCATAAAGTCCGCCGACTCCCTTGGGGGCATTGAACTTGTGGCCGGAGAACGAGAGCATATCAACTCCCAGATCTTGTACATCTATATGCATATGCCCTATCGACTGAACCGCATCGGTGTGGAACAGAACATTTTTTTCCCTACATACTGCCGCGAGCTCCTTTATCGGCTGAAGGGTGCCGATTTCGTTGTTTACCATCATTATGGTGACAAGGGCTGTATCTTCCCTGAGAGCCGATCTAAGATCCTCGACTGTTACAACTCCGTTCTCGTGAACATCGAGAAGCGTTACCTCGAAGCCGCGTTTTTCAAGCGATTCGAGAGTGTGGAGCACGGCATGGTGCTCGAACTTTGTGGAGATGAGATGCTTCTTCCCCTGCTTCATTCCCAGCATAGCTGCCGAAACTATGGCCTGATTGTCGGCCTCGCTGCCGCCGGAGGTGAATGTAATTTCTCTCATAGGATCCGCCGCTCCCAGCAGTCTGCCTACCTTCATTCTGGCTTCAGCCAGCTTTTCCGCCGCTATTTGTCCTTTGGTATACAGCGATGAAGGGTTTCCGTATTGTTCGTGGAGTAGGGGCAGCATCGCATCAACTGCGGTTTTTGAAACTCTCGTCGTGGCTGCGTTGTCGGCATAAACCTCAAAATAGTCTTTCATTATATCTCTCCTAAGTTTTTTTCAAATATATCTTTTAAACTGACGTTCTTTAAGTATGATTCCATCGTATCTTCAAGCCCTATCCAAACCAATCTGGCCGAACATGAGCATGTTTTTCCACACTCCTCTTCGTTCTCTGCAAGGCAGGCTACAGGACTTATATTGCCCTCGGCTAAGCTCAACACCTCGTATACCGAGATTTCCTCGGGCTTTCTGCTGAGCATATATCCGCCGCTCTTGCCTTTCTTGCTGATGAGGACTCTACCTTCGACAAGCGACGGAACTATCGACTGTAAATATTTTTGTGAAAAATTTTGGCGATCTGATATTTCCTGAAGCGAGACGAATTCGCCGTTTGAATTTTCGACGATATCAAGCATCAATCTCAGGGCATATCTGCCTCTTGTTGAAAAGCTCACATCACACCTCTCCTTCCGGTTCAATAATACCACCAATTTGGTAGGAATTCAAGTGTGCAGAAAAATATTTTTACGCTTTTATTTACCGATTTTTACGGACTTTATTGTATGTGAACTATATACTCTGCAAGCTTGAGTTTCGGCCCGTTTTGTGATATCTTTAATGCGTAAATATTTGCTTATAAATGGAGGTTTCTCAATGCATAATACAAAAAAAATCACAGATGATCTGCTATGGATTGGCGCAGACGACAGACGGCTGGCTTTCTTTGAAGGTGTTTACGGAGTTCCCGACGGTGTTTCATACAACTCCTACCTTCTGCTCGACGAAAAAACAGTTGTTGTCGACACTGCCGACAAGGCTGTTTCGGATCAATTTTACGAAAATCTTAAATACGGACTGGGTGACAGAGATTTAGACTATCTTGTTGTAAATCACATGGAGCCCGACCACGCCGCCAACATTGAAACTTTGGCAAACATGTACCCCAATCTAACAATTGTTTGCAACAAGAAAACACAGGATATGATTGCCCGCTTCTTCGATACCGATTTTACGGAGAGAACTCTGGTAGTCAAAGAGGGCGACAAGCTGAGCACAGGGCGCCATGAACTGACCTTTGTTATGGCCCCCATGGTGCACTGGCCCGAGGTTATGATGACCTATGACATAACCGACAAAATTCTCTTCTCGGCCGATGCCTTTGGTTCGTTCGGCGCTTTGAACGGACGCATTTTTGCCGACGAAGTAGACTTTATGAACGAATATATTGATGAGGCCAGACGCTATTACACAAACATTGTCGGAAAATACGGCCCTCAGGTGCAGGCTGTTTTACGCAAGGCCGCAACGCTTGAAATCAAGTATGTCTGCCCGCTTCACAGCTTTGTTTGGAGGCGCGGCTTCGGCGACTTTTTGGAAAAGTATATGCTTTGGTCGAGCTACGAGCCCGAAGTAAACGGTGTTTTAATTGCCTATGCCTCGGTATACGGCCACACCGAAAACACCGCGAATATCTTGGCCTCGAAGCTCAGCGACAAAGGCATTAAGGTTAAGATGTACGACACCTCGGTTACGCCTTCCTCTTACATACTCTCGGATTCATTTAAGTACAGCCACTTGGTGTTTGCATCCACAACCTACAATGCAGGAATCTTTGTCACCATGGAAAACCTGCTTAACGACATAGTCAGCCACGGACTGAGAAACCGCAAGGTTGCTCTTATTGAAAACGGCAGTTGGGGACCCACAAGCGGAACACTGATGCGCGAGAAGCTCTCGGCTCTTAAGAACATTGAGTTTTTGGGCGACCTTCTTTCGATTCCCTCCGCTCTCAAATCTTCTCAAATGGAAGAGCTTAATGCTCTTGCCGATGTTATTGCGGCGGATTTTGCTCCTAAATTCACAGCTCCCGCTCCTGCCGAAATAGCTGACAACGCCGATGTGAATCCCGATGCCAAGGGCGATATTGATATTACTTCTCTCTTTAAGCTCAGCTACGGCGTTTACATACTAACCACGAGATACGGCGGCAAGGACTACGGCTGCATTATAAACACTGCCGGACAGATAACCGCCGGAGATCCCCCCAAGATGACAATCTCGGTTATTAAGCAGAACTTCACCTGCGACATGGTTATGAAAGCCGGAGCCTTCAATGTCACGGTTCTCACCGAGTCTACCCCCTACGACACCTTTAAGCACTTCGGTTTTCAGAGCGGAAGAGATGTTGACAAGTTTGAGGGGCTTAAGGAGAACCTGCGCACCGAAAACGGCATCCGCTATTTCACCGAAAATGCAAACGCCGTTTATTCCTGCAAGGTTATCGACAGCCGCGACTGCGACACCCAGATGCTCTATATAGCCGATGTCACCGAAGCCAAGACTCTCTCTAACGAGCCCTCTGCGACCTACTCTTACTATCACGCTCACATAAAGCCCAAGAAGGCGCCTGAAGCTCCCAAGACCGAGGGTTGGATCTGCACGGTGTGCGGATACTTCCACGAGGGTCCCGAGCTCCCCGCAGATTTCATCTGCCCGCTCTGCAAGCACGGTGTTGAAGCTTTCGAGCACTTTATGCCGCCTAAGACGGAGAGAAAGAAGGGCTTCATTTGCAACATCTGCAATCACTTTGAGGAGGGCGAGGCTCTGCCCGAAGGCTATCTCTGCCCCGTCTGCAACCACGGCCCGAGCGATTTTGTCCCCCACGAGATGGATGTAGTTGTTGGATAAAAACTT
>CAYFQE010000025.1:0-11439 GCA_964345235.1 uncultured Oscillospiraceae bacterium | reverse complement strand
TTGGCACGCCTGGCGCGATTCGAACGCACGACCTTCCGCTTAGGAGGCGGATGCTCTATCCTGCTGAGCTACAGGCGCATACTCTAATTTAATTGCCAATGAATTATAGCAAAGAGAATAAAAAAAGTAAAGCTTGGAACCCTGCCATTAAAAACAAAAGAAAACGGCACAAGCCAAGACTTGCGCCGTTTAAATTTGTTTTAAAATATCTCATCGTCATCGATAAAGAAGTCGCTCAAATCTTCTTCACGCTGCCTTTGTTGCTCTCTTTTGGCTTCTTCAAAGTCCCACTCCCGCCATCTCTCGCCGCTCTCATCCAAAATTATTATGGGCTCGGCCTCAATGTATTTGTCCCCATCGCTCGAGAACATGCCACGGTTATTCTCATCTTCGCCCTCAGAATCTTCTTCATCAGAGCTTACATCCATGATTATATGTTCAAGCTCCGGTTCTTCCTCGGGCTGTGGAACTTCATTTTCAGCTTCGGCGTTTTCCGTAGCTTCCGAACTGTATTCAGTAACTTCACCGTGGTTATAGCCGATAAATGCGGCGGCCTCGGTGCGCTCCAAAGCTGACTCTTCGGCGCTGATACCCATAAGTCTGTCGCTAATCTTTCCGCGTTTTGTCGAAACAACAACAGCATTGGCACTGTATGGTTCCATGTTATGAGCCAGCACAAATACGAAAAGTAATAATTGAGCTGCATTTACAAAATATAAAAGGTTAAGTCCGATAATTCTGTCATCGGGTATGGAAACGATGCACAAAAAAGCTCCGGTTACAGAGAAAACAATGGTCAGGTGGTCAGATTCACGCCCGTATGCATAGCCCGAAATAAAAAACCAGCCTAAAAGCGAAGTGCAGAGAGCCGGAATTTCAAGGGCATATCTCCAAACGGCCGGAGTTACAGTGTCGGCTCTGTAGGTATAGAGCAGCCAGAAAGAAACAGTTGCTATGGGTAAAAGGAAAGCGGTTCTCAAAAATAGAGGCTTTGCCGGGTTTTTCATCGAAATTGCGGCAAGGGCAAAGGCTATACTGTTTAAAAATACCAGTACCGAAAGAACGAGTAGCATGCCGGGATAGCGAGTCTCATCGGCATCCTTATAGATAAGCAGGGCGGCGGCAAAAGAGAGAAGCGTAATGAGTATCCAAACCGCTCTGTGTACAGTTTCGCTGATGCCGCTTTCTATCCTAAAGGCATCTCTATAACCCTTTGGAGATGCCAAACCCTCAAGATAGGCATATTTATAAACATAGAATCCAAGGCCGCCGATAACGGCAATAATCAATAAGGTAATTACGCCGCCCCAGCCGTTTGTGCTTATATAAAGGCCCGTGTCCTTTTCATAGGCGGTCATGTTCTGGGCCCAGCGCATAAAAATGCCAAAGCCTCCTGCAATAGCGGCAAGACCTACCAGAAAGAAGGCTCTGCCATATTTTTTCTTAGCCTCTTTGGCCTTTAGTTCCCTCTCTTTTTGTTTAGCAAAATAATCCAATTGCCACCTCCAATATATTAAGCGCAGTTAGAAGTCCGCGCTGCCCAAAGTTCTGGGATGGGGTGTAACATCTCTTATGTTCGAAACGCCCGTCAAATACATAATGAGCCTGTCAAAGCCCAAACCGTAGCCGGCATGACGGCAGCTACCGTATTTTCTGAGGTCAAGATACCAGCCATAGTCTTCCTCGCTGAGCTTAAGCTCCTCCATGCGTTTTTTCAGAAGCTCATATCTCTCTTCACGGGCAGAGCCGCCTATAATCTCGCCGATTCCGGGGACAAGGCAGTCGGCGGCGCTGACAGTCTTTCCGTCGTCGTTAAGCCTCATATAGAAAGCCTTAATTTCCTTCGGATAGTCGTAGACAAACACAGGCTTTTTAAAGTGCTCCTCTGTGAGGTAGCGCTCATGCTCCGTCTGTAAATCGCAACCCCAGTAAACGGGATAAGAAAATTCCTTTCCGGATTTTTGCAGTATTTCAACTGCTTCTGTGTAAGATAGTCTTCCGAAATCCGAGTTTTTCACAAGCTCGAGTCTCTCTATAAGTCCCTTATCAACAAAGGAGTTGCAGAAAGCAAGCTCATCGGGGCACTTTTCCATGACAGCGGAAATAACATATTTAATCATGCTCTCGGCGTTGTCCATATTGTCGCAAAGATCGGCAAAGGCCAGCTCGGGCTCTATCATCCAAAACTCGGCGGCATGTCTTGCTGTGTTGGATTTCTCCGCTCTAAAGGTCGGACCAAAGGTATAAACATCGCCAAAGGCCATGCAGAAGTTTTCCACATTGAGCTGACCCGAAACGGTAAGCCCCGTTTTCTTGCCGAAAAAGTCCTCGGAATAGTCCACCTCGCCGCTCTCTAAACGGGGAAGGTTTTCAAGGTCTAAGCTGGTGACATGGAAAAGCTCACCCGCACCCTCACAGTCCGAGGCTGTGATTATGGGAGTGTGTATATACATAAATCCGTTCGACTGAAAAAATTCGTGTATGGCAAAGGCCGCAACGTTGCGGATTTTAAACACGGCCGAAAAAAGCTTTGTGCGAGGTCTTAAGTGCTGAACGCTCCTCAAAAACTCTATGCCGTGTCTCTTTTTCTGCAGGGGATAGTCGGCGGGGGACTCGCCCTCTAAAACAATCTCCTCGGCTTTTAACTCAAAAGGCTGCTTCGCGTCGGGAGTAAGCACAAGTCTACCCTTGCAGATTAACGCAGAACCCACATTGTAGGCCACGACCTCATCGTAGTCTTTAAGCCCCTCTCTGTTTAAAACTACTTGCAGAGAATTAAAACAGGATCCGTCGTTCAGTTCAATAAAGCCGAAGTGCTTCATATCTCTCGATGTGCGAATCCAACCGCATACGGTGACTGTCTTGCCCTCAAACTTTTCGGGATTGTCGTAAATTGCTGAAATTTTCAGACGCTTCATAGCTTGCCTCCAAAGAAATCGGGCGCAGTCTAAATTTTAACTTGCCCTAAATCGTACAGAACATTATACTTAAACATGAAAGAGTTTTCAATGATAAATTGAAAGGAGTATCCAAAATGGCAAAAATAGCGAACAATATACTCGAACTTATCGGCAATACGCCGCTTATAGATTTAAAAAGATTTTATAAAGATAAGAGAATCAAGGCAAAACGCATACTTGCAAAGATAGAAAAGCAGAATCCGGCGGGGAGCGTAAAAGACAGAGCGGCCTATTATATACTGAAAGATGCCCTGGAAGAGGGCAGAATAAGCGAGGGAGGTACCGTAATAGAGCCGACGAGCGGGAATACAGGCATAGGCGTAGCATCGCTCTGCGGTCTGTTCGGACTTAAAGCCATAATGGTTATGCCCGAAAATATGAGCGCCGAGCGCCGCAAGCTCATAGCTGTCTATGGTGCGGAGCTTGTACTCACTCCTGCTGCAAGCGGTATGCAGGGTGCGCTCGACAAGGCCTATGAGCTAAACCGAAGCATTCCCAACAGCATTGTAGCAGGACAGTTTACAAATCCTTCAAATCCGAAGGCTCACTTTGAAACGACCGGTCCCGAGATTTGGCGCGATACCGACGGCGATGTTGATATATTCGTTGCCGGCATCGGTACAGGCGGCACGCTCAGCGGTGTAGGGAGATTCTTAAAAGAAAAAAAGCCCGATGTTAAAATAATCGGCGTCGAGCCTGCCGCTTCGCCGCTTATAAGCGAGGGAAAATCGGGCCCTCACGCCTTGCAGGGGATTGGAGCAAATTTTATACCCGAAACATTGGATATAAGCCTTATAGATGATATAATGTGTATTGAAAATGAGGAAGCAATCGATATTATGAAGGAGCTTGCCGTCACCGAGGGTCTGTTTTGCGGAATATCATCGGGAGCCGCGCTCTGCGCAGCTGTTAAGCTTGCTCAATGCGATAAGAACAATGGTAAGAGCATAGTGTGCCTTCTGCCCGACACGGGCGAGCGCTATCTCTCGTCAATCTGAGGAAGAGTATAGAAATGAAAAAACTGATGTATATTATTAATCCCGTTGCCGGGAGACAAATGTATAAGCAGAATATGGCCGATGTACTCAAACTTATGCACGACAAGGGCTACTTGCCCACGGTGTATTTCACTCGCGGACAAAACGATGCCAAGAGACTGGTGAAGAAAAAGGCCCACAAATACGATATGGTTTGCTGTTTGGGTGGAGACGGCACGCTGTCCGAAGTGGTTAACGGTATTATGCAGCTCGAAGAAAGGCCGCCGATAGGGTATTTTCCGCTTGGCACGGCAAACGATGTTGCGACCAGCCTGAATATTCCCAAAAACCTGCCTCTCAGAGCGGCAAGGGCTGCAATGCTCGGCTCGCCCACACCTTGGGATGTGGGAAAAGTCACGGGAGACGACTACTTTGTATATGTAACTGCATTTGGAGCATTCACCGATGTCAGCTACGAAACACCACAAGAACAAAAACAGAATCTGGGGCATCTTGCCTACATGTTAAACGCAATGGGTAGTCTGGGAAATATAACCAGCTACAACACCAAGGTCATTTTGGATGATGAACAGGTGATAGAGGGGGAGTTTATTTTCGGGGGAGTTACAAACTCCTACTCTGTGGCAGGTATGATAAAGCTGCCCAAAGAGTATGCCGCCCTGGATGACGGCAAATTTGAGGTTTCGCTTCTCAAATATCCGAAAAACTTTATCGAGTTTACAAACATGTCGAGCGATGTTATGAGCCTGAATCAGCATGGCGAATTTCTCTCGATTTATCAGGCCAAAAAGGTGCGTTTTATCTTCGATCAGCCGGTATCCATGACAAGAGATGGAGAAAGAGGCGGCATGTATCAGGATATAACCATCGAAAATGTTCGGAAGGCGATTCATATAATTGCATAAAAAAGAACGGGGTTGTATTTTAACTACAACCCCGTTTTTGAAATGCAAAAAGGTTTACATAATTCGTATAGCCTCGGCATTTATACAGGCGCCCGTTTCAGAATCTATGTCGAATATTGCCCCTTCCAGTTTAGCTCTGCCGCTCGCAGGGTTGAATCTTTGCGGCGGGTCTCCGAAAAACTTTGCAATCGACTGTTCTTTGTCCACACCCAAAACACCGTTTTCAGGGCCCGTCATACCGATATCGCTTATATAGGCGGTTCCGTTATGCAAAACTCTTATGTCCGAGGTCTGCACATGGGTGTGTGTGCCCCAAACCGCCGAGACTCTGCCGTCTAGGTGATAGCCCAAAGCCTGCTTCTCGCTTGTGGCCTCTGCATGAAAGTCCACAAACACCATGCGGATTTCGTTGCCGCTCAGAATTGAATCGACTATCACAAAGGGGTTATCGGTGTTCGGGTCAAGCGTGAATTTACCCATCAGATTTATAAGAAGCAATTTTCCCGCCTTGGTGTTGAAAACCTGATAGCCTTTTCCCGGGCACTGAGGTGCAAAGTTGGCCGGTCTCAATATTCTTTGCTCTTTATCAAGATAGGGCTTTAGCTCCCAGCGAATCCAAGTGTGATTTCCAAGGGTAATGGCATCGGCTCCGGATTTTAAAATTTCGTCTGCCTGCGAAGGGGTTATACCCACCATGTTTGCATTTTCACCGTTAACAACTACAAAATCAATGTTTTTATCTTCTTTTATTTTTTTCAGCCTTTCCGCTAAAAAATCGAGCCCGGGCTTCCCGACAACATCGCCTACAGCCATAAGTCTAAAAGTCATTATAGCGCCTCTTTCAAAATTTTCTTCAGTATAACATAAAAAAGGAGCTTTAAAAAGTTCGAGCTCAAAAAGCTCCGAATCAGAAGAAACGGAAATGTCGATAACAAAATACTTGCACAAATCATTCATCTGTGCTATTATGTCATAGCGATTTTTTATACCATATGCGCCGTTAGCTCAGCTGGATAGAGCGTTTGGCTACGGACCAGAAGGTCGGGGGTTCGAATCCCTCACGGCGTGCCAAGAAGAGTTGTGATAGTTTTTCACGGCTCTTTTTGTTTATTTTGTTTATAAAGAGTTTTTTCAGCACTTGAAAAATGTAAAAAAAGTCATAAAATATAAAAAAAGAAAAATTTATACGAAAGGAACGCCCCATGCAAGAAGAAGTAATGCGAAAAGTGTTCAGCAAGAGCTTCTTGAAAAAATGAAGGAAGAGAACCCGTTCCGCAAGCTCAGTGACATTGTGTATAAGATGGCTGAAGACGCCATAATTTCCTGCAACCTGCGCCCCGGAACTCAGCTCAACACGGTTAAAATCTCAAGCCTTCTTGATATAAGCCGAACTCAACCAGATGATTCAGGATAACTGCCCCGAGCTTCTTGAGCACCCCCTGCTCGAGGTTGGACGCACATTCACATTTGAAGCGGCTCTGCCTTACATCGAAGACATGGTCACAGACGAGCAGCTCGATATGATAAGAGAAGCACTGGCAAAGCTCGACTAAGCAAAAACAAAATAGGCGCTGCCGCATTATTCGGCAGCGCCTATTTACTTAACTGTTTTAAAAATTCTTTCGAAGCGTTGTCAAACTCAATTTTAGAGCTTCGGAGATATCCTCAAAGCTGTCCTCCGAAAAAACACTCTGCAGGCCGACGGCCTCTACAAGAGATTCAAAATCCAAGGCACAGTTGTCTGAAGAAAGAATATTCAAAACAATTTCCGAGCCCTTATGCGGGTCTTTTAAAAGCTCGCCGTAAACTTGCAGAGCGCCCAGAGAGGCGACACAGTAGCTTATATAGTAAAACGGCATCTTAAAAAGATGGGGTATGTAGCACCACTCGAACTCATAACCGGGATAGGGAGAATAGCCGTAGCTCAGGTACAGCTCCCTATAAATATCGAGAAGCTTTTTGCTTGTGAGATTTTCCTCCTCATAGGCTCTCTGCAAAAATTCATCATACATTGCGCCATCGGTGACTCCCATTGCAGTGTCTAAAATCAAAAACTGCAAGGCTTTAGATGCGAAATCCCCGAAAATTTCTTCATAATAGAGAGTGGCCAAAAACTCTGTGCTGTGGGCCTGTAGCTCCGCCGCATCAATGTCCTCCGCTGTTTCATAGTACATGTAGTCCTGATAGGCGGCATTCACAAAGTGTCCGAACTCGTGCATTAGAACAAAGTTATCGCCCAGTGTTCCGTCAGCGTAGTGAAAAATGAAGGGCACATTGTAATTGTACAGAGAGATGGTATAACTATAGGCGGCCTTGTCGTTTGAAATTTCTATATCATAAAGTCCCTTGTCCACAAGAAACCCGTAAGCTTCTCCAAGCTCATAAGAGGTACCTTCAGCCACGGTCTTTATTGCCTCCAAGGGGTCCATAGTGCCGACAGGCCTTTCCCTATATAAAAGCTTTCCGCTTAACGAATAATAAGTATTCTCGTGCTTGGAAATTATGGGGGAAAAATATTTTTTCACATAACTCCAAAGCTCTTTAGCATCATCGGGACTGTAATATCTCAAGTAGTCCTGTGAATAACATTTTTCGGCAAAGCTGCCATAGCCCGAGAGTTCGGCGCTTTTTTTGTTTAGGGCGATAAGTTCCGTGAAAAGCTCTGTAATTTTCAGAAAATCAGGGTTTTCGGCTGATATGAGCTCGTCATACTGCTGTTTTTTCTTTTCAATCTCGAGATAAATTTCAAGATTTTCTTCACTCGGGTCTTCATATCCGGCGAAATCGGCTATTTCAGCATCCGTATATATAGTGCTCATAAGCTTCGAGTTTTCAGACCGTGCAAGAGCTCTCATCGCCGCATTATAATCATCACGAAGCTCATAAAGGATTTCGTCCAGGTACATAACTTCCTCGAAGGTTTTGTCGTTTCCTATGTCCATGTCATACATAAGCTCTAAGAGTATTTGCTGAGTGTCGGCATATCCGAACTCATCCAACACATCTGTCAGATAAGTCTCAAAGCGGTCTTCGGGGTGCTCTCCCTCACAAAGCTCATATATCTTATCAAGAAGCGGCGTCATTCTGTCCTTTGTGTAGTGCTCATAACTAATCTCCGAGAAAGCGGGCGCAGAATCGAAGTCTCTTTTCGGAAAATAATTTTTTTTCGTTAAAAGACTGCCGCTACCGGTTTGACCGCCTGTAAGCGATATTGAATCGCAGGCCGAAACAGAGAGCAATAAAAGTATTGAAAGCAGTAGGGAAATGATTCTTTTCAAAACTATGCCTCACAACCTCACAAAAATCTCAGCCCATTATACCCATGTTTTAAATTTAAAGATAGTAAAAGATGGAAATATATGTGAAAAATAGCCTGAGCTAAATCGCGCAGGCGGGTTTAATAAGCTTTTTTATATCTTGTTTTTGTTATATAATGCATAAATAAAATATTCGGAGGGACTTCTGTTGATTTCACTGCTGGCAAAAATCTTTATTAAAGACCATAAAAACTATATGGATCAAAATGTCCGTCTGGGATATGTAAAGCTCAGCGGAATAGTTGGCCTTGTCCTCAATATCCTGCTTGTCATCACAAAGCTCATTGCCGGCAGACTATCAAACTCAATGGCAATAACTGCAGACGCCTTCAACCATATCTCAGATGCCGGATCCTTTATTATAGCCATGCTTTTCATGATTTTGGCATCAAAAAAGCCCGACGAGGAACACCCATACGGGCATGGGCGAGTAGAGTATATCTCAAGCGCAATAATATCCGCACTCATTCTCACCATGGCTGTGGAGCTCTTTAAGGAATCCGTTACAAAAATATCGTCGCCTGTTTTCGCCACGGCAAGCCCCATGGTCGTTGGGATAATGATTTTTTCAATATTTGTTAAGGCGTATATGTATGCCTACAGTAAATCAGTAGGCGAAAAAACCCAGTCCCCGGGGCTAAAGGCCGTAGCGCTCGACAGCATTACCGACTGTGTCACAAGTACCGTCGTTACCCTTTCGGTCTTGCTCTCAAAGCCTTTGGGAATAAATCTCGATGCCATAGGCGGAATAGCGGTTTCTGTCTTCATCGGATTTACGGGACTAAATCTGGCAAAAGAAACAATATCCTCTCTTTTGGGTGAAAAACCCGATCCCGAGCTTATTGAAGAAATAAAAGCCGTGCTTAAAAACTATCCCGAAATGATTATGCCGCACGAGATTCATGTGCACAGCTACGGACCGGGAAGACTTTTCATATCACTTCATGTTATCATGCTGATAGATGAAGACAATGTAAATGTTTTTGAGATACACGACAGAATAGAGAGCGCCCAGCTCGACCTTCGTCAGGCTCTGGGCTGTGAGGCTATAATACACATGGACCCCATCAGAGAAGATGAGGTCCGTGAAAAAAGTATAAACAATCTTATAAACGAAAAAGAAAACGGCGAGCCAAAATCAGAGGAGTAGAGCTTACTGGCTGTATATGCCGCCGCCGATAAACTCTCGTATCAGCGAATCGGGCGCAACGAGATCCGGTTTGATAACTCCGAAAAGCTGAAGAGCGGGAAGAAGCTTTCTAAGCTCCTCATAGCGCTCAATGCCCTCGGGAATATTGGCAAAGAGCTTTGTGGCAATCTTGTTCATAACAGGAGCTTCATACTTTAATGCTGTGTCGAGCTGAAGGTTTGCCTTGTCTTTAAATGGGGAAATATACAGCTTTTCACCTTGACGCACATTAGCCCACATTGCAATCGTTTTGTCGGGGTCATACGAGCGGAAAAGATGGTCTCTCACCGTTCTGCGCATAAGCCTGAGCCATGTGCCCTTAAAAATGAGTCTATTGCCAAAGTAAGTGTCGGACCTTGCCGATATATACAGCTTAAAAGCGTTGGGGTGTTTGTCGGTTATGATGTCGTTTAGGGCGTGTATGCCCTCAAAGATTACAATTTCGTCCTTTTTGAGCTTCAGAAATTTAGAAGGACCGGTATCTCTCGCTTGCATAGAAAAGTTATATTTAGGAATTGCAACCCGCTGTCCTTTCTCAATAAGTTCAATTTGCTTATTAAAAAGAGGGAGATCAAGACAAAGCGGACTTTCAAAATCCAAAGAGCCGTCTTCGCTTCTGGGAGATGTCTCGGGATCGACGGTCATAAAATAATTGTCCATACTCACGCTGTGAGAGCCCACGCCACGCCGCTCTAACTCTTCTTCAATTTTCTGAGCGCTGGTTGTTTTGCCGCTGCCCGAGGGGCCCGAGAGCAGAACCACGGGGCTGTGCGCCAAATTCCCGACTATCCTGTCGGCGGCCAGCGATATCTTTGCGGCATATTCGGCATCACATTCTTCAACGAAGCCCTTAGGGTCTACAATAGTTCTATAATTTATTTCTTCAAGGTCAAAAAAAGCCATATCGGATTTCCTTTCGAAAGAAGTAAAATTGATTATACACGAATAAAAGTATAAATTAAAGCTCCCACGGGATTTTTATATAATATTAACCGGAATCTTACGCAAAGGAGAAGCAAGTTAATGAAAAAGAAAATACTCTTCATAGGTACGGGCGGCACCATAGCCTCCGAAATTTCAGACGAGGGCATACGCCCCAATATAGATGCCGAAATGCTGCTCTCTTACGCACCCAAAATAAAAGAAATATGCGATGTCGATTGTGTTTCTCTCTATAATCTCGACAGCAGCAATTTAACGCCGAGCCACTGGATGGGCATAGCCGAAGAGATTGAGAAGAGCTACGATGACTACTCGGGTTTTGTCATCTCCCACGGAACCGACACAATGGCCTACACCGCAGCGGCTCTCTCATACATGATACAAAAGAGCCCCAAGCCCATCATTTTAACAGGCGCTCAAAAACCCATAGGCTTTGATATCACCGACTCAAAGACCAACCTCTTAGACAGCTTTACCTGCGCCTCGGAAGACGGTATGCACGGGCTTATGATAGTTTTTAACGGCAATGTAATTTCGGGACTTCGCGCACGAAAAACCCGCTCAAAAAGCTTTGATGCTTTCGAAAGTATAAACTATCCCTTGCTGGCTCGCATTGTAGACGGCAGAATACAAAAGTATATAACACAGGATTACGCCGAAAAACCGATTTTCAAATGCAAGCTGGGCGAGGGAGTTGCGCTCATGAAGCTGTATCCGGGCTTTAATACCGAGGACATGGAGCACTATATAAAAAATAACAGAGCTCTAATTGTCGAGAGCTTCGGCACGGGAGGACTCCCCGAATACTGCGACAGTGAACGGATATTCAAGCTCTTAGATACAGAGAAAAAGCTCCTTGTAATGACAACTCAGGTACAGCATGAGGGTTCCGATCTCTCAAAATACAAAACAGGCAAAAGTCTTAAGATGCATCCGAGAGTGCTTGAGGCTTACGATATGACAACCGAAGCCGCCTTTGCAAAAATAATCTGGATTCTGGGTCAAACAGATGATTTTTCCGAACTGAAAAATCAGTTCTACACTCCCTGCGGCATAGACCTTTTAGTAAGCAACACATAATTCAATAAAAGCAATATAAGCGATAAACTTGAAAATAGGGGCAAAAGG
>CAYFQE010000024.1:0-11459 GCA_964345235.1 uncultured Oscillospiraceae bacterium | reverse complement strand
AAATGAACCGCTCTGCATTTTATAATTATATTATTTTAAGGCTTAAAGCTCGCCGCGCTGTCTGAGCGCATCCTTGCGGGAGAGGTTTACTCTGCCCTTGTCGTCTATTTCGGTGACCTTGACCCATGTCATGTCGCCGATGTTGAGAACATCTTCAACCTTTTCGGTGCGTTTAAACTCGAGGTCTTTTATGTGAATCATTCCGTCCTTGCCGGGCTTAAGCTCTACAAAGGCGCCTATCGGAATTATTCTGACGACTTTGCCATAGTAAATCTGGCCGACTTCAGGCTCGAATACTATGTCTTCTATCTTGCTCTTGGCAAGGCGGCAGGCCTCGATATCCGCAGAGGCTATGAAGATGCTGCCATCGTCCTCGACATCTATGCTGCAGCCCGTTTCGGCAACGAGTCCCTGAATGACCTTGCCGCCCGAACCGATGACTTCGCGAATCTTATCGGGATTGATTTTCATCATTATCATCTTGGGCGCTGTCTTGGCAAGCTCGCGGCGCGGCTCGGGGATAACGGGGAGCATAATCTCATCGAGTATCTGGATTCTTGCCTCGCGGCATTTTTCCAGCGCTTCTTTGACTATTTCATACTTGAGCCCGTCGTTTTTGAGGTCCATCTGAATGGCCGTTATGCCCTTCTTTGTTCCGCCTACCTTGAAGTCCATTTCGCCGTGGAAGTCCTCGACACCCTGAATATCGATAAAGGTTTGGAACTTATCGCCGTCTTGGATAAGACCGCAGGAGATGCCCGCCACGGGGGCCTTTATGGGCACGCCCGCATCCATGAGCGACAGAGTTGCGCCGCAGATTGAAGCCTGAGAGGTTGAACCGTTGGATGAGAGAATCTCGCTGACTACTCTTATGGAGTAGGGGAAATCCTCGACCGAGGGAATTACCGCCTCGAGAGCCTTTTCGACCAAGGCGCCGTGTCCCTGCTCACGCCTGCCGGCGCTGCGCTGTGTCTTCGCCTCTCCTACAGAGTAGCCGGGGAAGTTATAGTGGTGCATAAAGCGCTTTTCTTCGGGTTTCCAGATGGTGTCGAGCTTCTGGGACATAGAGAGCATGGCCAGTGTTGTGATTGAGAGCGCCTGTGTCTGACCTCTGGTAAAGAGGGCCGAGCCGTGCACTCTGGGAATCACCGCAACTTCGGAGGCGAGGGGTCTAATCTCGTCCATGGCTCTGCCATCGACACGCTTGCCCTCTAAGAGCCATCTTTTAACTATGCTCTTTTGCATGCGATAGATAATCTCGGGCATATAGCTCATTATGTCGGGGTGCTCTTCGGAATACTTTTCCTCGACCTTGTTTATCCACTCGTTGGCTCGCTCTTCACGGACATTCTTATCGTCGGTGTCCATGCAGTACTCCATGCCGCTTAGCTCGTTTTCCATGAGCTTTGCATAGAGCTCGTCATCGAAGCTCATGCCCTCGTAGGAGAACTTTTCTTTGCCAATCTCAGCTCTCATCTTATCGATGAGCTCTATTACCTTTTTAATCTCTTCATGGGCCTTGAGTATTCCGTTATACATTACATCTTCGGAAATCTCTTTTGCTTCGGCCTCTATCATAACTATCTTCTCTCTGCTTGCCGCCACGGTAACCGTCATTTGGTTTTTCTCTTCCTCGGCCTCGGTGGGGTTAAAAAGATAGTTTTCGCCGTCATAGCCCAGAGCTAAAGCTGCAATGGGTCCGTTGAAGGGCACATCTGAGATTGTGGTAGCCGCAGAAGCGCCTATCATGGCTGTAATTTCGGGTGAACAGTCCCTGTCGATCGAGAGCACTTCGCAGCTTATAACGACATCGTTCCTCATATCGTTGGGGAAAAGCGGGCGCATCGGCCTGTCTATTAGGCGGCTTGCCAGCACTGCATCGAGCGAGGGTCTGCCCTCGCGGCGCATAAAGCTTCCCGGGATTCTGCCCACAGCGTAGAGCTTCTCGTTGAAGTCAACTGAAAGCGGGAAATAATCAATTCCGTCGCGGGGTCTGGCAGATGCCGTAACCGTGACCAGTATCGTGGTTTCGCCGTAGGAAACCAGAACTGCGGAGTTCGCCAGCTCTGCCATGCGGCCCGTCTCCATACGGAGAGGTCTGCCGCAAAAGTCCATTTCGTAAACTTTTTTTTCTGTAAATTCTCTTTTTTTAATAATCATAAATAGCTCCTTTCAAAAGCTCTTTGTTTTGGGAGCTGATTTAGCACTTGAAAATACCTTCGCTAAGAGAAAATATTTTCAAACACTAAAAGAGCCCCTTTTTTGCGCCAAAAAATCTCGCGGGGGTCTTCGTCGACTTCCCGCGAGAAATAAACTTCATAACCCTCAAAAAAGTTTTCGGCGCTTGCCTACTTACTTACGAATACCGAGCCTCTGGATAAGATCTCTGTATCTTTCAATGTCTTTCTTTGCTACATAGTCGAGCAAACGGCGGCGTCTGCCAACCATCTTGTACATTCCCAAACGGGAGTGATTATCATTCGGATGAGCCTTAAGATGCTCGGTGAGCTGCTTGATGCGCTCGGTGAGTATGGCTATCTGAACTTCGGGTGAGCCCGTGTCGCCCTCGTGCAGGGCATAAGTCTCGATGACTTGCTGTTTTTCGTCTTTGGTAATCATTGTTATCCCTTTCGTCTTTCACATATTTCCGTGTGCCGGGACTCGGGTTGAAAGGTTGTCCCAGAGCCAAGCTCACGGCTAGCTTTGTAAGGCTATCATAAAACACTGTCCTTGTCAAAGTTTTTTTATGTTTTGCGGCATTTTTATGCAAATTGCATTGAGTGCCTTTTTATGCTAAAATTTTTATGAATTACAGCGCTTTTAATGCCCTTAAATTACTTATAAATACACGCCCTCGGGCGCTGATTATACGGTATAATTGATGAAAAAAACCTGCCTGATATTAAGTTTAATATTGTTTATAAATCTCTTCTCAGCCTGCGGCGCAGCTCCACCGACTGAGGCCGACATTCCCGTGCTCGACCCGATGCGATATGAGACACTTAAGTCCAGAGGCTTCGAACTCTATGTCGGCGTGCTTTTCGATTCCGCTGTAAAACCCTCGGAGGATGTTGAGTATCTCTCGCGCCTCAGTCAGACCAAAAATCTGGGGCTTAGATACTTTGCTCTGGATGTAAATGAAGAGATCGATTACGACGACTTCAACATTCTTTTTTTGGATGACAGCCTTTTAAAAAACCCTAACTGTGAAAACACAATTCGTCTTTGCATGAGTTTTGCCGAGGCAGGCGGATTTGTATATGCCGAAAACGCCTTTTTACCGATTTATAAAAAGCTCGCCAAATCGAATTTGGAAATTTCCGCTTTGAAAGATGAGCCTTTGCCTGAAGAAATTTATTTCCCCTCTGTTCCCGAGGACATGAGGGAAATGCAGGAAATTTTGAAAGACTATCTGTCGTTATACAGTTCCTACGACGACGCTTTAAAAGAAAACCGCCTAGACTACGGCTACGGCATTAAAAGCGGCAAGGGGCTCATTCCCCTGTCTAACTACGGCGGCGGCATGCTTTCGGCAATCGCCCCGACAAAAAGCGGCGCCACCCTCTTTTTACCCGAGATTATCCCTGACAAGCTGGCAAGGCAAAACTTTGAGCTTAAGGCCCTTAAAACGGGGATTGAATATTACTCCGATTCCAGTCTTTCGGCCGCACGAATTATGGAGAGCGCTTTCATGGCCTATGCCGCAAGATCGATTTTAGGATTTTCTCTCGAGCGAAATTTAGGCACTTACACCAGACCTTCTTTATCTTTCACATTGCCGCTGGACACAGCCGTTGTGCGAAAAGGCATACAAATAAGTATCTTAAGCCGCGCGAGCAATCTCGGGCTGGTCCCGTCGTACTCTATCGCCGATTCAAGCTTTGTTGAAAACGGTCCTTTCTGCGTATTTTCGTACTTGGATACAATGGATGCTTCCGGCAATTTTACTGAAAAAACTCTAGACTCAAGCGGAATTTCAGGATCACTTCTCAGAACCGAGCAAGAGCTTCTCGCCCTCAGGCCCTCGGGTTCTGATTACAGCCAAACGGCAAATGAGTCAGCTCTCGAGTCGGCCGCCTGCTCCTTATCCGCCGCATATCAAAACGCCGATAACAGCCCCGACTTTCTAATCGGAAACAGTCGGGGAGATATAATGATTTCGATGGGAAACTTGGGGGCAAACGGGCGTTATATCCTCGGTCTCCCAGTAATTCCGAAGAGCGACAAGTTTGTTGAGCTGAGTGTCACAGGTCCTTCCGCCCCTGTGGGCTATGACATAAACTTCGACGGCATTATGGACATAGTCTGCGGAACCGGTGACGGAAGACTTATGTGGTTTGAAGGCTACAACGGCGTAAACTATAAGCCCCGGGGTGAGCTTCTGCGCGTTTCGGAAGGCGGGCGGATTATACCCGCAATAGGCGATATAAACTCGGACAGATATCCCGATATCCTGCTTTCTACCGAAGAGGGAAAGCTCCTCATATATTTCGGTGAGGCCAGGGGCGGCTTTTCGGAAGAATTTTATGAAGTTGACCTTCCCGGCTACGATAATCAGCGCCTCTCGCCTCTTATCTATGATATAAATTCCGACAACCGCTCTGATATTCTTTTGGGTACGGAAGACGGCTTTATTTTAAAGCTTATACAAAACTCCGATGGCTCATTTTCGCAGGCGGGCTTTGTGGAATCGAACCTTAAAAACAGTTTCGGTGACTACAGAGTTTATCTTGGAAGTTTTGCAAGTCCCGCTGTCGCCGACCTCAACTTCGACGGAAAGCCCGACATTGTGGCTGCCGGAGTCTGCGAAGACTTGGCTGTTCCCACAAGCAGTGTGCCCACAGCCTTTTTAAATCTGATAATTAAGGCGGCAGCAGAGCTGAGAAACAAGGGTTATTATGTTGGTTTGCGTCCCAGTTTGGGCCCGTATTTAGAATCTCAAGACGAGGTTTTAAATATAGACGGCTTCTTGGAGAGAGTTAGATATCGCCTTGTATATGGAGATGCGCCTTTCGGAGCTGATGTATTTAGGCGGCAGATAAATGTTATTAATCCCGAGCAGAGCTTCAGCTCACTTGCCCAAAGCAAGGCCTCTTGGATTTCTTCCTACCGCCCTCCCGAAATCCCCTCGAACGCTCTGGCTTTGCCTTTCTATTTTACATACTTGGGCAGACAAATTCTTCTTGTTCAAAACAGCGCCGAGAGTGTGAAAGACAGCCTGTTCTCCAATCTATCAGCAAAGTATGACATGCCGATAAAACTCAATCTCGACAGCACGGATGCAGATGAGGTCTTCGAGATTTTGGAGCAGATTTCTGAATTTAAGTATAAAAACTTCTACACATCTCTTATGGAAAATCAGCTCGTTTTCGCAATGACCGCCGCTCTTAACTTCGACATTAAAGTGGAGGGCGATGCGCCTTTTTCGGGCAAAGAAACGGAGCTTCTCTTAATTCCAAAACCTCTTTCAAACGAAGACCCCTTATATTCGGAAAACTACTCCCGAGCCGTGGGCGCAGTTATGACCGTTTCCGACACTTTAAAGGACAAGACCTTCGGAACCGATGCCGACATCTATTATCGTGACGGAAATAAACTTTATTTTTCTTTAAACAGAGCTGTGAGAATCTATGTTCAGGAAAACACTGATGATTCCGGTCACATAGCTGCGGTAAACCTGCCCTGTAAGCTTGAAAAAAACAATTCAAAGCTTGAAATTGAGTTTTTAGAGCCCGGATTTAAAGAGCTCGTTTACAAGGGCAACGCCGAACTGGTGAGCTCAGGCTGGCAAAAAACACAAAGAAACGGCTACACCTACTTTTTCTCCGACGGAGCTAAAAACAAGCTGATTATTAAACCCGTAGATTGACTTATATAAGCAAACTCCCGAAGCCGCAGGGCTTCGGGAGTTTATATTATTTAGACTGTTTTCCAATATAGCCACACTACCTTCGACAAGACCTCGTCGTGAAGCGCGCCTCTTTCTTTTTTAATATCCACAGCAATCTCAATGGCTCTCTTTTTAAGTTCGGCTCGCTCATCTTCCTCAAGCTCAGGGAAATTGCGCTTAAATATATCTTCGGCAAGTTTTTCGGGGCTTTTTTCGTCGCTCCAATTATATTCCGTATATTCCAAATTAGGCTCATATCCCAAATCTTTGACAGCCTCCACTATATCTTCGAGTCTGCCGCCGTGTCGCAGTTCGCTCTCGGGAAACTTTAGACCGAGTTTGGCTATAACCTCTTCTTTAAGGGGCTGGTTCCAGTGGACATATCTGGTTACAAAGCAGTAGCCTCGGGTCATATTGCTCATCTTTTTAACGCTTTCAAAATCCTTTATAGCCGGCGACATGCTTGCAATCGAAAAATTGAAGCCTTTTTTGAAAAAATCTTCCTCGCCAGTCACCTCGGCAAAATCGCAGCGATAGGTATGGAACGGAAGTTTCGGCTGGGCCTTACGCATGTTCTCCTCGGAATAGCGTAGCATTTCGTCGGAAATATCGGTGAGGCTCACCTCACAGCCGAAATTGCCGAGTAAAACTCCGTAACGCCCCACTCCGCAGCCTATGTCCAAGGTTCTCATGCCCTCTTTTACCATGCCGTTTTCTATCCAGAACTTAAACAGTTTTTTATTATAGTCGTTTTCGCCCTGTAAAAATTTGCTCTGAAATTCCCCGGCTCTTTTATTCCAGTGTTCTCTTTGATTTATATTCATTAAATTCGCTCTCCTTATTCTTTTATTAATTTGATTCTATAAGCTTTTATTTCTTTTTTCAAGCATTTTAGCACACGCCTTTGTAAGGTTTACAAGATTTTAAGCTTTATGTATAATAAACCTACTCTAAATCGGAGGAAAACTTTGACTACACTGTCTTATCTCAAATATATACTGCCGATTCTGACGGGCTGCTTTGTAATATATGTTGCTTGGAGCTTTACGAAAGCGTTCTTCGACAAGGAAGACGGCTCTAAGCTCCGCTCCCGCATTAGCGATGATGACAGCGGCGCAGACTTTTGTTTTAAAAAAGCAGACCTCATTGCCGTTTTGCTCATAACGGGAATATATTCTGTTATAGCCTTCACTGCGCTCGGCGATAAATCGGCCCCCGAGAGTCACTATGCCTTCCCCTCGGATAACTCTTCTATTGAAATACACCTGAGCTCGCCTGAGAGAATTTCGCAGGTGGCGGCTTTTCATGGGCTTCACACAGGAGATATTAAGCTTGAGTTTCTTTATGAGGATGCCGAGGACTTTAGCGAAGTCGGGCACTTAAACCAGGACTACTCTCAGCTTTTTAAGTGGAGATATGCCGAGATTACAAACAGCGATTTTAACACTCCCGTTGCGGCAATAAGGCTCACGGCCTCGCGGGCTTTAAACTTAAACGAGCTTGCTATATTGGATTGGGACGGGAACGCTCTTAATTCCGAAAAAATTGTAATGACCTCCGAGATTGCTCCGCTTTTCGACGAGAACGAGCTTTTGCCTCTGCATTTCAGCTTTTTAAACAGCAGCTACTTCGACGAGATTTACCACGCCAGAACGGCTTTGGAGCACATTGAGGGCGTTTGGCCCTACGAGATAACGCACCCTCCGCTCGGGAAAATTCTCATATCGTTAGGGATAGAACTCTTCGGCATGAACCCCTTCGGCTGGCGTTTTTCGGGCACCGTATGCGGAATTTTAATGCTGCCGATTTTATATCTCTTCTTAAAGGCACTTTTCGGAAATTTTATAATCCCATTTTCGGGCACTCTCATATTTGCCGCCGACTTCATGCACTTTACGCAGACGAGAATTGCGACCATCGACAGTTTTTCCGTTTTCTTTATACTCTTAATGTATTACTTTTTCTGGTTTTATTTCAAGAAGAAAAGTCTTTGGGGACTTGCGCTCTCGGGAGTCGCTTTCGGTTTGGGCGCCGCTACAAAGTGGACCTGCATTTACGCAGGCGGCGGGCTTTTTGTTCTTTGGATTTTAAAGTGGATAATGAGACGAAAAGAAGAGATGCTCTTCCGCAGCTTTGTCTTAAATTCCCTCTTTTGTCTGGTTTTCTTTGTGGCCGTTCCCCTGTTTATATACTACCTCTCATACATCCCCTACGGTGTGGCCTCGGGTTTAGACATGAGTCGCGAGCTTTTTTCGAAGCGATTTTTAGACATTGTATTAAATAATCAAAAAACAATGTTCACCTACCACTCGGGCCTTGTTGCAACACATCCTTACTCCTCGAAATGGTATGAGTGGATTTTCGATGCCAGACCGATACTCTATTTTCTGGATACCAGCTTCGACGGCGCAAAGTCCTCGATTGCGGCCTTCCAAAACCCCCTGCTCTCGTGGCTGGGACTCTTTGCCATACTCGGAACGGGATTTTTTGCGGGGCTGGGGAGCTCGAAGGCGCGCTTTATACTCATAGGCTATCTTGCGCAGCTTTTGCCTTGGATTTTGGTTTCGAGGCTCACCTTCGCCTATCACTATTTCCCCTCTTCGCTCTTCCTTTTGCTGGCTGTTATGTTCATGTTTGATGAGCTTAGACGGCAGGAGCTTCCCTATAAGAGGCTTTTAATTTCATATTCCGCAGTTTCGCTCGCAGTTTTTATTTTATTTTATCCTGTTTTGAGTGGAATGTTTGCGCCGATTTGGTATAATAGTTATTTGTTAAAGTGGTTCCCGGCTTGGCCCGTTTGATTATAGGAGGATTTAATGCAACTGGTAGACTATCACATTCACTCAAGCTGTTCTTTCGACAGCGAGCACACAATGCTCGAAATGGCAAGGGCGGCATATAAAAGAGATATAAAAGAAATTTGCTTTACAGATCATATCGAAGTTCTCGGAAAGCAGGGTATGATTATCGGACCCGATGACTTTGAGCTTCCCAAAAAGCAGGCAAAGCAGTACTCCGCCTGTTTGGAGTCGGCGCCTCTCGATATGAATATAGGTTTGGGCATAGAGCTTGAACAAATAAACGAAGACCCCGCCAGAGCCAAAAGAATCTACAGCATGCCGGAGTACGACTTTGTATTAGGCGCAGTGCATAGGCTTCGCGACTACGAGGACTTTTACTTTATTAACTACTTAAATCGCGAGCAGTGCTTCACTCTCCTCGACAAGTATCTGGACGAACTTATCGAAATGGTGGAGATTGGCGCTTTTGACTCGGTGGCTCACATAGGCTACTGCGCGCGCTATATGTATAGGGATAAAGTCAATGTAACACTTGAATACCACGACTTTCCCGATAAGATTGACGCTCTTTTGAATCTGATTATTGAAAAAGGAAAGGGCATAGAGCTCAATTGCTCCAATCTGTTTGAACGCGAGGGTCAGTCTTTAAGAACGAGTTTTCCCTCTGCCGAAATACTCAGGCGCTACAAGGAGCTGGGAGGCGACATTGTCACAATAGGCTCCGACTCGCACAAACCGGACACGGCGGGCTTGGGTATAAAAGAGGGCATGAGGCTTCTTTATGAGCTCGGCTTCAACTATTTTACCGTTTTTAAAAAGCACAAACCCGAATTCATCAGGATTGAAGGAGTTTATTAATATGATTGCTGTTGCTTCGGATCATGGCGGCCTAAGGCTCAAGCGCGCCGTTATGGAACATCTCAAGAGCAAAAACATCGAATTTAAAGATTTCGGAACATTCAGCGATGAAAGCTGTGATTACCCGGATTTTGCGGAAAAAGCGGCGCTAAGCGTTCTTAGCGGCGAGTGTGAGCTTGGAATTTTGGTTTGCGGAACCGGAATCGGCATGTCGATAGCCGCAAATAAGATTAAGGGCATCCGTTGCGCTCTTTGCTCCGACTGTTTTTCCGCCGAGATGGCACGAGAGCACAACGATGCGAATATGATGGCTTTGGGAGAGAGAGTTTTGGGAGAATCCTTGGCCAAAAAAATAGTGGATACATTTTTGGATTCCGTCTTTGAGGGCGGAAAGCATGCGCGCCGAGTTGCAAAGATTATGCAACTTCAGGATAAATAATTTTTGGAGTTAAGATGGCAAACAATCTTTTTTACAAAGGAAAACGAAAAAGGCTGGGTGTGGTATATATATTCGCTTATGGAATTGCCATACTCCTGCTTTTTGCCTTTGTATTATTTTACTCTTTTCAAAAATACATAGTATACAGCCAATACGGCGTTAGCGTTGAGCATCCGCTCCTGCGCAAAGATGACGGTCTCACGGTTGAAAAAGACGGCACCATACATTTTGAGCCTGTTGATGCCAACCTGCAGATTTTGGAATCTGACTACGACTCCGTCCAGTCTGTTGCCGGCGGCAAGCTCCCCGAGCTAAAGGCTCTGTATGTTCCCACGCAGTATATAAGCCCCGAAAACATAGAAGTATTCATTGAGATTATGGACATGTACGATGCAACGGGACTTCTTATAGAAGTTAAGCCCCCCTCGGGGCAGCTTTTATGGAACTCGAACTCGGATACCGCCAACGCCTATGCGACCAACGGAGGTTATGACCTTGCGGGCCTTGTTGCAAAGCTCCATTCGAAAGACATTTATGTCGCCGCTCGTATGAGCGTGAATGTTGACCAGATGCTTGCCGAGCGTTCCTCTTTAAATGCGCTTCTCACAAGCGGGAACTCAATTTTCGCAGATGAGATGGGACTTTGGGTTGACCCGTACAGCACGGTCGTGCGCACATACACGCTTGAACTTTTGCGCAGCTTGGAAAGCCTCGGTTTTGATGAGGTTTTCTTAGACAATGTGAGAGTCCCCGCTACTGATGGCATTTTGGGTTACAGCGTTCAGCTTAGTTTTATCCCGACCCCAACAAACGCCGCCTGCTCTTTTGCCCTATATGTCGGCAGGTCTATGCAAAACTCCAAGATGCATGTTTCTGCCATACTATCGCCTGAAACGCTACACGAAGAAAAGGGCTCTGAAATAACGGGTCAGAATCCCGCGGTTTTTGCCAAGGCCTTCGACCGGCTCTGTTGTTTAACAGAAAACGCCGGCCAGTATGACTATGACAGAACCAAATTTGAATCGGCATTCGGCTCGGACTTGGGCGAGCGCTACCCTTCGTTTATGAACTACTATCCCAAATCGGCCACCTCGTGGATAGTAATTGTACCGCAAAATCTCTTGGATCTTAAGTTTAAACCGAAGGAGCCGGCGCCGGAAGAATAATAATTACAAAAGTTTAACGCGGAAGAGTTTTCTCTTCCGCGTTTTTCTTTTTTCCCTTTTATATGCCCTTTTTCAGCACAAAGCTGCAGCCGGCGCAGTCTATGTAAACAATTTGCCCATTGCTGTGTGTTGTGGAGCTAATTTTTTAGCACTTTTAACACTATTGGTCAGTCAAAATGTAAAATTCTCTGATTAATCAGCGTTTGCCCTTGCAATCAGTTTGATTATATGCTATAGTGCCCCGGTTGTATACGATTTAGCCAACATATGGGCTAAACCGTATTTATTTTTTTGAAAATCACACT
>CAYFQE010000023.1:5765-14111 GCA_964345235.1 uncultured Oscillospiraceae bacterium | reverse complement strand
GCTTTTTTTAAAAGCTTATAAAACAAGCTAAATTAAAATATGACCGAATAGAAAGCCGAAATATGACCGAATGGAAAGCTGAAACTCGACTGAATATAATGATGGAGTTTTACAGAGGTATGGGATATAATTAATAATCATTTGAAAAAACATATTAGAAATTGGATGAAAAGATAAGTTTTGGTAATATGAAAAAAGAATAATAGGTATGTGTAATAAAAAGATAGGGAAGTGAAAACTTTCCTATCTTTCGTTCGCGCTTAAAGAAGATTTAACTTCTTCAAAAAAACCTGAATTTGAGCTTTAACCGCTTCGGGGGCTGTGCCGCCCTCTGAGTTTCGCCGCTTTAAGCAGGCTAAAAGGTCTACCGCTTCATAAACGCCTTTGTCTATTAAAGGGCAGAAGGACTTATAAGTATCTAAATCCAAGGTTTCTAAACTGCAATTCTTTTCAATGCAATGCGCCACAATTTGTCCCGATATTTTATAGGCATCTCTAAAGGCAAGACCCTTTGAAACCAAGTAGTCGGCCAAATCGGTTGCGTTTATAAAGCCCTTTGCCGCCGCTTGGCGCATGTTATCGGACTTTGCTTTCATTGTTTTTATCATGCCTGTGGCAACTTCCAAACAGACCTTTGCCGTGTCTACCGAGGAAAAAATCAGCTCTTTATCCTCTTGCATGTCTTTGTTATAGGCCAAGGGGAGCCCTTTCATCACGCTTAAAAGAGCCATGAGGTTTCCAAATACACGGCCGCTTTTGCCTCGGATAAGCTCCGCCATGTCGGGGTTTTTCTTCTGCGGCATTATGGAAGAGCCGGTGCTGTAGTTGTCGTTTAAAGATATAAAGCCGAACTCAAAGCCCGACCACAAGATAATCTCTTCCGAAAGTCTGGAGAGGTGCATCATAAGAATGGCCAAGTCGGACGCAAGCTCCAAAACAAAGTCCCTGTCCGAAACCGCATCCATGCTGTTTTTAGAAACTCCGCTCATGCCCAGCAGCTCGGCCGTCATTTGCCTATTTATGGGATAGGAGGTGCCTGCCAAGGCGGCCGCCCCCAGAGGTGAAACGGCTGTGCGCTCATAGGTTTGAATTAAGCGCTCCTTGTCGCGCTCGAGCATTTCCACATATGCCATAAGGTGCTGAGCAAAAGAGACGGGCTGGGCTCTTTGCAGGTGGGTATAGCCCGGCATAATGGTTTCGACATGCTCATTAGCTTGAAACAGAAGAGCTGTTTGCAGATTTTCGGCAAGAGCGGCAAGTGTTTTAATTTCTTTCATCAAATTAAGGCGCAAGTCCAGAGCTACCTGATCGTTTCGGCTTCTGGCAGTGTGCAGTTTTTTCCCCAAGTCGCCCAATCGAGCGGTAAGTTCAAGCTCGACAAAGCTGTGGATATCTTCGGTGTCATTAGTGATGACAAGCTTGCCGCTTTTAATTTCGTCAAGCATGCAGGCGAGAGTCTCGGATATAAGCTGAGACTCTTTTTCCTCTATTACGCCGACTTTTCCGAGCATGGTGACATGAGCGATACTGCCCAGAATGTCCTCTTCGAACATGCGCTTATCCACTCGAATCGAGGCGTTAAAATCCTCTGCAACGGCATCTTGTGTGCCGTCTGTTATACCTTCCCAGAGCTTGGCCATGAATTTCTATTCTTCCTCTCCTAAAGCTGCGAGCATTGTCGCTTCCATTGTGCTCTGCAGGCCGTACAGCTTTATGAAGCCTTCGGCATCTTTATGATTGTAGTCGCTCTCGCCGAAGGTTGCAACCTCTTCGCTGTATAAAGAATAAGGACTGCTTACGCCGGCATTTAGAATATTGCCCTTATATAAACGCAGGCTCACCTTGCCCGTCACCCGCTCTTGGGTGACATCTACAAAAGCGTCCAGAGCCTTCTTTAAGCGGCCGAACCAAAAACCGTTATATACCAGTTCGCCGTAACGCAGGGCCACACGGTCTTTCTCGTGCTTGGTGTCTTTATCGAGTGTTATGGACTCTAAAATTTTATGAGCTTCATATAATATGGAGCCTGCGGGCGTTTCGTAAATGCCTCTGGACTTCATGCCGACCAAACGATTTTCCACAAGGTCTAAAATGCCGATGCCGTGCTTTCCGCCCAGTGCGTTCAGCTTTAAAACTATGTCGGTTAAGGACATGGCCTCGCCGTTTAGCGCTGTGGGAACTCCCTGATTAAACTCTAAGCTGAGGAACTCGGGCTCGTCAGGAGCATCCATGGGGGATACCGACATCTCCAAAAAGCCCTCTTTTCTAATTTGAGCCTCATTTGCGGGGTTTTCCAAATCCAAGCCCTCGTGCGAGAGATGCCAAATGTTCTTGTCTTTGGAATAGTTAGTCTCGGAGCTGATTTTAAGCTTTATGTCATGGGCCTTGGCGTAGGCGATTTCATCTTCTCGGGATTTAAGCTCCCACTCTCTCCAGGGTGCAATTATGTGCATATTCGGCGCAAAGTGGCGAAGCGCAAGCTCGAACCTGACCTGATCGTTGCCCTTGCCCGTGCAGCCGTGAGCGATGGCATCGGCACCCTCGAGCTGTGCAACTTTAACCAAATGCTTGGCAATAAGGGGTCTTGCGTTGGCCGTGCCCAGCAAGTAGCCTTCGTAATCGGCGCCCGCCTTTAGGCAGGGGAGAATATATTCTTCAACATATTCATCGACCAAGTCCAAAATATAGCACTTGGAAGCGCCGGTTTTTAGGGCCTTTTCTTCTAAGCCGTCCAGCTCGTCTTGCTGGCCCACATTTGCGGCAACGGCTATGACTTCACAGCCGGGGTAGTTCTCTTTAAGCCAATATATGATGACGGAGGTGTCTAAACCGCCGGAATAGGCCAATACGATTTTTTTGATGTCCTCTTTTTTCATTTTAAAATCTCCTTGAATTGATTAATTGCTCTTATCAAAAATTGGCGCATAAAAGCTTTGTTTCAAGCAACTCTCGCCCATGCAGATGCGAATATTTATACATATTAAACTTTCTTTTCCGTCTGCCAAGAGTCTGCTTTTTCTGTTTTAGATTCTATAAAACGCCTACATTTACACCAATATTTTCGGTGTTGCAACATGATAACCTATTTCGGAATAAAAAGCAATGTATTTTTATGCATAAATATTGAAAATTATAAATCGCAGTTTTGGCACTTTTGCTTTACTTTTTAATTGCGCTGTTTTACTATTGCATATATAAGGATTTTAAAGCGATTGCAGTGATTTTTGCCGAAAATGAAAAAACAATTCTCTTTTGAGGATTGTAAAAAAATATAGGTAAAAACTGTTGCTTAAAATATATAGTATACGGGGGACAATTTTATGAAAATAAGCGCATTGGTGGAAAACACCGCAAAATCGGGACTTAAGGCCAAACACGGACTTTCTTTTTATATAGAAACAAAGCGGCATAAAATACTGTTCGACTTGGGGCCCGACGATACGGTGTTTGAAAATGCCGCAAAAATGGGTATAGACCTTTCGAAAGCAGACACGGTGATTATTTCTCACGGGCACTACGATCACGGCGGCGCATTAAAAAGTTTTTTGGAGATAAACAGCGATGCAAATGTTTATGTGCAAAAGGCGGCATTCGAACCCTATTTCAGTAAGGTCCTGCTTGTAAAAGTTCCGATAGGCCTCGATGGCAGTCTTAAGAATCACAGACAAGTGAAGCTCCTTGAGGGCGACTATAAAATTGATGATGAGCTGTTTTTATTTACGGTGACCGATACGGACAAACTGCGCTCTTCCGCCAACGATTCGCTTTATGATAAAAACGGCAGAGATAAGTTTTTGCACGAGCAGAATTTGATAATCTCGGAAGAAAAAATAGCTCTTATCTTGGGCTGCGGACATGCCGGAGTTACCAATATAATGGAAAAAGCGGCAAAGTATAAGCCCGATATCTGCATAGGGGGCTTTCATTTGTATAACCCCACTGCAAAAAAGACCGTAGCTGATGCGCTCTTGGATGATATTTCAGCCGAACTGGAGAGTTATGAAAACACAAAGTTTTACACCTGCCACTGCACGGGCGAAAAGGCGTTTGACTATTTGTCGAAAAAGATGAAACACCTGGACTATATTTCCTGCGGGGATGTTTTGGAAATATAACTAAGTGACTTGTGTGAAAAACTTTCGATAAATCCGTTAAAATAAGGAAAGGCGATAATTATGGGATTAATTGAAACTGCCGGTGAGAGTTCTATTTGGAAAGGTATGGACTACTACAACGAAAAAAAGGTTATTTTCTGGGAACAAACGGGGCAGGGAATTTATGGCGGACTTGTATCGGGAAGCGAAGGAAGAGGCGAGAGAACAAGAGCATTATGAAGAAATAAAAAAGGAAATAAATAAACTTTCCAAGGCAGAGCTTCGAGAGCGGCTTTTCGAAGCTTGGGTTGAGCTGGAGGAAATGAGGAATCGTTGGCGAGTTGGTTGACAAAATGTAATATAGGGAGTATAAATTAAAGCGATTCTCATATTAGCGCAAGGAAGAAGCGGAATGCAAAACCCGATTATATCAAAATATAAAAGATTTGCGGCAGGCGTTATGGTATTTGTAATGCTTGCTATAATGTTCTTTTCTTCTTTCTATATTGCTGTAGAGTCAAAACATGATTGTATCGGCGAACATTGCCATATTTGTGTCTGCATAAGATACTGTGAAAAGGCTATTCGTCAAGTTGCTGATGAAACGGTATTGAAGATAGCGACAGCTTTTCTGCTCGTTTTTTTGACTGTTTTCGCGTTTGTTTTTGCGTCCGAATTCATGCATGAAACGATAGTTTCGAGAAAAGTCAGATTGAATAATTGAAATAACCTCCTCAAAGGGCGAACTGCAATCATTTCGGGCTTTCGATTTGCCCTTGCGTTTTACGCTCAAATTTAAAAAGTTTACGGAGGTTTTTATTTTGAAAAAATATATATCCATTTTTGTATTTGCCGCTTTAATCATCGGCTGTCTTTCCGCTTGCAATTACGAGAAAAATGAAACTGCAGAAGGTTCTAACAAGCTTAAAATAGTTACTACAATTTTTCCTCAATATGATTGGGTGATGAACATTCTCGGAAATAATCCATCGAACGCTGAGGTGACAATGCTCTTAGACAAAGGCGTCGATCTCCACAGCTTTCAGCCCTCTGCCGATGATATTTTAAAGATTTCCAACTGCGACATTTTTATCTATGTAGGAGGGGAATCTGATGCATGGGTCGAAAAAACCTTGCAACAGGCAAAAAATGAGGACATGCTTGTAATAAATCTTATGGAAGTACTTGGAAATTCTGTCAAAGAGGAAGAAATGGTTGAGGGTATGCAGGAAGAGGACCATGACCATGCCCATGCAGACGGTGAAGAGCAACACGGTGAGGAGCACGAGCATGAGCACGAGCACGAGGGAGAGGAAGCCGAGTATGACGAGCATGTTTGGCTGTCCCTCCGCAATGCATCTTTACTTGCAGAAAAAATTTCCAAGGCAATCCAGGCGCTTGATTCTAAAAATGTGGATATCTACAAAAAGAATTCCGAAGCTTATATCGAAAGGCTTAACGCTCTCGATGCGGAATATAAGGCTGTTGTTTCGGGCGCGGGTGTTTCCACGCTTCTTTTCGGAGATCGTTTTCCGTTCCGCTATCTTACAGATGATTACGGTCTTTCATACTATGCCGCCTTTGTAGGCTGTTCTGCCGAAACCGAGGCGGATTTTGAAACAATCAGCTTCCTTGCAAAGAAGATGGACGAGCTTTCTCTTCATTCGATTATGACAATTGAAGGAAGCGATCACAGGATTGCGGAAACAATAATAAAGAATACGAAATCTAAGGACCAAAAGATTCTCACATTGGATTCAATGCAGTCAATTACAGCAAAAGATGTTCAAAGCGGTGCAAGCTATCTTTCTATAATGGAGAAAAACCTATCCGTTCTGAAGGATGCGCTGAAGTAGGAAGCGGCTATGGACTTAATCACAGTTCGAAATCTGTCGCTTGGCTATGATTCGCACACTATTGCAGAGGGCATTAATTTCTCTGTGAAAAAAGGGGATTATCTCTGCATAGTGGGAGAAAACGGCTCCGGCAAAACCACACTTATTAAAACTCTGCTCAATCTCCAAGAGCCGATTGGCGGGGATATTCTGATTGGCGATGGGCTTAAGAAAAACGAAATAGGCTACTTACCTCAGCAGACCGATGTGCAGAAGGACTTTCCCGCATCCGTGAGAGAAATAGTTCTCTCCGGATGCCAGGGGTGTTGCGGTCTCAGACCGTTTTATAAAAAAGAAGAAAAGCAACTTGCCGAAGAAAACATGCGGCGTATGGGAATAACATCCCTAAAAAATCGTTGTTACAGGGAATTATCGGGCGGACAGCAGCAGAGAGTTCTTTTGGCCAGGGCATTATGTGCGACACAAAAGCTTTTACTGCTCGACGAACCGGTATCGGGGCTCGATCCGAAAGCCGCTTCGGAAATGTACGACCTGATTGAGGAACTAAACCGCGAGGGCATAACCATTATCATGATTTCTCACGACATTGCGGCAGCCGTCTGCTATGCCGACCATATCCTACATATAGGTGCAACGATTTTTTTCGGCACACGAGATGAATATTTAAAAAGCGACACAGGAAAAATTTTTCTGATGCAGAGTAAAGGCGGTGAGAGCGGTGATAAATAAACTTTCAATGTACCTTGAGTACCCGTTTGTACAGTATGCACTGATTGTGGGGGTTCTTGTTGCACTGTGCTCCTCGCTTCTCGGCGTGACTTTGGTGCTGAAAAGGTTTTCGTTTATCGGCGACGGCTTATCTCATGTTGCGTTCGGGGCATTATCCATAGCAAGCGTTTTGAATTTGAGCAACAAAATGTTGCTCGTGATGCCGCTTACTGTTTTAAGCGCCGTTTTAATTCTTAGAACAGGGCAGAGCGCCAAGATTAAGGGAGATGCCGCCACTGCCATGATTTCGGTAGGTGCATTGGCGTTTGGCTACCTTACAATGAATTTATTCAAAAGCTCGTCAAACCTTTCGGGCGATGTTTGCAGCACGCTTTTCGGTTCAACCTCTATATTGACACTTACGCAGAAAGAGGTTTTCTTGAGCGTTGTTTTGTCGATAGCCGTGTTAATTATTTTCATTATGTTTTATAACAAAATATTCGCAGTGACATTTGACGAGAATTTCGCAAAAGCGACAGGCACGAATGCCGACGCCTACAATCTGCTGATAGCTATAGTTGTTGCGGTTATTATTGTATTGGCGATGAATCTTGTGGGGTCGCTGCTCATTTCCGCATTGGTTATATTTCCCGCATTGTCGGCAATGCGGCTTTTCCGAAGCTTCAAGGCGGTCACGATATTCTCGGCAATACTTTCGGTGATATGTGCGTTTTCGGGAATTGTAATATCAATTTTGGCAGGAACGCCCGTAGGCTCAACGATTGTCGCTGTGTTGGTTGCGGCCTTTTTAATTTGCAGAGCGGCAGAAATGATGACCGGAGTAGTGCGCCAATGAAAAAAATATCTTGTATTATTTCTATGCATTACGCTCATATTCGTGTCATACGGCTGCGGAAATATAGACTCTTCCGGAAAAGCGAAAAACCAAACTGCGGGAGTAAGTGATGCGCTGGAAGCGGGAATGGCTGAAGCAGACCAGAAAAGATTAGATAACGGCAAGCAATCCGCTAACGAATCCGATGTTTTTAAAGAGAGCGTGGATAATAATGTGTCTGAATCGAATCAGATAAAGGAAGCTGAAAAAACCGTAAACACCGAGGAGGGTATAGACATTGATTTAACGGTGCTTTCAAAAACAATGGTTTACTCCGAGCTATTTCGTATAATGTATTCGCCGGAGAGCTATGTTGGCAAGATTGTGAAGATGGAGGGCATATTTGCCTCTTACAAAGACGAGAATACAGGCAAACGATATTTTGCCTGCATAATTTCGGATGCGGCTGCATGCTGCTCACAGGCGATAGAATTTGTTCTCAGCGACGACTATAAATATCCCGAGGATTACCCTGAGCAAGGTGAAGAAATTTGTATAGTCGGAGAGTTTAACATATATAAAGAAGCTTTTGCTGATTATGCAGGCCTGGATAAATATACTCTGGAAGAGTATGGAGCGGCGGTTTTGGAAATTAACAAGGGTTATTCGCCCACAGAAATAAAAGAAACCGACGGTGTTAATTACTTTACTTATTCATTCTTCAACCCGGATACAAATCAAACATACAAATATTTCTCGGTTATATATAAGGCTCCCGATGCGTTCTGGGTGGTTCAGTTTGCAACCTATGAAGATATTTACCCCAAATATGAACAGCAGTTTTTCGAATGGG
>CAYFQE010000023.1:4509-5665 GCA_964345235.1 uncultured Oscillospiraceae bacterium | reverse complement strand
TTTGCAACCTATGAAGATATTTACCCCAAATATGAACAGCAGTTTTTCGAATGGGCAAAGATGATTACATTTGACGAATAGTTTTATAATAGAATTTTTAATCCAAAGTAAAAACGAAATATATAAACTGATATGCTCGGGGTGCTTTTGCCCCGAGCATATCAGTTTTATGTCTTAATATTTTAAAATTTATAAACCAAGCTTATTACTTTTCCTGTATCTTTTCAGCGGCTTTCGGCACATAGTTTACCAAAAGGGTGCCCAGCGATATGAGAGCAAGGGCGACCAAAATTCGCCAATTCCAAATGTTTTCACCAAGAATAAGCCAGCTGAAAAATGCGCCGAAAACCGGAATGAAAGAGTGGAATATTACAACCTGACTCGTCGGTCTGATTTTGAGGAGTATAGACCATACGCCGTATGCCAAAGAAGATATGAGCATCAAAAAGAACATTACGGCTGCTCCGCGGATATCGGGTATGCCCACAGAGCCTCCCATCAATACGGAAAGAAGCACCAAAAACAATCCGCCGAACAGGAACTGATAGCCGGTTAGAGCCATGGGGTTGTGTTTTTTGCCGTATTTGCTCATGAACATATTTGCCAGAGCATTCATAAGCGACGACATCAAAACAAAGCCTTCGGCGCTTAAACGAAACTTAAAACTGAAGTCTTTTCCCAGATTTAACACTATTATTCCGACAAGTCCTAAAAGGGTTGCTAAAAACTTTCTGCCTGTCAGCGGCTCGGTTCTGAAAATCATTGTAACCAAAATTACGGTGAAGAAGACGCTTGTTCCGGTTAAGATTGCGCCGGCCGATGCCGAGACTGCGGCCAAGCCCAGAAACAGAAAGATATACTGCAAAATGGTTTGAAAAACCGACAAAACGGCAATGGGGCGGAACATATCTTTGCTCAGTTTGGGGCTTTCGTGTGTAAGAGGTTTGGTTATAAGCAGAGTTAAAATGCCCGCGCCTACGAAGCGGATGCCCGCAAACAAAATTACATTAAAGGGCTCCGTTGTGTCCACGGGAAAAACGGCATAGCCTAGCTTGATGGCTGACGATGCCGTGCCCCAAAGCACGGTGCAAAAAAGCGCCGCTAAAATCCAAGAATATTCTTTTAGTACATTTGACGATTGCTTCATTTTTACCTC
>CAYFQE010000023.1:2513-4409 GCA_964345235.1 uncultured Oscillospiraceae bacterium | reverse complement strand
TGGGCTCTTTTCTGGCAGGGACTTTGGTTACGGGGCCTGCCGGATAGCCGATTGTCATTGCGCACACCAGCTCATATCCGTCCTCAACTCCATATGCGCTCTTAAACTCGGGAGTGTTTAAATAGTTGGCGGCAAAGCCTATCCAGCAGGTTCCCAAGCCCATTCCGTGAGCGGCGAGCATGATATTTGCGGCGGCAAGCGTGCAGTCGTTCACATAAAAGGGGTTTTCTGCGTTGCCATAGATGAGGAGCAGATTCGAGGAGTTTTGAAACACTCTGTAATCGGGGTTCGAGAGCAGCCTATGATAAGGAGTGTTGATTGGGAGGGTCTCAAGTCGTTTTGCTTTGGCAGGCTCATCGTGCTTTAATATCTCGTCTTTGCCTTGCATAATGAGAAATGCCCAGGGCTGCTTGTTTCTTGCAGAGGCCGCCATGGTCCCCAATCTTATGAGCTCGTCCATAGTATCAGAGCTTATAATTTCGTCGGTAAAGTTGCGAACGCTTCTGCGTGTTGATATAGCTTCAAAAACGCTCATATTTTTATTTTCACTCATGATAATTCCTCCGTTTATTCTATATTTATTACCCTAATCATATCCGATTACTGTAAGCTTGGTCAAATGTTTGCCTACGCATAAGCTGATAATATTATAAAGATAGCACAAAGAAAACCCGCACTCAATCTTTTTTCATTTACGGAAGACGAGACTATCGATATAATAGAAGCAAGAATTGGAAAATGCACCTAAAACAACGAAATTCAGGTGCCGAAGCCAAGGAGTGAAAACAGTGAAAAATAAAATAATTCAAACATATGGCGAAGATTTGCGTAAGATGACACGGGAAGTTCTTGAAAAGGCGGAGCTTGGAAGAATGATACCCAAAGACGCTTATATAGGCATTAAGCCCAACTTGGTTGTGGCCAAACCTTCGTACTCGGGCGCAACAACATCGCCGCTTATAGTTTCGGCTTTGGTTGAATATCTAAAAGAGCAGGGGCACGACGATATTGTAATTTTAGAGAGCGCATGGGCGGGAGAGAGCACGAAAAAAGCCTTTAGAGTTTGCGGGTATGAGGAGATTTCTCAAAAATACGGCGTGCCGCTTTTTGACATCAAGCAAGATAGCTACAGCATAAAAACTTTTAAGGGCATGGATATGGAGATAAGCAACAAGGTGCTCTCTCTGGATTTTCTCATAAACATACCCGTGTTAAAGGGCCACTGCCAGACCTTGATAACAGGGGCTCTTAAGAACATGAAGGGCTGTATTTCCGATAGGGAAAAGAGAAGATTCCACGCACGCGGCCTTCATACGCCCATTGCCTATGTAAACAAGATAATTAAGCAGAACTTTATTTTAGTCGACGGCATATGCGGCGATCTCGATTATGAGGAAGGTGGAAACCCTGTGCAGATGAACCGCATTTTCTGCGGCACAGACCCCGTTTTAATCGACTCATACATAGCGGACAACATCGGCTATAGGCCGTATGATGTTGAATATATAAAAATTGCGGAAGAAATAGGGGTCGGAAGCGCTGATATTGACAGCGCCGAGGTTGTTGTTTTGAGCCGTGATGAAAGCATTGCAAAGCCCTCGCCCTCACGAAAAGTGCAGGAGCTCTCACGATATGTAAATGCAAAAGATGCATGCTCGGCATGCTATGCAAATTTGATACGCGCTCTTTCTAGGCTTGATGAAGAGGGCGGACTGTATCGCTTCAAGAAAAACCCCGTTCTAATCGGACAGGGCTATAAAGGTACCGAGGCTGATGGAACAGGCGTGGGGCAATGCACTTCCGGCATATGCAAAAGCATAGGCGGCTGCCCGCCCTCTACATCGGCTATTATTGATTTTCTTAAAAATCAATAAACAATAAACTGATGAGAATACA
>CAYFQE010000023.1:0-2413 GCA_964345235.1 uncultured Oscillospiraceae bacterium | reverse complement strand
ATGAGAATACAGAGTTTTGCGGAATTTCGTTATATCGCCCTCAGCCGCCGAGAAACCCGAAAGTAGCGCCGAAATTTTATGTTGAAGGCTCCGTTGGAAAATTCACACCGCATACGGAAGAGCAGCAGGCCGAGATTATGAAAGAATATTGCAAGAGGTATAAAACCGATATTGTAGTCTGCTACTGCCATTACTGTTTAGAGGGACTTAGGCTTGGCGGCGTAGACGGAAGACATCTTGCCCACTTGCTTTTCCCCGAATCGAAATAAAAAGAAAGCTAAAAAAAGCAGGTGAAGCACATGAATAAAACAGAGATATATGATTTTCTAAAACAAAAAGGAATTTCCTATGAAGCAACGGAACACAAGGCGGTTTTAAACATGGAAGAACTGGCTGAGGTCAATCTTCCGCATCCCGAGGACAACGCCAAAAACCTATTTGTCCGTGACGACAAAAGGAGAAACTACTATTTAATAAGCGTTAAAGGCGAGAAGCGTGTGAATTTAAAGGAGCTTAGAAAAACACACGGTTTAAAGCCGCTTACCTTTGCATCCGGTGAAGACTTGCTCGAGATTATGAAGCTCGAGACGGGCGCCGTTACGCCTTTCGGCTTATTAAACGACGATGAAAGAAGAGTTGAATTTTATTTTGACAAGAGCTTTCTCGAAGGAAGCGCAATGATAGGATGCCATCCGAACGAAAACACTGCGACCGTTCGGCTTAAAAGCCGCGATTTAATTAAGCTTATAGAAGAACATGGAAATGCTGTTCATATTGTAGAGATGTAAATTGCTCGACAAAATATGATTTTAATAGGAGGCATATATGAACGATAAAAACTATAACAACCCGAATCCCAAAAAGATGCCGCGGCCGTTGATTTATTATTACGGTATCGCTATTTTGGTTATCTTGATTTTTAATATGGTTATCATGCCGGCGTTTTTGTCAAGACAAGTGCGAACGACGACATATTATGACTTTATTAACTCAATAGAGGCGGGAGAAGTACAGGAAGTACAATTTACAGACACGGAAATCAGATACACCAAGGAAGAAAACGGACAGCTCCGTATTTATAAAACAGGCGTTGTAGATAATCCCGAGCTGCCGCAAATGCTGCAGGAAAAAGGAATTAACTACGCCGCCGAGATTCCCGAAAAACCGAACCTGCTGCTTTCGGCTCTGCTGAGTTACGGCATACCCATCCTAATCTTCTTCTTAATAGGAAGACAAATCAGCAAAAATATGGCGAGCAAGATGGGCGCTGCCGGATTGAATATCCACGGACAGGGAGGAGCCAAGGTTTACACACCCGATAAGGATAAAAAGACCTTTGAAGATGTGGCGGGACAGGAAGAAGCCAAAGAGTCTCTGATGGAAATTATCGACTATCTCAACAACCCCAAAAAATATGAAGAGGTAGGCGCTCAATGTCCTAAGGGTGTGCTTTTAGTCGGTCCCCCGGGAACGGGAAAAACCTTGATGGCAAAAGCTGTGGCCGGAGAGGCGGATGTGCCTTTCTTCCCGATTTCGGGCTCTGAATTCGTTGAGATGTTTGTGGGCAGAGGCGCGGCAAGAGTGAGAGAGCTATTTGACCAGGCAAGCAAACAGGCGCCCTGCATAGTTTTTATAGATGAGATAGACACTATAGGCAAGAAGAGAGATTCGCAGTTCAGCACCAACGATGAGCGTGAGCAAACTCTAAACCAGCTCCTCACGGAGATGGACGGTTTTGAAGGCAACAAGGGCGTTACCATCCTTGCGGCCACAAACAGACCCGATGTTTTAGACCCCGCTCTGCTTCGTCCGGGCCGATTTGACCGCCAGGTGAGGGTTGAGTTGCCCGACCTGATAGGCAGAGAGGAAATCTTAAAAGTACATTTAAAGAAAGTTAAGACAGATAAAAATATCGATGTCAACCTTATCGCGCGTATGACCGCGGGAGCTTCGGGAGCTCAGCTTGCAAACATTGTAAACGAGGCGGCCTTGAGAACTGTCCGCATGGGCGGAAGCCGTGTAACCACATATGACCTGGCCGAATCGGTTGAGACAATAATTGCCGGCGCCGAAAAGAAAAACGCCATCCTCTCGGAAAAGGAAAAGCGTATTGTGGCTTATCACGAAATCGGACACGCCCTTGTCGCCGCAATGCAAACAGGCTCGGCGCCCGTACAAAAGATTACGATTGTTCCCAGAACATCCGGCGCCCTGGGCTACACCATGCAGGTTGAAGAAGACGAAAAAGTGCTGCTGAGTAAAGAAGACGCTTACAGACAGCTGGAAGTGCTTTGCGGAGGAAGAGCAGCTGAAGAAATAGTATTTGATATTGTGACGACAGGCGCCTCCAACGACATTGAAAGAGCTACCGACCTTGCCAGAAAGATGGTAACCCGCTACGGAATGTCCGATA
>CAYFQE010000022.1:0-15349 GCA_964345235.1 uncultured Oscillospiraceae bacterium | reverse complement strand
CATGCTCCCGCCTTTTTCTTTAAATTATCAATGCAAGTTATTCCTCGCCGGTAAAATCAAAATCATGCTTATAAATTTTTCGGTAGTCAAGGCCGTATATCTTCTCGGAAAAATTCATAGGCTCCGTGCTAAGGAGCGCAGAGCGGCATATTTCCATGCGGCTGTCAATTAAGTCTATCATCGAAAGTAGCTCCGCTTCGGCTGTCTGAGGCAGAACGGCCGCCCCGTGCTCGGGCTCGCCGTGATGCGAAAGAATGAGGTGCTCTAAAAGCATGGATTTTTCCCTGTCGATTCCCAATTTTTCCGACATGGCGGCCACCTCCTGCGCGCCCATGTAAAGGTGCCCCAAAAGCATTCCCTCAGTTGAATATTTTGTAACAAGTCCGGTGGGACTGAGCTCGAATTCTCTTATTTTTGAAATATCATGCAGCAAGGCCGCCGCCATTAGTAAATCCTTGTTTATAAAGTCCGAGTAGAAATCGGCCAAAAATTCTGCAATTTTCATCATGTTTGAGCTGTGCATCAGCAGACCGCCGATAAACTCGTGATGAACCGATTTGCCGGCGGGAATTTTTACAAAGTCGTTTGCATGTACCCTCAGCATCTCAATGCAGAGCCTCTTATAGTCGGGGTCTCTCATGCTGTTTATAGATTTGAGTACATATTCATAGCTCTCTTTAAGGTCAACGGGAGCTATGGGGAGTATGTCGAGGTCCGAAATGTCATCGCTCTCGCTGAGGAGTCTCAGATTAGTACTGCCGCCCTGCCTGTCGGCAACCAGTTGGAGCTTTTCCCTGTATTTTCCGACAACTCCCCTCACTTTAACTATGCTGCCGTTGTCGGAAGGGCTGAGCTCTCCCGAATAGTCCCAAGCTTTAAGCTCCAGAGAGCCGCTTTGATCGCTGAGTGTTGCCGAGAGAAAATCGGAGCCTGTTTTGGTTTTATTTATAGAAATGTTGCTTATTACATAAAAGCCCTGTATGCGCTCTTCAAATTTAAAATCCGCTATATTTTTTTGCATTTTAATACCTCCCATGTTATCTGCATTATACAGAGATAATCGGCGACTCTCAAGGAAAAAAACCGAAGCCGAGGTCGCGCAGACTTAATTAAATCGAAAATGTGTTAGCTTTTGGGCGTAAAAAGCTCCGAAAACAAAAAAAGAGTTTACTTTTTACACATTTATTGATAAAATTCTTAAATAGAAATAAGCGAGAGGGGATTTAAATAAAATGAAAAAGATCCTTTTTGCAATCCTGTTGCTTTTGGGCGGACTGATAGCGCTAAGCGTAAATTCGCCATCCTCGCGCGTGTCTTCCGGCTCTCCCGCAGCATCCCCCGGTACCGAACTGAGTGAGCTTACGCCGGGCGGCAACTCTCAAGCAGGAGCGCCCGCCGGCACACCCGAGCCCACGCCCGAGCCCACGCCCGAACCCACGCCCGAGCCTCCGAAAGAGGAGATTTTCACCATAAGCTTGGGCGGAAACTGCCTGCTCGGTCAGCTCCACGAGTGGGGAGCCGTCAGGAACAGTTTTGTAGACATTGTAAAAGAAAACTATTCCTATCCTTTTAGCAACCTCAAAGACTTTTTCGGCAAAGACGACTTCACGCTTGTGAACCTCGGAAACGCATTTACCGACGGTAGCACGCCTACGGCAAAGCAGTATAAGTTCAAAGGCGATCCGAAGTACGCACAGATACTTAAGGAAGGCTCGGTTGAATGCGTCTGCCTTGCAAACAGCCACAGCATAGATTACGGCGAAAAGGGCTACAAAGATACAATAGCCGCTGTCGAGGCTGTCGGCGTCAAATATACCGACGGAAGCACCCCCATAGTCTATCAGTGCCCGAGAGGTCTTAAGATAGGCGTTGTTTCGTTCAACGAGGTCGAGAGCAATCAAAAACTCGAAACTCTTGTTCAAAAAGCTATAGAGCAGCTCAAGGCGCTCGAAGCCGATATCAAGATTGTCTACATGAACTGTGGCGTAAACTCTGCGGCGACTCCGTCTCAGCTTGTTGTGGCACAGGCAAGAGCGATGATAGATGCAGGCGCCGATATAATTGTAGGAAGCAACTCCAAAGTCCCACAGCCCATAGAGTTCTACAACGGCAAACCGATTTTCTATTCACTGGCAAATCTCTGCTACGGCGGAAATACAAACCCCGACAATAAAGATACCGCCATTGTTCAGCAAAAGGTTATCGTTTCAGGTACGGGCGAGGTAAGGCTTGGCGACACGATAATAATTCCGTGTTCTTTAAGCGGAAAGAAAGACTCCAATGACTACTGTCCGACTTTATATGCCGAGGGTAGCGACGATTATAAGAGAGTTCTTCAAACACTCAAGGTCGCATAAGTTCAATTTAGTACTATTTACCAAACAAAAGCTTAAATAAAAGCAGAATTTTCGCTTGACTAATAAGAGAAATTATGCTATCGTATAAAATCGCTTGAGTAATGTTTTACTCAAACGATTTTTTCTTGAAAGCCCTGTTTTTGGGCAAAAAAAGCCAAGAAAGGAGGAAGAAAATGCCGACATTTAATCAGTTGGTAAGAAAAGGAAGACAGAAGACGACATACAGCTCTCAGTCACCCGCTCTGCAGAAGAACATGAACACGATTAAGAACGTCGAAACCGATCTTTCGTGTCCACAGAAGCGCGGTGTCTGCACCGCAGTCAGAACGGCCACACCCAAAAAGCCGAACTCGGCTCTGCGTAAAATTGCTCGTGTCAGACTCACAAACGGCTACGAGGTAACAGCTTATATCCCCGGTATGGGCCACAACCTTCAGGAGCACAGCGTTGTCATGATTCGCGGCGGAAGAGTCAAAGACCTTCCCGGTGTGCGTTATCACATCATCCGCGGAACTCTCGACGCACAGGGCGTTGAAAAGCGTCGTCAAGGCAGGTCTAAGTACGGCGCAAAGCGTCCTAAGGCCGCGAAATAAAAATTTAATTGGCAGTTTGCCCTGCTTTATATAGATTTTTTGCAGGGCACAGACGAGGCAAAAACCTCGAGTACCGATTATCTCATCATGTAATGAAGGAGGGAAGTATAAGTGCCCCGTAAAGGTAACATACACAAAAGAGAAATATTGCCCGATCCAGTGTATAACAGCGTTCTGGTTACAAAGCTTATGAACGGAATAATGCTGGACGGCAAGAAGGGTGTCGCGCAGAAGATTATATACGATGCGTTCGACATTATTAAAGAAAAGAGCGGCAAAGAGCCGCTAGATGCTTTCACAGAAGCCATGAACAATATCATGCCCAGCTTGGAAGTTAAAGCTCGCCGTGTCGGCGGTGCGACATATCAGGTGCCTATAGAAGTAAGGCCCGAACGCCGCCAGGCTCTCGGACTGCGCTGGCTCATTTCTTACGCACGCAAGCGCGGAGAGAGAACAATGAAGGAACGCTTGGCCGGCGAGATTATGGATGCTAGCAACGGCGTCGGAGCCTCGGTAAAGAAGCGCGAGGATGTACACAAGATGGCAGAGTCCAACAAGGCTTTTGCACACTTCAGATGGTAAGTCAGGAGATTATATGTCCAGGAAATTTTCCCTTGAAAACACAAGAAATATAGGAATAATGGCTCACATCGATGCGGGTAAAACTACCACAACAGAGAGAATACTCTTTTATACGGGTAGAAACTACAAGCTCGGTGAAACCCATGACGGAACGGCAACCATGGACTGGATGAAGCAGGAGCAGGAGCGTGGTATCACAATCACTTCCGCCGCGACAACCTGTATGTGGAATGATTGCCGCATCAACATTATTGACACCCCCGGACATGTCGATTTCACAGCGGAAGTCGAAAGAAGTCTCCGCGTCCTCGACGGAGGAGTCACTGTCTTGTGCGCAAAGGGAGGAGTCGAGCCCCAGTCCGAAACGGTTTGGAGGCAGGCGGACCACTATAATGTCCCCAGGCTTATATATGTAAACAAGATGGATATAATGGGCGCCGATTTCTATAATGTAATAGGAATGGTTAAAGATCGCCTGAAGGCCAATGCAGTGGCCATTCAGCTTCCGATAGGCGCCGAAGACGATTTTTGCGGAATTATCGACCTTGTCGATATGGAGGCCACCTTCTACGATGACGACCTCGGCCGCGAGAGTCACAAAGAACCTATTCCCGAGGATATGCAGGAGCTGGCGCAGGAGTACCGCATCCAACTTCTCGAGGCTGTTTCCGATTTCGATGACGAAATTATGGAGATGTATCTCGAAGGCGAGAAAGTCCCGCGCGAAAAGCTTGTTGCAGCCATAAGAAAGGCTACAGTCAGCGTCGATATGATTCCCGTAACCTGCGGCACATCATATAAGAACAAGGGCGTTCAAAAGCTCCTCGATGCCATAGTGGCGTACATGCCCTCGCCTCTCGACATTCCGGCTGTTGAGGGAATCGACCCGAAAACAGGCGAAGTTCTGTTCAGAGAAGCAAGCGACGACGAGCCGTTTTCGGCTATAGCATTCAAAATCGTGTCAGATCCTCACGGTAAGCTTGCCTATTTCAGAGTCTACTCAGGAACACTCAAGGCCGGCGAAACGGTCATGAATGTCACAAAAGGCAAGAGAGAGCGCGTGGGCAGAATTCTGCTCATGCACGCAAACCACAGAGAAGATGTCGAAGAGGTCCGCACGGGCGATATTGCGGCCGCAATCGGCCTTAAGCTCACCGTGACAGGAGATACTCTCGCAACAGAGGGCTCCCAAATTATCCTGGAATCTATGCAATTCCCCGAGCCTGTAATACGCATCGCAATCGAGCCTAAGACAAAGGCCGGTCAGGAGAAAATGAGCATGGCGTTCTCTAAGCTCTCGGAAGAAGACCCGACATTCAAAACCTGGATTGACGAGGATTCCGGCCAGACCATCATCGCAGGCATGGGCGAGCTTCACTTAGAGATAATAGTCGACAGACTTCTCAGAGAATTTAAGGTAGAGGCAAATGTAGGTAAACCCCAGGTTTCCTACAAAGAAACCATCACACAGGAAGCCACGGTCACCACTCGTTATGCCAGACAGTCAGGCGGACGCGGCCAATTTGCTCAGGTCAAGCTCGTTGTCGAGCCGAACGAAGGCAAGGGCTATGAGTTTGTAGATAAGATTACGGGCGGCGCCATCCCCAAGGAATATATTCCCAGTGTAGACGAGGGAATAAGAGGCGCCATGAATGCGGGAGTTTTGGCAGGTTTCCCGGTAGTGGATGTGAAGGTCAGTCTGGTAGACGGCCAATTCCACGAGGTCGATTCATCTGAGCTCGCATTCAAGATTTGCGGAAGCATGGCCTTCAAAGAGGCTATGGAAAAAGCGGCGCCCACCCTTTTGGAACCCATCATGGCAGTCACTGTCAATGCGCCCGACAATTGCATGGGCGATGTCATGGCGGACTTAAACTCAAGAAGAGGTCAGATAACCAAAACAGACATAGACCGCGGCAGTGTTGCAATACACGCAGATGTGCCTCTTTCAACCTTGTTTGGATACGCCACGGATTTGCGCAGCAAAACACAGGGCAGGGCTACTTACAGCATGGAACCCAGCCACTATGTCGAGTTGCCAAAATCTCTTCGTGACGGTATAATAGGCAAGAGAGGCTAAAACCTCAAAATAATAAAAAATTAATTTAAATTTAAAAGTACAGATTTAGGAGGATATCAAAATGGCAAAGCAAGTATTCCAGCGTACAAAACCCCACGTCAACATAGGAACCATCGGACATATCGACCACGGTAAGACGACTCTTACAGCCGCTATAACCAAGGTTCTTTCACTCGGTGCCGATTCCACTGCACAGGTTCAAGCATACGATCAGATAGACAAGGCTCCCGAAGAGCGCGAGCGCGGCATAACCATCAACACCTCGCATGTCGAGTATGAGACAATAGCTCGTCACTATGCTCATGTCGACTGCCCGGGACACGCCGACTATATAAAGAACATGATCACCGGCGCTGCCCAGATGGACGGCGCAATCCTGGTCATCGCCGCAACAGACGGCCCCATGGCTCAGACTCGTGAGCACCTTCTGCTCGCTCGTCAGGTTAACGTTCCCTATGTCGTAGTATTCCTCAACAAGGCTGACCAGGTTGACGACCCCGAGCTTCTCGAGCTCGTTGAGATGGAAGTCCGCGAACTCCTCAATGAGTACGGCTTCCCCGGAGATGACACACCCGTCATCATCGGCTCCGCTCTGCAGGTATTAAACTGCGAGGATACAGATCCCAATGCCGAGCCCTACAAGTGCATTTGGGAGCTCATGGACAATGTCGATGAGTTCATCAAGACCCCCGAGCGCAAGGCCGACCTTCCCTTCCTGATGCCCATCGAAGATGTCTTCACAATCACAGGCCGCGGAACAGTTACAACGGGCCGTGTCGAGCGTGGCAGAGTCAAGGTTGGCGACAAGGTCTCCATCGTCGGTATAAAAGACACTAAGGAAACAGTCGTTACCGGCACAGAGATGTTCCACAAGACACTCGAGTATGCAGAAGCGGGCGACAATGTCGGCACATTGCTCCGCGGTATAGCCAAGACAGATGTCGAGCGTGGTCAGGTTCTTGCCGCTCCCAAGAGCATAAATCCCCACACCAAGTTCAAGGCTCAGGTCTATGTTCTCTCCAAGGATGAGGGCGGCCGTCACACGCCTTTCTTCAACAACTATCGTCCCCAGTTCTACTTCCGTACAACCGATGTTACCGGCGTTATAAGCCTTCCCGAAAATGTCGAGATGTGCATGCCCGGCGACAACATCGAGATGGATGTTGAACTCATCACACCGATAGCCATTGAGGAAAACCTCCGCTTTGCTATCCGTGAAGGTGGCCGTACGGTCGGCTCCGGCGTTGTTATCGAAGTTCAGAAGTAATTAAAGCCGTTTTTAATCAATGCCCTTTGGTCTAGCGCCAAGGGGCATTAGCTATAAAGGAGCGATAAGATTGCTCGAAAGACTCGACAAAATACTCTCCCAAAGCGGCAAACTCAGTCGAAAAGAGGCCAAGAGCGCAGTTAAAGAGGGAAGGGTCAGTGTAAACGGAATATTGGCCGAGTGCGCCGAGCAGAAAATCGAGCGTGAGGGCGCCGTTATTCTTTTAGACGGGGAAGAAATTTGCGCCTCACGACACCGCTATTTTGTTATGAACAAGCCCAAAGGCTATGTAAGCGCAACTGAAGATAAAAAAGAGCAAACCGTTTTGGAGCTTATGAGCGCTGAGGAGAAAAGGCTGGGGCTCTTTCCCGCCGGAAGGCTCGATAAAGATACAACGGGACTTTTGATTTTAACAAACGACGGTAATTTTGCGCACAAAATGCTCTCTCCGAAAAATAAGATTCCAAAGCTCTATTTGGCCGAAACCGATGAAAATATAGACGAGAACGACATAGCGGCGTTTAAAGAGGGAATAACACTCAGAGACGGCGCAAAAACGCTACCCGCCGAGCTTCGCCAAGTGGGAGACAGGCTCTGCGAAATAGAGATATGCGAGGGCAAATATCATCAGGTAAAACGAATGATTGCTTCCCGTGGCAAGAGGGTTTTAAGCCTTAAAAGGCTTAAAATAGGGAATTTCACGCTTCCGAAAAATCTTTCCGAGGGTCGGTATAAAGAGATATGTCGTGATGAACTTATGATGCTTTGCCTAAAAAAATCATCTTGTGAGCAATAAAAGGGATAATTAACGCCCGCTTGCGTCGATAAAACATCCTTTTTCTTGAAAAAAAAAGAATTTTATAGTATAGTATCCTACGTAATTTTAAAATCACGCTTATTGTCGAAACAGTTTTAAAAGCAGCCGAGTTAGGAGACTTCAGATGTCCGGTAGAGTTTTTCAAGGCGTAATAGTTCAAATAAAAGAAGCGACAGAAAGAATAGTCGGAGTAATCGACGAAGAAAATTATGTGATCGCCTGTAGCGAGCTTTCACTCATAGGCACAAAGCTTGAGGATCTCAAGTCCTCAGATACCGAAGTGAGTGGGGGAGTTATTCGCACAGAGAGCAACACATACAAGTTCTTGAGAAAAGAGACAAGCGAAACCGACTTTGCGGTTTTTGTTTCGGGTGTCGATGATGCTGCGCGCAGTATTTGCATATTGGCAGCTGTGTCAATGAGCGAAGCAAAAGCCGGTTACGAGGAAAAACACAGCAAGGCATCGTTTGTAAAGAATATAATTTCCGATAACATTCTTCCCGGAGATGTGTATATAAGGGCTAAGGAACTCCAATTCAACTCCGATTCGCACAGAGCTGTGCTTCTTGTTCGTCAAGAGGGTGAGGTAGACAAATCGGTCATCGAGTACATTCAGGCTCTGGTTTCCGATCCACAGCGCGACTTTGTGATTTCCATGAACGAGAGAGATACGGTTTTAGTAAAAGAGCTCATCAATGACGAGCAGATGAAAAAACTTTATTTACTTGCAGAGAAAATAGAAGAAAACCTAAGGGAAAAGCACTCGATAAATACCATAATCGGCATATCGGGTACAGCCTATCATCTCAGAGAACTCGCCGATAGATATAAGCAGTCTCAAATGGCCATAGATGTTGGCAGAATATTCGACAGCAGCAGTAAAATAATTAAATACGACAATCTCGGAATAGGACGCCTCATATATCAGCTTCCGGTCACAATGTGCGAGATGTTCCTTGCGGAAATTTTTAAGAAAAAGCAGATAGACTCGCTCGATTCCGATACAATATATACAATCAACAAGTTTTTCGAAAACAATCTGAATGTTTCCGAAACGAGTCGCAAGCTCTATGTCCATAGAAATACGCTCGTTTACAGGCTCGAAAAAATAATGAAACTTACAGGATTGGATTTAAGAAAATTCGATCATGCCATAGTATTTAAGGTGGCAATGCTGGTTCACCAATATCTGGAGTCCCAGAGAAAACAAGACCAGATTTTAAATCAGAACTGGAGGTGAGGACAGTTTGGTTCAAATGGAAAAGGTCACGCTCCGTTACGGGAAAAATGTTGATGTTGCCCTTAATGGGATAGATCTCGAGATACACGAGGGCGAGCTGGTCTTTCTTGTAGGCCCTTCGGGCAGCGGAAAGACAAGTATAATCAAACTGCTCACAGGAGAAGTAAAAACAGACTCAGGAGAAATAAGTGTAAACGGCTTCGATTTGAGGCGTATAAAGCGGAGAAAATTGCCGGCGCTCAGGCGCACATTGGGAGTTATCTTCCAAGATTTCAGACTTATCGACAAAATGACGGTCTACGACAATGTGGCCTTTGCAATGCGTGTAATAGGCGCATCTAACAAAGAGGTTGAAGAGAGAGTCGGGAATGTACTCGAGCTCGTCGGCCTTGAAAACTACAAAAACAGATATCCAAAGCAGCTCTCCGGCGGAGAACAGCAGAGAGTTGCCATAGCAAGAGCAATAGTAAACCGCCCGAGAATGATAATAGCGGACGAGCCCACCGGAAACCTCGATCCTGCGCGTTCTTTGGAAATTATGATGCTCTTAGAGAAAATAAACGAAATGGGCACAACAACACTTATAGTCACTCACGAAAAAGAGCTTGTCAACACCTTTGCAAAAAGGGTTATCTCCCTCGAAGACGGCAAGGTAAAGAGTGACGGAGAGAACGGGTATTACAGCGATGTTTTTTAATAGAATCGGATATCTGCTGAAGTCCGGTTTCAGCGGAATTTTCTCGCATGGTCTCATGTCATTCGTTACAGTCACTATAGTCACGGCGTGTCTCATTATAATGGGAAGCTTTGCGCTTTTGGTTGTGAACATAGATAAGCTCATAGACGAGCTTGAAGGAAGCAACGACCAGGTAGTTGCCTTTGTCGATGACACACTAATGGACGACGGCGCAAGGGTTTTAGAGAGCAAGCTTCTTCAGATTCCCAATGTCAGCAATGTGAGCTTCATCACCAGGGATGAGGCTATGGAAGAATTCAAAAAAGACTTCGATCCCGAGCTTTTCGAATCGCTCGGCTCCGAGGCTTTAAGGCACAGGTATGTTGTCTATCTCAACGATATAGGCAAGATGGAAGAAACAAAAGAACAGATTGAGGCTCTCGACGGAATCGCCAAAGTCAAGGCGCACTTGGAATATGCCAGAGGTTTTATTTCGATGAGAAATATTGTCAGCGCAGTGTCTTTTGCGCTCACGGTAATACTGATGATAGTCTCATTCTTTATAATGACCAACACCATCAAGCTTGCAACCTATACCAGACGCGAAGAAATAGCTATAATGCGTATGGTCGGTGCATCAAACTCATTCATACGCCTGCCCTTTGTTGTTGAAGGTCTTATATTAGGCGCGGCAGGCGGAATTTTAGCCTTTTTTGCCGAGTGGGGGATTTACACACTGCTCACAGAAAGGGTAGCCGTCGGTTCCGAAGGTCTTCAACTTATTTCGGTAATTCCGTTTTCCGAGCTCATGAGTCCCGTTCTCTTTGGCTTTTTGGGAATAGGGATCGCAGTAGGCGTTTTCGGAGGCATGAACGCTATCCGCAGCTATTTAAAGGTATAGATTTGTTTTCCGAGCTGAAAAGGAGGAAAAAATGCATAACAAAAAAGTAATTTCAGTAATAGCTATATTTTTAGCGGCTTTAATGCTCGCAACGGTTCTTTTATCCGCAATAGGAAGCGGAGCGCTGGCAGCTTCTCAAGCCGATATAGACGCTCTCGAAAAAAAGAGAGAGGCTGTACGCAATGAAAAAAATGCCGTTCAGGCAGATATAAATGAACTCAGCGGACAAAAAAAGACTGAGATGGAAAAAAAACAGGCTATCGATGAGCAGATAGCCCTCACACTTGAGGAAATAGATATCATAACCAAGCAAATCGATATCTATACGCAACTTATCGACCAAAAATCCAGGGATTTAGAGAAGGCCAAAGAGCAGGAGGAAGAGCAGTACGAGTCCTACATGATGCGTGTCAGAGCAATGGAGGAAAACGGCAACCTCAGCTATCTTTCACTGGTTTTCAAGGCGGGAAGTCTGCCTCAGCTTCTTACAAATCTCGATATGATAGGCGAAATAATCTCATCCGATAAAAGACTTTTCGAACAATATAAAGAAGCCAGAGAAAAGACCGAAGAGATAAAAGCCGATTATGAGAATATGGCAGAGGAGCTTAAACTTAAAGATACCGAGCTTCAGGAACAGAAAGCAAAGCTGGACGAAGAAGTCAAGGCTGCGGCCGAGATAATAGCCGGCATACAGGCCGATATCGATGAACACACCGCTGTACTCAACAAAAAGTATGAGGAAGAGCAGGCGTTATCCGGCCAAATAAATGCCATAATAGCTCAGCTTAGAGCCGAGGAAGAGGCCAGACGCAGGGCTGCAGAGGCTGCGGCGGCTGCAAATCAAGGCGGCGGCGGAAGCTCCGGCGGCGGTTATTCGGGCGGCGGTGGTAGCGCAGGTGCGACAGGTAGCTTCACATGGCCGATTCCGTCCTCAACGCTTGTAACCAGCCGCTACGGAGAGAGGACTCTCAACGGTGTGACACGATTCCACAACGGGATAGATATAAACGCCTCAGTAGGTGCGGCTATAGTTGCGGCCGATGGAGGAAATGTTGCTGTTGCCGGATATAACAGCGGCTATGGCAACTACATAATGATTTATCACTCCAATGGCAGCGCCACACTCTATGCTCACCTTTCCAGCATGTCAGTCAGCAAGGGCGACACAGTAAGCAAGGGACAGGTAATAGGCGGAGCAGGCTCTACAGGATATTCCACAGGTCCACACCTGCATTTTGAGATTCACATCAACGGAGGCTCTGTAGACCCTCTGGGCTATTTCTCGGGTCTCAGTTTCTACAACTGCTAGTTGGCGGCAAATAACTAAATAAAGCGAGAGGCGGCCGTTCGGTCGCCTCAAGTGCAGATAAAAGAGGTGGTTTTCTTGAAAGAAAGACCGAATATGCAAGAAGAAAATGAGAGAAGAGCCATAAGAGAGAGAGAGCTGAACAGGCGAATCGAGGAGGAACGGCAGCGTGTACGCCAAAGAAAGCTCGAGCGTGAAAAGGTCCATACGGGCATCGGCGGAATTCTCAACATAAAAGTCAGCCTTTGGGTGCTGATATTGATATCGCTTTTGCTCTCTGCGGCAGTCGGAGGCAGTGTGCTCATAAGGGAGCGCACCAAGCTCGGAAGCCGAGAAAACTACGAGCAGGCAATGAAGTTTTTAGAGATAAAGAGCACGCTCGATAAATACTATGTCGGCGAGGTGAACGATGAGCAGGTAAACACATCTGCCTTCTATTCCATGGTAAAAGCGCTCGGCGACAAGTGGAGCTACTACATGACTCCCACCGAATACGAAAACTACAAGCTCTACACGGCAAACCAATATGCCGGTATAGGCGTTACCATAGAAAAAGACGAGGCGACAAAAGGCTTTAGAATAATTGCCGTCACGCCCGGATCTCCGGCAGAGGCTTCGGGAGTTGTGGCAGGTGATATAATGCTCAAGGTTGAGGGCGAAGATGTTTCAGAGCTCGATACCGACGGAGTGCGAGATCTTATCACCGCAAGGCTTGATGACTCCATAATGGTGACAATGCAGCGGCTCGACGGCACTGTCAAGGATATGCAGATAAACTGCAGACTAATAAACGTCGTACCCGTTCGATTCGAAATGCTCGAGAAAAAGACGGGCTATGTCAAAATCTCCAACTTCGAAAAAGGCTCCGCCCAAGCTACCAAAGAAGCGGTAGAAAAGCTCTTGGCCGAAGGTGCTGTCTGCTTTGTATTCGATGTGAGAGATAATCCGGGCGGACTTCTCAGCGAGCTCACAGAGCTTTTGGACTATATCCTACCCGAGGGCGATATTTTCGTTTCGGTCGATAAGGAAAACAAAGAACAGGTCACCAAATCCGACAATATATGCATAGATGTTCCCATGGCGGTTCTTATGAACGAAAACTCTTACTCAGCGGCCGAATTTTTTGCGGCGGCTTTGTCCGAGTATGGGTGGGCGAGAACAGTCGGTGTAAAAACAACGGGTAAGGGCAGAAGTCAGATAACGGTCGAACTCAGCGACGGAAGCGCAGTTCACCTTTCATCTCGCAAATACCTAACGCCCAAAAGGGCGGACCTTTCAATCCTCGGCGGGCTTAGCCCCGATGTTCCGGTAGAAAGAGGATTGGATCCCGAAGTAGACGAGCAGTTAAAGAGAGCCATACACGAGGCTCAGCTGGAGCTTGCATTAAGATAAAAAGTAATTAAAAGTAGTTAGAGGAGAGAAAAAGAATGTCATCCCCCAAAAAGTACAAGATGAGCAGAGAACGCTACAATGAGTTGGCTGAAGAACTGCACTATTTGGAAACCGTAGGCGAAAAAGAGGTTTCAGAGCAAATTAAAGAGGCCCGCAGTTTCGGCGACCTCAGTGAAAACAGCGAGTACGATGAGGCGAAAACTCAGCAGGGCAAGCTCTACTCCAAAATAGCCGAACTTCAGGCGCTCTTAGAGAACGCCGAAATCATCGAGAAAACCGACATTATAATAGACGCCGTATCCATAGGTAGCAAAGTTAAAATAGAAGATTTGGATACGGGAGAGGAGTCGGAATATTTCATAGTCGGCTCGCACGAGTCCAACCCCTTAGAGGGCAAAATTTCCGATGAGAGTCCTGTCGGCAGTGCGCTTGTCGGTAAAAGAGTAGGCGAAAAGGTAGAAATTCAAACGCTCATGGGCGAAGTTCATTACAGGATAGAGTCCGTAGAAAATATGTGAGGAATAGATGAACCAAGAGGAAAAGAACAACATTGTCGAAGCCGAAGTTTCGCTTTCAGAGCTTCTCAAGATAAGACACGAGAAACTGGACACTCTTATCGAAAACGGCAAAGACCCGTTTAATGAGACCGTATTTCCAAACGATATTAAGGCAAAAGAAATTAAAGAACGCTTCGAAGAGCTCGAAGGACAGCGCTTTTCTATCTCCGGCAGAATTATGGCTAAAAGGGGAATGGGTAAAGCCATCTTTGCCGATATTGCAAACTGGGGCGAAAGAATACAGATTTATGTGCGTCTCAATGATGTGGGCAAAGAGTCGTTCGAAGATTTTCGCAAGTATGATATCGGCGATATCATAGGAGTTAAAGGCGTAGTTTTCAAAACAAAGATGGGAGAAATTTCCCTGAGCTGTGATGAAGTAACGCTGCTCTCAAAGTCTTTGCGTCCTCTGCCCGAAAAGTTCCACGGTCTGCAGGATAAAGAACTGCGCTACAGACAGCGCTATTTGGACCTCATTATGAATCCTCAAATCCGCGAGACATTCAGGGTCAGAAGCGCCACGATTTCATATATCAGAAGCTATTTGGATAAGAGAGATTATATGGAGGTCGAAACCCCCGTACTCAATCTTATCTCAGGCGGGGCGACAGCCAGACCTTTCATCACTCACCACAACACACTCGGCATCGATATGTACCTCAGAATAGCCACTGAGCTCAATCTCAAAAGGCTTATTGTCGGCGGTATCGACAGGGTGTATGAGATTGGCAGAATTTTCCGCAACGAGGGCATGGACACCAAACACAATCCCGAGTTCACAACAATAGAGCTCTACGAGGCCTACACGGACTATGTGGGCATGATGGACATAGCCGAGGGCATGATTTCAGGCGTTGCAAAGGATATTTGCGGCAGCTACATTTTGCCTTGGATGGACTTCAAGATTGATCTCAGCCCCGGATGGCGCAGAGTTACAATGATAGACCTTGTAAAAGAGTACACGGGCATGGACTTCGGCGCGGTTTCGTCCGACGAAGAGGCTGTCAAAATGGCTAAAGAACACAATGTGAATCTCGATAAGGTTGAAAAAACCTGGGGCTACGCACTCTACGAGAGCTTCGATCAGCTCTGCGAAGAAAAACTTGTTCAGCCGACATTTGTCACAATGTATCCCATCGAGGTCTCTCCGCTTTCAAAGAGATGTCCCAAAGACCCCAGACTTACAGAGCGCTTCGAGCTTTTCATAGGCGCCTGCGAGTTTGCCAACGCATTCAGCGAACTCAACGACCCCAGAGATCAGCGCGAAAGATTTGTTAAACAGGTCGAGCTCAGGGAAAAGGGCGACGAGGAAGCAGGCATGATGGACGAGGATTTCATCACAGCTTTGGAATACGGCATGCCCCCCACAGGAGGTATGGGAATCGGTATCGACAGACTTGTCATGATGCTTACAAACAGCTCATCCATAAGAGAGGTAATCTTCTTCCCGACAATGAAGTCCTTACCGAACGACAAGTAAGAAAAACCCAGTGTTTATGCGGGTTTCGGGACTTTCAAAATCAAATAAATTTACCTCTTTACACCAAATTTACACCAATCGGTGCTAAAAACGGTGCA
>CAYFQE010000021.1:0-16247 GCA_964345235.1 uncultured Oscillospiraceae bacterium | reverse complement strand
CATCAAAGAATTACTTGATTTAATTCTATAAGCGGGATTATAATTTAATCAAAGAGGGCGAGCAAGTTAAAATCCTATAAAACCCTCAAAAGAGTCGGGAATCTTTAATAGATATAAAATAAAACAACAACTTTTATGTAAGGATGAGAACTGACATGTCATTACAAAAGTACGAGGCTATACTTAGAGCCTATGAACTAAACAGTCTCACAAAGGCGGGCGCCGAGCTTGGAATAAGCCAATCGGCCGTCTCGCACATGATAAACTCCGTTGAAGAGAGCTTTGGCTTTAAGATTCTAAGACGGAGCCGCGCAGGCGTTAAACTAACGCCCGAGGGCGAGAAGATCATAAAATATATAAGGTCGGTTCTAAACGAGCACAACGCCCTTATGGATGTGGCGGCAAACATAAAAGGGCTTGAGGGAGGCAGACTGAGAATAGGCAGTTTCTCCTCAGTTGCCGTTCACTGGCTGCCGCAGCTTATAAAAGAATTTTCGGGCGACTATCCCGATATCGAGCTAAGACTTTTAAACGGCGACTATCACGATGTCGAAAACTGGATTACCGAGGGCGAGGTCGATATCGGCTTCATATCTCTGCCGTCCGATATTAAGGGCAAGAAGATAGCCCTGTATGAAGACAGGCTTCTTGCGATTTTGCCCAAAGATCACCCTTATGCCAAGGAAAAGGTTTTTCCCATAAGGGCAGTTTCGAACGAGTCTTTTATAAGTCTTTTGCAGAGCTCCGACCATGATGCCCGCAAGGCGCTCAAAACAGTCGGCATAGAGCCGAATGTGAAGTACGAGACAAAAGACGACTATGCGATAATTGCAATGGTAGAGCAGGGCTTGGGAATCAGCATTATGCCTGAACTTCTCTTGGTGGGCTTCGAGGAGAGAAATGTTGTAAAGCTTCCTCTCCTGCCTCCGGTTAGTCGCACCATAGGCCTGTGTATAACCGATGGCGATAAGGCAGGTCCCGCAGCGCTCAAATTCAGCGAATATGTAGAGCAATTTATAAGAAAAAAATATATAAGAAATGTAAATTCTAAAATTTCAGTTTAAATCGTTAAACAAAATTGAATTTTATTTAAAAAAGTTGCAAAAAATTCTTGCAATATGCTTTATTATGCTTTATAATTCCAATATTATGAAATTAGTAATTTTATAAATGCAAATTGTCCACGAATTATTGAAATGGAGGAAACAATATGAAAAAGATTTTATCCTTGCTTTTGGCCGCAACTTTGATTCTTGCCCTCGCGGCCTGCGGCGGCTCCGCGTCGGTGAGCTTTGCAACAGGAGGCACCTCCGGCACCTACTACGGTTTCTGCGGCATTATAGGTCAGGTTCTAAACGAAAAGGTCAGCGGTCTTAACTTAAAAATCGAGTCCACCGGAGCATCGATGGCCAATGTCCAGCTTATAGAAGCGGGCGAGGCGGGCCTTGCCATAGTCCAAAACGATGTTATGAGTTATGCCTATAACGGTGAAAATCTCTTTGAAAAGGCTAATCAAAGCTTTTCGGGAGTTATGTCCTGCTATCCCGAGGCAGTGCAGATTATTGCTAAGAAAGACATCAAGTCTGTTGCCGATCTAAAGGGCAAAGCCATCTCGGTCGGTGCATCCGATTCCGGCACACGCTTCAATGCCGAGCAGATTCTAAGCGCATACGGCATCAAGTTTGAAGATTGCAAAATAAACTATCAAAGCTTTGCCGATTCCGTCGATTCAATTAAGAACGGCACCATCGATGCGGCATTCATAGTCGCGGGCGCCCCCACAACCGCAGTCACCGAGCTTGCAACAAGCTATGATTTTGCGGTACTGTCCATCGACGATGAGCACATAAACGCTCTTCAGAAGGACTATCCTTTCTACATCAAGACCACGATCCCCGGCGGCACCTACAGCTGCGTTAAGGAAGATGTGCAGACAGTTGCCGTTATGGCAACAATTATTGCCTCAAACAAGCTGAGTGAAGAAGTTGTTTATAATGTCCTTAAGGGCATCTTTGACAACAAGGAAGAACTCGCCAAGCTCCACGCCAAGGGCGAACTTCTCGATCTTGAAACAGCGGTTTCCGGCATCTCGATACCTTTCCATCCCGGCGCAGTAAAGTACTTCGCCGAAGTCGGTGTCGAGCTTCCCAAAGCCTGATTTATAAAGGGAAGGTAGAACTATGAAATTCAGGGCCGCAGTGTTCTCCATAATTGCTGCGGCCTTGTCATTTGTACTTTTCCTCGGCGAGTATGATGCTCCTCCGATGCTTTTGTTGAAGAATGCGGAAAGTGGGAAGATATATGCAAGTTTTGAGCTTCCCGAAGATGAGTTCGCTGTTTCTTTTGTCCACTCGGTGAACAAGACTCAGGTGCTCGAGAAGTATAAGGTCGAGGAAAATGAGATATATCTCGAAGGCTGCGTGTACTACAGCTTCGGGGCCGGTGTGGCCGAAGAGCTGCCCGAGGGCTGGAAGCTCAGCTACGGCGGGAGCGGAGAGATGATAATATCCAACATCCACAAAAGGATCGACAGACTTTCCTACTTTGTAGGTACCGTCTCAGACCATATATTGCACATAGAGGGAAAAGAGCGGAGTTTGATAGAACTCTGCGGAAGAAACACCAAGCTCATATTCGAGCTTGGCTAAAGAGCGGAACAGGAGTGAGTGATGAGTAACAACTTAAGCAAAACAACTCAGACAGATGCGACTAAGAAAAAAAAGCATTTGGTCGAAATCGAAGACATCCAGCCCACAGCGGTAATGGATACTGCCGGAGCTGCCGATACGGCTGCGGATATTGAGCAACAGACAAAGGAGATTATGCAAAAGTATGATCGCGAGTCCAACGTAAGAGAATTTGTGGGTGTACCGCGAAAAATAGTCAGGTATCTTCTCATTTTATTTTCTCTTTATGCGGTTTTTCTGCTCTTCTATCCCGGAGAAACTCGTTTTGAGAGGGCAAGCTTTGTAGGCTATATTGTCTTTATGGTTTTTGTCATGTTTCCTGCCAAAATGGGTATGCAAGACAAAGTAAACTATATTCCGTGGTACGATTTTGTTTTAGGTATTTTATGCGCATCTGCCTACGGCTATTTCATATTCAATTTAGAGTCGATACTCCAGCAGGGAATCATGCTTACGCCCGCCCAGATAGTCTTCGGCGTAATAGGAATAATCACAACGCTCGAGGCCTGCAGAAGGGCAGTCGGTCTTCCGATTGTGATAGTGGCGCTTATCATGATTATTTACGGACTTACACAAAAGTCTCTTGCGCTCAATGTTTACAACCTCTTCTACACAACCGAGGGAATTATAGGCATCCCCACAAGGGCTTGCCTCAACTATATTGTTCTCTTTGTCATCTTCGGATCTTTCCTCGAGAAAACGGGCATATCAAAGTTTTTCATAGATATTGCCTATTCCATAGCAGGCGCCTCAACAGGCGGCCCTGCCAAGGTCGCCGTCATCTCCTCGGCTCTCTGCGGAATGGTTTCGGGCTCCTCGGTCGGTAACACCGTAACAACGGGCTCCGTTACCATACCTCTCATGAAGAAAACGGGCTACGAGCCTGCTTTTGCGGGCGCAGTTGAAGCCGCCGCCTCTACAGGCGGTCAGATTATGCCCCCTATAATGGGCGCCGCCGCTTTCCTCATGGTTGAATACACCGGAATGAGCTATGGCGCAATAGCGCTCAGAGCCGCAATTCCCGCCTTTTTATACTTTGCGGGAATCCTTATCATTGTCCACCTCGAAGCTAAAAAACTCGGACTCAAGGGCGTGCCTCGTGAGGAGCTTCCCAGCTTTTGGGGCCTTATTAAACACAGCGGCTATCTTCTGTTGCCCCTTATAGTTTTGGTAATCCTGCTTATAAAGACAACTATGGCCCTGGCGGCAATTTGGGCAACAGTTTGCGCCATTGCAGTGTCGATGATTCGCAAAGAGACCAGAATGACCCCCGCAAAGTTCTTCGATGCCTTAGAAAACGGCGCAAGATCAACACTCACAGTCGGTATAGCTTGCGCAACGGCAGGCATAATCGCATGCGTAATAACTACAACGGGTATAGGCGCAGCTCTCATAACTTTCATAGTGGGCGCCGCCGGGGGAAAACTCATAATAGCTCTTGTTCTGACTATGCTCACCTGCATAGTGCTGGGAATGGGAGTCCCCACAACGGCAAACTATGTAATCATGGCAACAACCTGCGCCCCCATACTTATAAAGATGGGCGTGCCCACGATAGCGGCTCACATGTTTGTGTTCTATTTCGGCATTGTTGCCGACATAACGCCCCCTGTCGCTTTGGCGGCCTATGCAGGATCTGCCATAGCGGGCTCCAACCCGTTTAAAACGGGGGTAAGCGCTACAAAGCTTGCGATAGCGGCCTTTATAGTGCCATATGTATTTGCCTACTCTCCGGCGCTTTTAATGGTGGATACAAGTTGGTACGAGCCGATTTTCATCATAATCTCGGCATTCACGGGCATATTCGGGCTTGCTATGGGCGTAAACGGCTTTGCGCTAAAACCGCTCAATATACCGCTTAGGATTTTGGCCGTCGTTGGCGGCGTAATGCTTATAATCCCGGGGATAGTCACCGATGTTGTGGGCATATCCATTGTCGGCGGCATCTGGCTTATACAAAAACTCAGCCTCAAAAAAGAGGCCGCTAACATCTAGCGGCACAGAAAAACATAAAAAAGACCGGCACTTATTAAGCGTCGGTCTTAAATATTTTTCGCGAGGTGAGAGAGAGGGGGTGAAGTCCTCACTTTGCGCCTATAAGCTAATTATTCTTCGATAAAAAGCACACCTAGGGTTTTGGGTCCGCAGTGGGCAGAAACCGTGCAGCCTGCCCTTGTGTGGTGAAGCTCAATACAGCCCGATTCTTCCTTAACAAGCTCTTTAAGTTCTTCAATAACCTCGGGTGAGATTTCGCCCGATTCCGTAAGAAAAACATGGCCGCGCCGAATATTTTTTCCCGATAGTTGGTCTTTAATATATTGACGATATACATTTTCCATTTTCCCGCGATATTTCTTAAAAACCTCAATTTTCCCGTCAACAAGCTTTAGCGCAGGTCTTATCTTCATAATGTTTGCGCCGAAGAGTGCAACGCCCGAGCAGCGCCCGCCTTTCCAAATAAACTCCAATGTGTCTAAAACAAAGGATGCGGAAACCTTCGATTTAAGCGAGTTTAAATGCTCCGAAATTTCCTTTGCGCTCATTCCCTTGTCGCGGCACTCTGCGGCCTCGATGGCGAGTAAACCTATTCCTGTCGAAAGCATGCGGCTGTCTACAACATAAACTCCGTCCAGTTCTCCGGCAACAATATTGGCTATGTTAAAGATGGCTGAAAGCTCCGAGCTTATGTCGAGGTGTACAATTTCATACCCATCTTTTGTGAAAGACTCAAAAAAATCGTATAAATCCGGGATGCTCGGCGCCGCTGTTTGGGGGAGAGCGCCGCTCTCATGATAATTCTTATAAATATCGTCGGGAGTCAAATCCAAGCCGTCTAAGTAGCGATTTTCTCCCATGATAACTGTTAAAGGTATAGTCTTAATCCCGAAGCGCTCTAAAAGCTCGGGGGTAAGGTCGCAGGTGCTGTCCGCCGTAATAACAACAGGTTTCTGCTTTTCGTTTTCGTTAGGAGTTTTATCTTGAACCATGATTTAAACCTCCGGTAATTGAAGAAAATTCAGGAATACTTCAATTATTTGTATTATATTAAAAAGCTTAAAAATATTCAAGTATTTTTGCGGGGCTAAACAACTTGCCTGCATAGAGGATAGTTATTATAATGTGCTTATTACAATGACTAGGTATTTAAATGTTTGTTAGGGAGAAACAATATGCTCAGCTACATAAAAGCGATTCTGATAATGCTAAAAGCCCACAAGGGGCAAAAAGACAAGGCCGGAAAACCATATTTTCTGCATCCGCTTAGAGTATCTAAAAACTTAAACGATAAAAGGGCAAAGATTGTCGCTTTGTTGCACGATGTTCTTGAGGATTCCGATAAATATAAAATGTCCGATTTAAGCTTTTTAGATAGTGAGCAGAGAGAGGCGCTGGGTTTTCTCACTCATAAAGAAAACGAAGATTACTTTAAGTATATAGAGGGAATAAAAGCAAACAAAATAGCCCGAGCGGTAAAAATTGCGGATTTAAGAGACAACTCAAATTTGAGCAGAATCAAAAACCCAACGGATAAGGACATTAAAAGAATAGAAAAATACAGAAAAGCTATGGAGATTTTAAAAGGCTCATAATAGAGGTATAGCAGATGAAATACGAAAATTTGATAGATTTGGCGAAAAACGAAATACCCGAGTTCGAAAATGCATAGTTAATTAAATTTTGAGAAGTGACTTATCAGCTATATTCAAATGATTTATGAAAGCAGATTAAAATAAGGTTTTAGTGTTACTGAAAAATAGGGAGATGACACGATGAAAGAAATATGCGCAGTCGATTTTGCTTTTTTAGGCGGCAGAGTAATAAGTGTAGATAAGAATGACAATATTGCCGAGGCGGTCGGCGTTAGGGGCGAAAAAATCGTATATGTCGGCAGTAACGACGGACTGAAAAAATATATAGATGAAAATACAACAGTTTATGAGCTGGAGGGCAAAACCCTCATGCCCGGCATAAACGACACCCATTTTCACCCTATATTAAACGGAATGCTAGGATCCCAGCTCGACTCTGCCATGATAGACACGGGGCTCAAAAACTGCAAAAGCGTTGCGGACATACTAAGGCTTATAGAAGAGGCTGCAAAGATTAAAAAGCACGGGCAGTGGATTTCGATGATGGGCTACGAACCGCTCTTGCTGGAGGAACGCCGACACCCGACCATAGAAGAGCTTGATGCCGCAGCGCCCGATAATCCTGTTCACTGCATGCACGGCGGCGGCCATATTTGCATGTATAACAGCTTGGCGCTTCGGCATCTGGGAGTTTACAGCGCCGACGATGCCGAAAAGTTTCCAAAGGACGAGGTCGAAGTTTTTAACGGAAAGCTTACGGGCATGGTTCGCGGACACACGCATTTCAGCCTTTGGGGCAAGGTAGAATATACCGAAGAGCAGCAAGAGCGTGCGGCCATGAAGTCGTATAAACAGCTCGTCGAGGCGGGAATAACCTCGATAGGCGATATGGGAGAGTGCGGCAAAACTTCCTACCACATTATGCAGAAGCTATGCAAAAACAGACAGTTTAAAGTTCGAAGCTGCATGGCGCTGCACAGCATTTTCGGAAAGCCCTACTCTCTTAAAGAAAATCAAAGCTGGCTGGATCTCGGCTTAATAACGGGACTTGGCGACGAGCGCTTCCGAATAGGACCATGTAAATTTATGATAGACGGCGGCTCGGGCGGCCCCTCCTGCGCCACGCGAGAGCCATACTCTCATGATCCCTCAATGGTACGCGAGCGCGGCTGGGAAAGGGAAGAGGTTTGGGAATATATTAAAAAGATAAACGATGCCGAGTGCCAGGCCACAGCTCATGCCATAGGAGATTTGGCGGTTGAATTCATGGTCGAAGCCTATGAAAGATGCTTTGCCGAAAACCCCGAACAAGTCAAAAAGCTTCGCCACAGAATAGAGCACTGCACCCTCGTCGATGAAGACCTCGTAAAAAGAATGGCAAAGATGAACATTTGCCCCTCTGTAAACGCGGGACTTGTTCAAAAGCTCGGGGCAAATTATATGGAGTTTTTCGGAGAGCGCAATAAATACCTCGGAGCTCTTCGCAGCATGCTGGATGCGGGAATCTGCTGTTCTCTTCATTCCGACGCACCCTCGGGGCCCTATGGCCTTGATGCAATCGACGGCGCCGTAAACCGTTTCGACCGCTCAAAAAATGTGCAGTGCGATACCACACAGGCGGTCTCAGTGCTCGAGGCAATACGCTGCGCCACATATAACGGCGCATACAGCAGTTTTGAGGAAGATATAAAGGGAAGCATAGAGCCGGGAAAGCTCGCCGATTTAATCGTACTTTCCGACGACATACTATCGATAGATAAAACGGAAATATATAAGCTCAAGGTGCTCATGACAATGATAGGCGGAGAAGTGGTCTTCGAACGTTGAAAGTTCCGACGAAAATGGGGATGTGAGGTATTGTTTTCACCCATGCAATCAGTAGAAATCATTCAAAGAAATTGCCGAAGGACAAGGGAAATCATCGAAAAACCAGGTTGACAAATGCAAAGCCTTAGTCTAAACTAGAATCAACTTAAGGTGCTTAAATTAATAAGGGAGGTATCGCTATGCAAGAGGAAAAGCAGGGCTCCATAAGCTATGCAAGCTCTTTTAAAGAGCAGTTCACTTTTCGCGCAGTTCTTATCGGAGCAATCGGCTCGATTATTCTGACTTGCTCATCTATGTTTGTGGCTCTAAAAGCCTCATCACTTCCTTGGCCCATCATGTTTGTCGCCTTGGTCTCAATGTTTGGCCTGAAGGCCTTGGGAAAAACCAATGTAAACGAAATCAACGTTGCCCACACGGCAATGTCGGCAGGCTCAATGGTTGCGGGAGGTTTGGCGTTCACAATTCCGGGCATATTCATTCTCAATGCCAATGCCGAAATAAACGTGATTCACATGCTGATTATTACGCTCGGCGGCACAATTTTGGGTTTAATCTTTACCTCGCTTCTTCGCAAGCACTTTGTGGTCGATGCCGATATGCCCTATGCAATGGGGCAGGCGGCGGCAGAGGTTGTCACCGTCGGCGACGAAGGCGGCAAACAGACGGGCATACTGTTCGGCTCTCTGGGTATTGCCGGTGTTTGGACCTGGCTGCGCGACTGGATGGCCGCTGTTCCCGCCCTCACACCATTTAAGGGAATGATGGCCTACGGTTCAACGGGCGGCATGTGGTGGTCGCCGATGCTTATAGCTGTCGGCTACATCATCGGCCCCGCAACCATTCTTGTGTGGTTTTTGGGCGCAATCATAGGCGATTTCGGCATAATGATTGGCGGGCAGGCGGCAGGCCTTTGGGATGCGGCCACGGCAGGCGGTATAAAGAGCTCCATGGGTCTTGGCTGGATGGTCGGCGTCGGCCTTGCCATTACCGCAAAAGAAATTATTCCCCGCGCAAGGACAATATTCGGCGGCATGTTTGCAAAAAATCAGATAGGCGATGCAACGGTTCCCATGCGCTGGGCACCGATAGTCCTTCTGCTTCTTGCGGTGCTCTTTATCTTCGTTCTGGATCTTCCCGTTCTGGCTGTCATAATCACCTTGCTCGGCGCATGGCTAACAACCGCTATGTCCTGCCAGTGTGTCGGCCAGTCCGGCATAAACCCGATGGAGGTATTCGGAATTTTTGTTATGGCAATCGCAAAGGTTGCATGCAAGCTCGATGTTCAGCAGGCAGTGTTTGTTGCGGCTATTGTTGCCATTGCAGCAGGTCTCACCGGCGATGTTATGAACGACTTTAAGTCGGGACATGTACTCAAAACAGATCCGAAGGCTCAGTGGTATGCAGAGCTTATAGGCGGTATTATAGGAGCAGTTGTTGCGGTCGGCGTAATGGTTATACTTGTTGCGGCCTACGGCGGCAAAGTCTTCGGCAGCGAAATGTTCCCGGCAGCTCAGGCGGCGGCAGTCGCTTCGGTTGTCGGCGGCATTCCGAACTTACCCGTGTTCTTGGGCGCAATGGCTGTCTCTATAATTGTGTACTTTATAACTCCGAAGTTCACGATGCTCGGCCTCGGCATCTATCTGCCCTTCTACCTTTCATTCACCGCAGCCGTTGGCGGCGTGCTCCGTCTGGTGGTGCAGAAGGTGGCTCCAAAGTTCGAAAAGGGAAGCTCCGGAACTGTAATAGCGTCGGGTCTCCTTGCGGGTGAAGGCTTCATAGGAGTAGTTATTGCTCTTGTACAGGCCATAAAGATACTGTCGGCTTCCTGACTGCTCTAATCTGAATTTTTAAAAGAAAGTATATAGAGGGCGGCGGCTCATTGCCGTTGCCCTCCTATTTTTGGAGGAATTTACTTGTGAAACAGATAAAAATCAGCGAAATGAACGGCTTTAGGGTTGGCAACGCGCAAAACTTTGAAGCCGCCACGGGATGTACTGCAATTATTTGTGAAAAGGGAGCTGTCGGCGGCGTGGACGTAAGAGGCGGAAGCCCCGCATCCAGAGAAACAGAGCTGCTCCGGCCGGTTAATACAGTTCAAAAAATTCAGTGTGTTATGCTCTCGGGAGGCAGCGCCTTCGGGCTCGAAGCGGGGGACGGCGCAATGCAGTTTCTCGAAGAACGCGGCCTTGGTTTCGACACGGGCTTTGGATATGTTCCTATTGTCTGCGGAGCCTCTCTTTTCGATCTTCAGCTTGTAACAAACAAGGTGAGACCCGATAAAGCAATGGGCTACGAGGCCTGCAAAGCGGCCTACTCGGGAAAAGAAGCCGAAGAGGGAAACTTCGGAGCCGGCACGGGCGCCACGGTGGGGAAGTTCCGCGGTCCTCAAAGAATGATGAAATCGGGTCTGGGAATATATGCGGCTCAGGTGGGCGAGGTGCAGTGCGCCGCCGTTGTTGCCGTAAACGCCCTTGGCGACATATTTGATTACGACAGCAAAAAAATTATTGCGGGACTCCTGAGTGAAGACGGCGAAGAGATAGCCGATACCGTGCAGTCTTTGTATGAAGAAATAGGACATCCAAAAGATTTGTGGGGAGGCAATACTACAATAGGCTGCATTCTCACAAATGCAAATATTGATAAATGTATGTGCAACAAGCTAGCAACAATCGCCCACAACGGTTTTGCACAGTCAATAAGGCCGGCTCACTCGACTGCCGACGGCGATACAATCTTTGTCATGGCTTCGGGAGAGGTAGAGGTCGGTGTAGATGCCCTCGGCGCTCTTGCGGCGGAAGTTACGGCCCGTGCCGTGAACAGAGCGGCAAGCAAAGCGGAGCCTGCTTATGGGCTGAAATCGGCTCAAAGCTTCATGTGATATCTCAAATTTTTCACTCCTTAGTCATAAAACCAAAGCCTTAACGACATATGCCGCTAAGGCTTTTTAATATCGGTATTATTTTGTACATATGCTTGTGTTTTCCAATGTTTTTTATTACCCCAAGCCCGAAGGTCTTCTGATGCAAATTGTGCTCTAAGTTGCAGCAATTGTAATTGCATTGCTTACTAGAGTGATGAGCAGCTAGATTGTGAAAAGAGTTATAATTAAAAAACTAATAAATTCATAGGCACACACGGTGGGATTAAGAGCATAAAAAGGTGGTTGGCAAGCTTGCAGTAGATTGTAGTGCAAAAAATTCATGTTATACTAAGCCGCTTTGAAATCCAATGCTTCTTTTTATAATGTTCAAAGGTATATCAGACAACACAAGTGACATGAGCGTTATTGACATTTGTTAATTATTGTGGTACATTGAATATCAGTAATAAATACAGAGGTTTTTATGATTCAAGCAGATAAAAAAATTGGGCGACTAATAGACGTTGCCCACTTATATTATGAAGAAAACTTAACCCAACAGGAAATTGCCGAACGATTGAATATTTCTCGACCAATGGTAAGTGTTTTGTTGAAAGAAGCAAAGAGATTAGGTGTGGTAACAATTACCGTCAACTACGCTAAGAATGCTCAGCAATTGATAGGGCAAAGAATCGAAACGGCATTTCCGGTTAAAAATGCGTATGTAATTCCGGACGCCGGTTCATCTGACGAAACGGACAATGCCATCGCGGAAGCAGTATTCAGATATTGTTTTACCGAAGGGAATAACTATAAGCGGATTGGAGTTGGCTGGGGATCTCTTATCGGGCGGATGGCTGCCTACGCTGAAACCATAGATAATTTACCTTTTTCTGATGGCAATATTTTTCCCCTAATAGGAGGAATCGGAGCATCATATCGGAGCTATCATACCAACGAAATAGTCCGAATTCTTTCAATTGCCTCCGGATTTTCGGCCGATTACCTATATATGCCCGCTTTTTTTGATTCTGAAAAGGATTTAGATTTTGTCCATCACATTGAAACGTATACCTCTCTGAACGAGAAGTGGGGTTGTATGGATATGGCCCTGGTCAATGTATCGAACTACCCTTCCTATCCTGATCTCGGTGTTGATTATCGCTATGGCAATCGCCTCACAAAAGAAAAAGCAGTGGGACGTGTTCTTGCGTATTACTATGATATTTCAGGAAAAATCATCGAGCCAAATGTGGACAATGTACTTCAGGTATCCAAAGAGCAGCTTGTGAAAAGCGAAAATTGTGTTGCGGTATGCTCTGTACTTCTTAAGCCTCAAAGTGTTTTTGGAGTACTTATGGCCGGATTTGTGGACACGATATTTTTGTCACAATCTCTTGCTGAACGGGTTCTGGCGCTAAACGAATAAAAAAATACAATTAAATATACGGAAGCGGATTAGAAATGTTAAAAAAACACTTCTAATTCGCTTTTCTTTTGTTAATTATGAAATGACAGTTGCATACATAACTTACATATGATATTATTACTGCGTAATAGAGTGTAAAAATTAAAGTTTGATAATTTGGGGGGGTGCTGTTTTGAAGATATCAAAAGAGAGTTTTGCTGACAGATTAAGCAACGCCTGCAAAGAGGTTCGTAAAGCGCAGGAAGAACTTACGGAAATTGATTCTCGTTTTGGAGACGCCGACCATGGGATTACAATGAGCAAAATTACTCAGGCCATCGAGGATGCTATAAATGTCAGCAATGGAGGAATTCAGTCCATGTTGAAAGATGCGTCAATGTCCGTCATGATGATTAACGGAGGGAGCGCGGTACCTCTTTGGTTTACTTGGATAGACGGATTGAGGTCCGCAGCTCCCACAGGCGCAGAGATAAGTTTGGAGGAACTGCGGGCAGTGTTTCAAAAAGGCTTGAATGATTTTGCCTCGCTGTCTAAGGCAAAGCTTGGAGACAAGACTATGATGGATACGCTGATTCCTGCCACCCGGGCGTTTTGTACCGAAGGCGCGACTGTAGACGAAGCATTCAAAGCGGCAGCCGTTGCTGCCAAGGACGGCGCGGAGACTACTAAAAACTTTGTTGCAAAATTCGGCAGAGCGCGCAGTTACGGTGAAGCTACGCTTGGAACAGCGGATGCGGGCGCCGTATCAATGTCGTATTTTTTTGCAGGGCTTGCAATGACATAATCAAATGAAAGGGAGAAATTTATAGTAAAAATAAAAATCGAATGTCATGCTTTTTCGCAGGACTTGCAATGAAAAAATAAAATGAAAAGGAGAGAATTACAATGAAAATGAAGAAATTCATTAACAACCCGGAAACTCTGACAGATGAGCTTTTGGAGGGCATGGCTTTAGCCAACGCCGATATTGTGGAAGTACGCGGTCATACAGTCATATCTCGGGCATTGGCCGGCGCAGACCGCGTCACAATTGTCACTTTCGGCGGAAGCGGCCACGAACCTGCACAGCACGGCTTTGTGGGCGACGGCATGATTGACGTTCATGTGGCAGGGGATATCTTTGCCGCGCCAAATCCAATGGCGGTATTCGAAGCCGTTAAGCTTGCCGATAAGGGGCGCGGAGTCTTGCTCCTTGTTCTAAATCATGCCGGAGATATGCTGTGCGGGAACATGGTCATGAAGATGGTTGAGGCTGAAGGACTTAATGTAAAGAAGGTCGTTACCCAAGAGGATATCTCCAATGCGCCGCGCTCCAACGCGGATGATCGCCGTGGTCTCGCCGGAGCTATTCCAATGTACCACATTTGTGCGGCTGCTGCAAAAGAGGGCAAATCTTTGGAAGAAGTGGCAGCTGTTGCGCAGACCTATGCCGATTCAATGGCCACTATCGCCGTAGCGGCGCGCTGCGCCACCCACCCTGCCACCGGAGCGGAATTCGGTGATCTTGGCGATATCGACATGGAAATCGGTATGGGACAGCATGGAGAGGGCGGCGGCGGCCGTCAGCCTATGAAAACTGCGAAAGAAACCGTTGAGATTATGGCAAATGCATTGATCAAAGATATTCCTTTGAAAAAAGGAGATAAGGTATTCGTGATGGTGAACGGGTCGGGAGCCACAACACTGATGGAGATGTGGATTCTTTATAAGGACTGCGTACATTATCTTGAAAGTCTGGGAATCGAGGTTGTTGCCAACATGGTCGGTGAAATTCTCACCGTTCAGGAGCAGGCCGGATTCCAGCTAAGCATTGCAAAGTGGGATGATTTGACGCTTGCCCGCTGGAACACGCCTGTACGCACCATTTCATTCAGCAGGTGAGGTAGTGAAATGGCTGACGCAATTGGGAACAAGGCCGCAAAGAATTATTATCTGGACATACCGGCCCAGGATCAGGGCTTTTTTGCAAAAGGTCTGGGAAATACGGACTGGGGAATGAAAAACCGTTTGTCTCGCCTATTCAATCCAAAAAGCGGGAACACTGTGATGTTGGCGTTTGATCACGGCTATATCATGGGGTCGACGGCAGGATTGGAGCGCATGGATGTGAGCATTGCGCCCTTATGCGAATATGCCGATGTGCTTATGGGAACTCGCGGGGCAATCCGCACATGTATCCCGACTACGGTAAACAAAGCGCTGTGCTTGCGTGGAAGCTATGACAGCTCCGTCTTGTTTGACGACATGAGCCGCGGAAACGGCTTGGGTATGGATATGGAAGATGCGCTTCGCATGAATGCTTCGGCGGTTGCAATCCAGTGTTTTATAGGCGGAAGCGGTGAAAAGGATTCGATGGAAACACTATGTAGGGCCGCAGATGCAGGATATCGCTACGGTATTCCTATTCTCGGTGTAACTGCCGTGGGAAAGGAAATGGAGCGCACCCCCCAATACTTTCTGCTCGCAACTCGCATATTGGCAGAACTGGGCGCATCTATTGTCAAAACATATTTCTGTGACAGATTTGAAGAGGTAGTTGCCGCCTGTCCGGTTCCCATCGTAATCGCCGGCGGTAAAAAACTTCCCGAGAACGAAGCGCTTACAATGGCTTACAGGGCCATTCAGGCAGGAGCCAGAGGCGTAGATATGGGCCGCAATATTTTCCAAAGCGAACATCCCGCCGCCATGTGTCAGGCGGTGGCAAAAGTAGTACACGATAGCTTTAGCGATGTAGAGGCGTTCGAATTCTATAAGGATTTGGTAAAGTGAAAGAAAAAAAGGAACACATAAGCGTTTGCCGTTCAAAACCAACGTTATATGTTCCTAAGCGAAACAGAAGCTGCTTCGACTCTTTATTTTACCTGATTCTGTGAAAATGTCAAATTTCATCAAATCATGTGTTGGGTCCGATTATTGTAGCCGCTCTCGCTACGATTATGCAGATAATCGATCAGTATCTGGCTGCAAATACTATTATCGGAAGCCTGCTGGCAGGCGGAGGTTCTTGGATAGCCTTTCAGGCTTGGGCCTGCTATTTTCTGGGAGGATGTAATGTTAAGGGCGGCGTGAAGGCGTTCATCGCCTATGCGCTGGGGATTGTCGCCTCTGTTGCAATCATGGTTATGGGCGGCAAGTTCGGGGGCTTTTTTGGCGTGCCGTTGGCAATTTTCATAGTTGTTGTGCCCTGTATATGCTTCGAAAAAGTTGAGTGGCTGAGCTATGTTCCTGCTCTTTTTGTGGGTGCAGGCGCCTATTTCGGCATTATGGGCTATATTGCAGGCGGCGTGGCAGCCCCTTATACAGGAAGCTTTTTAGCATTCGGTATTGTGGAACTCTTTTACTGTGTGTTCGGCCTTGTCTGGGGTTGGCTGACCATTTTATTCCGCGGTATGTGGGACAAAAAATGTGCAGCGGATGCAAAAAAAGAATAACAGCGAGTTAAACAAGAAAATTTCAACATTATAAGGAGGTAAAATATGGCTGCGGAATATATGCACATCGGCATTCCTGTTTTAAACAAGAAACCGGGAATGGTTTACAACGAGTGGGGCAAATTTTGGGTCAACCCCAGCGTAGATGAGTACGACTACAAGATAGAGTATTTAAAATTTGAAGAGGGGACCCGTTTCCCCGAAATACTCTCTAAGCTTTTCCACGTTGCTTACAAGGTAGATGACATGGAGCCCTATTTGGCAAAGGCGCAGTCTGTGGTCTATGGACCTGAAGTACTGTCCGAAACTGCAAGACTTGCGTTTATCTTTATGGACGACGCCCTCATAGAATTGTACGAGGAAAAACAAATTTAAAACATCAGTCAGCAATAATTTAAGGGGCTGTTTTGCTACAGCCCC
>CAYFQE010000020.1:0-17671 GCA_964345235.1 uncultured Oscillospiraceae bacterium | reverse complement strand
CTTTTATTCCTCATCGCTTAAGCTTTTTTGAACCACACGCCCAGCGTGTGGTTTTACAGTACAAAAACCAAACCGTGCATTTGCACGGTTTGGTTTTTTAGTAGAGCTTAATTTTTTCTATCTTGTTACGCAGATAAGTTCAGCGTCAGTAATAAAATCATAGCTCAATTCCTTGAGCTCATCTTTGTTAAAACCTACAGGTATTGGTATAAAGAAATCTCTACCTCCAAAATAATCCGAGCCGAGCTTATACTTAAAGTGAAGCTTCAAGTCGCCCGTTATCGGAGCATTTGATATATTTTTAAGCCTAATTCTGTTGCCGTCAAGAAATACTTCTATCTTATCCGAAAACACCTCGTCTTCATCGGGAAAGGAAAGCTCGGATACGCTGACCCGACTGAGATAAATCCTGCCTGCGTAATCACTGGCGTTCTCTTCCATAACAATAGCCGTAGCTCCGGGAGGAAGGTACGAAACCTTGAAGACTGCAGTTTCCTCATCGGTCGGAATATTAATAGTAGCGGACTTTATAAGCTTCTCTCCCGTATTCTTAACTTTTATTGCCAATATATTATAGGCAAGCTGAAAGGGACTGCTCTCAACAAAAAGACCGTTTACAAAGCCGCTTGCAGAGAGAGTGAGTTCCTCACTCAGCTCAGAGGGGAGTACTCGCTCTAAGTCCGCATTCGAGGCGGGATAAACTCGGGTAGAGGTGAAAAAGCTTTTAAGCTCCTGCATCTCAAAACCGCTCTCTTCTATATAGTCTGTCGGAGATACTGTAGGTTCTTCAGTTTGCAAAGGGGGCTCCGTACCGGCGCTTATGCGCTCAGAGTAGTCTTTCGAGAGCACAAGTAAGACTATCGATGCAAAGACGATTATTATTAAAATTAAAACCGCAATCGAAACAGAGAGCGTCTTTCTTTTGTTCATGACTTATTTATGTGAGTCTGAGTTAAATACGGTTATATTTGCCTTATAGGTCATATAGCAGTCAAGTTTTGAAACAACCTCAAAAGGAGCATGCATAGCCAAAACAGGAACGCCTGCATCTATTGTATCGATATTTCTATTGGCCATATAAACCGCAACGGTGCCTCCGCCGCCTTGGTCAACCTTGCCGATTTCACACATTTGCCACAATACATTGTCACGCTCGAAAACTCGCCTCAAAAAGGCAACAAGTTCTGAGGAGGCATCAGATGTACTGCTTTTGCCCCTAGCGCCTGTAAATTTGTTTAATCCGACACCATAGTTCAGTCTTGCAGAGTTTCTCTTTTCATATACATCTGCAAAATTCGGGTCGAATGCAGAGGTCACATCGGAGCTAAGGCAAAAACTGTTAGAGAAGCACTCATACAGCGAACAGTCCTCTGCCTCGCAGAGCATCGAAACAAAATATTCAAAAGCTTGACTCTTCATACCGGAAACGCCGTCGGAACCGACCTCTTCCTTGTCGGCGAGTATACAAACAGCTGTTTTTGTCGGGTTATTAATATCTAAAATAGCTCTCAATGCTGCAAACGAGCAGACTCTGTCATCATGACCGTAGCCGCCAATCATGCTTCTGTCAAATCCGATTTCAACAACATCATATGCGGGAACAACACAAAGTTCGGCGGATATAAAATCCTCCTCAACAATACCGTATTCACTGTTTAAAATGCTCAAAACAGCAAGTTTTACCCTGTCTTCACCATCGTCGTCATAGGGAACAGAGCCGACCAGTATATTAAGCCCCTCGCCGGTGATGCCTTCGGCCATTGTCTTTGTCATCTGGTCCTTTGCAAGGTGGGGGAGTAAGTCGCTGATGAAAAATCTGGGTTCTCCGGGCTCTCTACCAATAACAATTTCAACATTTTCACCCGATTTAAGACTTACAACGCCGTGAAGTTCCAAGGGAATAGCTGCCCACTGATATTTTTTTATGCCGCCATAATAATGCGTTTTAAAAAATGCCATCTCTGTGTCTTCATAAAGCGGATTTTGCTTTAGGTCAACTCTGGGAGTGTCAATGTGAGCGGCCGAGATATTTAAGCCTTCGGAAAGAGGCTTTTTACCTATTACAGCAAGAAGCAAAGACTTGTTTCTATTTACATAATATATTTTATCTCCCGCTTTAACCTTTCCGCCGTTATATTCTTTAAATCCTTCAGCCTCTGCCAAAGCAACAGCGTTTACAACGGACTCTCTCTCGGTACGGGAGTTATTTAAAAACCCCATATATTCGGCGCAATATGCTTCCATTTTCTTTTGCTCTTCCTTGCAGATAATATCATATCCGTTTTTCTGTTTGTAGAAGAGTTCTTCTCTGTAGTTTTTCTTTTCGTTCATATGAATACCTCCATGAATTTTTGTTTACATAATTCTTTGAACTTGTCTATGTCATTAGAGCTGCTTTCAATCACATCGTCGCTCTTTTCGATGTAATATGAATCAGGTTTTTGAGCATTTAAGCGTTTTACAGCCATTTCCTCGGAAATACCGTCCCTCTTCATTATACGCTCAATCTGCACTTCGGGACTCGAAATCAATGCAAAGCATTTGCTACACAAATTTCCGACATCGCCCGCAAAGAGTTCAACGGCATCTATAGCGGCATATTTTCCGCCCTGCATGGCATGGGCACTCAATCTTTTAAAAATCTCGCGTTTCACAAACTTGTGACTGATTTTATTTAAGCTTTTAAGCGCCGCCTTATTTCCGAAAACAATACTCGCGAGTCTGTTTCTGTCTAAACTGTTGCCTATATATACATCGCCAAACTCAGATGTGAGCTTGCGCTTTAAATCATCGCTGTTTTCAGTAAGCTCTGCGTAGAGCTTGTCGCAATCTAAAGCCAGTGCACCAAATTCCTCTGCAACCTTAAGCGCCGTGGTTTTACCTGAGCCCGTTCTTCCGCTTAGGCCTATAATCTTCATCGAAGATATTAAGGCATCAACTATTTCAGATTCCGACAATGCGCCCTGCCTGATTATCTTAAACGGCGTCTCCGCCAAAGAAATAACGGTCGAAACTTCCTTGAGCTCCGATTCTCCGCCGTCTATTACAGCATCGATTTTACCATCGAAGTATGCGAGCACTTCACTTGCCGAAACAGGACTTTTTTCGCCCGAAGGGTTGGCCGAAGGTCCGACAAGGGGAAGCGAGCATTTTTTTAAAAACTCAAGCGTAATTTCCTTGTCGGGACAGCGCAGTCCGATTGTAGGGGATGATGCCCTCACGATTTCGGGGATGGACTCACGGGCATTTAGCACTATGGTGAGCGGTCCGGGCCAGAATTTTTCTACCAAAACATGCACAGCTTCAGGGATTTCAGAGGCATATTTGGCAATGTTTTCTGCGCCGCTTATCATTAGTGCAAGGGGCTTTTTTTCATCCCTGCCCTTTACCTCGAAAATCTTCTTGACGGCATTTTCATCAAGCCCGTTTGCACAAAGACCGTATACGGTCTCTGTGGGAACTGCAACAAGTCCGCCATTTTTAATTATTTTGGCGGCTTCGTCGGAAGCTGTGTAAAAAACCTTAGTCTCCATTTTAATTTGCCATCGCCTTCATTTTTTCAGCTTCATCCGCAAGTATGAGAGCATCAATAAGTTCATCAAGCGTGCCGTTCATAACCTGTTCGATGTTGTGAATCGTAAGGCCGATTCTGTGGTCTGAAACTCTGCCCTGAGGATAGTTATATGTCCTGATCCTCTCGTTCCTCATGCCGCTACCAACTTGGCTTTTGCGTTCACGGGCAAGCTCTTCATTTTGCTTCTGAACTTCAAGGTCATAAAGACGGGAAGAGAGTATCTTCATAGCTCTGTCTCTGTTCTTGTGCTGACTGCGCTCGTCCTGACATTCAACAACGGTTCCGGTGGGAATATGAGTAATTCTGATTGCGCTCTCGGTTTTATTTACATGTTGTCCGCCGGCACCCGATGCTCTGAAAGTGTCAATCTGCAGATCAGAGGGGCTTAATTCAAAATCCACTTCATCGACTTCGGGCAAAACTGCGACAGTGCAGGTGCTGGTATGTATTCTGCCGCTACTCTCTGTTTCGGGCACTCTCTGCACCCTGTGAACACCGGACTCAAACTTCAGCCTGCTGTAAGCACCAAGGCCGTCTATTATAAAACTTATTTCCTTTATGCCGCCGATTTCGGTTTCCTTAAGGTTTGCGATTTCAACATCCCAACGCTTAAGCTCGGCATACATGGAATACATTCTATATAAGTTCGAGGCAAACAGAGCGGCCTCCTCGCCACCGACACCGGCTCTGATTTCAATAATTACATTTTTCTCGTCATTCGGGTCTTTAGGCAGAAGCAGACGCTCAAGCTCAAGTTCGAGGGCTTCAATTTTTTCCTCAGACTCAGCAATCTCAAGCTCGGCGAGCTCTTTCATTTCAGGGTCCTTAAGCAGCTCCTCGGCATCAACTATGTTTTGTTTATATTGCTTAAAAGACCTGTATGACTCAACAATCTCCGAGAGGTCTTTCTGCTCCTTAGCAAGTTTTTGATAGCGTTTGGCATCTAAATAGACCTCTTCCTGTTGCATGAGAGCTTCAATCTCGCTATATCTATCTTCAATTTGTCTAAGATTTTCCTCCATACTTGCTCCTTATATGATATATCTCAAACTCAAATTTTAGCATTTTAGATGCTTTTTGTAAACAATTCAGGGGCATAATGTTAGAGAGCAAAATGATTTTTGAAAATACGGACATTTAATAGCTGAAAGTGAGCAAAAATCTTAAAATAATGTGTATTCTCGAGCTAAGAGGGAAATATTATGTTAAAATATTATATAAAGAGGTGATTTTATGATAGTTAAAGCATTTGTGCTACCTCATCCTCCCATTATATTGCCCGAAATAGGAAGGGGAGAGGAGAAAAAGATACAAAAGACAATCGACTCCATGGAGAAAGCCGCTTCAGAGATTGCCGAGCTTTCGCCGGATACCATAATAATCTCATCCCCGCACGCACCAGCTTTTTATAACGGGTTTTTCATGCGAGCAGGTACGAGCATCTCGGGTGACATGAGTGCTTTCAGAGTATCCGGTGTAAATGAAACTGCCGAGATTGACACAGAGCTTTGCATGGAGATACTCAGGCTTTCTAAACTTCCGATATCAAACTCCGAAAAATACGACGAGAGAATGGATCACGCCACACTAATCCCGCTCAGATTTATAAATAAGAAATACAAGAACTTTAAATTAGTTCTTATGGGCATATCAGGTCTTGGTGCGAGAGAACACTTTGAGTTGGGCAAAACAATAGATAAAGCCGTGAGAAACTTAAACCGCAAGGCAGTGTTTATAGCTTCGGGAGACCTCTCACATGTGCTCAAAGCCGATGGACCTTATGGGTTTAAGCGCGAGGGCCCTGAGTTCGATAAATTAATAATGGAAATACTCTCAAGCGGAAAACTTAAAGAACTCCTTAGCATATCCGATGACTTCTGTGAAAAAGCGGCTCAGTGCGGACTAAAGTCTTTCCAAATTATGGCGGGCGCACTCAGCGCTTACGATGTTGAGAGTGAGTTTTATTCCTATGAGGGAACATTCGGTGTGGGTTACGGCATTGTGGCCTTCAGCACGAAAGAAAAGTACGACCCATATATAAAGCTTGCAGAGAAGACTATAGAGGAATATGTAAGACATGGAAAAAAAACGAAGTTGTCTGAAGATATCCCCAAAGAACTGCTTGAGAACAGAGCGGGAGTATTTGTAACACTTCATAAAAACGACGAGCTCAGAGGCTGCATAGGCACAATAGAGCCTGTTAGAGCGAGCATAGCCGAAGAAATTATATATAATGCAATTTCGGCATCTACTGAGGACCCACGATTCAGACCGCTCAGAGAATCGGAACTTGGCGAGATTGAAATAAGCGTCGATGTCCTGAAGCCTGCCGAGAAAATATCCTCAATCTCCGAACTTAATCCTCAAAAATACGGTGTAATAGTTAGCCGAGGATACAGACGCGGACTTCTGCTGCCTATGATAGAAGGCGTTGATACTGCCGAGATGCAGATTGATATAGCCAGACAAAAGGCGGGAATCCTAAAAGATGAGCAATACGAGCTTCATCGCTTCGAAGTGATACGCCATGAATAATGCTAAAATATGCGGTCTGTGCCCCAGAAACTGCAAGCTAAGCGAGGGCGCTTTGGGGTTTTGTAAAGCCAGAAAAAATATTGACGGTAAAATTATTTCGATAAATTACGGAAAACTCCTCTCCATAGCTCTAGACCCTATAGAGAAAAAACCGCTAAATCGCTTTAGGCCGGGCACATGGATTCTTTCGGTAGGCAGCTTCGGCTGCAATATGAACTGCTGTTTTTGCCAAAATCACGAGATTGCAAGAGCAGGGGAGAGCGACTATAAAAGCCGCAAGTTATCTCCTGCAGAGCTTACAGAACTTGCAAAAATAGAAAGGGTCAGAGGCAATATTGGAATTGCCTTCACATATAATGAGCCGCTTGTCGGGTTTGAATATGTTCTTGATACGGCAATCGAAGCAAAAAAAGCCGGACTCGAGACCGTGCTTGTTACAAACGGACAGATTAACGAGGAATATTTAAGAGAACTGCTGCCGCATATATCGGCGTGGAATATTGACCTAAAATGCTTCAGCGAGGATGGATACAGAAAGCTCGGAGGAGATTTTAATACCACACTTAAAACAATAGAACTTGCAAGCGGGGTTTCGCATGTCGAGGTGACAACGCTGGTGGTTCCCGGAATTTCGGACAATATTGATGAATTTAATGCTGAAGTAAGTTTTTTATCAAACTTGAACAAAGACATGCCGCTGCACCTCAGCCGATACTTTCCAAGATACCGCTACAACGAAAAACCGACGGATTTAAAACTCCTTTATGAGATGAAAAAAATCGCTGAAGAGCATTTAAGTTTCGTCTATTTGGGAAATATGTGACAGATTTTTTATAAATTTTCTTTTGGTCGTGTTATTTTACCGATTAAGAGGAGCAAGTTAATGTTTGAAATTAAAGGAAAAGTAAATACGGCAATATGCTATGCAAATGTAGTGGAGGAAGAAGCCATTGAGCAGATTCGCAGAATGTGCGACTACGATTTTACCGCAGGTTCTCAGATTGGACTAAAATAGTAAACACGACTGTCGAGAAATACGGCAAAATCGATATTCTTATAAACAATGCGGGCATTATTCCAAAAGAAAAACAGACACTTGAAGAATGCGACATGGAGCAGTGGGATCGCGTTATGAAAATCAATACAACCGCTACATGGCTAGGCATGAAGGCAGTAGCTCCTTATATGCGTAAAGCCGGTGGAGGTTCTATAGTCAACTGTTCATCACTCGCTGCATTTTTAGGCAGCGCTACTGCCGGTTCTGTTGCATACGCCGCATCTAAAGGTGCAGTTGCCGCTATGACTAAATATGCTGCGACACATTTGGCTAAAGACGGCATTCGTGTAAATTCAGTTCACCCAGGCGGTGTATATACGAATATATTTGAGCTTGCAGGACTTACTGCAGATGAAGGTAAAAAACTCTACGGCAACTTCATGCCCCTCCCGCCTCATTTGGGTGAGCCTATGGACATTGCCAACGGGTACCTCTATTTGGCTTCCGATGAATCAAAGTTTGTTACCGGCATCGAACTGGTAATCGACGGTGGCTGGCTTGCACAGTAATTAGGGCGAAATAAAGCTGATTTGTTTAATTTATCAGCGCAGGATAGGCTGCATAAACTACAATAGAAAAACAAAACTAAAAGCAGAGAGTGTTTCTATTCTCTGCTTTTCTTATGATTTTATGAAAAGTAGTGGTTTCAACGCAAATAATGGGTTTGTATTAATATCTATTAGTGTTATAGAAGGAAGCATACTGACGCAATGTAGAGGTAATCCTAATTGGGGCTTCTCTGTGCCACACGGTGCCGGCAGAATTATTTTGAGATAAGTGATGAGAAAAATATTTCCAAAGATGTAATAATCAAAAAAATTCTTAAAATAACAGGGGCATAGCTCTACAGTCATGGTATGATTATTATATTCTAGATAAGCAAAAAGCTGGTTAAAATATATTGGAATATGTTATACTTAGCAAAGTAAAAAACATAGAAAATCAAATATTAAAAGCGGATATCTATCTTATTTTCAATGTGTTATATAAGTGAAGCTGAATTATGAAAAAAATAAGCAAAGCATTGTGGGCAAAGAAAAAAGAAGACAATGGAAGAATGTACTGGCTCTCGCTATATCAGCATTCTCTTGATGCCAAAGATATAGCAGGCTTGCTTTGGGAACATTGGCTAAGTGAAGGTCAAAAGAGACATATAGAAGAGTCACTGGATGCAAGGTCATATGGTAGAGGGAAAAATCTCGCTATGTTTTTGGCCGCTGTTCATGATTTGGGAAAGGCAACTCCTGCATTCCAAGCAAAAAAGAGCTTTAATTATTCTAGTGATTTAGACGGACGCTTACTGGAAAACTTGGAAATGGCAGGATTCACAGGTGTAGCCAGTCTTATATTGGAATCACCTGAAAAAACTCCTCACAATATAGCCGGTCAAAATTTGCTTCTCAGCTATGGAGTTAATCGTGATATCTCAATAATTATAGGTGGGCATCATGGTAAGCCCGCAGACTATGTAGATAAAAAAGAAATTATTGCCTACTATTCAAACTATTTTCAAGTTGAAGATAAAGAAAGCTATATCGCCAAAAAATGGGCTAATGAACAAAGAAACCTTTTCGAATGGGCACTAAATATATCAGGATTTTTTGGGGTTGAAGATTTACCAAGAATAAAACAGCCTGCTCAAGTACTTCTTTTGGGTCTTTTGATTATGGCGGACTGGCTTTCGAGCAACGAGGAATATTTCCCTTTAGTGTCGATTGATGAAGAAGATGTGCAGAATATATCTACAAGAACTGAAAGAGCTTTTGATAAATGGCGAAAATGGAATGAATTTGATAATTGGGAACCTGGATTTATTATTGATGTCGAGGAAATTTATGAGGATAGATTTGGATTTTCCCCAAGGGAAATTCAAGGTACTCTATATGAGCTAATCGAAAATACGGATAAGCCCGGTATAGTAATATTGGAAGCGCCTATGGGAGTAGGGAAAACAGAGGCTGCTTTGGTCGCTGTGGAGCAACTTGCATATAAGTCAGGACGAAGCGGTATGTTCTTCGGACTGCCCACTCAAGCTACATCGAATGGGATTTTTTCCAGAATACTTGATTGGTTGCCTAAAATAAAAAACGATGAGAATGAAGTCGTAACAGTAAGGCTTGCTCACGGAAAAGCATACTTGAATGAAAGATTTGCAAGTTTGGCAAAAGGCATTAATATTGATGGGGAATTGAATTCGTGCGTTGCTGTTAATGAGTGGTTTTCCGGAAAGAAAACGACAGCTTTAGATGATTTCGTCGTTGGAACTGTAGATCAGTTTTTAATGCTTGCCCTAAAACAAAGACACCTGCCCCTCAGACATTTAGGGTTTAGCAAGAAAGTTGTTGTGATTGATGAGGTTCATGCCTATGACGCATACATGAGCCAGTACCTTATGCGTGCTATATCTTGGATGGGAACATACGGTGTTCCCGTTGTGATTCTATCAGCTACCTTACCGGAAGAAAGAAGAGTCGAAATAATTAAAAGCTACATGTTAGGGATGGGTATAAAATTTAGTAAGGAAGAAAGGACAGAGATTAGTCAGCTTATAAAAACAGATGCATATCCACTGATAACCTATAATGATGGTAACAGGATTTTCCAAAAAAAAGATTTTGATATAAAAACAAATAAACAAATTGTGATAAAGAAACTGCTTGAAAATGATTTGTTAGAAAAAGTTGAAAACATAATATCCGACGGAGGAATAGTTGGTATAATAGTTAATACTGTTAAGCGTGCTCAAGAGATTTCTAAAATGCTGTCCGAAAAATTCGGAGATGATGCGGTTTTTCTTTTACATTCAAACTTTATCGCAACTGAGAGAGTAAAAAAAGAAAACGAGCTTATTAGTATGATAGGAAAAGGTGCAATAAGACCTCAGAAAAAAATCGTTGTCGGAACTCAGGTTATTGAACAGTCACTAGACATTGATTTTGATGTGTTGATAAGCGATTTGTCTCCTATGGATTTGCTTATTCAGCGCATGGGAAGGCTGCATAGGCACGATATAAGCAGGCCTAATAAACATAAAATTCCAACTTTCTATGTTATGGGAGAAAGCGATGAATTCGGATTTGAGTCCGGTTCTTCATATGTTTATGGCGACTACTTACTTGCAAGAACGCAATATTATCTGCCTGAAACAATAGATTTGCCAAAAGATATCTCAAAACTTGTACAAAAAGTATATAGTTCAGCTGCATCAAATAGTGATAAATCAGCTTGCGACGAGATACTTTTAGCTGAAGACTTATCTGAAAAATACATAAAATTCAAAAAAGCTCATTTTGCAAAAATCAAAAAGAAAGAAGATAAGGCGCAAAGTTACAGAGTTTCAGAACCTTCAATAAAGAATACAAAATACATGGATAATGGCTTGATGGGATGGCTTAAAAATCCCAATCCTAACGAAAGTGAAGAGTATGGATATGCTCAAGTCAGAGATACGGAAGATTCGATTGAGGTAATAGCGTTAAAAAAAGCCGGAAACGGCTATGGCTTGTTTGGAAAAGATGAAGATATTTCCAACATGCTTGGCAACCGTGAAGTTGAAAGACTGATAGCAAAAAACACTCTTAGGCTTCCTGCGGTTTTAATTAAGACTTATGGTATTGATGAAATAATTAAATTCCTTGAGAAATATAATAATAAACACTTAAAAAATTGGAGAGAGTCATCTTGGCTTTCCGGCTCGCTGGGTATAATTTTTGATGAAAACAACGAATTTTTTATCAGTGAAAAAACCAGACTTGTTTATGATGATAAATACGGCTTGTTTTTAAGAAAGGAGCAGTAATTTGGGAAGATTCAATTTGTTAGATGAACATTGGATATCGGTTGTAGCGGACAATAAAGGCACAAGTAAAGAAGTATCGCTCAAAACCTTGTTCGAAAACGCGCATTTATTTAAAGATTTCGGGGGAGACTCAAAGACGCAGGACTTTGCGCTCATGAGAGTCCTGCTGGCTGTGTTGCACACTGTTTTTTCGCGCTTTAACGCAAATGGTGAAAAATACGAGTATTTTTCTCTTGACAGTAGATTTAAGCAAATTGAAGAAATTGATGAAGAAGATTTAGCCTATTATAAAGACGATCTGTATGACACATGGATTGAGCTCTGGAAGCGTGGAAGCTTCCCCGATATTGTGTGTGATTATCTTGAGAAGTGGAGAGAAAGGTTTTATCTGTTTGATGAAAAATATCCGTTCTTCCAGGTGAGAGCGGAGGATATCAGCATCGAAAAAATAAGCAGAGACAAGCCTACTTCGGTCGCGGGAAAAAATATAAACAGATTAATTTCGGAAAGTGGGAACAAAGTAGCTCTATTTTCTCCTAAATTTAAAAATGATGATAATAAGGATAGGCTGAGAAATGCCGAAATTGCTAGGTGGCTGATAACATTTCAGGCTTATACCGGACTGGGTGACAAAGTAATATTTGGCAAAGAAAAATATAAGGCATCAAAGGGCTGGCTTTTCGATTTGGGTGGAATCTTTTTAAAAGGTAGCAATATTTTTGAAACCTTGATGTTAAATTTCTTTATTGTTTGCGAAGAGGGCAATAATCTTCTGAATATACAGCAGCCATGCTGGGAAATCGAGCCGGATGATTTAGTTGAAAAACACTTCATAGAAGATATCAGCAATATTGCTTCATTATATACCGCCTGGAGTAGAGCTATACATATAGATCCGATGTTCGATGAAAGCCAGCCGTTTTGCTGCCATATAGTAAAACTGCCTGAAATTAGGCATACTGATAATTTTTTAGAACCAATGACATTATGGAGATACAACGAAACTGGAGATAATAAGGGTTTATATACACCTAGAAAACACACTGTTAATAAATCTGTTTGGCGGTCTTTCGGATTAATTGCCATCGGTGAGGCGGGCAAGCTAAAAAGAAAACCGGGTATAATTGATTGGCTAAATGATATCAATTCAAAGCTAGCCGACTACACAGATCTGCCGGAGCTTAATCCCGACATCTCAGCTGTTGGCATGCAGGATGATGGCAATGCAACCTCTTGGGTACCTACGGACGAGATATTTGATACTCTATCTATTGAAAATTTTATTTTAACTGACTTAAATGAAACAGGATGGGTTATAAGAATAAACGAAACTATAGAAAGAACAAAAAAGGTGGTTAGCGTTCTCTACAAAAATTTTTTAACAGACATCAAAGAAATACGGAATCTTCAATCAGATTTGTTTGTTGACCAAAAAATTGAGGAGTTGTACTTCCTTATAGATATTCCATTTAGAAAATGGATTGCCGGTATTAGATACAATGACTGCAAAGATAGTAAAATAAAGGAGTGGTGGAAAGAGTTGTATAAACTTGTAACTAGGGAGGCAGATGAGTTTTATTTGAACGGATGCATGCGAGATTATATGGGTATGGAGAAAAATGGCAAAATAATAAACATTGCAACGGCGTATAATTATTTAATAAGATCGTTAAACAATGAAATTTATTTTAAGGAGGAAAAGGATGGCGACAGAGAGTAGGGATACTGTTGTGTCAGTGACACAAAATATACTAATTAAACTTTACTCCACATCCGAGTATTCATCGGGGAAAGCTCTGCTTGCAAAAATTCGAAATTCAATTGGTAAACCAATAAGTGAAACCCCTGAAATATGGCCGATTCTGTTTGAGAATTTGCCCGAGGATTTTTTGGGGAGAGGAGAACATGCAAGCAAGGAGGAATTGGCCATACTTACGGCGATTCAGCTTTTTGCATTAAATATTCAGGGCAACACAAACGGTTTGGAAAGACCTGAAGCTCGGAATCGAAAAAATCTCGGATTTTATCTGAGACAAATTAGGAATCCTGAAAATTCCGTATCTCTGGACAGAAGATTTAATGCGATGATAACATCAACGACATTTGACGAATTATCAAATCATCTGAGACACATGATTAAATTATTCAAATCAAAGACTCCAAATATTTTAATAGACTATGTAAAGCTTGCGGATGACTTATATTGGTATCTAATCGGGAAGGAAGAAAAAGTACGCTTATCTTGGGCGAGAGAATACTACAGATTTAGTAATAAAGGAGATAATAACAATGAGTAAAAACAGATTGTTTTTGGACATCCATGCAATTCAAACGCTGCCCCCGTCTAACATTAACAGAGATGATACCGGCAGCCCTAAGACGGCTCTATATGGAGGCGTAAGGCGAGCCAGAGTGAGCTCGCAGTCTTGGAAAAAAGCAATTAGAAGCTATTTTATTCAAAACAGTGAGGATAATAATGTTGGTGTCAGAACTTTGGAAATTGTAAGATATGTTGCTGGTATCATCAAAGATATAGATGACACAATCAGTGACGAAGATGCATTAAAACTTGCAAACAAAACATTTAATAATGCTAAGGTGACAACTACAAAAGATTATAAAGCAAAAGCCCTGTTCTTTTTAGGCGAACAACAGGCGATGGCTCTCGCAAAAGCCTCGATTGAAGGAATTGATGATAAAGACAAACTGCAGGAAATATTAAAGAACAACCCTGCTGTAGATATTGCCTTGTTTGGAAGGATGCTTGCTGATGATCCTTCACTTAATGAAGATGCGTCTGCTCAGGTGGCTCACGCAATTTCAACACATGCTGTACAAAATGAATATGATTTTTATACAGCTATAGATGATTTGTCTCCGGAGGATAACGCCGGAGCCGGAATGCTTGGCAATATAGAGTTTAATTCGTCAACGCTTTATAGATATGCAAATATTGCATTACACGAGTTAAGCAGACGGCTTAATGATAAAAATGCTGTGATAAATGCTGTTAAACTGTTTATTAAAGCTTTTGCAAACTCTCTTCCCACCGGAAAGATAAACAGCTTTGCAAACCAAACAATACCGAATGTTTTAATAGTAACACTAAGAGACGACAGACCCATTAGTCTTGTCACTGCTTTTGAAAAACCTGTAAAGTCCACAGATGGAAATGTGATAAAGTCAATACAGAACTTGTCAAAAGAGTTTAAAAAGGTTGAGAAGTTTGTTAATGAACCAATAGTTACAATGTATGTCTCCCTTGAAGATATTGACGATTTAAGCCGGATAGGAGAAGAAAAGGCAAGCCTAAATAGTTTGCTTGAAGACATTTCGAAGAAATTGTCTGAGCTAATATAAACTGGTTGGCAGGTGGGAAATGTGAAAACTATACTGTTAAAATTTGCCGGACCGTTGCAGTCTTGGGGAACAAGTTCACATTTTGAAACGAGGCATACGGATTTTTATCCTTCAAAGAGTGGTGTTATAGGATTGCTTGCCGCTTGTATGGGGTACAGAAGAGATGAAGACACTAAAATCCAAAAACTAAATGAGCTGGACTTTGCTGTACGAGTTGACCAACCGGGACGACTTCTAAAAGACTATCATACAGCTGAAAAAAGAAAAGCAAACAATGAGGTTGAGAGAACCTATGTTACAAATCGCTATTACTTGGAAGATGCGGTTTTTGTTGTGGCACTTTCACACAGTGACGAAGAGTTCATTAGTTCATTAGAAGAAGGTTTGCGTTGTCCGTATTTTCAGCCATACATGGGAAGAAGAGCTCTCCCGCTTAATGCAGATTTCTTAATCGAAACAACAGACGAAAACGCTGTCGAAAGTTTAAGATGCTGTGAGTGGCAAGCTTCCGAACGCTATAAAAAGAATCGGCAAGGCAAAAAAGTGACTTTAGACATACATTCTGACCAAAATATTGCTGAAAGTAATGTGAAAAATCTTCGCAAAGACAAAGTTATTTCTTTTTCACAAAAGGAAAGAAAATTTGGCTTTCGGATTGAGTCGGTTACCAACACTGTGATTAATGATGATAATACTTTTACTAACACCGAACATGATTTTTGGGATAAAATAGGAGAGTGAAATGTATATATCAAGAGTGGAGATAGACACAAATAACAGAAGGAAAATTAAAGATCTTACCCATGTTGGAGCATTTCACAATTGGGTTGAAAGGAGTTTCCCTTCTGAAATTAAGTCGAACACCAGGACAAGGAAACTTTGGCGTGTCGACAAAGTTAATAATAAGAATTATTTGATAGTTGTAAGTGAAGAGAAGCCGGATGCAAAATCCATTGAACATTATGGCGTTGAGGGCAGCTTTGAGACGAAAAGATATGATTCTTTTATTAATTCACTGTCGCTTGGCGACCAAATGAGATTTAGGGTAGTTTTAAATCCGGTTATTACCCTGTCAAAGGGGAAAGGCAACCGAGGAGATGTCAAACCCCATGTAACTGCAGAGCATCAGATGAAGTTTCTTATGGATAGATCCGAGAAAAACGGTTTTCATCTGAATCCTGATGAATATTTCATAGTTGAAAGAGGTTACAGCACATTAAACAAAGAAAATCAAAAACCCATGAATTTCATTAAAGTGGCATACGAAGGACTCCTGACCATAAGTAATCTCGAGCTCTTTAAACGTACGTTGACTGAAGGTTTTGGAAAACATAAGGCTTATGGATTTGGGTTGATGACTGTGATTCCATTTTTTGAAAATGAATAAGTGAAGAAAATGAAAAAAAAACCTGAGCTGAAAGAGTTGCCCAAGATTAGTGATAGAGTTAGTTTTATATATGTCGAGCATGCAAAAGTCAACAGGGCTGAAAGTGCTGTTACGATTATAGATAAAAGAGGAACGGTCAAAATTCCGGTTGCCATGATAGGAGTTTTGATGCTTGGACCGGGAACAGATATAAGTCATCGGGCAGTAGAATTAATAGGTGATACAGGAACCGGTATAGTGTGGACCGGGGAAAGAGGCGTACGGCAATATGCTCACGGAAGGGCACTCGCACATTCCACTAAACTATTAGAAAAGCAGGCAAAGTTGGTTTCAAATGTCCGCTCTAGACTAGGAGTAGCTAGGAAAATGTACCAACTTAGATTTCCTAATGAAGATGTTATGAGTTTAACAATGCAGCAACTACGAGGAAGAGAAGGAGCAAGAATAAGGAAGGCCTATAGCACAAATGCAAAAAAACATAATGTTGAATGGACAGGAAGGGACTATGATCCGGAAAATTATGAAAGCGGAAATGTAGTAAATCAAGCACTATCTGCAGCTAATGCAGCATTGTACGGATTGGTATACAGTGTGACTGCTGCGTTAGGTGTATCTCCGGGACTGGGATTTGTTCATACAGGACACGACATGTCGTTTATTTATGATATTGCAGATTTATATAAAGCAGAAACTACAATCCCGATAGCCTTTGAGATTGCTTCAGAATTTGGCCCCGATGATGATATAGGTCGTGAAACAAGACTAAGGGTGAGAGACTCATTTGTAGATGGAAAAATCATGTCTAGAATTGTTAAGGATGTGCAGTATCTGTTTGATATTGATACTGATGAGAGTATAGTTGCCGATCTTGTCAACTTGTGGGATGAGAAAGAATTTCTGGTTAAATACGGCATTAGCTATCGAGAGGAGTTTGACTAATGCCTTTAACTGTAATAACAATAAAAAATGCACCGCTATCTTTAAGGGGTGACCTAAGTAAGTGGATGCAGGAAATAGCCACGGGAGTATATGTGGGCAATTTCAACAGTTCTGTTCGTAAAGAATTGTGGGATAGAGTGAAAGAAAGCATTGGGCGTGGAGAAGCAACTATAAGTTTTTATCACAGAAATGAAATAGGGTATGATTTTGATACGATTAATACCCAAAGAGAGGTATGCTATTGTGAAGGAATACCTCTGGTTTTTCTGCCAAACGATGGCGTTGAGGATAAAGCCTCATCTGACTTGGGGTACAGTGATGCTTCAAAGTTTCGAAAGGCAAAAACATACTCGGCTGCATCAAATATCAAAATATCAAAACCTTTCATAGTTCTAGATATTGAGACAGATGGGCTAGATGAATGTGAAAACTCAATAATTGAAATTGCTGCAATAAAAGTCTGTGAATTCGAAAATCAGGAATTCAGTTCTCTTATAAAACAAGAGGTTAAACTTCCCAAAACAATAAGCGACTTAACAGGTATAACAGATTCGTTGTTGGATAAAGAAGGACAGCCGCAAGACATTGTTTTAAAAGATCTTTTGGATTTCATTAAAACATATGATGTAGTTGGATATAAAATCGATTTTGATATAAAGTTTATAAATTATCAAATGAAAAAAACAGGGCTTCCTCAAATAAAAAACAAGCAATATGATTTAATGAGATATGTAAAAAAAGAGAAGCGAACACTCTCAAGTTATACATTGGAATCTGCTTTGAAGAGCTATGGGATTAATTCAAAAGTTCCGCATAGAGCGCTGGGAGATGCAAGACTTATTTTAGAACTTTTAACAAAACTGAAGTTTTTTCAGAATAATAAATAACAAAAGTGTTGATTTACAAGGGATCTTTTAGTGTTTTACCCGCAGGCGCGGGGGTGATCCCTCCTCCGCGATAGATTTTAATTCGCAAGGTGAGTTTTACCCGCAGGCGCGGGGGTGATCCTTGCTTGGAAAA
>CAYFQE010000019.1:0-18856 GCA_964345235.1 uncultured Oscillospiraceae bacterium | reverse complement strand
TGCCCGCCCTGTGTAAGGGCGGGTGGCACGGCGTTAGCCGTGGCGGGCGGGTTGACAATAGGCTTGAACATACTGAGCTGTAAAGTCGTTTGCAATACAGTACCGCTATTAAGCCGACATCAGCCGCTAGAATTTATAGAAATAATTACGGCGGCACAGCAACCCCTCAGTCAAAAATTCTCTGAATTTTTGACAGCTCCCCTTGCACAGTGGAGCCAAGGGAGCGTGTGAAAGCAAGCATATATATCCAATAAAAGTTAATGATTTTGCTATAATAAGAATAGAGAATAAATAAAATGGCCGTAGTTTCCTACAGCCATTTTTATATAAGAATTTTTATCTGAGCTTTGCTCCGAGTTCTTTCTCGACTCCCGCTAAAATCTGCTCTATAAGCTCATCAACCACGCTGTCTCTCAAGGTTTCGCTCCGGCTTCTAAAGCTGAGCGAGAGAGCTATGGCCTTTTTGCCATCGGCTATGCCCGCGCCCTCATAGACATCGAAGACTTCGGCGCTCTCCAAGAGCTCGCCTCCAAATTCCCGAATCTTCTCTCTAAGCTCTCCTGCGCTAATTTCCTTGTTTAATACAAGGGATATATCGCGCAGAGATGCGGGGAAGAGGGCCAAGGGTTTATACTCGGGGCTCTTGCCCAAGTGTTCGGTGAGCTTGAGCATATCGAGCTCCGCGGCAAAGACCGAGCCTGAAAGAGAATAGTTTTTAACGCATACGGGGTGAATTTCGCCCAGCATTCCGACTTTCTCATCGCCTATGCAAACTGCGGCGGCTCTGCCGGGGTGATAGGCGCCCTCGCCGTCGTCTCTTACGAATGAGCAGTTTTCAATCCTTAGCGCCTTGAGCATGGCTTCAACATGGCCTTTAAGCTCGAAGAAATCCATGTCGCCATAGGCGCCGAGGGTGAGGTAGGGCCGCTCATCGGCCAAAACATCGCCCTTGCGCTTTAAATAAATTCTGCCGAAGTCATAGAGCCTGGCGTTTTTGTTCTTATAGTTTTGGTTGCGCGCCAGGGTTTCGAGCATGGCGGGAAGTGTGGTTGTCCTCATCATAGAGGTGTCCTCGCCCAGGGGGTTTAGTATTACAATTCCGTCCCTCTTGGCGGAATCAGGAGCGAGATTGATAAGATCGAAGTTTCCGGGAGAGAAGAATGAATATGTCACTATCTCATAGTAGCCCGCCGCCCTCGCAACTTCCGAAAGCTTGATTTGCACTTTTTGAAAGTCGGTGTATTTTCCGGCAATTTCGCCCGAGCCGCCCGAGTCTTTGGGAGCTAAAACATCATAGCCGTAGATTCTGCAAACTTCCTCAGCAAAGTGGTTTGCGGGGTAATCGGGGTCTAAATCGTTTCTCCACGAGGGAACTAGAATCTTCTTTCCGTCATATGAAAAACCGAGCTTTTCCAAGGTTTTAAGCATAAACTCCTCGTCCAGTGAGCTTCCGATAACCCTGTTTATCTTCTCGGGCTCGAAGGGGAGATAGAGCGGCTCCTTTTTGCCGGGATATTCATCACAAATCTCATGAACAACTTCGCCGGCTCCGAGCTCCTCGACAAGTTCCAGCGCCTTCAAAAGTCCCAAACGGCAAAGCTCAGGATCGATGCCCTTGGAATACTTTGCGGAAGACTCGGTGCGCATATTCAGCTTCTGCGCTGTTTTTCTTATCGAGCTTGAATCGAAGTTGGCCGATTCGAAGAACACATGCTTAGTATCGGCGGTGATTTCCGAGCCCTCGCCGCCCATAACGCCGGCAATGCCGACGGGACGCAAATCGTCGCAGATTAAAAGGGCGTCGGAATCTATGTTTCTCTCGTTTCCGTCGAGGGTTGTTATCGTTTCGCCCTCTCGGGGAAGTCTTACGGTAATTCCGCCGTTTATCGTGCCGAAGTCGAAGGCGTGCATGGGCTGGCCGTACTCAAGCATTACATAGTTTGTTATATCTACAATGTTGTTAATGGGCCTAACTCCCGAAAAGTGCAGTCTTTCTCTGAGCCACTTGGGAGAGGGCTCGATTTTAACATTTTTAACCATGCCGCCCATGTATCTCAGGCAAAGCTTCGGGTCTTCAATTTTTATTGTGGGCAAAACGCTGTTTTTTCCGGCAAGGGGCCTCTCTTTGGGCTCTTTTATTATTAGCTCCCTGTCGAAGCTTGCCGCCGCTTCGCGCGCAAGGCCGATATATGAAAGGCAGTCGGGTCTGTTGGGGGTAATCTCAAACTCGAAAACGCTGTCGCTCATATCGAATAGAGCGGATAAGGGCATGCCCTCGCTTAGATTTTGGTCTTTTACTATGTAAATCCCGTCGGGGCAAGCGCCGGGGAGCTCGTGCGAGCTGAGGCCGAGTTCTGCGGCCGAGAGAAGCATACCCTCGGATAAAACGCCTCTAAAGTTTCTGGGTTCCAAAACAACGCCTTTGCCGATGCCTGCGCCGGGAGTTGCGAGCAAGCAAAGCGCGCCGACTTCCAAGTTTGGAGCGCCGCTTACGATGTTGAAAATTCCTTTATCGCCCGCACTTACTTCCAAAACAGAGAGATTGTCGGCGTTTTCGTGCGGCTTAATAGATAGTATTTTTGCAATATAAATGCCGCTTATATCGTCGCCGAAGCGCTCGATTGTTTCGACCTTAGAGCCTGTCATCGTCATGCGGGCGGCAAAAGTCTTGTCGTCTATATCATTTAAGTTGGGCTCTAAATAAGAGTTGAGCCATTTTCTGGAAATAACCATGTTTTACCTCCAATTAAAACTGCTCTAAAAAGCGCAGGTCGTTCTCGAAGAAAAGTCTTAAGTCCGAGATGTTAAAGCGGCGCATGGCGGCTCTTTCAAGTCCCATGCCGAAGGCCCAGCCCGAGTAGATATCGGGGTCAATCCCGCTCATCTTTAAAACCTTGGGGTTGCATACGCCCGCACCCAAAAGCTCAATCCAGCCCTCGCCCTTGCAAACGCGGCAACCGATGCCGCCGCACTCGTGACATTGCACATCCATCTCGCAGCTGGGTTCTGTGAAGGGGAAGTGGTGCGGCCTGAAACGGGTTTTGGTGTTGGGGCCGTACATCAGGGTTGCCATTTTGTGAAGTGAAGATTTGAGGTTTGCAAAGCTTATGCCCTTATCGATATAAAGTCCCTCCATCTGGTGGAACATCGGGCTGTGCGTGGCATCGACCTCGTCTTTTCTGTAGCAACGGCCGAAAACGGCGGCCTTTATGGGAGGCTGGCCGCTCTCCATTATGCGCGGCTCCATCGAGGAGGTGTGCGCTCTTAAAAGAGTCATCGACATCGGGTCGAGGTAAAAGGTATCGGTCCACTCTCTCGAAGGGTGGTTTGCGGGCGAATTTAATCTATCGAAGTTATATTCCGAAAGCTCAATTTCGGGTCCGTCGTATAATGAAAAACCCATGCCCAAAAAAAGCTCTTTCATCTCGTCGATGACGAGAGTGAGAGGGTGCTTTTTGCCCAGCCCGAGATTTTTTGCAGGCAGGGTAATGTCGAGCGAGTCCTCGGTGAGCTTTCTTTTAAGCTCTTCTCCCTCTATGGCCGCCTTCTTCGAGGCTATGGCCTCGGTTAGCTTTTCTCTGAGCGAGTTTGTAAGAGCGCCGATAACGGGTCTTTCCTCGGGCGAAACACTCCCCATCCGCTTTAAAAGTCCGGTGAGCTCGCCCTTCTTGCCGAGATATTTAAGTCTGAAAGTTTCTACTTGCTCCAAGCTCGAGACAAGGGCGATTTCGGCTAAGGATCTCTCCTCAAGCTCCATAATGATTTTCTGCATCTTATTCCTCCCAAAAATAAAAAAACCCCGTCCGATAAAGGACGAAGCAAACTCCGCGGTACCACCTTAATTTCGCATATAATGCGACTCTCTTTTGCGATAACGGGCATCATACCGCCGGGGATTAGCCGGTAAGCTTTAAGGCGAACTAAGCTCTCCTGCAACGCGCGGACTCTAAGCCGCAGATCCGTGCTCTCTGTGAAGCGGTGCAAGCTATATTCCTCAAGCGCCCTGTGGGGGCAATGAATTTATAACACATAAACGCTCTGCTGTCAAACAAATTGACAAAATGAGCTAATATAATATAATTAATTCAGATACGAAAAATTTAATTCTCGGAGGATGAGATATGAACATAGTCGAGATTATAGAAAAAAAGAAAAAGGCCATGGAGCTCAGTGAGGAAGAGATAAATTTCTTTATCGAAGGCATGGAGTCGGGCGAGGTTGCCGACTATCAGGTCTCGGCGCTTTTGATGGCCATTGTGCTAAAAGGCATGAGCAAATCTGAAACAAGCTATCTCACAAGCGCCATGCTTAAAAGCGGCGAAGTTATTGATTTAAGCGGCATCGAAGGCGTAAAGGCCGATAAGCACTCGAGCGGCGGCGTTGGCGACAAAACCTCGATAGTTGTAGTGCCTCTTCTTGCCTCTTGCGGCATAAAGATGGCCAAGCTCTCGGGCAGAGGTCTCGGCTTTACAGGCGGAACGCTCGATAAGCTCATGAGCTTTACCGGTTTTAATTCGGCGCTTTCAGACGACAAGTTTATTGAAATTGTGAATAAATACGGACTTGCGATAGCCTCGCAAACTCAAAACTTGGTCCCTGCCGATAAAAAGCTCTACGCTCTTCGAGATGTCACGGGCACGGTAGACTCAATCCCGCTTATCGCCTCGAGCATAATGTCGAAAAAGCTGGCGGCGGGAGCCGACATCATATCGCTCGATGTAAAGTGCGGCGAGGGCGCATTGATGAAAACATTGGAGAGCGCAAGAGAGCTTGCCTCCGAAATGGTCGAGATAGGAAAAAGAGCCGGAAAACAGTGCTCCGCCTTTATCACGGATATGAGCGAGCCTCTGGGCTACATGGTGGGCAACGCGCTAGAGGTCAAGGAAGCCATAGACTTTTTAAAGGGCGAGTCGGAGCCTCGTTTTTATGCTCTTTGCATAGAGCTCTGCGCCGAAACGCTGGTGGCGGCAGGCCTTTTTAAAACCGAGGAAGAGGCCAGGGTAAAACTGGAAGAGAACATTAAAAACGGCTCGGCGCTTAAAAAGCTAAGGCAGATGGTAGAGGCTCAGGGCGGCGATACAAGCTCATTAGACGACAGCAATATTCTTATAACGGCTCCCGTGATACATGAAGTCTTTGCGGATAAAGAGGGATTCATCTCGAGAATCGAGGCCGACAGCGTGGGGCTTATTGCCATGGAGCTTGGCGGCGGCAGGGCGAAGAAGGACGACGAGATAGACCTTAGAGTCGGAATCGAGTTCAATAAAAAATGCGCCTACAAGGTGCAAAAAGGAGAGCTGATTGCAAAAATTCATGCAAAAGACCTTTTATCTGCCGAAAGAGCCGAAAAAAGACTAAAAGCCGCAATAAGTATTTGCGATGAGCCTAAAGAGCCTTCTCCAATAATTTTAGACAGGATTTCGTAAACTCACAGTAAAGTTTTACATCTCAAAAGCTTGAATTAGCCTGCTTTGAATGATAGAATAATTTAAGGACTATAATAAAAGGAGAGATGCCCAGTGATAGAACTCATTGTCGGGCCCAAAGGCTCAGGCAAGACAAAACAGCTTGTCGACCTGGTAGTTAAGGCGGTAGAAGAGGAACACGGAAATATCGTCTGTATAGAAAAAGACAGAAATCTCACCTTCAATATACCCTATCAGGCACGACTCATCTACGCAAGCGACTACAACATCGGCACCTTTGAATTTATGAAGGGCTTTATAAGCGGACTAAGGGCCGGCAACTACGACATAACCCACATCTTTATAGATAACTTCCACAAACTGTTCAGTGAAGAAGGCGGCGAAGAAGTTTTTTGCTTCTTAGACTGGGTTTCGGAATTTGCAAATAAAGAGGGTGTCAGGTTCACAATAACCATGACGGCAGACCCCGAAACATTGCCTCCCGAAATTAAAAAGTATCTATAAATAAAAAAATAAAATCCGCAGGCTGTTTCGGCCTGCGGATTTTTATTGCGTAATTGGCAATTATTGATTATGATATATATAGAAATTGGGTAATGGCATCTTAGTGACGGCATTTTAACATCGGACGAATAAAAAAACAAAAAGAGAGGCGGAGAAGCATGGCTGATAAAGCGAATAAGAAATCAGCAGGAGAAACATTTTGCAAAAGTTGCGGAAGCAGAATAAACGGGAGAACGAAATTCTGCGCCGAATGCGGAGCGGTTGTGCTTACATGGGTGAGAAATCCGAAAAAGTATTCTAAAAATATTCAGGAAAAAAGCTTTTGATATAATCACAGTTTATTGCTCGCAAAATTGCATATAACCCCTCATGTCAGAATAGTTCTACAAATAGTTTCCACAGTGTTGGATTTAGATAAATTGTTCAAAAATCCTCCCTTCATTTTGGCGGGAGGATTTATTATACTTAAAAACGAAGTGCCAAAAATGTCGCTTCGTGCTACAATAATGTCACTTCGAATTTAACAGAGAAAGCGCTTTGTGCTATTTAAGACGAAAACCGGATTCTTTAATAGAAAACGGCTGACAAAATTTATAAAACTGTCAGAATGTTTCAAAAGGCGCAAATGAAAAAGCATGAAAGAGGTAATAATTTGTGAAATACAATTTTGACGAGATTATAGACCGCAGCGCTACCTGCAGCGCCAAGTGGGAGGGCTACAGCAAGCAATATGCGGGTTTTAATATTGATGAGGATAAAGCCCTGCCCATGTGGGTTGCGGACATGGACTTTCGCTGTATGCCCGAGATTATCGAGGCTCTGCATAAGAGGGTGGAGCACGGAATCTTCGGCTATTCCAACGAGAAAACGATAGATTCTTTCAGAAACGCCGCCTGCAAATGGTTCGCCCGCCGATACGCATGGGAGTGTGATCCCAAGTGGATGCTGTTTTCTATGGGCGTTGTGACAGCAATCAACAATGTTATTCAGGAGTTCACAAAAGCCGGTGAAGGCGTAATTGTTCAAACGCCCGTCTACTATCCGTTTATGAGCGGCCCTGCTAGCAACAATCGTCAAGTAATTATGAATCAGCTTCTAGAGAAAAACGGCTATTATGAGATGGATTTTGATGATTTAGAAAGAAAAGCCGCCGACCCGAACAACACGCTTATGATTCTGTGCAGTCCCCACAACCCCGTAGCCCGCGTATGGACAGAGGAAGAGCTTTTAAGGGTTTTGGAGATTTGTAAAAGAAACAATGTTGTGCTTTTCAGCGACGAGCTCCACGCCGACCTCATTATGCGAGGATACAACTTCACAACTTGCGGAAAGTTTGAAGAATTTCACGATATTCTCATTCTGGCTCACAGTCCCAGTAAAACTTTCAACCTTGCGGGTTTAACTTCGTCGCTTATAACGATTCCGAATGATGAAATGAGAGCTCGTCTATCTAATCGAATGTACGGTATGAATCGCATGCCGTCAACTCAGAACTTCGGCCCCGTTGCGGGGGCGGCCGCCTACGAGCATGGCGACAGCTTTGTCGATGAGGTCATGCAATATATCGCAGGAAATATCGAGTATGCAAGAAGCTATCTTAAAAAACATATGCCCAAGATAAAAATCGGAAAACATGAGGGCACATACCTCGCTTGGTTCGATTTCAGAGAAACGGGCCTTGGCAATGATGAAATTCTCAGAAAGGTGCTGGAAGATTCGATGGTTATCGGCGACCCGGGCACCTGGTTCGGCGAGAGCGGCGCCGGCTTTATCCGCTTCAATTACGCCTGCCCGAGAGCCTATGTTGAAGAACAGATGAAACGGCTTAAAAGCGTGTTCGGCGAGTAAAAAGCCTATCTTTTAGTGCCCTATATAAGCTTAGCGCTTAAAATTTGCATTGCACCAATGCCCCCCTTGTGTAAAGGGGGGAAAATCACGGCGAAGCCGTGACAGGGGGGATTGTAATGCAACCAAAACATAATAAGCGCTTTTAATAAGCAAAGGGATGCAGTTTACGCATCCCTTTAATGTATTATTACCCCAAATACGAGCCCAGCACCGAAGAGACAACAGCTCCGGCAGTTCTAAGACCCGAGCCGCCGCCCTCAATAATACAGATAAAGGCAATAGGATACTCCTCGCTGTTCAAAAAGCCGAGGAAAACGGAGTTCGAAGTGCCGTCGCCCAGCTCTGCCGTGCCTGTCTTGGCTCCCGCCGAGTAGCCGTGAAAGAGCTCGGCGCCGTAGTGGGTTTCCACATTGTTTACAAGCATGGTCTTTGCCATGTCGGCAATGTCGGCGGGCATAATTTGCTCGGTTTTCGGGTTTTTGCCCTCCTCGGGCAGAATTATCGTGGGGCTCACCATCTTGCCCTGATTCAAAACAGCCGTTAAAAAGCGGAGCATGCCCAAGGGGTTTATAAGGTCTTTGTGCTGACCGATAGAAGCCCAGGCAAGACCTATTCTGCCGGAATCGGTAAGGTCAAAGTTGCCTCCGCTCACATGCAGACCGTCGATGCTGAAAGGGTCGGTGACTTTGTACCCGCGAATAATATTTTCGTATTTGGCCTTGTTTAAATCGATTATAAAGTCGGCAAAGGCCACATTGCACGAGTTTGCAAAGGCTTCCTTAAGGTCGGTGTGTCCGTGAGCATTCCAACAGTTGAGCTCACTTCCGTCTATAATCATACTGCCTGCGCAGAAAAACTCGTCATCGACAATCGAAGGGTCAAGCTCCAGCGCGGCGCAGAGAGAGGGGAGCTTAAAAACAGAACCGGGCACAAAGCTCGAGACAAAACATTTGTTCAAAAAGGCTCCCTCGGGCAGCTCTTTGTAAACCTCATTAGGGTCTAAGTTCGGAGCCGAAACCGAAGAGAGAATCTCGCCCGTCTTGTAGTTCATAAATACCAGAACACCGGATTTGTCGCGCATAGCTATCTGCGAGGCTCTGAGGAGTTTGGCATCGAGAGAGAGCGTGAGAGGAGTTTTTTCGAACTTTCCCGTTAAAAAGCTGTATCTGTTCAGGCGGCTGCTCATTTTTCGGAGTATGCCGCCCTCAACATTGCCGGAATAGTCGCCCAAAATCTGAAAACAGGCCTCCCGCACAAGCTTATCTTCGGCAAATCCGCCGTCGGTGCCGTCGGACACATAAAGGGGTATACCGTTTCTGTCGTAAACTTCGGCAGAGAATTTGCGGTATTCAAAAAAGCCTGCCCAACTTCCGCCGTATTCATAGAGTCTGTATACAAAAAGTCCCATGCCGAAAAGAAGCGAAAGAGCGAGGATAATTACCACTAAAGAGCGTCTTGTTACTTTTGTCATCTCACTCCTCCTCCCTCAGCTCCTTGTTGCTGACCAGGGGTTTTACTATAAACGAGGCATCACGCCTTGTGTCGCTGGCCTTTATAAAAGCGAGCAGCATATAGCACGAAACCAAAGACGAGCCGCCCTTAGACACAAAGGGGAAGGTTACGCCGGTAAAAGGCAAAAGATCTAAACTTCCGAAAACATTCAGGGCGGTTTGCACAAGCAACATTCCCGCCGCGGCGCAGGCCGCTATAGTGAAATAAGCGCCTCGCCCCTGCCTTGCATTTTTCACTGTGAAAAAGCCGAGCGAAACAATCGCCAAAAAAGCGCAGAGGGCGACAATAAACCCCAGCTCCTCCGAAACCATGGCGAAAACAAGGTCGGTATTGGCGGCAAAAACATTTTTTAACCTGCCTAAACCGGCGCCCTTGCCGAAAAGCCCGCCGGTGGCAACGGCGCTCATGGCCTTGGCCTGCTGAAAACCCTTGTCCCAAACATGCTCCCAAACATGCCCCCAGGTGTCGAAGCGCTCGGCTATATACGGCCTCAGTGTGAGAGCCAAAAAGCCTGCAAAGGCGGCGCCCGCTATTGCAAGGGCAACAGTGGCAAAGCTTCCCGAGCGCATAAAGGCTATAATTAGAAAGGTTGAGAAAAATATAAAGGCAGTACCGAAGTCGCCCATTAGGGTGAGTAAAATCACGCATATGGCGGAAAAAATGATAAAAACATAGAGTTCGCGTTTTAAAAACAGGCGGTCCATGGCCGCCGCGCCGACAAAGATGTAGGCAACTTTCACAAACTCTGCGGGCTGTATCGAGAAGCCGCCTATTACAATCCAGTTTTTAGCGCCGAAAATTACGGTACCGAATACAGCGCAGAAGGCGAGCAGAGCTACAGAGAAAACCGCTAAGGGAAACTGTATAATTCTTACCCTCCTAAAGTCGCGGAGCCATAGACCGAGAACGACGAAGAGCGAAATTCCGCCCAATATGGTGAGCATGGCCATGAAGGTCTCTTCGGGCTTCGAACTCACAACCACGGCAAGTCCTATGGACGAAAGATAAAATGTCAAGAGCTCGGGCTCAAATCCGGTTCTGCCCATTATGCGCATCAAAAAATACATAAGCCACTCTACAAAAACAAGAAGCGCAAACGAAAGCAAAATATCAATAAAATACTTCTCGTCCATATTTATGCAGAGCGAGAAGGCCAAAAGAAACTCGAAAAGCGTGAGTATAATAAGGCTGAACGCGGGGCCTATGGCGTGGCCGGCGGGCAGGCGCGAGGCCTCGACCTTGGCTCTTCCCTTGGGGCTTAATGCCTTAAACTTATAGCTTCTGCGGCCTATGGTGAAGCTGTCGCCCGTGACGAGTTCTGCCTTGTCGCTAACCTCCTCTTTGTTTACAAGGAGCTTATAGCGCTTTTTAAGCGAACTTATATACCACTTGCCACTAGGTTTTCGTATAAGGGTGGCGTGGAGCGCGGCGGCCTTCGGGTCGTCAACCGAGATGTCGGCTCCGCGGGATTTTCCTATTATGCACTCCCAGTGCAAAACGGGAAATTTGTCGCCGTTTGTGCCCACTATCATGGCCCAAACCTCGGGTTCGGTGCTGTGAGAGAGCATGGAAAAAAGACAGCGGAGCAGAAGTAATGCGCTGAGTATGGGAAGCAAGTATTTAATGTAAGGCTCTAGAGGGCCGAGGATTTCTAAAACAGCTAATAGATTCAAATAATTCTTTACCTTTCAAGGCAGTTAAAAGTTCGAAAACTTACCAAGCTCAAATTATACCACGAGCCTCCAAAGCTTGACAAGAAAGCCCCGCCTTAGTAGAATTTCAGCATGCTTAAAAAGAATTTTTTTTGGATAGGCCTCTTTGCGTTAATTGTAATTTCGGGCCTTTTCCTGCACTTTAAACTGAATAACGGCGCAAACGCCAAATACGCATCGATATATCAAGACGGGGCGCTTTTGGAGCGCATAGATTTAAATGCGGTTGCGGTTTCATATACAAAGAAAATAGAGTTTCAGGGCGGCTATAACATAATAGAGGTGAGCCCCGGGGGAATAGAAGTTATCGAGGCCGACTGCCCCGATCAAATCTGCGTTCACCGCGGCAGGGTCACAAAGTCGGGACTTCCCATAGTGTGTATGCCGCACAGGCTCACGATAGAGATTGAAGGTGAGCACTATGACTAAGCTAAAAAAGCTGAGTTTCACAGCCCTTTTGGGAGCAATAGCCCTCACTGTTTTTATATTAGAGGCGCAGATTCCGCCCATAGTTCCCATACCGGGAGTGAAACCCGGGCTTTCAAACGCCGTGGTGCTCATAACTATCGGGTTTTTAGACAGAAAATCGGCCTTCGCCGTACTGCTCATAAAAATAATTTTGGGTTCTCTGTTCGGAGGCTCCGTTTCTGCCATGCTCTTCAGCCTCGGCGGCGGCCTCTTGGCCTATGCGGTCATGGCTATGGGATTTAATTTTTTCTCGAAAAACCTGCTTTGGGCGCTCAGCGCTCTTTCGGCCGTTGCGCACAACATAGGACAGCTAATGGTTGCCGCCGCAGTTGGCGGGAATATAAAGATATTTTATTATCTGCCAATTTTGCTGGTATCGGGCATCGTCACGGGCGTGTTCACGGGACTTGTGGCGGCCGTGATACTCAAAAGATTGAGAGAAGAAAGACATTTTTAAAAATTTACTTTAAATCTCTTGCGTGGTAGAATCTACTTGTAACAGAACAAAGGGAGGATGTTTAATGAAAGAGATAAGCTACTTTAAAAATGTGAAATTCGAGATTAAAGGTGAACGCGAGGCGGAAGCGGCCGAGTTTCTAAAAGAGGCTCTCACCGGAGTCAGCAAGCGCAAAAGTGCCTATATCGAGGCCGAGGTCGAGGCTATACTTGAAGAAGTGAAAAAAGATTACGGCGTCGAGGTTACAATGGTGGCAAAAAGCTGAGCCAAGCTGAAAATATTAAACGGCAGTCGAGGATGTAATCCTCGACTGCCGTTTTTCGCTCGGGTATAAAAAGTTATAAACATTTTCGCATTGCGAGAGCTTTGATTCCGAAAACTGATGCGAAATCACAATTTTATTCTTAAGCGAATCATAGAAGGACGGTTTTTCCTTCTATGTTATTAGAAGGAAGCTCTTAATCTCACCATTTTAAATCTCCGAAATATTTATTTTTAATTTAAAACATGTTTAAAAAGCGGCAGAGATTGATTATATTATCATCAGTTCTGTTCCGAGTTTGGTTATCGGCCTGTAGCCGTCCTCGGTGATATATACAACATTTTCTATCCTCACGCCGATTTTATCGGGGATATAAATTCCCGGCTCTGCCGATATAACGGCGCCTGCGGGCAGTGGGTTTTTATTTGCGGGAGAGGCGTTCGGGCTCTCGTGTATGTCAAGTCCCACTCCGTGACCGAAGCCATGACCGAAATAATCGCCGAAGCCCGCTTTTTCTATAACTTCGGCGGCGGCGTCGTGAACCTCCGCGCCGCTCACGCCCGCTCTTATTTTTTCGAGCCCCGCGTTCTGAGCCTGAAGTACAGTATCATAGACAAGAGCCATCTCTTTGCTCACACCGCCGAGGGCGACAGTCCTTGTCATGTCGGAGCAATAGCCGTTTTTAACACAGCCGTAGTCCATAAGTATAAACTGTCCCGCTTCGGCCTTAGCCTCCGAGGGCACGCCGTGGGGCAGGGAGCAGCGAGGGCCGACAAGGCAGATGGGCGGGAAGGAATTTCCCTCGGCGCCGAACTTAAGCATCTGATAAGTGAGCTCGGCGGCAATGTCGAGCTCGCTCACGCCGGGCTTAAGTCTTTTTATAAGCTCAAAAAAGGCAAGCTCCGAAATGTCCTGAGCGGCCTCCAAGCTTTTTAGCTCTTCCTCGCTCTTTATCGAGCGAAGCGAGGACATGACGGCGCCCTTTTCCAAAAGCTCGGTCCCCAGCTTTTCTTTAAGACTTAAATAGAGCCTTAAATTAATTTTATCGTCCTCAATGCCGAGTGTGCGCACATTTTTTTCAGCCACTCTATCCGAAATCTGCTTTAAAACAGGGTTTTGTCCCGTGCAGAGGAGGGGTGTTATCTCTTTGGGAAGAGATGCCTCGGCCGCCTCGATGTATCTCGAGTCGGTGAACAAAAAGCAGCTGTCTTTTGTCACCAAAACCGCGCCGTCGCTTATGTGAATGCCGTTAAGCCAGCGCATGTTGTTCTCGTCAAAAAGCAGTATGCCGTCTAAGTTTTCGGCAATCAGCCTTTCCTGCAAGCGTGTTAAATTGCTCATGTTTTTTCCTCTATTTCTCTATAATTATGCTCGTATCCTCAAAGAGGATAGAATTTCTGCCTCTTGCGCTCATTATAAGCTTGCCGCCCTCTTCTATCGAAACAAGCTCGATGTCGGAAAAATCGGTAAAAGTCATAATGAGAGCGGCCTCCGCAAGAGCTTTCTGCGGGCCTTTAATATTATTAAATCCTCCCGAGAGCTTTAGCTTCAGCGTTTTCCCCTGTTTTTCAAAGCCCGAGATATATATGCCTTCGGGCAGGGGCTTTTCGGCATCCGGTTGAGCGGACTCGGAGTTTATTATCGCAATAATAAAGCTCAAAGGGTTTATGCCGGGCTCAATTATCACATTTTCTGATATTAGCCCGTAGGGCAGTGCGGAATCCTGATTTTTTTTAATTCTGTAAACATCTATGTTGGGGCGATCTCCATCGCCGCAGGCGGCAAGCGAGAAGAGCAGAAGCGCACATAAGAGGACTAAAATTGTTTTTTTCATTCTCCGTCCCCCTCTTTCTCGGGATCAGTTGTGCGGAGCCTTAGCACGAAGATACTCCCGCCGCCGGGATTGTCTTTAACCTCAATACTGCCGCCCATGGCCTCGACAGAGCTTTGAACTATCGAAAGCCCGAGTCCCGAGCCGCCGCTCTCGCGGCTTCTGGCCTTATCCACTCTGTAGAAACGCCCGAAGATTAGCGCCTTTTCCTCGTCGGCTATGCCTATGCCCCTATCGGCAATCGAGATTTTTATTGTTTTATCAATTTTCTCAGCGCTGATTAAAACCTCGGAGGAGTCGGCGGAATATTTAAGGGCGTTTTCTATGAGATTAAAGAGAATCTGAAACAGGCTGTCGGAGTTTTCGAAAACATAAAGACTCTCTTCGCACTCGGTTTTTATCTCGATAGAGCGTTTTTCTGCCAGCGGCCTTAAGGTTTTCGAAACATCAGCAATCAAAGTACCGAGCTCAAGCATTTCCTTGGGAGCTTCAACGGCTCCGTCGAGCCTCGAGAGGGAGAGAAGCTTTTCGCTGGTGCGAGAGAGTCTGTTTGCCTCTTTGCCTATGTCTGAAACAAAGTCGCGGAGGGTGTCCATGTCCATATCCTCGTTTTGTATAATGCTGTCCGAGAGCAGGGTTATGGCCGAAAGGGGAGTTTTAAGCTCGTGCGAGGCGTCCGAAACAAAGCGCCTGCGCACTGCATCGGTTTCCTGCAGACGCTCGGTGAGTTCGTTAAACTCGTTCGCCAGCATCTTGAGCTCATCGCTGCCCTCTATGTGTATTCGGTGCTCATAGTCGCCGTCGCGCACAAGGCTTATGGCGGCGCTGAGGTTTCTAAGGCGATTCCAGTAGCCGTGGCTCATGGCCAATGCCAAAAAGACAGCAACAGCGCAAACGGCAAGAGAGATTATTAAAAATCTGCTCTGAATGGTAGAAATAATTTTCGACATCTCTTCGTCTTTTTCGCTCAAATAGACGGTGCCGACAATTTTACCGGATGAGAAAATGGGTATTGCCAGCTTGGAGCAGAACACGCCGCCCTTGTATTTGCCGCTGAAAATCTCGTTTTTATCCAAAGCCGAGAGAAGTTCGGGGAAGAGCAGAAGCTTGCCCCTCGAGCCGCCGAGGCTGTCATACACCAAAACCGCATTTTCATCGCTTACGATAGTGCGCGAATCGGGCTCCAAGTCCAATATGTCCAAAACCTGCAAAACGGAATCGCCGCTTAATTTGCTGAGCGGAGCCAAAGAAGAAGAAATCATCATGGCCTTTGCGCGGAGCGCCCGCTCCTTTTCACCTGCAAGGACATCTCTGAAATACATAAGAGGTATCGTATTAAGGCAGATTAAAAGAACCATAAGCAGCAAAACAAAGCCCCCTATGAGGCGAAACTGAGTATAGCCGCTTAGCTTCTTTAAAGCGATAAGCTTATCGGTAGCGTTTTTCTTAAAACCCTCACTCTGCCAAAAAATATCCTACACCCCACTTGGTCTGTATATATTCCGGCTCTCCCGGACTGCTTTCAAGCTTTTCTCTCAGCCGTCTTATATGCACATCCACGGTGCGGACATCCCCCATGTAGTCATAGCCCCAAACACGGGTTAAAAGAGCATCTCTCGAAAACACCTGTCCGGGATTTTTCATCAAAAACACAAGAAGGTCGAACTCTCTCACGGTGAGCTCAATCTCCTGCTCGTCTTTTAAGAGCTTGCGTTTTTTTAGGTCTATCTTCAGGGCTCTTAAAGTCAAAAACTCGTCTTTATCTTTGCGGCTTTCGATCGCCTGACTGCGCCTTAAAATCGCTCTTATTCTGGCCTTAAGCTCAAGTATGTTGAAAGGCTTTAAAATATAGTCGTCGGCGCCGGACTCAAAGCCCACAAGCTTGTCGGCATCCTCGCTTTTGGCCGTAAGCATAACTATCGGCACATTCGAGAACTTGCGTATCTCCTGACAGGCCGAAATTCCGTCGAGCTTCGGCATCATAACATCCAAGAGAATGAGGTCGTAGCTTAGAGAGCGGGCCTTCATTAGGGCGCACTCGCCATCGTAGCAAACATCCACCTCATAGCCCTCGTTCTCTAAATTGAATTTAATTCCTTTAACCAAGCTCTCCTCGTCGTCAACAAGTAATATACGCACAAAAACACCTCGATTCCCGATAGAAATTTTATTTACAATAATATTATCATAAATCTATGCCAAATTAAATCGAATAAGCAATTTTTTAAGCCCGAGAGCGATTCGGTCGCTATTGATTTTAAGCGGCATTCTTTGTATAATCAAATGTCGAATGTATTAAAAAACGGAGTTTCAAATGAAGAAAAAAAGCCCTAAAAGCCTGATTAGCATAGTTCTGCTACTTGTTCTTTTGATTGGTGTCTTGCCGATTTCCTCATTGGCATTGGACGAGCCTGCCTTAAACTGTAAAAAAATACTGCTCATCGACACGGAGTCCGAGAGAACCCTCATCGACCGTATGGCCGACGGAAGGGCGGAACCGGCTTCACTCACTAAGATAATGACGGCTCTTGTGGTTTTAGACGCTGTTGAAAGGGGCACCGTTTCGCTCGACCAGAATGTCACCGCATCGGGCGAAATACTCAAAGACATGGTCGAAGACGGCTCGACCTCTAATATCGTTCCGGGCGAAACAATGAGCATACGAAATCTCCTTTACTGCATATTGCTCGAGTCTGCCAACGAGGGCTGCAATATGCTTGCCGAAGCGGTGAGCGGTACTGTTCAGGCCTTTGTAAACGAGATGAACTCAAAGGCGACAGCCCTGGGATGTTTGGACACAAGCTTCAAAAACCCCCACGGTCTTCCCGCAGAGGGGCACTACACCACGCCGAGAGACATGTATCTCATAACCCGCGAGGCGCTTAAAAACGAACTTTTCAGGCAGATTTGCAACACGGCAAAATACACCGTGCCCGCAACCAATGTTTCGGGACCGAGGGAGCTTTCAAACTCAAACGGACTTATAAACTCCGAGAGCAAGTACTATCCGGGAAACTTCTATGAGTTTGCCGCAGGAGTTAAAACGGGATATACAAGCACTGCCGGTTACTGTCTCATCTCTACAGCCTCCAGAGAAACCGTAAATCTTATGGCTATAGTTATGGGCGGACAGGCGCGCGACAACAACGGCGCCGTTGTTTTCGACAATTTCACCGATACCCGCAAACTCTACGACTGGGTTTTCAACAACTTTTCTTATATCGAAATACTCTCGTCAAGCGAGCTTTTAAAGGAAGTCGAAGTCGAGCTTGCGGCCGAGGGCGAAAAACTCGTGCTCAGACCTCAAACAGGACTTAAGGCCCTGCTACCGACCGATACGGACCTCAGTGTATTCACTTTCGATAAGCATATAAGAATTTTTGCGATTGAAAAGGGAGAGAAGCTCAAGGCCCCCATTTCGGCGGGCGAGGTTTTGGGCGAGGTGACGCTCTACCGTGACGGCATCAGCTACGGCACCGTGCCGCTGGTTTCGAATGCGGGCGTTGAGCTCAGCAAGATTGAATACATAAAGGCCGCATTGGGCGGAGCCTTGGATTTAATTTGGGTCAAGATTATACTTGCGGTTTTGCTTTTGGCAATTTTGGCATATGTTGTCCTTGTAATAAGATATAGGATAATGCACAGAAGATACCTAAATGCCGTGAGAAGAGAAAGACAGCGCAGGGAAGAGCTCAGGCGAAGGACCGAGAGCATGCGCCGAGACGACACGGGCAGAATAAGATATGACGAACGAAACACAAGAGGCAGACCGCCGAATCGCGGAAGACAGCCCGAACAGAGGCCGAGAAGAAGGCCTCCGAATGACAACAACTACAAATAAAAAGGACGAGAGGTAAGCTATGATAATTTCCAAAAACAATGAAGAGCGCATAATGAGACACCAAAACGAGCACGGAGAGGATTTCGAAGGCTGTACGCACGACTGCTCGAGCTGCAGCAGCAACTGCAGTCACGCACAGGGCGGTGGCGGCGGAGTAGATTTTTCCGAGTTCAAAAAGCCCCTTATGGCGGGCGCAAGCGTTAAAAAGGTTTTTGCCGTCATGAGCGGCAAGGGCGGAGTGGGCAAGTCCACCGTTACCGCTCTGCTCGCAAAGGGCATGCAGGCGAGAGGCTATAAGGCGGCCGTTTTAGATGCCGACATAACAGGCCCCTCGATTCCCAGACTTTTCGGACTTAAAGATTCGGCCGAGGCAACCGAGACCTATCTCTTCCCCTCGATAAGCTCGAAGGGAACCCAGATAATGAGTATGAACCTGCTTTTGGGCTCTGCGAGCGAGCCGGTTGTGTGGCGCGGCCCCGTTTTGGGAGGCGTTGTCACCCAGTTTTGGTCCGATGTTCTTTGGGAAGAAGTTGACTATATGTTTGTAGATATGCCGCCCGGAACAGGCGATGTTCCTCTGACAGTGTTTCAGTCGCTGCCTATCGAGGGCGTGATTATAGTCACAACTCCGCAGGAACTCGTTTCCGAAATAGTCGAAAAGGCCGTGAACATGACCGCAATGGTCGATCTTCCGGTTGTTGCGATAGTCGAGAACATGTCGTACTTCAAATGCCCCGACTGCGGCGGAGTGCACGAGATATTCGGCAAATCCAAGATAGAGGAAGAGAGCGAGCGCCTCGGCATAAACCTCTCTCTCCGTCTGCCCATGAACGCCGAGTTTTCAAAGCTCGCCGACGAAGGCAGAATCGAAGAGGCAGTTGTGGAAGAGATGAACCCGCTTTTAGACCTCATTGAAAAGCTTTAATTAAAAACATAAATAAAAAGACGAGCGACTCCAGCTCGTCTTTTTTGTTGCAATAAATTATAACTAAGCC
>CAYFQE010000018.1:8666-21499 GCA_964345235.1 uncultured Oscillospiraceae bacterium | reverse complement strand
CACGATAAATTTTAAACTTTTTGATACATCTCACCGATATGACTTGCTATTCTGTACCTTTAGAGCGAATATGTACCTACCAAAAGCAAGGAGGCACAAAACATGAAAATGACTATACCATACAACATCACCGGCAAGCTAAGAAAGCAGCTGGCAGAGGACATCAGCGTAGCGCTGCATACCATTCCCAAATACCTGGGATATCCCACGGAAAGAAAGTTTTCGTCATCTACTTTTTTCTGGCCGAAAAGACTTGCCAGAAATATTATAATTACCGACAAGAGATTGAATAAGAATATTTGCAGGGCGAGAATCAGGGTGTTATCTGAATTGTCCCAGTTTTGCATCGGATTTTTGTTTTTTAAAAGACCTTCGGGAAGAAAAAAATAGCTTAAAAGCATAATCCCGAAAAACAATACAAAAAACAACACGGCAGTCCAAACGATTCTTTCCCTAAGGCTGTTACTGCTCAGCTTTTTCTGATATATCCCATTGCGCCTCTCCTTTTAAAACACTATAATTAATTTACAGCAGGTTTATATGTTGCAGATATTATTTAAGCTCCGGATTTTGCCGGAGCTTATTATTTACTCTTTTCTTTCGTCTAAGTTGAAGCTTACCTCCATGCCTTTGCCGTTGCGCCAGAACACAAGGCTCACCTCGTCGCCGGCCCTGTAGCTCTCGAGCAGCATTTCAAGTTGCTCCTCCGAGTAGAGTTGCTCACCGTTGAACCTTGTGATTATATCTCCCTCTCTTATGCCCTTTAAGTAGGCCTGACTGTTCTCGTCAACCTGTGTCACATAGAGGCCTAGAGCCATGCGGAAATAGCTTGCAATCGTGGACGATACGGGCCTTACGGAGATTCCGAGATAGGGAGTGCCCGAGACATAGCCCTGAGTCATTATCTGCTCGGCAAGCTCCACGGCCTTGTTTATGGGAATAGCAAAGCCCAAACCCTCTACACCTGTTTCGAGGTATTTGGCGGCAACAACGCCGACAACGGCGCCTTGCTGATCGTAAACGGGGCCGCCGGAGTTGCCTTGATTGACTGCGGCGTCTATTTGGAAAACATTCATGCCGCTGCTCTGTCTTGTTTGAATAATACGGTTTAGCGCCGAGACCGTGCCCGTTGTCATTGTGTAGGCCAGCTCACCCAAGGGATTGCCGACGGCATAGATTTTTTGGCCGACAAGCAGGCTGTCGCTGTCGCCCGTTTTGACGGCGTCGAGCCCGCTTCCCTCGATTTTGATGACCGCAATGTCGTTGGATCTGTCGTAACCGACCACCGTAGCCTCGTAAACCTCGCCCGAGTGCAGACAGGCAGTGAGCCTGTAGCCGTTTCTTTTGGCTTCCTCAATAACATGGTAGTTGGTCATTATGTGGCCGTCGGAGCTTATGATAAAACCCGAGCCCGAAATTGCCACGGGCACAGGCATTCCCATAAAGTTTGTGGTCTGCCCTTCTACAGAGATACCCACAACCTGACGGCAAGCCATATCGTAAATTTCGGAGGCCTCGAAAGCTTTTTTGTCTTTTAAAGAGGGCGCTTCTTCGCTCTTTTCCTGCTCTTCGGGCTTTGAAGTCTCTACAGCCTCAACTGTTTCGGCGGAAATCCCAAGCTCTTCTTTAAGCTCGGTTTTAATCTCTTCTTTCCACTTACTCAGCATGAAAAACGAAAAAACGCTGCCAGCAATGGCGGCCACCAGAAGCATGCTTATGAGAATTAGAGCAAAGCCTCTCCCCTTTTTTCGGGTGTTCGTTTTCTCTTCATTTTTGTAATATGTGTTTCTCTCCGGTTCGCCGTACATAATTTTACCTTCCCCTTAAATTTCTTGATAAATTATTTTATGCAAGATTTTATCCAAATTAAAAATGTCCGCGCTTCTTAATCTAACATTTCTATTATATAGAAACGCTCCGGAAAATTCTATATTTGCGCAAAAACATATTTTGAAAATTCCTTCACCGCTTAAATGCAGTTCGGCTTTTCGGAGTCGGATTATAGAAGTAATTTTGCGGCAGTCCGTTTTTAGTTTACATAACATAGGCGCCCTCCGATTGCAGTCGGGAGGCGCTTAGCTTCAAAATTATTTTTTCCGCATAATTAAACGCAGCAACTTTATTTTATTTTTATAGGGGGCATACCTGAAAGGCACATCAATCCATGAATACTTTTTGAGAATACTTTTGGAGTGGCTGAATGCTTCAAAGCTTTTTTTACCGTGATAATTTCCCATCCCACTGTTTCCAACCCCGCCAAACGGCAGATTTATATTAGCCAAATGCACAATAGTATCGTTGATGCATCCTCCGCCGTAAAACACATGATTGGTTATATAATTTTCTGCCGCTTTAGAGTTTGTAAAAAGATAAAGCGCAAGAGGTTTCGGTCTGCTGTTTATCTGTTTAGCTATATCTTTGATATTGTCGAACTCAATAATAGGGAAAATCGGGCCGAATATCTCCTCTTGCATAACTTCGCTGTCCCAAGTGCAATTATCGATTATTGCCGGAGCTATTTGATGTGTTTCGGCATTGTATTTGCCGCCGATAACTTCGCCTGCGTTCTCTATTAAATTTACAAGACGATTAAAATGCTGCTCGTTTATTATTTTGGGGTATTCTTTGTTGTTTTCGGGATTTGTACCGTAAAATTTATTAATGTGCTTTATCAAACTGCTTATAAATTGTTTTTTCACGCTTTTATGCACCAAGATATAATCCGGCGCAACGCAGGTTTGCCCCGAGTTTAAGCACTTTCCCCACGCTATTCTTTTTGCCGCAAGATCGATATTATAATTTTCATCAACAATGCAGGGACTTTTCCCGCCAAGCTCTAAAATAACGGGCGTAAGATGAGAAGATGCTTTTTCCATAACAAGTTTTCCGACACGGGGACTGCCCGTAAAGAAAATAAAATCAAACTTTTGGTCCAAGAGCTCTGTGTTGGCAGCTCTGCCGCCCTCAACAACGCTGATATACTCAGCCGGGAACACCGACAAAATTTCCTTTATTACCCGAGAGGTGGCAGCCGAATAGTTGGACGGTTTAACGGTGACGCAGTTGCCTGCCGCGATTGCGCCAATCAGCGGAATAAATGCAAGCTGAAAAGGATAGTTCCACGGGGACATGATAAGTACACAGCCAAATGGGTCATATTGAATACGACTTGCAGCGTGAAAATGCATCAGCGGCGTCTTGCGATGCGAGGGCTTGGTCCATTTATCAATGTGTTTTAGCACATAGCTAAGCTCTTCGTAAACAATTCCGAGCTCGGTTTCATACGCTTCAAAATTCGACTTATTTAAGTCCTGTTTAAGCGCATCGAGTATTTTGTCCTCATTTTTTATTATGCTGTCCTGTAAAAGCTTAAGCCGGGATTTTCTGAAAGCTATATCAAGAGTTTGATGCGTAGAGAAAAAATCTCGTTGATTTTGTACCGTATCCTTAATATTTGCCATTATTTTTACCTCGCATTTATTTTAATACTTTTAAAAACATATCTGCTCGAAACCGATTTGAATATTTATTTTATTATATATAAACGCTTTGAAAAATTCTATACTTATTTAAAAAACACCGGGGAGAGGAAAAAGCACAAAAGAGCGTTGCAAGATATCTTGCAACGCTCTTTTGTTGTTCTTTATTTAAGTTTATGGGGCTTTGAAGAACGAATCTTTTGTAAGCTCATTAAGCTCTTCGTCGCTTAGGTCGTAGCCGTAAAAAAGCTTGTAGTAGTCTTTAACCTCTTGCTTAAAGTCGAGCTCGCTCTCCTCGGGGTATAGGAGCTCTGCAAGCCACACAAAGCCAAGGTATCTCTGCACAGAGGGCGGAGAAGAAAGCCAACCGAGCGGGCCGAAGGGCACCTTTGCGTATTTGCCCTCTTTAATGGCGGAAATTTTCTGCCACTCGGGAGAATCCTTCACCGTGTCGTAAATACTGTCGTGCGCAAAGACAATTACCTCGGGATTCCACAGCAAGAGCTGTTCCATGTCTATCTCGTTTCCCGAACCCTTTGAGACAACTTCCTCAACCACTACAACATTTTCCGCCATAAAGTCGAAAGTTTCTCCGTGGAAAGAGCCCTTTGCAATGGCGTTAAGGCCCTTGTCGCCCAGCAGGTATGCGGCGGTGACTCGCTTGCCTGCTTTATCGATTTTTTCCATCAAAGACCTGCTTTTTTCCAATATGTTCTCGCAGTAGGCGGCGAGTTTCTCCGCCTGCTCCTGCTTGCCCAGCAGTTCGCCCAATATCTTATAGGCCTCCCCGGCGGTTTCTACCTTTGCATCGATGTGAATAAAAGGTATGCCCGTCTGCGCTGAGAGATCGTCAAAATCTTTGGCCATATCTTTATTCTGCTCGCCGAGGTCGATGACAACATCGGGAGCGGCTTTCAAAAGAGCTTCGAGGTCCATTGTGCCTTTTCCGCCGTAGAGCTGACCCAAATGCGGCAACTCCCAGAACTCCTTAGGGAAATATTTAAGCGATTCCGGGGCATAGTCGATGCTGAAGCCCGCAAATAAATCGGCACAGAGGGGTATGAGATAAATTTGAGCTAACGGCCCAGAGACCGCAACCTTTTTTATCTCGATGGGTAAAGTCACGGTTCTGCCAAGAGAATCCGTAAACTCCTGTGTTTCGGCTGCCTTCTCCTCAGGTTTCGGCTCTTCTGGCTTTGCGGCAGGCGCACCGCAGGCCGAGAGCAAAATAGCAAGACAGAGGAAAACCGACAGGACTGAAAGTAGTCTTTTTTTCATAAATACACTATCCTTTCGCTTTGTACTGTGCTATAATTCGAGTTGTAACCGGTTACAACTCGTATTTTATACCAAATTATTTTTGATTACAAGTCGGAAAAACACATTGGGCAGTTTTTTGTAAAAATTTTTAAGGAGATGGGCTTATGAAAGCACTTTTTAAGCGGGCAGTTGAGCTTTTGGAAAAGAATGAAGATTTTGCTCTGGTAACTGTTATTGCCTCTTCGGGCGCCACCCCGCGCGGAGCGGGCGCACGCATGATTGTATCTAATGCAGGCAGAGAAATCGGAACCATAGGCGGCGGCGCGGTTGAATATCGCTCGGAGCACATGGCCGCCAAGGTGCTTAAAGAGCGAAACTCCTTTGAGCACAGTTTCAATCTGACGAAAAGCGATGTTGAAAATTTGGGCATGATTTGCGGCGGCGCCGTAACGGTCTTCTTCAGCTTTATAGGCGGAGATGACGATGAGCAGCTCAAGCTCTTTAAAAAAGCTTTGGAATATATGGAAAAAGGCTCTCGGCTCTGGCTTGTGTCCGACATTAAAAACGGAGGAAAGCTAGGGCTTTACACCCGTGAAGACGGCTTTTTCGGAATTCGGCCCGAGATAGAGCTTGAGGACTGCTTCACCGGCGGTGCCAAGAGGATAAAGAGTGAGGACACCGACTACTATGTTGAGAACATAAACAGAAGCGAAAAGGTTTTTGTTTTCGGCTGCGGCCATGTCGGCCAAGAGCTTGTTCGGGTACTCGCACATATCGGTTTTGCTTGCATAGCTTTGGACGACAGACCCGAATTTGCCAAAAGAGAGCTCTTCCCGACGGCGGAGGATGTGCGACTGATTGACTTTGAAAACATATATGATTCGATAGAAATTAACGAGGGCGATTTCGTCTGCGTTATGACTCGCGGACACGCCTTCGACGCCATTGTTCAGGCTCAGGTGCTGAAAAGTCCCGCATATTACATCGGGGTAATAGGCTCGGCGCACAAGAAAAAGGGAGTTTTTCAAAAACTCTCGGAGGAATACGGCTATACCGAGAAGGATTTTGCCAGAATAACCAGCCCCATAGGGCTTCCGATTTTGGCGGAAACTCCTGCCGAAATTGCCATTTCGATAGCGGCACAGCTTATTGAAGAGAGAGCAAAGCAAGGTGCAGAATAAAAGCATTTTATTCTTAAGGGGCGAGATTGGCACGGGCAAGACTACGCTGCTAAAAAAACACCTCGGCGCCGTTATACACAAGGCAGGCGGCTTTGTTACAAGGCGGGTTATGATTGAGGGCAGAATGCAGGGCATAGAGATTCTGCCCGCAAGGGAATATTTAAGTGAAAGCCCTAAAGATAAAACTTTTATATGCAGTTTTAAAGAGGGCGTGCCCTGTTTTAACTCCGAACCCTTGCGAGAATATTTTGAAAGCGAAAATACCGCCCCGTTTTATCTCTTCGATGAGGTCGGTGGTATAGAGCTTTTAGACCCCGAGTTTAAAGAGGATTTTAAGAGCGTTATGGAAAAAGGCAAGCCGTTTATAGCTGTACTTAAAAGCGCTAAAAAAAGCTTTTTACTGAGCAGAAAACTTGGCATGGAGCCTGAGTATAAAAGAGCCTATGCCGAATTTGAAGAAATGATAAAAAGCTTTCCGCAAGCCGAGATACTCGAGCACAGCGGCATAGGCGACATGATAAGCGAAAAAGCTCTTTGCAGCTTTATTAAGGAGAAGCTTGATGCGCAATTTGTTTGAGCTTTACGACAAACTTATAGAGCTGGCCTCATCGGATGAAAAGATAGATTTTGCCGACAGCTTTCCCGACTGGGCAGTTGTGGGCGCGGGCGCTTCTTTAGGCCTTGGCATGAACACCGAAGGCAGGAGCATAGAGCCGCTGACTTCCCTTTTGGAAAATCCGCTCGGTATGAGGATAAAAGATGCCGCTCCCGCGATTAAATCTTGGAACTATGAAGAGGCGAGCTTGGCTCTTGCGGCTGTTAACGCCGCGCTAAACACCCAAGAGCGGCTGGATAAGCTCGGCTGCTACGAGCCTTATAAAAACTACAGCACAAGAGGTTTGGATCTTAGGGGCAAAACCGTCGGCCTTATCGGGCATCTTAAATTTCCGGCTGAAAAGCGAGATGAAGTCAAAAAAATCTATATTTTCGAGAGGAATCCTCAGGAAGGCGACTACCCCGACCCTGCCGAGGAGTATATTCTGCCAAGCTGTGATATTGTCCTCATAAGCGGAAGCGCTCTTATTAACAAAACTCTGCCGCGCCTTTTGGAGCTCACGAAAAATGCGCACACAATACTCATAGGCCCCTCGGTGCCCATGGCGCCCGAGCTTTTAGACTTCGGCATAGACGCTCTGGCAGGACTTGTCATCACGGATACAGAGGGTTTAAAAGAAGCGTCTTGTGAGCAGATAGGCAAACCTTACGGTTTCGGTCTGCCCTTTCTCATAAAAAAGGAGGATTTCAGATGAGCCAAAAGGCGGATACGCTCAACACAGGCTTTGAAAAAATGAATAAATCTTCGATTTTATGGGCGCTTGTTGTTCTGCTGCTAGTAACGCTTTTGCTCTCTGTGTGTTTGGGAAGATATCCGATTGGAGCGGACGAGATATTTTATATGGTTATGGACAAGCTCGGCATCAGCGGCTTTGACGGAAGCTTCAGCCCCCAGCAGGAACTCGCTTTTTGGAATGTGAGAATGCCGCGACTTATCATAGCCTTTTTGGTGGGAGCGGCTCTCTCCGTTGCGGGCTGTACTTATCAGACAATATTTCAAAATCCCATGGCAAGCCCCGACATACTCGGCGCCTCCTCGGGCGCGGGCCTAGGGGCGGCCGTTGCCATATATTTCGGTTTTTCCTCGTGGTCGATAACCGCTATGGCCTTTATGTTCAGCCTTGCCGCAGTTACTCTTTCGTATATTCTCAGTCTGCACGCCAAGAGCGACAGAATACTTGCGCTGGTGTTTTCGGGCATAGTTATAGGCTCGCTCTGCAAGGCGGGAGTGAGCTATATAAAGCTTGTGGCCGATCCCACTAACCAGCTTCCCTCTATAACCTACTGGCTTATGGGTTCGATTGTCGGCGCGAAAAACAGCGAAGCCGCCTTTATAATCTGGCCGATGCTCATAGGCTTTACACCGCTTATGCTTTTGCGCTGGAGAATGAACATTCTCTCCCTGGGCGATGCCGAGGCTAAAACAACGGGCGTAAACGCCGAGCGGCTCCGCTTTGTCAGCTTGCTGGCAGCAACTTTGCTGACGGCGGCGGCTGTTTCGGTTTCGGGATTAATCGGCTGGGTCGGCCTTGTTATTCCTCATATGATGCGCCGTTTAATCGGTGTAAACCTAAAATATCTTCTGCCCGCCTCTCTCATATTCGGCGGAACATTTATGGTGTTTGTCGATAATTTTTCACGCAGTGCTATGCAAACGGAAATTCCTTTGGGAATTGTAACCGCATTTATTGGGGCGCCCTTTTTTATGTACATCATAACAAGGAGGAACTTGAGCCAATGAGCATTGAAGTTTGTTCTCTTTCTTATGCCTACGGGAAGCGTGAGATTTTAAATGATATAAGCTTAAATGCGGGTAAGGGTGAGCTTGTTTCGATAATCGGCAAAAACGGAGTTGGAAAGTCCACTTTAATCAAGTGCATTCTCAGGCTTCTCACGAACTATAAGGGCGAAGTGCTTGTAAACGGGCATAACACAAAGCGCATGAGTGTTATGGAGTTGGCATCATTAGTGGCATATATACCGCAGGAATCGAGCCCCGTTTTTAACTTCAGCGTTGAGGATATGGTGCTTATGGGCACCTGCCCCACCTTGGGCTACCTGAGCAGCCCCGCAAAGTATCAAAAAGAACTCGCTATGAGTGCGCTTTCGAAGCTTGGCATAGAAAATATGAAAAACAGATATTTTCATCAGCTCTCGGGCGGTGAAAAACAGCTTGTGATAATAGCTAAGGCTCTGGCTCAGGGCACAAAAATTTTGATTATGGACGAGCCTACCTCAAACTTGGACTTCGGCAATCAAATAAGAATAATCGAACGCGCCCGGGCTCTTTGCAACGAGGGCTACACTATAATTCAGTGCACCCACAACCCCGAGCACAGCTACATGTTTTCGGACATGGTTATTGCGCTTAAAGAGGGCAGGATACTGGCTGTCGGCAAGCCCGATGAGGTTTTGAGCTGTGATGTTGTGAGCGACATATACGGACTTGAACTTTGCGAGAGCAAGTTATATGATGACAAGGTGAGAACCTGGGTTCCTAAAAGCGCTGTTTAACGCTCTGCGAGGTGGTTATATGAAGCTTACAAAACAAAATATAATGAGCTTTGCCGTGCTAGTTCTTGCCATAGCCTTTATAGTCTATGGCGTATGTCGCGGTGAGGTTGACATTGCCTTTTCCAAGGCCATAAGGGTTTGTTTGGAGTGTGTCGGAATTGGATAGGCAATCTTTCGGGAATTTCTTTTCTAAAATAAGAGAGTGCAGAGGCTTAGTTCAGGCTCTGACGACTTTAATCAGCAACATAAATCTCCCCAACTTTTTTAGGGGCACGATTCACATGGGCGCAAGTAAAAAAGTGTGCGTGCCGGGACTAAACTGCTATTCCTGCCCCGGAGCGGCGGGCTCGTGCCCCATAGGAGCTTTTCAGGCCGTTGTCGGCTCTTCGAAGTTCAGTTTTTCCTACTACATAACAGGTCTGCTGATTTTATTCGGAGTTTTGTTCGGCAGGCTTATCTGCGGTTTTTTATGTCCCTTCGGTTGGTTTCAAGACCTTTTGCACCGCATACCGAGCAAAAAACTGAGCACAAAAAAACTTGGATTTTTAAAATATCTTAAATACATAATACTTGTTTTTGCGGTCTGGCTGCTCGGCGTATTTCTTGCCGACGAAATGGGGATTTCCCCACCTTTTTTCTGCAAATACATCTGCCCTCAGGGAATACTCGAGGCGGGAATTCCGCTCTCGCTTTCCAGCCCCGCAATACGCTCCAACCTCGGAGCGCTGTTTTTGAGCAAAAGCTTTATACTTATTGCCGTAATTTTACTCTCGGTGTTTTTTTATCGGCCGTTTTGCAAGTGGATTTGCCCGCTGGGTGCCTTTTACTCGCTTTTGAACAAGGTTTCGTTCTATAAATACCACTTTGACAAAGATAGCTGCATAAACTGCGGCAAATGTGCCCGAGCCTGCAAGATGGATGTTGATATTCGTGTTTGCCAAAATGCGCTTGAGTGCATAAGATGCGGCGAATGCATAAAGGCCTGCCCGACAGGCGCTATAAGCACTTCTTTATCGGGCGCAAAGCCGATTTTAGAACCGAAAAGCGAGACGGAAAACTAAATATAATAAGCGGAAAATCAGTGATACGGTAAAGATTCTTGATTTTTCCGCATTTTATTAATATATTATAATTAATCATTGTAATTACTCGGGCTTATTTTTAAGAAGGTATAAGCGTGAAGAAAAGTTTTTTGAGAATTATTGCGTTTGCGCTCGTGGTTTTGATGCTTGTGCTCGTTAGCGCTTGTGGCAAAGGAGGGCCGAAGGCTGCGGACCTTCCCACTTTTAGGGAGATATCTTGGGAGGGCAAGGAGCTCACCGTAAGTTTAGGCGCCAACAGATCTACGGGCTGTGTGTGGAGTGTTGAGTTTGAGGACGACTCGATTATCGGTTACTCGATAAACAGGGTTTTCCACCTTGTCAACAACAAGGAAGGCATGGCTATGGGGTATTCCGCAATCGGATTTGAGGGAAAGAGCGAGGGAACGGCAAGCATCTGTTCTCGGTTCTATGGGAGTGTAAGAACTCTTCTGTAAATTTATCTCTTATGATAAACTAACTTAATTTCCCGGATTAGAGCGTTTAAAACCAAAACTTTCCCCAGTCGGCATCAGTAAAAATGCAATTAATAAGATGTCAGGAAGCCCCTTAAAAGATAGGCTCCCTGAGGTACTTCATGGAGTTACTATGGGAGCCGAGCCTGTGAGATAACTTTTAAAAATATGACCCACATCCGCCCTGCAAAAAAGGGTGAATGCGGATTTTTAGCGCTTAGCTATTTAGATAAAAGTTTTATTTCTTTATCCCTGTTATCCACATTTATCAAAGACTCTTTGTTTTGGCATATTGCTTAATTTTTCTATATATGCTCCGTTAGCTCCCTTGGGGACAATAGTTGCAACATTAGGCACTCTTAGTACGGTCAGAATAGCATAATGTTAAGCTCTCATCAATTCTTTAAAGCGGTTTTTTGCTCTATGCAATATAAAATATTGAAATGAGAGCCCGGATGGAGTAAAATAGGCCAAATTAAACCGAAGAGAGGTAGAGTTATGCTGACATTGGATTATACAAAACGGGTTTATGCGGAGGTTGAGCGCAAAAATCCTTCTGAGAAGGAATTTCATCAGGCTGTTTTCGAGGTTTTTATGTGCCTCGAACCTATTTTGGCGGACAACCCCGAGTATGAAAAGAACGCCATTCTCGAAAGACTTGTTGAGCCCGACAGGCTGATAAGCTTTAGGGTTCCCTGGCTGGACGACAAGGGCAATATAAGAGTTAACCGCGGCTTTAGAGTGCAGTTTAACTCCGCCATCGGCCCCTATAAGGGCGGCATTCGTTTTCATCCGAGCGTAAACGCCTCGATTATAAAGTTTTTGGGCTTTGAGCAGACCTTTAAAAACGCCCTAACAACCCTCCCCATGGGCGGCGGCAAGGGCGGCTCGGACTTCGACCCCAAGGGCAAATCCGAAGCCGAAATCATGCGTTTTTGCCAGAGCTTTATGACTGAGCTCTATAGGCACATGGGCCAGTTTAGAGATATTCCCGCAGGCGACATCGGCGTAGGCGCAAGAGAGGTCGGCTATATGTTCGGCCAGTTTAAGCGCATAACGGGCGAATTTGAGGGCGGCACGCTCACGGGCAAGGGTATAAGCTACGGCGGCTCTCTCGGCAGAACACAGGCCACAGGCTACGGGCTTTGCTACTTTGCCGAATACGCCCTTAAAGAGTTTAGAAACACGAGCTTCGAGGGCAAAAAAGTCATAGTTTCGGGCAGCGGAAATGTTGCGATTTTTGCCGCCGAGAAGGCAACCACTCTGGGCGCCACGGTTATTGCCATGAGCGATTCTTCGGGCTATGTATATGATGTAAACGGCTTGGATATAGAGCTTATTAAAGACATCAAGCTTAAAAAGCGCGAGAGAATCAGTGTTTATGCCGAAAAGGTTGCCTCTGCAAGCTATGGCGAGGGCTCGAGCAACATTTGGTCTCTCCCCTGCGACATTGCGCTTCCCTGCGCCACTCAAAACGAGATGGACAAAGAAGGCGCCGCCAAGCTTATTAAAAACGGCTGCAAGGCCGTATTCGAGGGCGCAAACATGCCGCTTTCTGCCGATGCTATTGAGCTTGTGCTCGAGAGCGGTCTGCTCTACTCCCCCGGCAAGGCTTCGAACTCGGGCGGCGTTGCATGCAGTGGACTTGAAATGAGCCAGAACAGCCTCCGTCTCTCTTGGACAGTTGAGGAAGTTGACCAGAAGCTAAGAGGCATTATGAAGTCTGTTTTCGAGGCTTCGAAGAACGCCGCCGATAAGGCGGGACAGCCCGAGAATCTGATGGTCGGCGCAAACATTGCCGGATTTTTGAAGGTTGCCGAAGCGATGATTGCTCAAGGCGCTGTGTAAGAGATTTTATACTAGTAAAAGAGTCTGACTCTCGGTCGGACTCTTTTTTTGTGCATTATTATTTGATTGACAATCCCCCCTGTCACGGCTTGCGCCGTGATTTTCCCCCCTTTACACAAGGGGGGCATGGGTAAGGTGCGATTTTTTTATTGTACATTTTTTATTAAAAATATTTCTCAATTTAGATTGTCAACACCGTGACTGTGAGCACTAATCCCCATCTGCCGACTGCGGTCGGCACATTCCCCTTTTGCTAAATGGGAAGGAAAGAAGGTGCATAAACTTCACATTAATGTTTGATTTAAGCTTATCGCTTTGTGTGGTAGGACAATCCCCCCTGTCACGGCTTGCGCCGTGATTTTCCCCCCTTTACACAAGGGG
>CAYFQE010000018.1:0-8566 GCA_964345235.1 uncultured Oscillospiraceae bacterium | reverse complement strand
GACAATCCCCCCTGTCACGGCTTGCGCCGTGATTTTCCCCCCTTTACACAAGGGGGGCATGGGTAAGGTGCGATTTTTTTATTGTACATTTTTTATTAAAAATATTTCTCAATTTAGATTGTCAACACCGTGACTGTGAGCACTAATCCCCATCTGCCGACTGCGGTCGGCACATTCCCCTTTTGCTAAATGGGAAGGAAAGAAGGTGCATAAACTTCACATTAATGTTTGATTTAAGCTTATCGCTTTGTGTGGTAGGACAATCCCTCAGTCAAAAAATCACTTGATTTTTTGACATCACAAGGAGCCTTTGGTATAACTCGAATTTATATATCTCTTGTTTTATTTGAAAGCAAGTTCCGCCTTGGTGCTTCAATCCCCATTCGGCTCTGCGAGCCACTTTCCCCTTTGAAAAAGAGGAAAGAAAGTCTTTTTTGGAACGCTGTGGTATCAGCTTTTAAAACAATCAAAAAACGGGCGGTACAGATCAATATAATCTGCAGCGCCCGTTTTATTATTAATATTATCCCTAGCGTTCTTCTCGGAAATACGGAAGTCCAAGCGCTTTGGGGGGCTCGTTTTCGGGGCTCTTTTTGAGCGAAACGCCCACGAGAACAAAGATGGTTACCAGATAGGGCATGCCCTTGGTAAGCTCTATTGTCGAGCGTGTGAGACCCGGGATATAGAGATATATGCGCGAGAGGAAGCCGAAGAGATAGGCTCCCCACACGGCGTGCATAGGCTTCCACCTTGCAAAGATTACAAGCGCAACCGCAAGCCAGCCGAGGGCTTCTATGCCTCCGTCGGACGACCATGTGCCGACGGTGTAGTCCATTACATAGAAAAGTCCGCCGAGACCCGAAATTATTGAGCCGATGATTACCGCGAGGTACTTATATTTCGTGACATTCACGCCCATTGCGTCCGCCGCGGCGGGCTGTTCGCCCACTGCTCTCAGGTTGAGGCCCGCTCTGCTTTTTTTGAAAAAGAGGTCCATTAAAACGGCAATTATGAGCGCCAGATAGAACATAAATCCGAGCTGTGAGAGCACATCCACTTCTCTTAGGAAAGAGGGAGTCCATCTGAAAGCGGCGCTTGTTTCGCGCAGAGAAACCTGACCGACACCTCCCGCAAGCTTGTTCATAACGCCGCCGTAGAGGTTGGCAACACCCGATCCGAAGATGGTTATCGTGAGTCCCGTGACATTTTGGTTGGCTCTTAAGCTTATTGTTAAAAAGCCGTAGAGAAGCCCTATGAGAGTTGTGGCGGCAAGAGCGGCCGCAATGGCCACAAGCATACCCACAAAAGGATAGTGCACTGCGGCGAAGTTCTCGTAGAAATAGGCTCCCGCAAGGCCCGCTATGCCGCCTATATACATTATGCCGGGAACGCCGAGGTTTAAGTGGCCCGATTTTTCGGTGAGTATCTCACCCAGAGAACCGTAGAGTATGACTGTTCCGAAAACCAATGACGCCTGTAAAAGCGCTAATATAACTGTCATTCGCTCAGCACCTCCTTTTTACGCTCCCTGAATTTGATTTTGTATTCTATGAAAAACTCCGAACCCAGTATGAAGAAGAGAATGATGCCCTTAATCATGCCCGAGGCGTAGTCGTTTAAGTCGAACTGAGAGGCTATCTGCGAGGCGCCTTTTTCTAAAAACACCAGAAGGAAAGAAACCAGAATCATGGTGAAGGTGTTGAACTTGGCAAGCCACGCCACGATAATGCCCGTAAATCCGCGGCCGCCCGCAGTTGAGGTTGAGATTGTATGGCTCGCGCCCGAAACTGCGATAAAGCCCGCTATTGCACCGATGGCGCCCGAAAAGGCCATTGTGCGCATCGTGACAAGGGGAACATTTATGCCTATGTACTGCGCCGTTCTCACGCTCTCGCCCGTGACCGCAACCTCGTAGCCGTGCTTGGATTTTTTGAGGTAGACATAGACAATAAGCGTGATTGCCATAACTATTATTACATTGAGAACATACTGCTCTCCGAAAATGGCGGGAAACCAGCCGGCTTTGCTTCCGCGGTTTATTATACCGACGGAGTTTGAGCCGTAGGGGTTTTCCCAGAGTGAAACACAGAACGAGGTAAGCTGAATCGCTATGTAGTTCATCATTAGTGTGAAAAGTGTTTCGTTTGTGCCGAATTTTGCCTTAAAAAAGGCGGGAATGAAGCCCCAGAGAGCGCCTGCAACCGCGCTTGTGACAAACATGAGGGCGAGCATCAGCGGTGTGGAGAGCTTGTCGCCCACATAAATCATTATGGCCGCCGTGACTATGCCGCCGATTAACATTTGACCCTCGGCGCCGATGTTCCAAAATCGCATCTTAAAGGCGGGCGCAAGGCCGACTCCGATGCAGAGGAGGGTCATAACATCGCGGATAAGCACCCAAGTTCTTTTGCCCGTGCCGAAGGCGCCCTTCCACATGGCCGCATAGACCCTTAGGGGATTAAGCTTTACCATGGCATAGATGACTACGGCGCAGGCTAAAAGCGCTAAAATAAGGGAAATTCCCCTTACTCCCCAAGCATAGTATCTGTTTACCTCTGTTCTCTTGGAGATGCGGATAAAGGGTTCTTTAATCACCGGTCCGTCCTCCTTTCATTCTGGTCATCATCATTCCGACTTCGTTTTTGTTTGTGCTTCTTCCGTCTAAAATAGCCGAAAGCTCGCCGCCGCAGAGGACAAGGATTCTGTCGCAGAGCTCGATTAGAACATCGAGGTCCTCGCCGACATACAGAACGGCGACTCCGCGCTCTTTTTGCCGATTGATAAGGTCGTAGATTGTGTATGAAGAGTTTATATCGAGTCCTCTTACGGCGTAGGCCGTCATGAGGACTGTCGGCGCGGAGGATATCTCGCGGCCGACGAGAATTTTTTGAACATTGCCGCCCGAGAGCCGACGCACGGGCGTTTCGAAGCTGGGAGTGCTGACCTCGAGCTCCCTTACAACCTTGGCGGCCAGCTCCTTGGGCTCTCTTATATCGGTGAAGGGGCCTATGCCCTTTCTGAAACTGCGGAGCATCATATTATAGGTGAGGTCCATATTGCCCACAAGTCCCATGCCCAGTCTGTCTTCGGGCACAAAAGAGAAAGCTATGCCGAGATCGGAGATTGACTTGGGGTCTTTACCGATAAGTTCCGTCCGTTCGGCCGTTTCGGGAGCTATATAGGTAATTTTGCCGCTTTTGCTGGGCTGAAGCCCCGCTATCGACTCTAAAAGCTCCTTTTGTCCCGATCCGGATATGCCCGCAATGCCGAGCACTTCGCCCGAATAGGCTGTGAATGAGATGTCTTTAAGTCTGTAAATGCCGTCGATATCGGCAACCGAAAGGTTTTCGACAATCAGGCGCGGCTCGGGGTTTTGCGGCACGGGCCTGTTTATATTTAGGCTGACGGCTCTTCCTACCATCATGTTCGTCATTTCCTGGGGGTTGGTGTCTTTTGTCTTGCTGTCGCCCACAAAGCGCCCCTGACGCAAAATCGCAACTCTGTCGGAGAGCTCTTCGACCTCGTTCATCTTGTGCGTAATTATGACTATGGCCTTGCCGTCGTCGCGCATGTTGCGAAGAATTTTGAAGAGTTTTTCCGTTTCCTGCGGCGTTAAAACCGCTGTGGGCTCGTCGAGTATGAGAATATCTGCGCCTCTGTAGAGCACCTTGACAATCTCGACGGTCTGCTTTTGAGAAACGCTCATATCGTATATTTTCTGCTCGGGCTTTATATCGAAGCCGTAACGCTCGCAAATCTCTTCTATGCGTTTATAGGCCGCTTTCATGTCGAGCTTGCCCTTTTCCTTAAGACCGAGGACAATGTTTTCGGCCGCAGTGAAGACATCAACCAGCTTGAAGTGCTGATGTATCATGCCTATGCCGAGATCGAAGGCATCCTTCGGACTGCGGATTGAGCAAAGCTTTCCGTTTACAAATATCTCGCCCTCGTCGGGATAGTATATGCCCGAGAGCATGTTCATAAGAGTGGTCTTGCCGCTGCCGTTTTCGCCCAGCAGAGCCAAGATTTCTCCTTTATATATATTCAACCAGATTTTGTCGTTTGCAAGCGTTGAACCAAAGCTCTTGCTTATGTTGCGCATGCATACGGCTGCATCCATGATTTTTTCCACTTATAAACCCCCGATAACTTATAAAAGGAAAGCCGCGATTGCGGCTTTCCCAATCTAATGAACTCTTTTGCTTACTTCGCCAGCTTGGTTATGCCGTCGATCTCTATATCGAAGAGAGGAGCCGAGAGAAGCTCGGACTCGTGGAAGTAGCCGTCCCAGATGAGCTCAAGTCCGTCGAATCCATAGGACTTGTCGTAGCTCTCGAGAGCCTTGCCGCCAACGGTGAAGCTGTTGCAATCGAAAACTCTAAGCTCGCCGCTCTTGATGGCTGCGATGACTTCGGCAACCTTCTCGGCTGTGCCTTCGGCGCAGCTTTCGCCGAGCTCGGAGATCTTTACGCCGTCATTCTCGAAACCGAAGGCTGTGTTGCGGGGAACGCCCTCGCCCTTCATGGCCTTGTCGAGTATGGAGGTGTAGGCGGCTGCCCAAATGTTCTGTGCGCTGGTGAGGGCTGCCTGAGGAGCAACGGAGAGCATATCGACATTGTAGCCTACGCAGTAAACTACCTTGCCGGAATCGAGAGCTGCCTGAACTGCTGTGGGCGCGCCTGTTGTATCGGCGTGCTGGCCGATGAGGACACAGCCCTTGCTCATGAGAGCGTTTGCAGCTTCTCCCTCGGCTGTTATATCTGCCCAGCTGTTTGTGAATGTGACATCCATGTGTGCTTCGGGAACTATGCTTCTGATTCCGAGCAGGAACGCCGTGTAGCCCGAAACGACCTCGGCATAGGGATAGGCGCCGACATAGCCGACATAGGGGTCTTCAACCTTGCCTGCATCCATGAGCTCCTTGAGCTTCATGCCGGCAACAACGCCGGAAACATAGCGGGACTCGAATACCTTGGTGAAGAAGTTTACAAAGTTGGGAAGTTCGCTTGTTGCTGCGCTTTGGCCGGAAGCGTGGCAGAAGAGAATGTCGGGATACTCTTCGGCGGCCTGCATGAGATGGCTCTCATGTCCGAAGCTATTTGCAAAGATGATGTTGCAGCCTTCCTCTGCAAGGTCAACAGCTGCATCGTAGCACTTTTCGTTTTCGGGAACATCATACTTGAAGACGACCTGGTCTTCTTTGATTCCAAGAGCTTCCATGGCGCCTTTTATGCCCTCGATGTGGGCGGCGTCATAGCCGATCTGCTCGTTGTGGAGCAGGATGAAACCGACTTTAAAAGTTCCGTCTGCGACAGCCTCTTTAACAAACTCCGTATCGGCGGGCTTATCGAGACTGGCGCTTATCTTCTCGCTGAGTGTCAATTCCTTGGGCTCCTCGGTTTTTGCATCCTCGGTTGCCTTGGGCTCGGCGGGCTTCTCGGCTCCGCAGGCTGCGAGCGAGAGAACCATGATTAGGGTTAACAGGATTGCTAGAAACTTTTTCATTCTGACTTCCTCCAAATAATTTATCTCAAACCCCTTTGGGGATGGAGAGCATTAAAAATGCGTTTTGCCCCTACTTACGATGAAAAGACAAAACGCCAATTTTTCATCGATAGTCCGGCAAATAGGTCGCCGGGTAGAGACATCGGGGCCGTTTCCCCCGAAATATATCGAATGCTTTTTATTAAGTTTGGTGTTTAAAAACTATGCGAACTTGACACCCTCGCTCTCGCTCATCGAGGCGACTCGGGCGAGTGAGTAGATTTTGTAGCCTTGAGAGCGGAGATTATCTCCGCCGGGCTGGAAAGCCTTTTCGATAACGATTCCGGCGCCCACAAGCTCGGCTCCCGCCAAGCGGCAGATTTCGAAAAGGCCTTTCAGGGCTTCGCCGTTTGCCAAAAAGTCGTCGATAACAAGGACTTTATCTCCGGGGCCTAAATAGCGTTTGCTCACGAAAACATTGTTTACGCATCCGTGGGTGAAAGACTCAACCTCGGCGCTGTAGTTTTCGCTATCGGAAACACGGGAGCGGGACTTCTTGGCAAAAAGAACCGGAGCCTTAAACTTCAGACCTGTCATGCACGCAACTCCTATACCGGAGGCCTCGATGGTGAGAATTTTATTTACTCCGCAGTCTTTATACTCCCTGTAAAACTCCTCTGCCATTTCTTCAAAAAGCAGCGGGTCCATTTGGTGATTTAGAAATGAATCAACCTTGAGAATTTCGCTTCCGAGCACTCTTCCCTCGGTTTTTATCCGCTCTTTGAGCCTTTCCAAGTTTATCAGCCTCGCCACAAAAATTACATAGTCATTGTACCTAATTTTGCGAGAATTTTCAATGTTTTTTCAGTATTTAGTTCAATTCTTTTTCTATTTAACTTTTTTTCTTCTTTTAGCCCTGCTCTTACCAAGACCATAATAATTTTGATTGACAAGACGGCTATTTTTTATTATTATAGTTGAGCGTCCATTGACGGAGCGTTATTTTTGGAGAAGTCGCGTAGTCCGGTCGAGCGCGCACGATTGGAAATCGTGTAGGGGTCAAAAGCTCCTCGAGGGTTCGAATCCCTCCTTCTCCGCCAAGACCAAAGCCCTTGATTTTCTATAAAATCAAGGGCTTTTGATGTTTTTGGAGTGTTCGGATATCCTCCAAAATATCCCAAATTGGTCATAAATCGTGGTACAACTGTGGTACAAAACGACATCCCTAAAAACAAAAAAGCCCCGGGAATTGCCCCGAGAGCTTATATTTTTACTTGCTTGTCTGTCGTTAAAACACAAGCTCTATCTTTTTATGCTCAATTCGCTTTTAAGTGCCGCTTGCAGTATGGCAGAAAAATTCAATCCGGCTCGCTCTGCTTCAAAGTTAAGCCACGAAGGGATTGTGCAATTTTTTCTAACAGCTCGTAAGTCGTTCTTTCTGCGATACTCTGCGAAATCAACATCAACTAGTGAAACTACGCCGCCGTGCAGAGCTTCGGCCTTAATCTCCATAAAATTCGACACTTTCGGCAATGCTTCGCCGTCATCTTGCATATCAATTCCCATAATTCCAATAGCATCACGCGCCATTTCGATTGCATTCGGGATATCTGTGCCTTGTGTATTGATATTAAAATCCGGAACAAATACCACGATATGTTCTTTTCCTTTTGTCATAATAATGGGATATGCTCTTTTCATTCTTAATATCTCCTTTGTAAACGCAATTATGTTCTTATCTTCCCGACCTTTCTGCGAATATTGTTATGTGTCTTTTATGCGCATTGTCAATCCCTTTTCAAAAAAATTAACTTCTTCCCGCTTTTATGAAAAAAGCTTAAGGCAATGACACCGTCTTTAATTGACAATATCCTAAAAAACAAATATTATTAGTTTAAGTAAGCAAGATATCTGTTCCTTATACAAGCATTAATTATCGAGCAAGATACAAAAGTTGTAAAAATTGAATTTATGGAGGATTTTGTTATGAAGAAAACCCTTGCCCTATTACTTGTACTGCTTCTTGCGGTATCGATGCTTTCCGCTTGCGGCGGTGGCGACAAGGCGGCCGAGCCTTCGGCCAATGTAAGTAAATCCGAAGAAACAGCTGCGCCCGAGGAATCAGCCGAGCCCGAATCCACGGGAAGCGCTTCCGAGGGCGGCGAGCCCTATAAAGGCGGCTCTTTCAGCAAAATGGTCGGAAGTTTCACACTCAGCGCAGAGTGGATAGCTTTTGAAGAACCTGTTGTTGTGGATGATATTTTTGATGCCTATTTGGCCGTTGCCGGTGACAAGTATTATGCTATTACAGACGGCGAGGTAAAAGAATTCAGCCTTAAAAACAACAAGTTTGCGCTGGAAAACGAACTGAACATCGGTGATGAATACGAGAGAATTTGCACAGACAAAAACGGCATTCTTTATGTCTCGCGTTTTATGCGCGATTTTATTGCCTTTGAGAACAACAAACAGATATTTTCTCATAAAGGCCCCAGAAAAGTTGCAATGCACCCTTCGGGAGAGTGGGGCATATCCTGGTTCAGCGGACCTGATGTAGACAAGATTACATTGGGCAACGGCACAATGAAAAAAGAAGCGTGGAAGTTTGCGGAAGTAGAAGTCATAAGAAGCCTTAGCATCAACGAAAACCACATTTTTGTCAGCGGAAACCCGGTCGAAAAGAAAGAACAGGCTATTTTTATTTATGACTTGAGCGGAAACCTTAAAATGACTTTGGGCGGTACGAAGTTCGGCGAACCCGACAGTCTCGGCTCGATAACGACAGTAATCGAAACAGCTAACGGATTTATTGCGCTCGATGGCAATATGCGCAATCTGTGCCTCTGGCAGCCCGACGGCACCTTCATCGGAACTGTAAGCGCCAGGGATCTGTTTGGTGTCCGTTATCCGTGGCTCAGCACGGCTGTGCTTATGCCTGACGGGAGCATTCTTGTGGGTATGACGGAAGAGCGCGCCGACAACTCGGACATCGACGAGTTTATTATCTACCGCATGACAGGGTTCTAATCAGGCAAAAGCAGAATTATATATCATTTTAGTATTTAACTTTTTAATAGCTCTG
>CAYFQE010000017.1:19527-23264 GCA_964345235.1 uncultured Oscillospiraceae bacterium | reverse complement strand
ATTTAAAAGGAAGTGATACGATGCAATCATCAAATATAAGGAGGAACAAGCAAATTAATAAAAATTTTAATCCGCAAAAATCAATGCGATCTGGCTTCGGCATGTTTTGGAGGTAGTTTCATCATGAAGAAAAATTTAATAATTATTCTTTTAGCAGTGCTTATAACACTGGTGTTTCCGTTTATGGCGCTCACATTCAAGGGCGGGGACGAGGGAGCGGCGATGTCTGCTGTTTTGTATTTCCTGGTAAGTCCTATGGCGCTTTTATTAATAGGTATAGTCTCGGGACAAAACATGAAATCTTGCTGGTTTCAGCCGCTTTTGTTCTCGCTTCTATATACTTTCGGGTTGCGGACATTCTTGAAAATGGGGCCGAACGATTTTGTGAAGCATGGCTTAAAATATTTGTTTTTGGGCTACATCGTTGCCCTGCTGAGCGCATGGTTCACATACAGAAGGCGAAAAGTCGCTGAAAAAGAAGCCCAAAAGAAGAAATAAATTTATTTAAATTATAAAAATATGCGACGGGAAGTTTGCTTCCCGCCGCAGTCTTTATTTTCCTCGTTTTTTCTTAACTATAGCCTATATTTTCTCAATAGATTTTACATATGAATGATATAATGTTAAAATAAACCCACAGGATTTATGGGAACTTATAATGGAATTTCGGGTTTTGGCGATTATAGCACTGCTTATACCTCTATTCCCGTTGAAAGAGCGCTTAAAAAGAATTTTGATGAAGACAGGATTCATAGATAAATTTATATTTTTTAGGGAGAATAACAATGGACAGATTAAAAGAACTTAACGAGGCTAAGACAGCGGCGCAGGAGGTTGTTGCGAGAATAGATAACGCTCTATCTTCGCTAGACAGCGCATCATCTTGGGGACTTTTCGATTTACTCGGCGGAGGAATGTTTTCGAGCTTTGTTAAAAGAGTAAAAATCAGAGGCGCAAACAGCGACATTAGAGAAATATCTCATTCACTCAGTTTGCTGAATAAAGAACTTGAAGATGTGAATATGCATCTGCCGGCGGAAATCAGCGACGCCATGAGCGACAACATGCTTGATATTTGGTTCGACAATATCTTTACCGATATCAGAGTTAAGGGAGAAATAAAAGAGCAAATAACAGAATTTAAAAACTTCAGGTCGTCTGTCATTGAACTGATTGAAAAGCTCAATTCCGAGATAGAAAGTTATAAATAGCAAATTCGGTTTTCGGGGGCGAAAACCGAATGGATAAAAAACTTTTTTCTCAAGCATTAATTAAATGTCTTTCGGGCCTCGCGCTTATTTCGGCTCTGCTCTTTATTCCTGCGGGAACGCTTAAGTTTTGGAATGCGTGGCTGCTTATCGCCGTTCTTTTTATCCCCATACTTCTTATGGGAATAGTTTTGGCGATTAAAAACCCCGAGCTTCTGCGCAAAAGGCTAAACGCAAAAGAGGAAGAGGCGGAGCAAAAAGGCGTGGTGGCTTTGAGCGCGCTCATGTTTATCGGAGGCTTTATTGTTGCGGGGCTGGACTACCGCTTCGGGTGGTCCGCTTTGCCCAAGGGCGCGGTTTTTGCGGCGGCGGCTGTCTTTTTGTTCTCATATCTGCTTTATGCGGAGGTCTTGCGCGAAAACGCCTATCTTTCGAGAACGATTGAGGTTCAAAAAAATCAAAAAGTAGTCGATGCGGGGCTGTACGGCATTGTGAGACACCCGATGTACGCCGCAACAATACTGCTGTTTTTGTCTGTGCCCTTGGTGCTCGGCTCTCTGTTCTCGTTTATTATTTTTCTGATATATCCTGCAATCACGGTTAAAAGAATAAAAAACGAAGAAGAGGTTTTGGAGAGAGAATTGGAGGGCTACTCGGAATATAAAAGCCGTGTGAAGCATAGGCTTATTCCCTTTGTTTGGTGATATTTCGGCAAGTGAAAATAATTTTAATTAAGAAATATTTTGTCGGTAAATCTGAGTTTGGCGAGGTGGGAAATTAAGAAAATAGCGCTTAACGGAAACCAGCTTAAATTAATAGCAATTATTGCGATGACAATAGACCATCTTGCAGATGTCTTTTATCCGGGGTTTCCCGCACAGCCTTTGCCGGTTGCAATGCATTTGATTGGCCGGCTTACGGCTCCGATTATGTGGTTCTTTGTCAGTGAGGGATTTTATTACACGAAAAATGTGAAAAAATATATGCTCAGAATGTTTATATTTGCGGTCATTTCACATTTTGCATATTGTTTTGCATTCGGCATCAATCCTATTCCGCTTGTTACAGGGATATTTAATCAGACAAGCATTATGTATCCGCTGTTTATTTCCGTTGTAGTGCTGTGGCTGCAAAACAAAGAAAAACGCATGAACAAATATTTGAAATTCGCAATTATTTTCGTACTTATCTGGAGCGCATTTCCGGCGGACTGGAGCTGTATTGCGGTTTTGGCAATCGTGAATATGTATAGCAAGCGCGGAGATTTAATAGGGCAAATGAAGGCGATGATTTTTTGGGTGTTTATATACGGAGTGATATCGTTTTTCTTCGTAAGCAAAGTGTATGCGCTGGCGTTGGTTGGCGTTCTTATGGTTTATCCGCTTCTAAAAATGTATAACGGCGAAAAAGGAAAAGCCGACTGGATGAAATGGTTTTTCTATATCTATTATCCCTTGCACTTAGTCATCATCGGAATTATGCGAGTATTGATGTATGGCGATGTGCCGTTGTTGTTTTAATACGGTTTATCGAGATAAATTTGTGAAAGAAAAAGCAAGTTCGGATTGAAGCTTGGAGTGATTGAAATGAAGGAGAGAACATACAAAACAAAATCGGGAACAATTCACTATTGGATTAACACAGTCGATGATGATGCTATAACACTGGTCTTTTTGCCGGGACTCACGGCCGACCACAGATTATTCGACAAACAGATAGAGTATTTTAAAAACAAATACAATGTTTTTGTCTGGGATGCTCCCGCCCACGCCTCTTCTTGGCCGTTTGAGTTCGATTTCAGCTTGGAAGACAAGGCAAAGTGGCTCTGCGAGATTCTTGAGCACGAGAATATCACAAAGCCCGTCATTATAGGCCAGTCTATGGGCGGATATGTGGGACAGGCTTTTGCGGAAAAACATCCCGATAAGCTGAAGGGCTTTATTTCGATAGACTCGGCGCCCTTGCAGAGGCAATATTTGACGAATATTGAACTTTGGCTCTTAAAAAGAATGGAGAAAATCTATTGCTATTTTCCGTGGAAATGGCTCCTCAAGTCGGGAACAAGGGGCGTTGCAGAGTCTGAATACGGCAGGAAGCTTATGCTCGAGATGATGACTGTGTATAGCGGCGATAAAAAAAGGTACTCAAAGCTTTCGGGACATGGGTTCAAGATTATTGCCGAGGCTATGGAAAAAGATTTGCCATATGAGATTAAATGCCCCGCCCTACTCATCTGCGGCGAAAAAGACAAGGCCGGCTCGTGCTTAAGGTATAATAAAGCGTGGCACAAGAACACGGGCATACCCATTGAATGGATAAAAGACGCCGGACACAATTCAAACACGGATAAGCCGGAGATTATTAACAGCCTGATTGAAGAATTTATTGAAAAATTAAAACAGAACTGAAACCTAATAACCTTCAGCAGAAAATAATATAGATACACGATTTTTTCGAGAAAAACTCAAAAAGCAACAAACTTTTCGCAAGTTGCAACAGCAAATTGACAAATTGACAAGCCCGGATGGT
>CAYFQE010000017.1:0-19427 GCA_964345235.1 uncultured Oscillospiraceae bacterium | reverse complement strand
ACAAACTTTTCGCAAGTTGCAACAGCAAATTGACAAATTGACAAGCCCGGATGGTGGTCTGCAAGCGATACAAAGCCTATGCTGTGCATGAAAGCAAAACCACAAAGCATAGGAGGGTAAACATGATCTTAGCAGATAAAATTATTGAAGAGAGAAAAAAGAACGGATGGTCGCAGGAGGAGCTTGCAGAAAAGCTGGGTGTATCCAGACAAGCCGTATCAAGATGGGAAAGCTCGGGTTCTATACCGGATTTGCAGAGAATAATTCGCTTGGCGGAACTCTTCGGAGTGAGCACGGACTATTTGCTCAGGGAAGACCTGCTTCCCGAGGAAGCATCCGCTGCATATGCAGAGGCGGATGCGGGGGACGGCGGAACTATTCGAAGAGTATCCATGGAGTAAGCAAACGAATTCTTGGACATTAAAAGAAAAGGGGCACCGATTATAGCAAACGCTGTGACAATGTGCATACTCAGCCCCATTCTTCTGGTTGTTTTAATGGCCATGGCGGAAGAAAGCATGTTCAATATAACGTAAGCGCAAGCCGTGCGCTTAAATTTACCATAGAGCAGGCGTTTTCAAACGGGGCGGAATGCGTTTGGGTAGACCCCAATCCCGAAAACAAAAAGGCTTTGGAGCTTTATAGGCGTATCGGAATGATAGAAAAGGAAGTGCCCGAAGCTATTCGCGACCCTGAGTTTTCGCAGGTTTATTTTGAACTTAGAAAATAATTTCGGCTGTTGCCGCTTTAAATATCATTGAATTTAGGAGTGAAAACATGCGCTACGCTTTTTATAACGGAACAATACTCGACGGAACAAAGAATATGCTCCCCCTCTCGGGGAAAGTTTTGCTCACCGAGAATGACAAAATCAGCGAAATTCTCTCAGAGCCTTACAGCTTGCAGGAGCTATCCGCCAAAGGCTACGAGATGATAGACCTTGAGGGCGGTTACATCATGCCCGGGCTTATAAATATGCATGTCCACCTTGCGGGAAACGGAAAGGTGCATAAAAAACCGAGAGACAACACAAAACTTGTGAAGATGATTTTTTCAAATCCCGTAAGCAGCGCAGCAGCCCGCTTTTTAGTCCGCAAATTTGCTGAAATCGAGTTAAATTCGGGAGTTACGACAGTACGCACGGTCGGCGGCCTGAAAGATTTAGACAGTAAACTCCGAGATGAAATAAATAGCGGAAAAGCTAGAGGTCCCAGAATCTTGGCCGCAAACGAGGGTATAAGCGTGCCCGGAGGCCACATGGCGGGCTCGGTTGCAATCGTGGCATCGAGCATAGACGATGCTGTTCGGCATGTTCATCACTGCAAGGAAGTCGGCACGGATTTAGTGAAGCTGATGGTCACGGGCGGCGTTTTAGATGCAAAAGAAAAGGGAACTCCGGGCGAAATGAAGATGCGCCCCGAGATGATAAAAGCGGTTTGCGACGAAGCGCACAAGCTCGGAATGAGAGTTGCGGCTCATGTGGAATCCACCGAGGGCATGGTTGTGTCGCTCAAAAACGGAGTTGACTCCATAGAGCACGGCGCAAAACCGACAGAAGAGGTCATAAGACTTTTCAAAGAAAGGGGGGCTTTCTTGGTGACAACGATTTCCCCCGCGCTTCCTTTTGCGTTCTTCGATAGGTCCGTTTCATACGCCTCGGAGATTGAGAAGTTTAACGGAAATGTTGTTTTCGAGGGCATTCGCGACTGCGCGATTGCCGCGCTCGAAAATAATATTCCCATAGCGCTGGGAAACGATGTGGGCTGTCCATGGATAACCCAGTATGATTTTTGGAGAGAGCTGCAATTTTTCCACAAGTTTACGGGCGTGTCTAGGAGCTTTGCGCTCCACACGGCAACACTTAAAAACGCCGAGCTTGCGGGAATCGGCGACATTACGGGCTCTATCGAGCTTGGCAAATGCGCCGACATGATTATTGCAAAAGAAAACCCGCTCGAGGACTTGTGTGCCCTTCGAAATGTCAGTATGGTAGTTGCAAGAGGCGAGCTTATTAAAAACCCGAAAGTTAAAAGAAATGCCAAGATTGACTATATGTTGGATCAGTATTGCTGAGGAATAAATGCGCAGTAAAAATATTATAGTCGGCGGTTTGCCTATTGAAATAAAAAGAAATAAAGGGCAAAAAAACATATATGTCCGTGTGGGCTCGCCCGAGGGGAACATTAAAGTCAGCGCACCCGATAGGGCTAAAGACGATGAGATTAAACGCCTGATTTTAGAAAAGTTCGAGGAAATAACAAAAATCCGCGAAAAAGTCCTTAAAAGGGAAGAACTTAAAAAGCGCGAGTATGTTTCGGGCGAAGTTTTTTATCTGTGGGGCAAGCCCTACAGCCTGCAAGTCGTTTTCGAGGGCAAAAAAGGCTCGGTTTCAAAAACGCCGACGGAAATTATAATGACTGTGCCTGAGGGAACGGACGAGAGCGTAAGAGAAAAACTGCTCTTAGATTTTTACAGAGAAGAGCTTAAACTTGCGCTTAAAAAGCTTTTGCCCGAGTGCGAGAAAAAGACCGGAGTTTGCGCCAACGAGGCGCGCATAAAAAATATGAAAACTCGATGGGGCAGCTGTAACATTAAAGACCGCAGAATCTGGATAAGCCTTAAGCTTGCGCAAAAACCCAAAGAGTGCCTTGAGTATGTCATAATTCACGAGCTTACACACCTGCTCGAAAAAAGCCACAACCGCAGATTTTATACTCTGCTTGAAGGGTTTTGCCCAAAGTGGAAAGAGGCAAAAAAGCTTCTTTCCGCCCCACCCGAGGCTTAGGGTTTTACTTTAAAAATCTTGCATAATCTATAAGTTATACTTATAATCAGTATATAGGAACCGGAATCTGTGATGCACCAAAGCCCCCATTTACACAAGGTGGTCTTCGAGGGTGCGCAAAGCAGATAAACTCAAATATACATAGAAATCAGTTTATACGAGGTGTAATTTATGTTTAAAAAGGGAAGTAAAGCCGCTCTGAGAAGGGAAAGAAAACGCCTTGTCAAGCGTGCTTACAAAAGAGGCAGAAGAGCGGCGCAGGGCATCCGCCAAAGAGGATGGAGAGGGCTTGGACTGGTTCTCGGATTGGGACTGGTGCTGGGTCTTGGGGTCGGTCTTGGACTTGGTCTCTGGATCGGACTGAAAGGCCGTTTCGGAGAATGTTGCTGTACATGTGATGACGATAGCGATAAGACTGCGGAGCTTTCGGAAGAAGAAAGCGTGGAATAATGTAAGACAAAGTTTGAATAAATATAGATAAGCACATTTTAGGGAATTTTTATGCCAATAAAAAAGCAGAAAGTTCCCTAAAAATTTGTTTTTTAGATTAATATAAACGAAGAACACTTACCGCTTTATAATTTGCATCATGCTGTTCTTTCCCCTTGAGGCCAAGGGGAAAGTGCCGACGAAGTCGGCGAATGGGGATTGATGCTTAAAGCTTATGGCGCTGAGCAGTGTCTTTATTAACATCTTCCGTAAAATCGTACAATCCGTAAATACGCGATAATCCCTTGCCCGCCCTGTGTAAGGGCGGGTGGCACGGCGCAAGCCGTGACGGGCGGGTTGACAAAACAAATAGATGCGATATGCTGCTAGTTTTTTAATTCAGGCTAGATATTAGCCTATATCAATCACTTAAATTTACGGAAATATATACAGCATCAGAGCAACCCCTCAGTCAAAAAACTATCGTTTTTCGACAGCTCCCCTTACACAGTGGAGCCAAGAAAGAGTGCAAAACATGGGCTTTAAACATCACCCTCCCTGCTGTAAAATCGTACAATCCGTAAATACGCGATAATCCCTTGCCCGCCCTGTGTAAGGGCGGGTGGCACGGCGCAAGCCGTGACGGGCGGGTTGACAAAACAAATAGATGCGATATGCTGCTAGTTTTTTAATTCAGGCTAGATATTAGCCTATATCAATCACTTAAATTTACGGAAATATATACAGCATCAGAGCAACCCCTCAGTCAAAAAACTATCGTTTTTCGACAGCTCCCCTTACACAGTGGAGCCAAGAAAGAGTGCAAAACATGGGCTTTAAACATCACCCTCCCTGCTGTCTTAACGACAGCGTCTACATCTTAGGCTCAAGATGGAGAAATAGAATGCCCGAAATCCAAACTATCTGCGCCTGATTTTTAATAAAAACTCAAAAAGTTATTGACATATGCTATTAACTCTGCTATGCTTAATTTAGTTAATGGCATATGTCATAAATTTAATCAGATTAAAGGAGGTGAAAAGTATGTTTGGAATGGGTAGAGGAAGAGCCGGCGGCAGAGGACTTGGAAGAGGACTAGGAAGAGGCTTAGGTCTGGGTTTATGCAGAAGAGCCGACGGAACAGTCGGCGCAGGCAAAGGACTTGGACTGGGCTTAGGCAGAGGATTTTGCCTTTTGCCTCTTGAAGAGAGAAAAAAGACCTTACTAAAAGCTTTGGAGCTTTTGGAAAAAGAAGGTTCGGAATAATGTAAACTGAAATTTGAATAGATTTAATTAGGCGGGGCTCGGGGGATAATTCCCCCGACCTAAAAAAAGGAGAATAAATTGTCGAGACCGAGAAAATTCAGAAGGGTCTGCGGACTGCCGCAAAACGAAAGTTTCATACCGGCCAATGCGCGCGGGCACAAAGAGCCAGTTATCTTGAGCATAGACGAATACGAGGCTATTCGCCTTATCGATAAAGAGGGTCTGTCTCAGGAGGAATGCGGCGAGTATATGCAGGTGGCGAGAACAACTGTTCAGCAGATTTATTCTGAAGCAAGAAAGAAAATAGCAGATGCCCTTGTAGATGGTCGAGCCCTGCACATAAGGGGCGGAAACTATCGCATTTGCGAGGGCAATTCCAATCACTGCGGCCGCGGCGTTTGCAGAAGACATCGTCACGGACGAATATCTGAAAAAGAAGGAGAATAAAACATGAAAATAGCAATACCTTTGGATGAAAACAAAGTATCTGTCTGCGCATCTTTCGGACGCGCGCCGTATTTCCTGTTCAGCGAAGACGGTAAAACAGAAATTTTAGAAAACCCCGCAACAAGAGCGCGTGGCGGAGCCGGAATCAAGGCAGCCCAGTTTATACTGGATCAAAAGGCCGACACGATAATTACACCGCGCCTCGGCGACAATGCGGCGGGAGTGTTTAAAGTAGCCGGAACAAAGATTTATAAGTCTGAATTCCCATCGGCTGCCGAAAATGTTGAGGCATGTGTTGCCGGAAAGCTCTCGGAGCTTACAAGCTTCCACGAAGGATTCCATGGCGTATAATGAAGATAGCGATACTCAGCGGAAAGGGCGGAGCGGGAAAGACCTTCGCAGCGGTAAATCTGGCGGCGGCTGCCGGAAAATCGGTGTACATAGACTGCGATATAGAGGAACCGAACGGAAGGCTTTTCCTTAAGCCCATGGTCGAGAGCGAAGAGAGAGTAACGGTAAAATTGCCGAAATTCGATAAAGAGCTCTGCGACGGGTGCCGCCTATGTGTGGATCTGTGCCGTTTTAACGCTTTGACTTTTGTGGGTGGGAGCCCTATGCTCTTTCCCGAGGTCTGCCACTCCTGCGGACTCTGCAAAATCGCCTGTCCCCGCGGCGCCGTTTCCGAAACGGATAAGCCGATAGGCGTAGTCGAGCTTGGAATGAGCGGAGATGTGCGTGTTGTAACGGGCTGTATGAATCCCGGGGAAGCGACAGGCCTGCCGATAATAGATAAGGCAATGAGTTACGCCGGCAAAGACGGAGAGCTCACTTTTATAGACTGCCCGCCCGGGAGCGCCTGCTCGGTTATGGACTGCGTGAAAGATTCCGATTACTGCCTTTTGGTGGCGGAGCCGACGGCTTTCGGAACGCACAACTTCAAAATGGTCTATGAGCTATGCCGTCTTTTCGGAAAGCCCTGCGGTGTGCTTATAAATAAGGCGGACACGGAGTACGAGCCGCTCGAGGATTTCTGCCGCGAACATTCGGTTCCGGTTCTCTGCCGCATTCCCTACAGCGAAGCTCTGGCGCGCTCCGGTGCGAACGCCGAGCTTGCGTATTATAAAGATGAATATGCAGCAGAGATATTTGACGACTTGCTTTCTAAAATAAAAAAGGAAGTAAAAGTCGGAGGGGAGGGCGAGGCATGAAAAAACTGCTTATTTTAAGCGGCAAGGGCGGTAGCGGGAAAACAACAGTTGCCGCGGCGTTTATCGATTTTTTGAACATTAAAGCGCTTGCCGACTGTGATGTAGATGCCCCCAATCTCCACCTTGTTATGAATATGGAGAGCGAGCCCGAGAAAAAAGATTATTACGGCCTGCAAAAATCGACTATCGATACCGAAAAATGTGTATCCTGCGGTGCGTGCATGGAAAACTGCAGGTTTGGAGCCATATCGTTAAAAGACGGGGAATATATTGTCGATGAATATTCATGCGAGGGCTGCGGCGTTTGCAGTTTCGTATGTCCGAGCGGAGCCGCCGCACTTTTTGACGACAAAGCCGGAGAACAGATGCTCTATAAAGAAGAGCGGGTTTTCTCTACGGCACAGCTCAAAATGGGCAGGGGTAATTCGGGTCTGCTTGTCTCCGAGGTTAAAAAGGATTTGTATAATTCCGCCGAGGGTGCGGCTCTTGCCATAATCGACGGCTCGCCCGGAATCGGCTGTCCGGTTATTGCCTCGGTTACCGGGGTGGACTTGGTGCTTGTTGTGGCCGAGCCCTCTCTTTCGGGAATCCACGATATGGAACGAGTGCTGAAGACGGCCGAGATTCTGCAGGTTAAAACAGCCGTGTGCGTGAACAAGCACGATGTCAGCCCTGAGAGTACCGAGAAAATAAAAGAGATTTGCAAAAGCAAAAATATAGCCTTTGTCGGGTGCATTCCCTACGACAAGAGCGCATCAAAGGCCATAAACGAGGGCAAAAGCCTTGCCTTTGTCGATTGTCCCGCAAGTGCGGCAATTAAAGCCGTGCTGCAAAATACTATGGAGCTTTTGTAGTACGGCACTAAGTATAAGTTTAAAATATAAGAATTAAAGGAGCAAAATAAATGAAAATAGCTGTAGCGCGTATGGACAAAACTGTGGCGGAACACTTCGGCCACTGCGAAAACTTCGGAATTTATATTTGCGAGAACAACGCTGTTGTGTCGGAGCAAAGCATGCCGAATCCCGGGCACAGACCGGGATTTTTGCCGAACTTTTTGGCAGATATGGGAGTTCGGGTGATTATTTCGGGCGGCATGGGCGGCGGCGCTGTGGAGATATTTAACGAGCGCGGGGTCGAGGTTGTTGTGGGCGCCAAGGGCGATGCCAAAGCGGCGGTAGATGCCTATCTGCGCGGAGAACTCAAATCCACCGGCAGTATTTGCCAAGAGCACGAGCATGCACACGAGTGCGGAGAACACTAATAGTAAAATTAAGATACGCACGACCCCATCTGACGCCTGGCGGCGCCATCTTCCCCTTATCGAATGGGAAGAAACAGACTATGCGAAAACCAAGCTAGCCGTATTTAGTTTTAGCTTACCGGTTCATAAAATATGCAAATCTGCGATAATCCCATGCCCGCCCTTACACAGGGTGGGCATAGGCGCAAGCTGTGACAGGCGGGCTGACAAGCGGCAAACCACATTGAGCTTATTAGCCTAAAATGAACACATCTATGAGAATTTGCAGAGAGCCGATGCCTCCTTTGTGCAAAGGGAGGTGGCACGGCGCAGCCGTGACGGAGGGATTGACAAAAACACAGTGCGCTGTGAGCTTGTTAAATAAGCTGTTGCGACAATGAGCCTACATCAGCCCGCTAAAACTTATGGAAATATTAATTGCTGTAAAACAACCCCTCAGTCAAAAACCCTGTGGGTTTTCGACAGCTCCCCTTACACAGTGGAGCCATTTTGCGAAGAGATTTTGCTTATTCTAAAAAACTTAAAAACATTTTAGGGAACTTTTTGTGATTTAATAACGAGAAAGTTCCCTAATTTATTGCCAAAAGCGCTTCCGAGGCTCTCTTAATTTAAAGGTGTGACTTTTTATGAGAGCTTATGTTATTATATTTCCCGACCTTATCCGAGGAGATATATATTGGAACCGAAGTTATTTACAAAAAACTTCATACTTCTGACATTGGCCACTATCATGGGCTGCGCCGGAGGCATTGCGGGAGGCTTCGCCCTTTCGTTCTTTGTTTTCGACGAAACCGGCAGTACGCTGGCTTCGGCGCTTGTGTTTTCCATACAGCTCGTGCCCCACATCTTTGTGCCGCTGCTTGCCGCTCCGATTATGGATAGATTGCCTCGGCTCACCTTTTTGGTTTTCGGCGATGCGGCAAACGGGATTATCTATACGGCAGTGGGGCTGTGGCTGATGTTCTTCAAGTTTTCGTATACGGGATATTTGGCGGTATCCCTTGTTTTGGCCTGCCTCGGATCGGTTGACCAGTTGGCATATACAAGCATCTACCCCGAGCTTCTGCCGAAGGGCGCGGAGCAAAAAGGCTTTGCCGTTTCCTCAATGCTCTACCCCGTTTTAAGCGTTATAATGATGCCTCTTTCGGCTGTCCTCCTCGACACGCTGGGAGTGCCGCTTCTTCTTATAGCTCAGGGCGGTCTTTCTATTGCCGCGGCAGTAACCGAGAGCTTTATAAAGCTTGACGAGAGCGAGAAAAAGAACAGGGAGCGCTATTCCTTCAAGGCTTGGATAGATGATATTAAAGAGGGAATTAACTACTTCAAAAATGAGCGCGGCATGCGCTCGGTCTATGCCTATATGGCCGTTTCAAACGGAGTGGCGAGCGGGCTTTACCCGATTTTAGTGGCGTTTTTCAGAAGCTTCCCCGGAATGACTGCCACCATGTATTCGTTCTTCTCGGCGGTGGAGTTTATAGGCAGAACAATAGGAAGCGCCGTTCAATATCGCATTAAAGTTCCCAAGAAGAAAAAGTTCGGATTCATTCTTTTTGTCTATCAGATATATGCCGTCATGGACATGATTTTGCTTTGGATACCGTATCCGCTCATGCTTTTAAACCGCGCAATTTGCGGCTTTTTGGGAAACAACAGCGCCATAATGCGCGAGGCCGCCGTGCAGATTTATATCCCCTCAAACCTCAGAGTCAGAGTAAATGCACTGAACAATGTGCTCATCACCTTCGGCTCGAGCGTATTTTCGTTGCTGATTGGTCTGCTCGGGGAGGTTTTGGACTATCGAATCTGCATGACAATCGGCGGCGCCGTTACAATTGTTGCTTCGACCGTTCTGATTTGGGGCAGAAGGAAGGATGTAAGAAAAATTTACGAGTTCGACGACGAGCAGGAGGAAAACCCCGCCCTCGCAAGCGAAGCGTAAAAGCGTTTTAATATGAAAAACAGAAAAACAAAAATAATTTTACTCTCGGTTTTTGCACTGCTCGCGCTGTTTTTTATTTATTTAATTTGGGCTAACAGCGCAGTTGTAAAAACCGAATATACTGTAAGCTCGCAAAATTTGCCAAAAGCTTTCGAAGGCTTTAAAATAGCCCATGTTTCCGACTTGCACAACGCCGAGTTCGGAGCCGATAATTCAAAGCTCCTTTCAATGCTGAGCGAAGAAAAGCCCGACATAATAGTCATAACGGGCGACCTTATAGATTCAGTTCACACCGACATTGATGTTGCGGCGAAGTTTGCCGAAAACGCGGTTTTAATTGCGCCCTGCTATTATGTGACGGGAAACCACGAAGCGAGAATGCCGGCTGAGTTTTCAGAGCTAAAAACCCGACTCGAGGAGGCGGGTGTCAAAGTTTTAAACGATGAATCGCAAAAAATCTTCTGTGGAGATGAACACATTCGCATAATCGGGCTTGACGATCCCGATATGAGCGAGAAATATTATCTCGGCGATTCCGCTGTAACAGATGTAAAGCTGAGAAATATGGAGCTTAAAAACGAGTTTAGCCTGATTCTTTCGCACAGACCTGAGCTTTTCTCGGTTTATGTGTCGAACGGCATAAACTTGGCTCTTTGCGGGCATGCGCACGGCGGTCAGATAAGACTGCCGTTTATCGGCGGGCTCGTTGCCCCGAATCAAGGCTTTTTTCCTAAATATGACGCAGGTCTTTTCGAAGAAGAAAACACAAAAATGATAGTCAGCCGCGGACTCGGAAACAGCCTTTTCCCCCTAAGAGTGAACAACAGACCCGAGCTTGTTTTTATAAGTTTACGCTGCAAATAACAGATGTAAAGAGGTATTAAAATTGGATTTAGCATATTTTTTCAGAACAGTAGAAGATGCCGCGGCGCCCAAGATTCCCGTTTGGTTTATAGTCGTTTTTACGCTGGCGCTGGTACTTCTTGCCGCATATGTAAAGGCGCCCAAGCTCTATGCCGTAATCGCAATAGGTTTTCAAACAACTATACTTTGCTGGTACGGCCTTTCACACATACTAATTCCCGACGGACTCCCGCTCTACCACTGCCGCATCTCGCTCTGGGTTGTGAGCATTGGAATTTTGTTCAACATACGCAGTAAATTTATCCTTTGGCTGAGCTATTTGGGAATAGCCATGTCGCTGATGGTTTTGCTTATGCGCGATATGGACCCCTACTCTTTCCCGCATATCACCAACTTCTACTATTTCTTGGGGCACGGCGCAATCTTCCTAATATCCGCATCTTATATTGAAAAATACGAGGAGAAGCTAAGCGTGAAACAAAGCCTTGTTTACGCCCTGCTCTTGCACACGGCTGTTTTGGGTATAGATATACTTTTGAACAGCAACTACGCTTATCTGCGCAAACTGCCGATTATAAACAGCCCCACAGCCGATAAGTTTGCCTTTCTCATAGTGACTGTTGTGGTTGTGGCAACAGTGTTTTTAACGCAAAAAATAGTAGAGCTAAAGCCTGTGAAAAGCTTTCTCATGAGAAGTAAAACTGAGGTGACAGAGTAAAAAAACCGGAAAATTGCTGATTTACGCCACAGAGGAGATTCCATTGTGTAAAGAGAGGGCGGAACGGCGCAAGCCGTGACGGGGTGATTTAAATGCAATTAAAACATAATAAGCAGCTTGTCCCTGTGGCAAAAAAGTTGCGTAAAAATATGACAAAAGAAGAGCGACGTCTTTGGTATGTTTTTTTAAGGTCTTACCCGGTTCGTTTTTACAGACAAAAAGTGCTGGGTAAATATGTTGTTGATTTTTATAGTGCAGAAGCAAAGTTAATAATTGAGCTGGATGGTTCTCAACATTACGAAGAAACCGGTGCGGAAAATGACAAAGAACGAACCTCTTTTTTGGAAAAATATGGCCTAAGAGTTATTCGCATACCCAACAGTGAAGTTAACAGAAATTTTCGTGGTGTTTGTGAATATATAGATGAGTTGGTAAAACAATCTCTCAGAAGTAATAATGTATAAAATTTGCTCAAATCTCTTGCCCGCCCTGTGTAAGGGCGGGTGGCACGGCGCAAGCCGTGACGGGCGGGTTGACAAAACAAATAGATGTAGTTTGCTGTTAGTTTTTTAATTCAGGCCAGATATTAGCCTGTATCAACCACTTAAATTTCCGGGGATATACACTGCGGCAGAGCAACCCCTCAGTCAAAAACCCGCAGGTTTTTTGACAGCTCCCCTTGCACAGTGGAGCCAAGGGAAGGTGCGAAACCAAGATTTATGTATCTGTTTTTAGAGCAATAAAACAAAAACGCTTAGTTCTTAAAACTTTGACAGCACCCTGTTATTTCCCCTTAGGCATAAGGGGAAAGTGCCGACGAAGTCGGCGAATGGGGATTGATGCTTAAAGCTTACAACGCTGGCAATGTTAATTGAGTAAAGCTTATAGTTTAAAAGCTAAAAAATACAAAATTTGCAATATCCCCTTGCACAGAGGAGCCAAGGGAGCGCACCTATTAAATTCCCGAAGCCTTTGATATATTACTTTTGGGTGAGGGCGCTTAAATGAACAAAAAAGAGCGGGAATTTAAAGAAAATGCTAGAAAATATATAAAAAAGAGGGAAGCCGAAGAGCGCTTCCCTTCGCTTCAGGGTCTGCTTTTAGAACTTGATATAAGCGAGGCCGAGCTCATTGAGCTTGCCGAGAACAAAGAAATTAAAAGAGAACTCAACATTCTAAAGCTCTGCAGGGAAGACTGGCTTTTAAACAAGCTTCTTTCCGAGGGGAAGAACGCAAGCGGCATAGGCCAAGTCCTAAAAGCGGAGGAAGAGGGCGTTATTATAAAAGCGCCCGAGAGCCGCGGCAAAACTCTGCGCATCATAACAAGCGGTCTCGGCGAGGGCGCCGAGCTTTAAAAAAATATAGAAAAGCCGGTCCGTGAAACTAAAGTCACGGACCGGCTTTTTCACGCCTGCTTATTCTGCGGCGTTGAGGGCATTTAACCTCTTTGCCATCGAGCTCTTGAGGTTGGCGGCCTTGTTCTTGTGAATAAGACCCTTGGCAACGGCCTTGTCGAGCTGCTTTGCCGTTAGGGGATAAAGCATTTCGGCGGCCTCGCGGTTTTCCTCTGCAATGGCGCTGTCATACTTGCGAATCTGGCTGCGAAGAGCTGTTTTCTTGGCCTTGTTTTCCATATAAGCCTTCTCGTTTGTCTTAGCTCTCTTGATTGCGGACTTGATGTTGGGCATCCTTCTTAATTCACCTCCTAATAAATAAAGTCTGGCAAAGAGCAATTCTAGCATTTAAAGATTATTAAATCAAGAAGAATTTGATTTTAGAAAATAAAACAGAAATTTGTGAGAATAATTACAAGAAACTTTTAGTTGCCCGTTGACATATACAAGAATCTTTTATATATTTGCTTTAGTTCAAAGATACTTGGAGGGAAAAATGAGTTTAGTAGATGTTAGCTGTCGCGGTTGCAAATATTTTTACGAGGGCTTCGACTTAAGCGGCCCCGTGGATTTGTGTGAGTTCTATCTTATAAAGGGTATTCACCGCGGCTGTCCCGCCGGAGAGGGATGCGGGAGATATATAAAAAGCACAAGTTGCGACAGCGATAAGAGAAGGGCGCTCCAAAGAAAAATATATATCGACATTATGAGAATAAGAGCGCGGAGGCTCGGAAAAAATGGGTAGAAAAGCAAAGGGCGACAGCCCTGAGATGATAAAAGCCTGCCTTTCCTGCCCTAAAAGAGAGTGCACAAACTGTTTTGCGCCGAAACGAAAAAGAAAAAGGAGGAAAAAGAATGAAAGACTGTCTGATAAGAGCAATTAAAACCTTTGTACAGGCCTTTTTGGGGGTGCTTATCCCAAAGCTTATTGTGGTTTTAGAGGAAGCGCCAAACCTGATGAGCCTGAACTTCGAGTTTTTATACGCTCTTCTGCCTGCGGCTCTTGCCGCCGGAATTTCGGCCATATGGAATATATGGCTTTTAGTATCGAAAGAGCGTGCGGAGAAAGAGAACGGAGCGAGCGAATGAAAGAGGATTATTTAAAAGAGGTAAAAAGCCGTATCGACAGGCTCGAAGACAGGGTGCTCTGCCAAGAGGAGCTCAGGGCGAGCTTGGCGGCTATGGCCAACGAGCAAGACAACATGAAAGAGAGCCTCAACGAGATAAAGCTAGAGCTCAAGCGCATTGCGCTCATTCCGTCGAAGCGCTGGGAGAGCCTTTTCGAAAAGCTTATATGGGCGGCGCTTGCGGGAAGCTCTGCCTATATTATGGGCTTGGGCGGCTTGGGGCTCTGATATGGAGCCTGTTTTATTTATAAGTGCGCTCACGGCTCTCTTTTCGCTCTCGCTCTCGATTGTTTCAATTTTTATATCAATAAAAGCTGTGCAAAAGCCGAACAGAGCGGCAAGACCCAAGAAAAAGAAGAGCCGAGAAGAGCGGGAGTCTGAGAAAGAAGAGCGGCTCTATCGCGAGGGAGTTGAGAACATTCTGGGCTATTGGCCGATAGAAAAGGAGGGCAAAAAGACTGAAGACGGAAAGTTGCGAGATTTTTAAAGAATACGAGCGCCTTAGAGCTTATAAAGAGAGTTTAAATCTCTTCGAGCGGGTGAAGCGGAACGAAAACTTCTTTATAGGCAGGCAGTGGGAGGGGGTAAAGGCAAACGGACTTCCCACACCCGTAATAAACTTCATAAAGAGGGTGACGCTCTTCGTCATAGCCTCGAACACCTCCAACAAGCTCGAGTTTAGGGCGAGCGTTTTAAATGCCGATAACCCGAGGCGCAATCTAATCGAAAAGGCGGTGAACTCCGAGCTTAAAAAGATAACGAAGTCACAGCGGCTCTCGAGGCTAGCCAGAGAGTTTTTTCTAAACGCCGCCGTCGACGGCGATGCGGCAAGCTACAGCTTTTGGGAAGACAGCCCCGAGGGCGGCCTTATAAGAACAGAGCTCATTCCCAACACGCAGATTTATTTCGGAAATTCCGCAAGCCATGATGTGCAGTCACAGCCCTTTATCATCATCGAGCGGCTCGAGGAAACCGCAAAACTGAAAGAGCGGGCAAGGCTTAACGGGGAGGAAAACATCGAGGATATAGTCCCCGAGCCCGAGTTTAAAAATTTGCCCGCGCCTAAAACAAGAGTTCTTCTTAAACTCTTTAAAAAAGAGGGCGAGGTCTATGCCGCCGAGTGTACAAAGAACTGCTTTGTCCGCCGCCCGTGGGCTCTGGGACTTAGGCGCTATCCCGTTTCATATATGTCGTGGGACTACATACGAAGCTCCTGCCACGGCGAGGCTCTTGTGAGTTCGCTCATTCCAAATCAGATTTTCGTAAACAAGCTTTTTGCTATGAGCCTCATTTCGCTCACCTCAATGGCTTTCCCCAAAATAGTCTACGACAAAACGAGGATAGAGAACTGGGACAACGGCGTGGGCAAGGCAATCGGAGTTTTCGGCGGCGGGGTAGAAAGCGTTGCCAAGGTGCTCTCTCCCGCCGAAATTTCGCCGCAGGTTTCGGAGTTTATAAGGCTCTCGATGGAGCTAAGTCAAGCGGCGGCAGGCGCAACGGGCACGGCTTTGGGTGAGGGCGCACCCTATAACACCTCGGCGATTTTGGCTCTGCAAAAGGCCGCCGCAACCTCGAACGAATTTACAAAACAAAACCTCTATGATGCGGTGGAAGATTTGGGGCTGGGCTATCTCGATTTTATTGCGGGATATATGGGAGAGCAGCTTATAGACGGCGAGCTATTTGACTTTGCCGAGATAAGAGAGCTGGGGATAGAGCTCAGCTTGGATGTCGGCGCTTCGGCCTATTGGAGCGAACTGGGCTCTGTTTCAACCCTTAACGCCCTGCTCTCGCAAAACAAAATCGGCATCGAAGACTATTTAAAGCGCATACCCGATGAGCTCATATCCGACAGGCAGGGGCTCTTGGAAGATATAGCCGAAAGAGAAATGAGATTTCGGCTTTAAAAACGAAAGGAGAAAGCATGGAAGAAGAAACAAAAGAAGTTCAAATCGAAGCAGAGGAAGACCTGTCCGCTTTTGATGCGGAAAGCGGGCGGGAAGCTGAGGAAAAAGCTCTCGAAGGGAACGAAACTGCAGAAGAGAGCGAAAACGAGGAAAACGAGCTCGAGAGCGTTGCCGCCGAGCTTTTGGAGAAGCACCCCGATATAGCCGAAAGGCTAAAGAACGGCGAGGAGCCTTTTACCGAAGGCTTTTTCGAAAACCTAAACGCCGGCATGAGTCCGAGCGCCGCCTACGAGCACGAGGAGCTGAAATCAAAGCTAAAAGCCGCAGAGGCCGAGGCGGAGCGTTACAAAGAACTTTATAAAACCGAGAGCCGCCTCAGGCAGAACAAGGAGCGCTCGAGCGGAAGCTTAAAGGGCGAGAGCGCAAATGAAGCTTTAGACGATTTTGAACTCGGCTTTTTGGAAGACTGAAAATTTAAGGAGGAAATATGTCAATTAATTTAGCTGAAAAAGCATCGGAAAAACTTTCGGAGAGCTTCACGCTCTCATCTTGCACCGAGGGGCTTTTCTCTCAAAAGTACGACTGGACGGGCGTTGCCACAGTTAAGGTCTACACTCTCGACAATCTGCAGCTTAATGACTATCAGAGGTCTGCCACGCAAAACCGCTTCGGTGTGCTCGAGGAACTCGGCGACACAGTGCAGGAGATGACCGTTTCGCAGGATAAGAGCTTTAACGGAGCCATCGACAAGGGCAACAACACCAGTCAGCTCATGCTCAAGGCGGCCGCCAGAGTTTTAAAGCAGAACATCAAGGCGGTTATAATCCCCGAGCTCGATAAATACAGGCTTCTTAAGCTCTCGGCAAACGCAGGACAGAAGGAGTATTCGCAAAGCCTCTCGAAGTCCGATGCGATAGAGAAGATAATGAAGGCCAACGCCAAGCTCTCAAACGAGAATGTGCCACTTGGCGACAGAGTACTATTTATCGGAAGCACCGAGGCGATAAAGCTCAAGCTTGCCGATCAGGCCATTGCGCTCGAGAAAACGGGTGAACAGGCGCTTGTTCACGGTGTCTGTGGCCTTATAGACGGCGTGCAGATTCGCATTGTGCCCGACAGCTACATGCCCGAAGGCTGCCTATTCATCATAGCCGCCAAGGGAGCCGCCGTTGCGCCCAAAAAGCTCGAAACTTACAGAATACTCAAAGACCACCCCGATGTTGACGGCCATGTAATACAGGGGCGCATAATGCACGACTGTTTCGTCCTAAAGGCAAAGGAAAAGGGCGTTTACGCCGCCTTCTCCGGTCCTGCCGCCTGATGGTAAAAGCCGGAGAAGTATTTGATGCCACCCTCGCCCTTATGGACGAGGGCGAGGGCGGCATCATAGCGCCAGAGCCCGGGTTTCTGCCGAGAGCGTTAAAGCTTATTAACATGCTTAGAACCGAGATACTCTCGCTCCTTGGCGACAGAGCTTCTTATGCGCCAATAGAAAGCATGGAGTCCGACTTAGAGGGTTTAAGCTCAAGCTTTGCCCTCGGAGCTCTGCCCTACGGCATCGCGGCGCATCTCTTAATAGATGAGCAGAGCGCCATGTCGGCATTCTACCACGAGCGCTACACGGAGCTTATATATGGGCTTTCAAAACGAGCGAAGTCGCAGAGCGAGGACATAAAAAATCTCTATCGGGGAGAAGAGGAATGGAGATAATAGAAGAAATGCTCGAGTTTGGCTCGAAGCTTCCGACAAGGCGCGAGACCTCTATGCTTGTTCTGCACCACTCGGCGGGAGAGGGCTCGGTGAAGGCCTTACACAACTATCACAGGGGATTGGGCTGGTCGGGCATAGGCTATCACTTCTATGTGCGCCGTGACGGAAGCGTTTACAGGGGTAGGGCTGAAAACAGCATCGGCTCGCACACAAGAGGCTACAACGGTTTTTCGATAGGTGTTTGCGCCGAGGGCAACTTCGAGCGCAATAAAATGGGAAAAGAGCAGGCCGAGAGCTTGCGGGAGCTCTGCGCCTATCTTAAAGCGAGATACCCCCGTATTGTTATTAAACTGCACCGAGAACTGGACTTAACTGTCTGCCCGGGGCAAAACTTTCCGACAGAGTTTATTTTGGGAAAAACCCCGAACTTTAAACCGAAAGTTAAAGCGCCCAAAGTAAAAACCCCGCTCGAAGACAGAAGACGGAAGATTAAAGAGTTTCAGCTTTGGATAAACAGGCAGGAAGGCACGGAAAAACTTATTTTAGACGGTATCTTCGGCCAAAAAACACTGAAAGAAACGGTTAAGATAATACAAAAAGAGCTCAATCTCCACCGCAACGCAAAGCTTGCTGTCGATGGGCTATTCGGGGTAAAAACCCGAGCGGCTTTCACGCCGCCGCTTAAAAAGGGCGATGTTTCGCCCTTGGTATTCTGTCTTCAGGGGCTCCTCATTCGCCATTTTCACGACACGGGCGAGATAGACGGAATTTTCGGAAGCCGCACCCAAGCGGCGCTGGTAGCCTTTCAGCGGGAGAACAGGCTCAAAATAGACGGCTTGGCGGGAAAAGAGAGCTTTTACGCCCTCTGCCGAAAATAATTAAAAACTCAACCTCGGGGATGTAGTTAAATCTACATCCCCGAACTTGTCGCACAAGCCGAAACACTACCGTTTCAGCTTTCCTTTTCCCTTGGCTCCACTGTGAAAGGGGAGCTGTCGAAAACCCACAGGGTTTTTGACTGAGGGGTTGCTCTGCCGCTGTAATTATTTTTATAAGTTTTAGCGGCTTATGTCTGTTAAATTACTGCTTTGCAAAGAGATAAAACGCCCAATATGTTTTGATTTGTTTGTCAACCCTCCCGTCACAGCATGCGCCGTGCCACCCTCCCTTACACAGGGAGGGCAAGGACAGGCTGACCGCTCAGACCTAGAAAAAGATAATTATTACAAGAATTTTGTAATATTTTACTTGCAAGTCTCATATTCTTTGGATATAATGAGAGAAAATAAGGGGAGGTGAGCCTTATGAGCTTTGGCGAAAAGCTTAAAGCGAGAAGAGAAGAGCTCGGCATGAAACAGGCGGAGCTGGGTAAACTTTTGGGAGTTACGGGGGCGGCTGTCGGAAATTACGAAAATTCCGTGAGCATGCCCAAGGCCGATGTCTTAAGCCGCATCTTCCGTGCGCTCGATACCGATGCAAACTTTCTCTTCGAAGACTACTTGGGCAAAAGGAGCTTCGATGTTCTATCAATCGAAGAGCGCCGCCTTTTAGAGGACTATAACAAGCTCGACAGGCACGGAAAAGACCTTATAAATACAATCATGCGCTCGGAGCTCATCCGCCTCGGCGAGATTCGCGAGGAAAAACAGCGCTTTATCCGCCACTATCTCGAGCCGGCCGCCGCGGGTTTTGCAAACCCCGTTTTGGGAAACGAGTACGAGCTTATCGAGGCCGATTCCTCGGTGCCCTATGAGGCTGACTTCTGCATAGATATAAAGGGCGACTCGATGGAGCCCTATATAAAAGACGGCGAGCGAGTCTATGTTCAGCGTGATGCCACAGTGAACGAATTTTCGGATGTCGGCGTTTTCTATTATAACGGCGAGGTTTTGTGTAAGCAGTTTTGTCTTGATATCTACGGCTCGCTTCACCTGCTTTCGGCAAACCCCGAGAGGGAGAGCATGAATGTGGAGATTGGCCCCCATGATGCCGAAAATCTTGTCTGCTTCGGAAAAGTCATACTCAAAAAGAAGCTCCCCCGGCCGCTTTATGTGTAGAGATATACTATATATATAAAAGATAAGAAAACCGAGGCGTTTGCCTCGGTTTTCGCTGTGTAAAAGCGGTAAAAACTATGTAAGAAAAAAATGAAAAGTTCTTACAAAAATACTTGCAATTTTTATTTATTATGATACAATTAATTTCCCAAGAGGGGAATAAAAAAATATTTTGAAGATTTTCAAAATAATGCTTGACAAGCTATTGCCCTTTTGTTAAACTAATCGGGCGCCTCAAAAAAGGGGCCGCGAGAAAATGCACTTTGTAAATTAAACAATGTAGAAAACAGCTTATGCAAATAAGCACCGAAA
>CAYFQE010000016.1:0-24975 GCA_964345235.1 uncultured Oscillospiraceae bacterium | reverse complement strand
TTTGCCTTAAACCGATACCCTCGCTAACGATTTATAGAGGGGTGTGCAAAATATCAGAGGGGGTGTGCATTTTTTGGGAGGGGTGTGCATCTTTTCTTGTATGCCATCGATTTCAGCCATAGCATCGAAATCTATACGGATCATTTCTTTTACAGAACCTATTTTTACGGAATAGCGGCTTTGCTTGGAAGCTCAAGCACTCTCACCATATAAACTCTACGCCTTATCACCGCTCATTCTACGGTGAAAAACAATAATCGCAAGTATAAAAATAACAATCGTATAACCCAATACAATTATCAAATGCGGCAGTATTTCAACAAAGTTACCGTCTAAGGTTGCTTTGATTGCTTGCACGCTATGATAAAACGGTAGAATCTCAGCCGCTTTTTTGAAAGCGCCGCCTATTAAGTCAATTGGGATAAATACTCCGGACAACCATCCTGCAACATTCGTAAGCAATGCGCCGCAAATGCCGCCTACTGCCTTATCGTTCAGTAAACTCCCGAATAATAAACCGAACCCCACAAACAAAAGCGAGGTCAGCATTGTCACAAGGATGGCAAATAGGAGATTGACGGTAAGTTCAAGCCCCGCAATACATGAAGCTAATAAAGTTATTGCGGCTTGCGCCAAAGACATAACGAGCATTGGTAAAGTATAACCTAATATAAAATCAAAAGATGTCATAGGTGAGGCGAACAAGCGCATTAAGAAGGACGAAGTACGATCCTTGGATACCAGCATACCTGTAAACAATGCCATGAATGCAGTTCCGAACATTGCTAAACCGGGTGCGAGATTTTCAATCGAAAACATCGGATTGTTCGCTTCGGGAGGAATACTTGCGTTGATTACAGACAGCAGCACAAGCAGTATTAACGGAAATCCCAAGCCGAAAAAGAGATTGATAGGATCACGCAAAATCTCTTTCGTATTGCGTTTTGCAAACAAAATAATTCTCATACCGCACCTCCTGAAAGAACAACAAAAGCATCCTCCAGCTTATTTGTGCCGGTCTGCTCGGTCAATTCAGCTACCGTTCCAACAGCCGCCAATTTGCCGTTTGCCATTATGCCAATACGATCGGACAACGCTTCCACTTCTTCTAAATAATGTGTTGTCAGGATAATGGTCACTCTTCCCTTTAATGCCTGAATGGATGCCCACAATCCCCGGCGGGCAAGTACATCAAGCCCTAAAGTGGGTTCATCAAGAAACAAGATTTGTGGATTTGAAATCAAAGCCATTGCAATGGAGAGCCGTCTTTGCATACCGCCTGATAATTGCTTTGCCCTTTTATTCCGAACACCTTCAAGTCCAAATTGCAATACCATTTCATCAGCATTTTTCTTTGCATTTTTGCTGTCCTGACCGTAAATGCCCGCTGTGAGCTCTAAATTCTCGATTACTGATAAGTTGGCGGCCACAGCTGTTTCCTGTGGCGAGATATTGATTTTCTCTTTGACAGCTTGCGGGTGTTCTCTCACGCTATCACCGAGCAATACTGCATTGCCGCTCGTTGGCTTAATCAAACAGGACAGCATTTTTATAGTTGTGGTTTTCCCCGCGCCGTTTATACCTAAAAGGGCAAACAATTCGCCTTGCTCAATCGTCAGGTTCAAATTGTCTACCGCCGTAAATCCTCCGTACTTTTTTGAAAGGTTTGTAATTGTGATAGCGTTCATTCCTCGTCCTCCCTCTGGGGCATATTGCCGTCAAAGACTGTTGCGACAAGCTTTGTTAAAGCGTTTTTAGGAGGTATCGCTATTCCTTGTTGCTCATCACCCAGAATAATCAAAGTGTCACCGGGATTGATGTCAAATATATCGCGGGCTTCTTTGGGTATTACGATTTGTCCTTTTTCACCCACCTTGACCGTCCAAGCGTATTTGCCTTTATGTTTATTCATTTTATATCCTCCGTTCAATAAGTATGAATTGTATAACTTGTATTATAAGTATACACGATTCAGCTTATTTTGTCAATTATGTATTGTTCGCGAACAGCAGACTTTGAGGCAAATACAATAGATGTTATTTCATTTGGGTGAAAAAGAGGTCGAGCCTTATAACTCAACCTCAATCTCCGTGCCGTTTTTAAACTGGAATACCATTCTGCCATCGTGGAAAACCGTAGCTTTGTCAAGCAAGCCCACCCACAGCCTTTCGCTCCAGACTTCAAGGACGAGGGGCGGCTTTTTTATCGACTCGATAAAAAGCCGTAGTTCACGGTCTCGGTCTTGCTTGCGTGACTTCTCAGCGGCAAGTGCGTCAAGCCGTGCGGAGGTCTTTTCGTAACGCTTCACCAGAGCGTTATATTTTTTTGTGTACTCCTCTTGGGATTGTGCCGAGACAGCGTTCTCTTTAACGCAGGCTTTGACCATCTCCGCCAATACCTCGATTTCTTCGGTTAGCTTGTCTATCTCCGCATCCAGCTCCGTACAGTCCGAAACTAAGTTACGGATTTGATTGCAATCGCTGATGACTCCTTCACGATTTTCCATTAGCTGATTATAGGCAAACAGGAACTTCTGCTGTATAGTTTCAATGTCCAAATGTGGAGTGGTGCATTTCTTTTCGCCTTTGAACTTGCCGTTACAGTGTCCACCCCTCCGCTTGGGACGGCAATTTGACGGCTCAAAGAGAGGTTTTGAGAAAAGCTGCCTATGAGCTTCATAAAGAGGCTATAGATTTATCCGAAAAAATCGGCGCCTCCTATGTAGTAATTCACCCTGGCTTTTTAGGTTCCTCGGCTTTCGAGAAAAAAGAGGCTTGTGACAGAGCATATGAGCAGATGGCCGGACTTGCCTCTTACGCTAAAAAACGCGGGGTAAACTTGGCTATGGAAAATGTCGGATATCATGGCCAATCAATATACACTGAAGAAGAATTTGCCGATTTCTTAGAAGATTTACCGGACAACACCTATTATCTTATCGATACAGGGCATGCTTTTTTAAACGGCTGGGATATTCCGGCTTTAATTCGTAAAACAAAGAATCGCCTTTTGGGTCTTCATTTACACGACAATCACGGACTGAGAGACGAACATTTGGCCATCGGCCAAGGGAAAATAGAATGGCCCCCTATTTTAGAAGCTATTAAAGAATTGTATAATCAGGGGCTCAAACCGGAACTGGTGTTAGAGTTCGAGCCAGGAACGGACTTGGGGGAATTAGAATGCTGTTATAGAATGATAACTGAAACCTTTGGCATTATATGTTAATGCAGGAGATTTTCTTTAATTAGGCTTAATATATGTACTGCCCCCTAACCCGTGTTCGGATTTAGGGGGTTTTTACATGAAAAAACTCAACAAAGCTTTTATCGGGGGTATTACAGATTAATTCAAACAGAAGCGAATTGAAAATGCTCTCTCCCGTTGACGATTTCGCCTATTTCTTATAAAATAAATTAAAATAATTTCGTTTTCTCCGAGAGCAGAAAGGACTAAAACGAAACAAATGATTTATGTTATAATATTCCTGTTATCAGCAATATATTTTCTGCCGCTTGTCATCTATCGCCACATCGTCAGAAAAGCGCCCGTAGAAGCAAAGAGGGCAAAAAGCATAATAAAGCTGTATGCGCTCATATTATTAACCGCACTTTCCCTACTTTTTCGTTCACCCATACATATGGGAATAATCTGGTTAGGGATAATTATGATAAGTTATGTAAACTATAAAGTTCTAATCGGCGGTAAACTTAAGCCGGATACCACCGTAAAGGTAGACGAAGCGCAAAACTTCGAGATTGTCTACGAGGACTTAAACTATGTGGTTTCCGATGCTTGCGGTGACGAGAGTAAAGAAAATCAAAAGTCTTAAATTTAAACTAAAATAAATACGGAGGGTTATGTTTTGAAAAGAAAGCTATCCTTGCTTATGGCTGCTATTTCAATGATTGTTTTGCTGGTACTTCCTGCTTATGCCGGTGGAGGAACTTTTTGGATTGAAGAACTTGGATTTAGTGTGACAATACCCTCTGATTACGAGGGATTCTCAAGAAAGCTCGAAGGAAATGACGAGTTTTTAGATTATTATGGAGCTGACAGAGACTTACTTATCCAATTTATAGAGGATAACGATGTGTTTTTTCTGGCATTTCAGGAAGACTTAAATGACGAAATACTCATAACAAGAACAGCATCAACCATCCTCGATCTAAACACCATGAGCGAAGAGGTGATAAATGCGTTGAAGGCCTCTTTGGTTTCGGAATTAGTTAATGTCGGATGTGAAGTAACATCTGCAGAGATATATAGGGAGTCGGAAATAGTATTCATTAAAACAACTTTCAGTATTGATGACGAAGGCGAGACAAGCTATAAGCAGATGTACAGTGCCTATTGTCATGGAGTTCAATTAAATATAAGGCTGACCTCATACCTGGATTATTTAAGCGCCGAACAAGAGAGCAGTCTCAAAGCCTTTGCAGACAGCTTGAGCTTTACGGGTACAGCTTCCGGAAATGTGCAAGAAGCTGAACCGCAAAAGGAGTTTACACCCTCTGTTTCAAATCCTTTTGAGGAAAAGAAAATCGAAGAAAGCTTAATGCCCAGAATTTCAAGCCCTCCGCAGAAAATGGAGGAGCAGGGGTTCGCAAGCACGGCCCTCGGAATTTTTGTTGCATTTATTATTGCCGTACTGCCTATAGCAATATATAGATTTATAATCAAAAAAAGTGCGGCTGAAAAGAAAACTGCGGTACGTATTACCGTCTTCTATGGTATATTCGCCTTTATTGCATCATATGCCGTTGCGGCACGCACACCGTCTGCCAAACTTATTGTAAGCTCAACAGTTGTGCTTTGGAGCGTGTTAAACTTTGTTTTATTAACGCTGGGTAAAGTTAATAGCGCACAAATGAGCGCTGCAGGAACTTATGTCCCCGATGTGCCGGAGCCGCCCGCTTACCAAAGAAAAGACTTTTCAGCAGTAAGTCCGGTATATGAGAGTCCTAAATATGAAGAAAAACGGATTGAAAGCTATAACTTTGTAGAAGAAAGACAGCCTGAAGTATTAAATGCAGTAGAAGAAAAGTCTGCACCCACATTTTGCACAAACTGCGGTAGCAAGCTTCGTGAAAACAGCTCTTTCTGCAGTGAATGCGGAGCTGCGGTTGTAAGAAAATAGGGACAAACATTTTATTCAAGCTAAAGCTTTTTAACTATACCGTACTGGACAAATTAGTTTTACCGTGCTAGAATACCTATCGTCCTCGGAGGCTTAGCTCAGCTGGTTAGAGCGCATGCTTCACACGCATGAGGTCGATGGTTCGAGCCCATTAGTCTCCACCAGAAAAGCCAAAATCCGAACTCAATTTTGAGTTCGGATTTTGGCTTTTGTCAAGTTGTTGATAAAGGGGCTCACCATTTAATTAAACTCGAGACTCCGACTTTGTCAAATATATAACTATTTCTTGTAAAATCGAATCAAAATGCATTGACAACAGACTAATCGCATAATATAAATAAAGTCATACGAATTGTGGGAGGTAAACATATGCAGAATATTAATGACAAGAAAAGCAGTGTATTTTCGGGGTTTATCGGCGCTTTTATAGGAGCCGTTGTTGGCACAGGGGCATGGATTTTGGTTTGAAGACTGAATTACATATCTTCTGCAGTCGGCCTACTTACCGCTGTGCTTTCAGCCAAACTATATGATGCATTCGGAGGCCGTCAAGGCGCGCCCAAGGTTTTGGTTCTTATTATTTGTGTGCTTATTGCGGTCTTGGCGGGCAACTTGGGCACTGTCTACTGGCAGGCATATGACTTGTACAAAGAAGATGTGGCTGCGTATGGCAAAGCCGTTGTACACCGTGCATACGGCGTAAAAAACTCGTTGGGGTATTTCTTTGCGCTGATGGGTGAATCTGAAAACCTGGGTATTCTTGTCAAAAATACGCTTATGGGATTGGTTTTTGCTGCAATCGGATGCTACGGTGTCATTGTAAACAGCGCAAAAACTCGTAAGGCTCAAGAGACCTACGAAAGGGAAACTGCCGGTCGACAGCAAATGTCAAATATCGATAACGATATCTATGGGCAAAATCCCGATACTATGCCAACTCGTACAGATAGCACATACTACGCAGAATACCCTGATAGCAGAGATAATTAAATTTAACATATAAAAAAAGCTCGACTCCATCCACAAGAGAAGAGTCGGGCTTTTACTATTCTTCTTACTTTACCGGTCTTTTGTCCCTATACAGCTCTATAAATTGCTCGAAACAAAGATTGTTTTCCATAATATACTCAGCAGCTTCCCTGCCTACATAGCGGAAGTGCCACGGCTCGTCCAAGCCCGTTATAGCCTGCTTGTGTGTGGGATACCTTGCAATAAAACCGTAGTTTGAGCAGTTGTCGGTAAGCCAGTCCAAAAGTTCCTGATTAACAAGGCCGTGTTTAAGATTTCTGTAGTATCTATCGGTAATATCCACAGCAAGCCCTGTCTGATGTTCGCTTGTGCCGGGATAGGCGACGATTTTCTTTGCGAGCTCCACAGCCTGCTCATAAGTGTATTCTCCGCCCCAGGCTATTTGGCTTGCCTTGCCGTTGAACAGGTATTTTTGCGAGGAATACGGTCTGAACGAGGAGTTTATAAAGGGTGTAAATCCTGCATCTCTGGCCGCTTGTAAAAACTCTTCCAGTTTACCAACAGCTCTCTCATCGAAATATTGGGGGAAGCCCTCTATTTGAACGCAAACAGGAGTGTATGTTCCGATGTTGTTGTCGCTGTTTGCAAGTATAAATTCCCAAGAGCGTATGTCAATATCGGGTTTATAAACGCTGGGAGGAGTAGTGGGGTTTAGGTAATAGTTTACCTCATCGCTATCTTCGGAATCGCTTGACTTTCTACCGGAGCTGTAGCCGTCTATGGAAGTGTCAAGCGGCTTTTCTCCTGTCCGTGACGCAATGAGAAGAAATAAGAATATAAGCGCAACGGTAAAAATTATTGTAAGTATGCTAACTTTGCTTCTCATCATACCGCCACCTTTCTTGCTTAAAATGCTTATCAGGTTATATATTATAGCACTTTAAATGTATTCTTTCAAACCCTCAATCACATGGTATTTAACTTGACAAAAGCATGGAGCTGTAATAAGATTTCACAAGATAAAAGGAGCGATTGAGATGAGCGACAGTTGCGAGAACAGAACAGAAAAAAACAGGGATATATTGGAGCTCAATCATACTCATGATGAGCTTGAGCGCGCTGCAGATATGAGCGAAGAAGAGCTTTTGCACGAGCTTGAGCATGAGTATGGAATTTCGCATTCCCACGATCATAGCCACGGTCATTCCCACAGCCACAGCCACACACAGACGAAGGCGGTCATAAACAGACTGTCGAAGGCAATAGGCCATCTTTCTGCGGTAAAACGCATGGTCGAATCGGGGAGAGATTGCTCCGAGGTACTTGTACAGTTGGCGGCTGTTCGCTCCGCAATAAACAACACCGGAAAGATAATTCTAAAGGATCATATTGAGCATTGCATAATAGAAGCAATGAGAGAGGGAGACGAAGAAGCGGTCGATATGCTTTCAACCGCAATCGATAGATTTATGAACTAAAATCATTATAAATAAGCGCAAGAGCCGAGGTAAGCCTCGGCTCAAATCTTTTTATATTCACATTTTAAAGTTTTGGTATGTTGCAAGCCACCAAAGCCCGCAGGCGCTTCACTCACCAAAGGTGAACTCATCTGTGCCGCAGGCACACTTAACTAAAAACCCGACAAGCTAAACTTGTCGGGTTTTACCTTGGTGGACGATACAGGACTTGAACCTGTGACCCTCCGCACGTCAAGCGGATGCTCGTACCAGCTGAGCTAATCGTCCTAACAGAACGAATGATATTCTAACTCATAGGCAACCGCTTGTCAAGCTCAAATTACTTCATTTTTGCCTGCGCTTTACTCAAAAACTTTTCTTCTTGAATAATAAAGCGCTCGTGTGTGCCTTCGCCTATCATCTCTTTCTCATCAAAGGCTTTCACAGAAAAAACGACTCGGCGTCTGTCAACCTCAATAACCTCTGCCGTTGCCCAAACCTTCATACCTAGCGGACTGGCTGCAAGGTGAGAGGTGCTTATGTTTGTTCCAACGCTGGTCTGACCCTCTTCTAAAAACGGAGCAATTGCGTCCAAAGCGGCGGTCTCCATAAGCGCAATCATAGCAGGGGTCGCAAAAACCTCAACAGCGCCCGAACCCAAGGCGGCAGCAGTATTTTCTTTTTTAACAAGGGTTTCTTTATATCCTTTAGTTCCTACTTTAATTTCCACAGTTTGTCCTCCTAAATTTATTAAATTTTCCGCAAAGCGGCTGATATGGCTGTGCCGATTGCAGTGCCGTTTTCGGGGCTTAAAAAGCTGATTTCGCTTGAGAGCGTGTCTTTAAAGCTCTGCTTGCTGTAATTAATAAGCGAAGAGCGGAAAGGGATACATTTTCTAAAAAGTGAGCCGTCAACCGAAACACAAAATTCTTTTGATGCGCCGCCTTGTAAAAGCGCAATGGCAAGAAGATTTGACGAAACAAGTTTTGCGGCTCTTTCTATAAGAGCGCCGACTATTTCAGAAGCTGTTTTACTGTCTTTCGACTTCAAAAGCGGTGAAGTTTCCGTGGCGATGGCATCTGCCAAAACAGAATCTATGGGCATTAAAGCTTCCAGCTCTTTGGCAAATTCCGGCGTAAAAACCCCCTCACTAAAAGCTTCAATAAGCGTGATTTCCGAAAGCCTGCCCAAGTAAGCACCCGAACACATTTTTTCATACCTGTATTTTCCCGGGTCCTGACTTGTTTTGTCAAGCTCAAGGTCAAAGCTGCCTTGTTTAAGTTTCGAAAATCCGCCGGACTCAAGATTAATAAGAGTTTCTCCTTCCTCGAGTTCGGGCATCTTTTTTATTAGGAAATTATCCAAAAAAGCCGCCGTATTAAGTCCGGTTCCCGCAATAAGTCCAAAAGTTTGAGAGTGGTTCTCAAGTGACATTTCGGCGAAGGCGGAGAGCAAGACTGCAAGTGTATCGTTTAAAAGTGTAATCTCAATATCCCGTTCGCCCAGCTTCGCAAGTTTTTCTTTTAAATCAGAGAGTATCTTTCTGCCCTCAAATCCGCTTATTTTAATTTGCTTTGTAAGCATCACAAGACTGCCGTCACCGTCGGGATACATCAAAGTCGGGTACGAAAAGCAAAACGCTATTCTACGAGTCTTTTCTAATAGCGGCAAAATTGAGAGAGCGGTTTTATAAATAAATTCATCCCAGCTTACAAATTCTCCCGAACTACCGGGCATCGGACTCATCTTAAAGTCCGAGATTTGAGGTCCTGAGTCGAAAAAACTTACAATACAAGTTCTAAAATTTGTGCCCCCGGCATCGATAACGGCAAAATGCCCCTCAAGCTTCCTCTCAAAATCCAAGGAGAGAAAGCCGGGGAGCATTCTAATAGAACTCTCATTGCCGCTGAGGCCGTTTTGCATCTCACCCAGAAACAGCTCTGCGTTTTTTTTAATATCCTGAGAGGCGGGGTGCATGCCGTGTCTTTCCAAAAAGGAAGAAACAGGCGATGAAAGCTTTTCCATATTATTTATACTGAGCTTCGGGCTCCTTAACAGACTCGACGAGTCCGCTTGCAAGACCTGCCAATCCCTGTATTTCCGAAGGAATTATAATCTTTGTGGATTTGCCATCGGCAACTTTTCCAAAAGCTTCTAAGGCGTTCAGCTTGATGACGGCATCAGAGGGGTTGGCCTCGTTTATAAGCTTAATTCCGTCGGCAACAGCTTTTTGAATCTTTAAAATAGCTTCCGCTTCACCTTCGGCTTCAATTATGTGCTGCTGTTTCTTTGCATCTGCTCTTAATATCTGCGATTCCTTTTCACCCTCGGCCTGAAGAATCATCGAGGTTTTTTCACCCTCGGCTCTTAAAATGGATTCACGGCGTTCACGCTCAGCTTTCATCTGCTTTTCCATGGCCATCTGGATTTCCCTGGGAGGCAGAATATTTTTGAGTTCAACGCGGTTGACTTTGATGCCCCAAGGGTCGGTTGCGTCGTCAAGGATGGAGCGCATGCGAGTGTTTATAATATCGCGGCTGGTGAGGCACTGGTCAAGCTCCAGAGCGCCGATTATGTTTCTCAAAGTGGTTGCAGAAAGATTTTCAATGGCAACAGAAGGATTTTCAATACCATAGGTGAAGAGCTTCGGATCGGTAATCTGATAGTAGATAACCGTATCTATTTGCATGGTGACATTGTCCTTTGTGATAACGGGTTGGGGGAGGAAGTCGGCGACCTGCTCTTTAAGCGATACCTTACGAACCACATGATCGATGAAAGGAATCTTAATGTGAAGTCCGACATTCCAAGTAGTGTGATATGCGCCGAGCCTTTCGATAACAAAGGCGTTTGCCTGCTGAACTATCCTAATGTTGCGGACAAGTATAAGCAGAACAATAAGAACCAAGAAACCAGGTACTATTATAGAGGGCATAATGTTTCTCCTTTATTAATTAATTTTACTTACAATAAGTTTAACACCGTCTATTTTACAGACTTTAACTATGGTGTCTTTTTCAATAACGCTGTCGTCTGAAGATCTGGCAGTCCAGACCTTGCCGTCAACCAAAACGGCGCCCTGAGCCTTGAGATTGTTAATTTCCTCTGTAACAACAGCATTCATCCCTATTATGCGATCGAAATTGGTTGAAACAGTGTTGGAATTCACAAATTTTTTTACCAAAGGCTTGGTAAGTATCAGCGTCAATATAGATACAAGGAAGAAAAGAACGACTTGAAGCCAAACCGGACCGCCCAGCATAGAACAGATTAGCGCTACAAGAGCGCCTGCTGCAAACCATATGCTGGTAATCGAAACCGTTACGGCTTCAAAAATCAGAAACAGAACAAATAAAATAAGCCATAAGGTATTCGTACTAATTCCACTGAACATCGCTATGCTGAATATTGTACCCAAAAATTCACATCCTTTCTAAGATATGCGTTAAGATTAGGTCAATTAAATTATACATTATATGACATTTTTTTTCAATAAAACGAAATGAAAAATATAATTTACATAGACGAAACAAAAGTTTACTAAAATAACTGTGAACACTTTACTTTCACACACTAATGCTATAAAATACTAAATTATAAAACAAATCATCAAGGAGCCTTAATATAAAACAATGAACAGAAAAAATCGCACGAAAAACATAAATCTCTATAATGCTATTTTAGAGCTTCAAAACCTTGAAGAGGCAATTAATTTTTTTGAAGATCTTTGCACCGTGAAAGAATTGGAAGCTATGGAGCAGAGGTATCAGGTTGCCGAACACCTGAGAAACGGACTTAACTATAACGAAATTTTGGAAAAAACAGGTTCTTCCAGCGCTACGATTTCAAGAGTAAACAGAAGTCTGCAATACGGTACAGGCGCATACGAAATCATAATGTCACGCCTCGAAGAAAAGAAATAGCATGTCATTTATTTTAAAAGGGATTTGCTCGGAAGGCTCATTTAGATTTTCGATAATTGATTCTAAAGACATTGTCGCAAGGGCAACGGAGATTCATTCGTGCTCCGCTGTTGCCGCCGCGGCTCTCGGAAGAACTCTCACCGCCGCTTCTCTCATGGGAAACATGATGAAAGAAGAAGCGGCCAGCATTATGATTCGCATAAACGGCGGCGGTCCGATAGGGAGTATAATAGCGGTTTCCGATTCCGAAGGGAATGTCAGGGGCTATGCCGACAATCCACAAGTAGAGCTTCCGCCAAAAGAAAAGGGAAAGCTGGATGTCGGCAGGGCTGTCGGTAAAGACGGTTTTGTAACGGTCAGCAGAGATATTGGTCTTAAAGAGCCCTATATCGGTTCTACTAAACTTGTGTCGGGAGAAATTGCAGAAGACATGGCCATGTATTTGGCCGAGAGTGAGCAGACCGAGTCTGCAATCGGCCTTGGAGTTCTGGTAAGCTCGGGCGAGATACTTTCGGCGGGCGGATTTTTAATCCAGCTTCTCCCCGGAGCGCCTATCGAAGTTATTGAGAAGCTCGAGGAGAACATAAAAAACACCCCTCCGGTCACAAGCGTTCTATTCGAAAAAGATGCCTACGAGCTGGTCGGCATGCTCACCAAGGGATTCGATGCCAAGATACTCACCCGTGAGGAAGTGAGCTATAAATGCACATGCAGTCGCAAAAAAACCATCGATGCGCTTATAAGTTGCGGCGAGGCCGAGCTCGAGGATATGATTCTAAAGGGCGAGAACACGGAGGTGGGTTGTATCTTTTGCGATGAAAAGCAGATATTCACTCCAGATGATGTTAAGGAAATTTTAAAGAGTATAAGACGAGAGCAACAGAAAATATAAAATTTTACAAACTTAACATTCTTGGTGTTGACAAGTTTGAGATGCTTTTGTATAATACACAGGCATCTTGTGCGGGAGCATAGCTCAGCTGGTTAGAGCACTTGCCTTACAAGCAAGGGGTCACTGGTTCGAGTCCAGTTGTTCCCACCACATTTTGTTTTAAGCCTCGGTAGCTCAGTAGGTAGAGCAGTGGACTGAAAATCCACGTGTCGCCAGTTCGATTCTGGCCTGAGGCACCATTTGCGGGCGTAGCTCATCTGGTAGAGCGCCACCTTGCCAAGGTGGAGGTAGCGAGTTCGAATCTCGTTGCCCGCTCCATTTTAACCTTGGAAAGGTTAAATGGCGCCATAGCCAAGTGGTAAGGCGTGGGACTGCAAATCCTTGAGCCCCGGTTCAAATCCGGGTGGCGCCTCCAGATTAAACACAGTCGCTGATGTGAATTAAAGCATCAGCGACTGTGTTGTTTTGTTTCTTAATTCTCAATTTCATTTACTGAAATTTTTAAAATATAAGCTCACAAAAATGATTTCAAACAAAAAAATAAGGTAATCATATAGATTCTTATCAACAATTATTGTAAAATTGTTGATAAACACCAACAGAGAAAATACAAAACGCCGAAGCAAAGCAGCTTTGCACGACAGAGCAAAAGGGACTCGATATGGAAAACTTACAGTTCGACAACATATTTATAACCCAACGCCTTAAAAATAAACTTAACCAAATTTATAATTATCCAATAACGACGGTTATTGCACCTATGGGGTTTGGCAAAACCACAGCCATAAAATGGTGGTCAACCCGCAGGACGAAAACCAATGACTCCGCAATGTTTTTAAGCAAATAGTCTTGACTGACTCTGTTGCGGACTTCTGGACAAATTTTTGCAAGGTGTTCAAAAATATTCCCGAAGCCCAAGAACGCTTGCTTGCGCTTGGATTTCCCGACAGTATTCAGTCGCTTGCCGTCTGCTCAGAGATTTTATATACTGCGCTAGATGCATATGATAAAGAATTTTTCTTTATTTTAGACGATGTTCACATTCTCCCCTCGAAGGCGGTAACACAATTTATATTGTTTTTTGCAAAGGACATACCGAGCAATGCGCACATTATCCTCATGTCACGAAACCAGATTTTCAATGAGGCAGAGAGGCTGGAGCTCGGGCATAAGCTCCATGAACTCTCTTTTCACGACTTGAGCTTAGAAAAGGAAGAACTCTACGAATATGCTCAGCTCTGCGGGTTAGACGCATCGAAGAAAGAACTTTGCCGCAGCTCTGAAACTATTTTTTGTGAAGTTTTAAAACAAACTTGTCATATCTAAAAACGCAATCTATAATCCGAATTAGATTAGAAAAAAAGGACAGAGCAAATATGACTATAAGCTTCGAAGATTTTTTAAAGCTCGATATAAGGGTTGGCACGATAATAAAAGCGGAAGAATTTAAAAAGGCGAGAAAACCCGCCTACAAGCTCGAAGTTGATTTCGGGAGTTTGGGGATAAAAAAATCCTCAGCTCAAATCACGGAAAGATATGAGCCGGAGGATTTAATAGATATGCAGGTTTTAGCTGTGGTAAACTTCCCGCCAAGGCAGATAGCCGACTTTATGTCGGAGGTTTTGGTTCTCGGCACCTACAGCGAAGGCGGAGTTGTGCTAATTACACCCGATAAAAAGGTGTGTAACGGCGATAAATTGGGCTGATCAGAACCTGAAATAGTCCACACCGCCCTCAAAGAGAGGCTGATATTTGTTGCCCGGAACATTTATATAAAGATTTTCGCCGCTTCTTTCCGAGTGTCCCATCTTGCCTAAAATTCTGCCGTCGGGAGAGCTTATCGCCTCAATGCCGAAAACCGAGCCGTTCGGGCAGTGGCGAATATCCGAGCTCACAAGACCCTCATCGTCAACATACTGAGCGGCAATCTGGCCGTTTTCGATAAGCGTGTTAAGCAGCTCAGAACTGCAGCAGAATCTGCCTTCTCCGTGCGAAACGGGTATTGTAAACACTTCACCGAGCGCAGTTTTCGAGAGCCACGGGCTGAGTTTGGAGGAAACAATTGTTTTAAAAAGTCCGCTCTGGTGTCTGCCGATTTCATTAAAGCTCAAGGTGGCCGAATCGGCGGTTATGCTGCAAATTTTGCCGAAAGGCAAAAGTCCCAACCTCAAAAGGGCCTGAAATCCGTTGCATATTCCGAGAATAAGCCCGTCCCTTTCCAAAAGAGCATGGACGGCATCACTCAGCTCGGGATTTCTGAAAAAAGAATTTATAAACTTGCCCGAGCCGTCGGGCTCGTCGCCGCCTGAAAAACCGCCCGGGATTATGAGCATCTGAGCCGAATCCAGGGCTTTTTTAAGTTCTTTAACGCTGTCTGAAATCATCTCATGACTTAGGTTTCTAACATGCGAGAATATGGGTACACCGCCCGCCCTGCGCAAAGTCTCCGCCGTGTCATATTCGCAGTTTGTGCCGGGGAATATGGGTATGACGGCAGCAGGTCTTGCTATGCCGATTTTGGGGAAACGGGGTTTCTCGGCATGCCTGAAGGGCGCCTGTTTTTTAACCGTTTTTCCCTCAACCTCGGTGGGATAAACAGAGGAGAGCGTATTCTCCCAAGCTTTTTCAAGCTTTTTGCCATCGGCTTTTTCGCTCTTGTGTTCAAATAAAAACTCTTTGCGTGTTTCACCAAAAAAGCGAAGAGACTCGTCTTCGATTAGCTCGTCCTCGGCTTCCAAAACAAAAGAAATATAGTTTTTATTAAAAAGCTCTGTCTGCGAGAACTTTTCCGAGAAAATAAAGCCGATAGAGTTTCCCACTCCTGCCTTAAAAACGCTTTCGGCGGGGGAGTTGGATACCGCGAGCGCAGATATAATAAGGCTTTCCGAAATCAGTTTCTCCAGTCTGTCGAGGCAGGCGACAAGGCTTTCTTTATCGCGGACAGGAGCTTCAAGAAGATAAACCTTAGAGCCCGCGCGCTTAAACTCGGGACTTATTATGTTTTTCACATCTCCGTGCGATACCGCAAATGAGATGAAAGTGGGTGGGACATCCAGGTCTTCAAAGCTTCCCGACATACTGTCCTTGCCGCCGATAGAGGCCACAGATAAGTCGAGCTGAGCCGAGAGCGCTCCCAAAAGCGCCGAAAAAGGCTTGCCCCAACGGGAAGGCTCATTTCCCAGTCTTTCGAAATATTCCTGAAAACTCAAATAGATGTTATCACGCCTAAAGCCTGCGGCCACAAGCTTAGCTACACTCATAGCAACAGCGGTGTAAGCGCCTAAATATGTGTTTTGCTCCGAAAGATAAGGGTCAAATCCGTAGGCCATGCCCGAGCATGTGTGCGTTTCTCCGAAGACAGGGAGCTTTGCTATCATGCAGTCGGCGGGAGAGCTTTGCTTTTTTCCGCCCAAAGGAACAAGAACGCTGGCTTTGCCGATGCTGCTGTCGAAGCGCGAAACAAGGCCTTTCTTAGAGCAGGAGTTTAAGTCTGAGAGCTTTTTCTCAAAAAGAGCGGAGAATGTGTCGTTCTCGTAATCTTCGCTCACGGGCTCTTTAAGGGCCTGCACAAAAACTTCGCTCTGTTTACTTGCGCCGTTTGTATCTAAAAAGCTTCTCTTAAGGTCGCAGATGAGCTCGTTTCTAAAATACATTCTAAGCACAGGCTCTTCGGTGACCTCGGCAATTACCGTAGCTTCTAAATTTTCTTTTTTTGCCTCCTCGATAAAGCGCTCGGCGTCTTCGGCATGAAGGCATACGGCCATGCGCTCTTGGCTTTCCGAAATGGCAAGTTCCGTTCCGCTCAAGCCTTCATATTTAAGAGGCACTTTGTCAAGCTCAATCCTAAGTCCGTCGGCCAGCTCGCCCACAGCAACCGAAACACCGCCGGCGCCGAAGTCGTTACAGCGAATTATCATGCGGCTCACTTCACCCTTGCGGAAAAGCCTTTGAATTTTGCGCTCCTCGGGAGCGTTGCCTTTCTGAACTTCGGCTCCGCAGCTTGTCAAGCTCTCTAAATCATGCGCCTTGGAAGAGCCGCTGGCGCCTCCGATGCCGTCACGGCCGGTTCTGCCGCCCAAAAGTATGATGAGGTCTCCGGCCTGAGGTCTCTTGCGAACAACATTAATAGCGGGAGCGGCGGCCATAATGGCGCCGACTTCCATGCGTTTGGCCACATAGCCGGGATGATAAATCTCGTCAACAAGGCCGGTGGTAAGGCCGATTTGGTTGCCGTAAGAGCTGTAACCCTCTGCCGCCTCCGTGACTATCTTATACTGGGGAAGCTTTCCTTTCAGTGTTTTTGAAAGGGGAGTGCGAGGGTCTGCCGCACCCGTGACTCTCATTGCCTGATAGCAATATGCCCTTCCCGAAAGCGGGTCTCGTATGGCGCCGCCAAGGCAGGTAGAAGCTCCGCCGAAAGGCTCTATCTCGGTTGGGTGGTTGTGAGTCTCGTTTTTAAACATTAAAAGCCAGTCTTCGTACTCGCCGTTTACATCGGCTCTAATCTTAACCGAGCAGGCGTTTACCTCCTCCGACTCGTCAAGATTCTTAAGCACGCCCTTGTGCTTTAGATATTTTGCGCCTATCGTGGCAAGGTCCATAAGACTTATGGGCTTGTTTTCTCTGCCCAGCTCTCGCCTTATCTCCAAATAGCGCTCATAAGCCTTAGCGCTGTCTTCATCATCTATACTTATCTTTGTGATTTCAGTGTTAAAGGTGCTGTGTCTGCAGTGATCCGACCAATAGGTGTCGAGAACTCTCAGCTCCGTTTCGGTGGGGTCTCTTTGCTCCGACTTAAAGTAGTTCTGAGAAAACCTGAGGTCGTCAAGGTCCATGGCAAAGCCCATGCTCTCAAGAAGCTTACCCAGCTCAGAGTCGTCCATGCCGATAAAGCCCTCGATAACAGGCACGCTCTCAGGCTCGGGAAACTCAGCCTTAAGGCTCTCGGGCAGCTCCTTTGCCGCCTCACGGCTTTCCACGGGGTTTATTAGATAGTTTTTAATCTTTTCGCAGTCAAGTTCGTTAAGCTCGCCCTCCAAAAGATATATTGTTGCAGACCTGCAGATAGGCCGCTCCTTCATCGAGATGAGCTGAATGCATTCCGAGCAGGATTCGGCGCGCTGGTCAAACTGCCCGGGCAAATACTCCGAGCGAATGGCCATAAAAGATTCGGGCTCTTCAAAATACACATCATCGGTCACTGCGTTGGAAAAAATCTTGTCTATCGCACGCCCGAAGAGCTCCTCGTCAATTCCTTCAACATCATATCTGTTTAATATCCTAAGCTCCTCAAGCTGAGGCAGCTCCAAAAAGCTTTGAATTTCTTTTTTCAGCTCTTCCGCCTTTAGGGCGTAGGGAGCTTTTTTTTCAACATAAACTCTAAAAACAGCCATTTCAGCCTCCAATATTTTCCAATGCTTTTGCGCCTATATCACGCCTATACTGCATGCCTTCAAAGTTGATATGCGGGCAAGCCTCATAGGCTTTCTTTTGAGCGTCCTTTAAATTATCGTCAAGGGCAACAACGCCCAAAACCCTGCCCCCCGATGTGAGCAGCTTGCCGCCCTCGAGCTTTGTGCCCGAATGGTAAACAAAAATATCCTCGTCTTTAAGTGCTGCAGAGTCAAGACCGCTGATTTCCTTGCCTTTTTCAAACGCACCGGGATAACCCTCCGATACCAGCATTACACAGCAAGAGCTCTTATCGCTCCACTCAATGTCCAGCTCCCCGAGCCTCTCTTCGCTTACAGCACACATAATTTCAAGCAGGTCAGTTCTAAGCAGCGGCAGAAGAGCCTGTGTTTCGGGGTCTCCGAATCGGCAGTTATATTCAATCACCTTGGGGCCTTTAGAGGTTAACATAAGTCCGAAATACAGACAGCCTTTAAATGTCCTGCCCTCGGCGTTCATGGCCTCAATTGTTGGGATAAAAATATCTCTCATGCATTGCTCGGCGATTTCCTTTGTGTAATGCGGATTCGGAGCAATAACGCCCATGCCGCCCGTGTTGGAGCCTTTGTCCCCGTCGAATATCCTCTTGTGGTCCATCGAGGAGAGCATGGGCTTCACACAGTGCCCATCGGTAAAGCTGAGCACAGTGACCTCGGGGCCATCTAAAAACTCTTCGATAACAACTTTGTCGCCGCTCTCGCCGAAGAGCTTATCTTTCATAATTAAGTTCAGCGCAGCCTGCGCATCGCTCAAATCATCAACAATATATACACCCTTCCCGTAGGCAAGTCCGTCCGATTTTATTACGATGGGAAAGCTTGCTTTTTCAAGATATGCTAAAGCCTCGTTTATGTCAGTAAAAACCTCAAACTCCGCGGTCGGTATGGCGTATTTTTTCATGAGCGCCTTAGAAAAAACTTTACTGCCCTCGATTATGGCGGCGTCCTTTGTGGGGCCGAAGCAATTTATGCCCTTATTGTTTAAAAGGTCAACCAAGCCCATGCAGAGGGGGTTATCGGCGGCAACAACGGCGAAAGAGATGTTGTTCAAAGCCGCCCACTCGGCAATTTTTTCAATATCGGTAGCGCTTATGTCTATGCACACGGCGTCATTGGCAATTCCGCCGTTTCCGGGAGTTACAAATATTTTTTCAACCTTGCTGTTTTCCATCAGCTTTTTAACCATGGCGTGCTCTCTGCCGCCGCCGCCGACAACTAATATATTCATATTCTGTCCTCAGTGGTGGAAGAGCCTGCTGCCGGTAAATGCCATAAGCATTCCGAGCTCGTTTGCCTTTTTAATTACCTCATTATCTCTGATAGAGCCGCCGGGTTGAGCCACATATTTAACGCCTGTCCGATGTGCTCTTTCAATATTGTCATAGAAGGGGAAGAAAGCGTCACTGCCGAGGCTAACGCCCTTAAGCTTCGCCATCCAATCGCGCCTCTCTGAGTCGCTTAAAAATTCAAAGCTCTGTGTAAACAGCCTGTCCTTATCTGCGGCCGAGAAAGCATCATCGGGCCTTTCCGTAAGATAAATATCGATAGCGTTATCTCTGTCGGGTCTTCCGAGCTCTTCTCTAAAGGGAAGCGAGAGCACCTTCGGATGCTGTCTGAGCCACCAGATATCGGCCTTGTTTCCCGCAAGCCTTGTGCAATGTATGCGGCTCTGCTGACCAGCGCCGACCCCGATTGCCTGTCCGTCGAGGGCATAGCAAACAGAGTTCGACTGCGTATATTTAAGCGTGATAAGAGATATAAGCAGGTCTGTGGCGGCATCCTCGCTAAGGTCCTTATTTTTGGTGACAATATTGCTCAAAAGACTCTTATCTATCTTAATCTCATTTCTCTCCTGCTCAAAGCAAACGCCGAAAACATCGCGCCTTTCGATTTTTTTAGGCGTATAACCCTCGCAAAACTCCAGTATCGTGTAGCCGCCGTTGCGCTTGCTCTTAAGAAGCTCCAAAGCGTCATCGTTGTAGCCGGGGGCAATAATGCCGTCGGATACCTCATGCTTGATTATTTTGGCGGTACTTAAATCGCACTTGTCCGAAAGCGCAATAAAATCACCGAACGAAGACATGCGGTCAGCTCCTCTTGCTCTCACATAGGCGCAAGCAAGCTCGCTCAGCTCGGAGTTTAATCTGCCGTATGAGAGCTCAAGCTCAGGGCTTAGCGCCTTGCCGATAGCGGCGCCCGCAGGGCTCACATGCTTAAAAGATGTGGCAGAGGCCATGCCCGTTGCCTCTTTAAGCTCCATAACAAGCTGAATCGAGTTCATGGCATCCAAGAGGTTAATATAGCCGGGCTTGCCGTTTAAAACCTTAAAGGGAAGTTCATTGGCTTCAGTAAATACTCTCGAGTTTTTCTGGTTTGGGTTACAGCCGTATTTAAGCGTAAGTTCCTTCATTTTACTAAACCCTCCCGTATTTATTTACCACAAGCCCGTCAGGACCCATCACGGTGTAAAGCGAAACTCTGTTGTCCTCGTCTAAGGCGTTCCAAATCAAATCGGAGCACTCCTTTAAGTCTTCCGATGTGAGTTTAATACGAATCGGCTCGCCCGAGAAAGGTGGGCGGGGATCGCCGAAGCCCTCATATGTGCTTATAAATGCGGCTTCACCGAGATTTAATCTCATAGAATAGAAAAATCTTTCGCAGTCAACACCGTTTTCGGTTTTAAGTATCGAGAATATAAATTCACCATCGGGAAGACAGATAGCCGAAATCCTCGGTGTAAAGTTGGGGCTGTCGGGCTCGAACTCTCTGGTATAAAGCGCATCATAGAAGCTCTTGCCGTCTTTAATAAAGTCCCTGATGGTGTCGGTCTGGTTGCCGTTCGTTACGATAACACCTTCAGCCAAATCTCTCACGGGGTGATAGATTATAAGACTGGGGTCCGACATGAGCGCATAGTCGCAGGCGCATGTTCTAAGCCCGTCGGGAGTTCTTTCAAAAACTCTGTTTCTGCTGTTTACACTGCGACCCATTATGAAGTAGCTGTAAAAGAGCTTGCCGCTTAAGGTCTTTCCCATCACAATCCCTCTGCCGGGGTAGGGCCTCTGCCTCAAATACTCAAGAAACTTTTCCATTTTAAATCTCCTTCAAAAGTTTTTCCGCAACAATTTCAACTGCCTGCGGCAAAATCTGCCACTCGGCTTCTCTCATTATTCTCTTTTGCAGTGTTTCGGCATCGTCATCCTCCAAAACCGAAACGGCCTTTTGCAATATTATTTTTCCACCGTCGGGAATGTGGTTAACATAATGTGCTGTGGCTCCGCTTATCTTACAGCCTCTATCCAAGCAGGCTTCATGGACTTTAAGTCCGTAAAAACCCTTGCCGCAGAAAGCGGGGATAAGAGAGGGGTGAATGTTTATAATTTTGTTCTCCCACTTAAGGCAAAATTCCGGACTTAAAATCTTCAAAAATCCTGCGAGAACAATCATCTCAATCTCAAATTCCCAAAGCTTTTCTTCAAGCTCTTTTTCAAAGCACACCCCGTCAATGTAATAGGCGGGGATATCTGCGGCTTTTGCCCTTTCCAGAGCATAGGCATCTGCTCTGGATGAGATAACCAGACTAATTTCGGCCGACTTAATAAGTCCGCTTGCCTTCGCATCGATAAGGGCCTGCAAATTGCTGCCGCCCCCCGAGACTAAAACAGCCATGTTCACGGTTTTTCTTATGCCAGACATAATTTTTCTTCACCTTCGGTAATCTCACCGAGTATATAAGGATTGAGGCGCGCTTTTTCCATAATCTCCAAAACGCTGTCAACGCCATCCTTAGAAACCACAAGTGTAAAGCCGACACCCATGTTGAAGGTATTCAGCATATCGCGGTGTGAGATTTTTCCCTTTTCTTCAATCAGATTGAAAATCGGGAGAACTCTAATTCTATTTTCATATATCTTGGCGCAGAAACCGTCGCCTATGCTTCTGGGCAGATTTTCTATAAGTCCGCCACCTGTAATGTGTGCGGCCGATCTCACAAGGCCCGTCTCAATTGCGGAAAGAACGGGCTTCACATATATTTTAGTAGGTGTGAGCAGGGTTTCACCCAGACTGCGGTTAAGACTGTCATAGTAGCGGTCTATGTCCCCGCCCTCAAGGTCAAAGACCTTTCGCACGAGAGAAAAACCGTTCGAGTGAACTCCCGAAGAGGGGAGAGCGATGATAACATCACTCTTTTGCATTTTGGAAGAGTCTAAAATCTTCTTTTTCGATACCATGCCGACTGCAAAACCTGCAAGGTCATATTCGTCTTCAGGGTAAAATCCGGGCATCTCGGCGGTTTCGCCGCCTATGAGTGCGCAGCCGGCCTCTCTGCAGCCTGCTGCAATACCCGAAACAATCTGCGAAACTCTCATGGGGTCGAGTTTTCCGCAGGCAATGTAGTCTAAAAAGAAAAGGGGAGCGGCGCCCGAGCAGACAATGTCGTTCACGCACATTGCCACACAGTCAATGCCGACCGTGTCGTGCTTATCCATCAAAAAGGCAAGCTTAAGCTTTGTGCCGACGCCGTCGGTGCCCGATACCAAAACGGGCTCTTCAACATTCTTGAAATTGGGCATAAACATGCCGCCGAAACCGCCTAAGTCGCTTATTACGCCCTCGGTATAGCTGCTCTCAACATGGGTTTTAATCATTTGAACAGCCCTGTACCCCGATGTTATGTCAACCCCGGCTTCCTTGTATGCTTTACTTTCACTAATCATAACCTACCTCCGTTTTCAGTCTGCAATAAGCTTCCTTCTGTATTTGGGAGTTTGCTCCGATTCGGGCACACCACAGGGATAAACTCCCGTAAAGCAGGCATCGCAAATTCCGCACTTCAGGCCGTCACAGATTTGGCTGAGTCTTTCGAGTTTCAGATAGCCGATGGAATCAACATCTAAAATTTCTTTAATCTCCTCAATGCTGTGATTGTATGCAATGAGGTCTTTCGAGGATTTTATATCGGTTCCGTAATAGCAGGGATATAGGAAGGGGGGAGCCGAAAGCCTTGCGTGAACTTCCTTGGCGCCCGCATCCCTGAGCCTTTTTACTATGCCGGCTATGGTCGTGCCTCTCACAATGCTGTCGTCTACAATCAAAACTTTTTTGCCGTTTACGACATTCGAGATGGGATTGAGCTTAATTTTAACGCCGATTTCCCTGTCGCTGGCAAGGTTCTCGATAAAAGTTCTTCCTATATATTTGTTCTTAAGAAAGCCCATACCGTAGGGAATTCCGCTCTGCTCGGCATATCCTATGGCGGCATCAATGCCCGAATCGGGAACGCCGATAACCACATCGGCTTGAGCCGGGTGGTCTATGGCCAAAAATTTTCCGGCGTTTCGGCGCGCTAAGTGCACGGAGGCTCCGTCAACAACGGAATCGGGCCTTGCAAAATAAATGTACTCGAAAATACAAATATGGCTTTCTTTTCCGCAATGGATTTTTATGCTTTTTACACCCTCATCGGATATGACCACAATTTCACCGGGCTCTATGTCCCTGATAAGCTCGGCGCCTATCGAGTAAAGGGCGCAACTTTCAGTGGCCAAGAAATATGAGCTGTCCAGCTTGCCGAGACAAAGGGGCCTTATGCCCAGAGGGTCGCGCACACCGATGAGTTTTCTCGGACTCATAAGGCAAAAAGAGTAGGAACCCTTTAAACGCTCCATGCTCTTAACTATGGCATCTTCGATAGAGCCGGTTTCAAGCCGCGCACGCGTTATCATATATGCGATTACCTCGGCGTTTGAGCTTGTGTGGAAGATAGCGCCCTGCATCTCAAGCTCGGATCTCAGTTCGAAGGAGTTTACCAAACCGCCGTTATTGGATATGGCCATTCCGCCCTTTATGTGCTCGATGACCAGAGGCTGGGCGTTGTTGTGATTAAAATTGCCGCGCTTGCCGTAAAGGCAATGACCTATTGCCATTTTGCCGTTGGGCAGAGCATCTAAAAAAGCGCGGTCTATTACATCGCTTACAAGCCCGTTTCCGCGCTTGCCGTAAATTACGCCATCTTCATTTACAGCGATGCCGCAGCTTTCCTGCCCCCTGTGCTGAAGGGCATAGAGAGCAAAATAGGTATCTGCCCTCACATCTCGGCCGCCGGCATTAAACACGCCGAATACTCCGCATTCCTCGTGAAGCTTATCTTCTGAATAATTCATACAATCTCCAAAACAAATATTATGTAAACTTAAAAGCTCTCGCAGAGTTTTCTGTCTTTCTCGGCAATGTTCTGCTTCATATCCTCGCGAAGAGCCAGAAGCTTATTATAAAGCGCTTCATCGCCGAGGGCGAGTATTTGAGCGGCAAGTATGGCGGCATTTTTTGCGCCGTCAATCGAAACGCATGCAACCGGCAGGCCTGAGGGCATTTGCACGGTAGATAAAAGAGCATCCATTCCGTTTAGCGGAGAAGAGTTTAAAGGAATCCCTATAATGGGTAAAACCGTGTTGGCAGCCATTGCGCCTGCAAGATGTGCGGCCATTCCGGCAGCGGCTATAATAACCCCGAAGCCGTTTTCTTTGGCGTTTTTAGAAAATTCCGAAGCTCTTTCAGCCGTTCTGTGCGCCGACATAATGTGAGCCTCAAAGGGAATCTCAAGCTCCTTTAGGCAATCTATACATTTCTGCATTTGCTTAAGATCGCTGTCGCTTCCCATGATAACTGCAACTTTTTTCATGTTTTTCCTCCCGAATACAATGAAAATACCACAACAGATTTCTGTTGTGGCAGATGCTTATAGAATAAGAGCGGGGTATGTTCCGTTTTTGTAGACTTCAGCAGTGGAGCTCAAAGCATGAGCACCTGAAAAAAGAGCAAAAGTTACGGAGCAGAAGACCAAAACAACATACCTCCGAAAAAAAGAAAACGCCGTCAACACAGCATAGGCGGAAATTCTTACGAGCCAATTCTATATTAAGTTATTAAAAAAAACAAGCAGGTTTACGCGCTATTTACAAATTCGTCTAGAAGAACAATAAAACTTAAAACTTAAGGCATAAAATATATTATAATCACAAAAAATTAACAGGATAGGTGTCAAATAAGTTGACAAGTAAAATTCTTGGTGATAATATATGCAGGTTCGCGGGTGTAGTTCAATGGTAGAACACCAGCCTTCCAAGCTGGATACGTGGGTTCG
>CAYFQE010000015.1:0-25523 GCA_964345235.1 uncultured Oscillospiraceae bacterium | reverse complement strand
ATACTAGGACAGGGCGGCGCCATACATGTGAGGCCATATAGCTATCAAAACCCCTCAGACCCTACGGCATACCGGAACCTAATAACAGACGATAGCATTGTTTTCCAAAACAACAGCGCTCCTTCCGCTTATGAGCCGCCGACCAACTACGCAAGTTTCGGCACGCTCCTTTTTAGCAGAACGAGCTTTACCGATAAAAAAAATCCCTGTACGGGAGAAAACATTTTAGCTAACGATTCTCTGCTTAATAACTACGATATAAACTACAAGTCGCAAGAAGACACACCGATGCAAACAATAAGCTATGCGTTTTTGAGTACAGGCTCCGAAGCCTTGCCTCGAGAAGTGTTAAATCTTCTTCCCGCCTCAAGAAGCGCTGAGCTTGGCTCTATAGCGATACCCGAACTAATTAAGAACACAAAGCTAAAGCTCTCCGGAGGCACATGGGAGTTTATATGCTGGGATAAAACCCAAGTTTTAGTTGGCACAAACGGAGTTAAATTTATCGGAACATGGGGATTCACGCCCGAAAAAGCAAAAGCAAGTCAGCAGAATGTTGTAAGTGCGCCTCAAACTGATGACATCAGCGAAACATATCTATGGACTTCGCTTGCGATTCTGTCCATAGCGAGCTTACTGATTGTTTGCTCAGGTAAAAGGACACTAAAACAAAAATCAAGGTAAAAACATAAGTTAAAAGAGCGGTGTAAAATTACCAAAATTTGCACCGCTTTTTTCTTTTCCTTTAAACAGACGGAAAGGGCTGTAGTCTTTGCTACAGCCCCAAGCGTTTATGAACTTATTAAATAACCGGACCCAAGCAGTGAATGTCAATGTTGTTGAAGTAACGCAGTGCTTCGTTTTTGGTCTGTTCTCCGCTTAAAACCCTGAGTAAAAGCTCAAAGGCCTCTTCGCCAACATCGTGTATGCTCTTACCGCCTTCCAGAATCACGCCGGCATTTAGGTCCATGTCGTTCTTCATGCGCTCAAAAGTGTTCGGGTTTCCGCAAATTTTAATAACAGGCATGGTCGGGAAGCCCTGCGGCGAGCCCCTGCCGGTTGAAAACATCATAACCTGAGCTCCGGTAGCCGCCATTCCGGTGAGAATTTCCGGCTCTCTGCCCGGAGTGTCCTTAATCCAAAGACCTTTCTGCCCGTCTATGAGTTCGGGATAATCCAGCACGCCCTGAATCGGGGCTGAGCCGGATTTCATAATGGCTCCAAGTGACTTTTCTTCGATAGAGGAAAGTCCGCCCGCTATGTTGCCGGGGGTGGGCTGACCCTTGCGCATATCACAGCCGAGAGACTTGGCTCTGGCCTCCATGTTGCCCACTATCTCATAAATTTTGTCCGAAACCTCTTCCGTAACGCCCCTTCTGGCGAGTATGTGCTCGGCGCCTATAAACTCTGTTGTCTCTCCGAAAACAACGGTTGCTCCGAGCGATACAAGCTTATCGGCGACATATCCGATAACGGCGTTCGAGGCCATTCCACTGGTTGCGTCCGAGCCGCCGCATTTTATCGACATGATAACTTCGCTTATATCGATGTCTTCACGCTGAAGAGTTCCAATCTTTCTGACAAGTGCCTGAGCTTTGTTTATTCCGTCGGCTATGGCATTGGCTGTGCCGCCGATTTCCTGAATCCTTACAATCTCAACAGGCTTGCCGCTCTTCTTAATTCCCTCATAAAGTCTTTCGACATCCGTTCCCTCGCACCCCAACGAAAGGAGCAAAACTGCGCCTATATTCGGGGTTAGAGCAAGGCTTAGCAGTGTGTCGGTGACTCTTTCCAGGTCGGGGGGAAGCTGGCAACATCCCTGATGGTGTAAAATTGCCTGTGTGCCCTGAACCTGAGCCAGTATGCTCGAAGCTACATCGTTTGCGCAGACAACGGTGGGGATAAGCGCAACTATATTGCGCGAGCCGACTCTGCCGTCGGGTCTTCTATAGCCTTTAAATTTCATTTCTTTCCCTCCCAGTCGCCTCTGCCGCGCATTGATTCCAGATTGTGCACATGCACATAATCTCCTTTTTTGATGTCGGCAATGGCAATGCCTATCTCCTCACCGTATTTGATTATGAGTTCACCCTTCGCTATATCGCAAACAGCGAGCTTGTGCCCATATGGGATGCTCTCGGAGATTACTATTCCTTCTATTTCGCCCTTCTTGTCTTTCACACTGACGGTTGCGCCTTTTTCCGCCCCGTTCGAGAAAACAGTTGCAACATTGTCGTCGTCGTTAATCTTAAGGGCTAAAATTACATCGGCCAAGTGAGTTCCTCCTTTTTATTTTTGTATTCAATATATGCATTATACATTACTTAGCGGAAAAAATCTTTAATAATATTAAAATTGTCCCCTCGCAATAGTGCGAGGGGACAAAACATGAAAGCTGTTTTTATCCTACAAAGCTTGCTACTTGCTCAGCAACAGCCAAGCCCATCGGATCGTGGCCCAGAATGAGTATCGCTCCACCGAGTACAATGATTGTAATTATGCAGTAAATTATGCAGGGAACAATGTTGGTCTTAATGATCTTGCCCTCGTTTCCAAGAGTTCCGGTTGTGGCGCAGACGGAAACAACGTTGTTGACGCAGACCATATTGCCTGCTGCGCCGCCGATGTTCTGAATTGCGCTTACAATCAGCGGGCTGATTGTAAGGAGTCTTGCAGTTTCAAACTGCAGGGGTGCAAAGAGGATGTTCGAAACAGTGTTCGAACCTGACATGAAGGCTCCAAGCACTCCGATGAACGGCGAAATGACGACATAGGCCTTACCGGCAAGGTCGGCCAGTGCGCGAGCCATGCAGATAAGCATTGTGGAATCAATCTTTCCGGCGGCAACGGCTGCGGAACCGTCAGCGGTGTTTCTGTAAACATAGACCATTGCGCAACCGAAGATGAGGGCTACGAAAGCGCCGCTTACCTGCTTCGCGGTATCGACTATTGTCTCCTTTATCTTCTCGCCGGGCATTTTGTGGATTACAAAGGTAATCAGGCAGACAATTATGAAGGGGAAGAGGCCGGGGTTGTTGAATACCTTCCAAGACCAAGAGGCCTTCTCAACACCAAGAATGGCGTTTATTGAAACGATGCCGTTTGCATTTAGCCAAGGCTTGATGGGCAGATTGGGAAGGCGAGTGATTACGAGTATGGCAAGGATAATGACATAGGGAGTCCAAGCGAGCACTGCGCTCATGCCGGTATCTCTGTCTTGCTTGACTTCCTGCAGAGATTTCCAGCTGTCGTCCCAGTTTTCTCTCGCATCGAAGTCCCAAGTCTCTTTCGGCACCAAGAAGCCCTTCTTAACGGCAAAGATAACCACAGCCATGGTGAGCATCGAGCCGATGAGCGAGGGGAATTCGGGTCCGAATAAGAATGCCAAGCCAAGATAGAAGAAGTCGAAAACAATGGATACAAAAAGGGCAAAGGGCAGAACGGGAAGTGCTTCAGAGGCCTTTTTGTTCTTTCCGAAGAGCTTTACCATGATTACAACAGCCAAAAAAACAATGACAAGACAGGCGGAAGCATGGCCGACGGCTGTGTACTTTGTATGTATCAGTCTGAATTGTTCAGCGCTGGCGCCCAAGTTTTCAACACTCTCGCTAACTGCAGACATGAGTCCGTTTACGGGAGTTCCGACGCCTCCGAAGCTGACGGGCACGGAGTTACAGATGAGAGCCACAACAGCGGCGGCGAGCGGGGGGAAACCGATGCTTATCAGAAGAGGAGCGGCAAGAGCTGCGGGTGTTCCGAATCCGGCAGCGCCTTCGATAAAGGCTCCGAAGAGGAATCCGATGAGGATGACCTGTACTCTTCTGTCGGGAGAGATGTCTCTGAAAACACGCTGAATCGCAACAACGGCGCCCGAGTGTTTCAGGGTGTTCATGATTAGGATAGCGCCGAAGACGATGACGAGAACGTCAACGGAGCTGAGTCCTCCGGAAATTGAGTGGGCAATAACGGCTACAAAGTCCTGCTTCCAAACCAGCAACGCCACAAGTGCGGATACCAGCCAGGCAAGAGGCAGAGCCCTCTTTGCGCCCCATCCTAAACCAATCATCAGGAAGACGCAGAGAAGAATGGGAACGGCTGCAATTAAAGCATACATTTTCTTACCTCCAATATTGTTTTTGTTTTCGAAATAATGTATTAATGCTACCATATACAAGAAACAAATGCAACAATTATCTGTATGTTATGCCCATAAATTAAAATTTTAACAGGCTTTTGCTCAAAAAAATGTGCATAATGACAAATTTTGCACTTTTGTTGGGGAAGCACAAATTTAGTTTTTTGAATAATAAATATGCTGTGCTATAATAATGACAGCATAATTTTTGGGGAGGCAAAACGTGAGCTCATTTGGACTGTGGATGTTTGTAGGGGCCGCCTCGGGGGCAATTTTCGGCTTTGCGATGGGCGACCCTATTTTGGGAACGGTTTTTGGTCTTATTTTGGGCGTGGCCTTCGGCGCCGCAAGCAAAACCAAGGAAAAAAATGAAAAGCTGGCTAAAAGAGAAGAAGAAAAAAACTCGAAAGATAATTTATAGAGAAGACTTCGAGTAGGATATATGTTCAGGGAGAGCGCATGCTCTCCCTTTTTAACTGTATTTATGGTATAATACGAGAGCAAAATTAACTTAAAAGGTATATAAGCTAAGGAGGCTTTTAAATGAAGATAGTTATAATAGGCGGAGTCGCAGGAGGCGCGAGCGCCGCCGCCAGACTGAGGAGGCTTTCGGAGAGCGCAGAGATAAAGGTGTTCGAGAGAAGCCGGCACATGTCTTATGCCAACTGCGGACTTCCCTACTTTATAGCCGATGTGATAAAAGAAGAGAAAAAACTCTATGTCCAAACACCCGAAGACTTTAAAGAGCGTTTTAATGTAGATGTTTTTGTGCGCCACGAGGTCACAAAAATTCTGCCCGAAAAAAAGCAGGTCGAGGTAAAAAATCTCGAAACAGGCGAGGTCTTTTTCGAAGACTACGATAAGCTGATAATATCCACGGGCGCCAAGCCCATAAAACCTGCCATTGAGGGCATAAATTCCGAAAAGATTATGACGCTCAGAACCGTTGAAGATGCCGTTAAAATCAAATCCTTCATAGATGAAAATAAGCCCGAGAGCGTAATAATCGCCGGCGGCGGTTTCATCGGAGTTGAGCTTGCCGAAGGTCTTATAGAAAGAGGGCTCAAAGTAAAAATAATCCAAAGGCCGAAACAGCTTTTAAAAACCTTGGATCCCGACATGGCAGCCTATGTCCACGCAGAGTTTCGCCACCATGGAGCCGAGCTTATATTGGGAAAAGAAGTTGTCGGCTTTGAGGAAAAAGAAAATTCCATAATTTGCAAATTAAAAGACGGAGAGAGTGTCGAGGGTGACTTTGCAATCTTCGCTCTCGGAGTTTCGCCCGATACCGGCCTTGCTCTTGATGCCGGTCTAAAGATGGGAGTAAAAAGAACAATAGCCGTAGATGCAAATATGAAAAGTTCAATAGAAGACATCTATGCCGTTGGCGACTGTGTGGAGGTGCTACATCCGATATCGGGAAAAATGGTAAACATTCCTCTGGCAGGCCCTGCCAACAAGCAGGGCAGAATAGTGGCCGACAGTATCTGCGGCATAGAATCTGAATACAGAGGAAGTATGGGCTCAAGCATAGCCAAGGTCTTCGAGCTTGCCGCGGCCTCCACAGGACTTAATTCTGCGACAGCCTCCGATCTCGGACTCGACTTCTACTCCATAGTCCTCTCTCCCCTATCTTCGTCTTCCTACTATCCTGGATATTCGAATCTTGTTATGAAACTTATTATCGAGAGAGGAACGGAGAGAATACTCGGGGCTCAGGTTATAGGTGAAAAGGGAGCTGACAAAAGGCTGGATGTCTTGGCTACGGCAATGGTGGCAGGACTTAAGGGGTCACAGCTTAAGGAGTTGGAGCTCTGCTATGCGCCTCCGTTTTCCTCTGCCAAAGACCCCTGCAATATGGCGGGCTTCATGATAGAAAATATTGAAAGCGGCCTTGTTGATGTCATAGATTACGAGGGTTTTGAAAAGTTGGAGCAGAGAGAGAACTGTTTCTTCCTCGATGTGAGAACGGAAAGAGAATTTGCAAGAGGTCATGTCGAGGGCTTTTCCAACATTCCCGTTGACGAGCTCAGAGAAAGACTCGGTGAGCTTCCGAAAGATAAAAAGATAATAGTAATGTGCCTCAGCGGAGTCAGGTCTTACATAGCCTGCCGCATACTCAGTCAATATGGATTTGAGTCCGCAAACTTCAGCGGAGGATTCGCGCACTACAGGGCGATTTTAAACGATGCCTGCATCAGAGGCGAAGTCATCTATCCCTGCGGCATGCCAAAGTAAGAACAAAACTCCTGAGCAGAATTGAATTGACCCCCAAAAGCCTGACTTTTGGGGGTCAATTTATCGAAAAACTCTTATGTGATAAATAAAAAGCGCAAGGCAAGGGCTTCGAGCCCCTGCCTTGCTTAAAAACTTGCTATATAAGCATGCCGCGCTTTCTTGCGGCGAAGGTGAGCTCGTCCCTGAAGTCGGGGTGCGCAATTTGGATGAGTTGCTTTGCTCTAGATGAGAGAGTTTGACCTCTCAAGTGGGCAATACCGTATTCCGTGACTACATAGTCAACCTCGTTTTTGTTTGTGGTGCAAATAGCGCCCTCAGCAAGGCAGGGAGTAATCTTGCTGATAGTGCCGTTCTTTGCTGTGGACTGGAAGGCAATAAAGCTTTTTCCGCCCTTTGAGCGGGTTGCGCCTCTCACATAGTCCACCTGGCCGCCTGTGCCGGAGAAATGTTTTGTCCCTATGGATTCGGAGCAAACCTGTCCCCAAAGGTCGACTTCTATGCAGGCATTTACCGAAATCAAATTGTCGTTCTGTGCAATTACATAGGGGTCGTTGACATATTCAACAGGAAGAAAGAGGACCGAGGGGTTGTCATCTAGGTAGTCATACATTTTCTGCGGGCCTTGAGCGAATGTGCATACAGATTTGTATCTGTGAATCTGTTTTTTGCTGTTGTTAACTGCGCCACACTCAATCAAATCCACCATGGCTGAGGTGAACATCTCGGTGTGAATACCCAGATCCTTCTTGTTCTTGAGAGCCATACCGGTTGCATCGGGAATTGCGCCGATTCCGAGTTGGATGCAAGCGCCGTCGGGAATCTGTTCGGCAATAAGCTCGCCAATTATCCTGGAGGCATCATCGATAGCTACAGGTTCAAAAATCGGCATGGGGATGTTGTTTTCAACCACGACATCGACTTGGCTTATATGCAGGTTTATTCCGCCGCAGGCGCGAGGCATGTTTTCATTTACTTCAACAAAGATACGCTTCGACTTGTCAATCAAGCTGGACGAAGAGGCAGCACATATACCGAGACTCATGTACCCATGCTTATCCATGGGAGAAACCTGGATTAAGAATGCATCGAAATCGTAGAACTTCCTGAAGTGCGCCGGAATTTCATGGAAGTAAGCCGGACAAAAGTCGCCAAAGCCGCTGTTTACGGCGTTTCTTGAACCCTTGCCCGAAAACCACGATATGCTCTCAATCTTTCCGAGAAGGTTTTCCGTGTAAAAGTCGAAAGGATAATAGTCGATCATATTGTGAACTTTAATGTTATTAATCTCGCCGGACTTTGCCCTCTTTATAATAGCATCCATAGTTGCCGGAGGTGCAACGGGACCGGAATCCAAGCCTAAAATCCAGCCGGACTGCACTCTCTTTGCGGCTTCTTCAGCAGTGCAAAGTTTTTCCTGATAAATCTTCTTATAATCCATATAATGCCTCCATATCGTATGTTTGTTTTTAAACTTGCGATAGGTAATTATAATATATAAAAAAATGTAATGCAATAAGAGCCGCAAAACCCCAAAGGGATTTTGCGGCTCTTTATATAGCTGAAAAAACAAATTTTTAAATGTGGTTTTAAAAATGCTCAGGCCAGGGGAAAGGTCTTCCGTGTTTTATGAAAAAGGCTTTTTTCGCAATAAAGGCCAGAGGCTCATCGCTTAGCGAGTCGGAATAAAACTCATCGATAACAGCCATGGGAAACTCCGCTTTAAAGCGGTTGAGTTTTTCCATGCCGTAATTGTTTAGCCCCTCGGTTTTGCCCGTGTGTTTGTCAACCCTTGAGGCTATGAGCCTAACGCCCAGCTCATCACAGATTGGCCTAAGCAAAAACTCGGGAGAGGCCGAAATAATCAAATCACTGCTTCGTTTTTGAGAGAGATACCAAGGGTAGAAATCTCTTTTTTTAATGCGCCAAAAGAGCTCGACGAGTTCGTCGACATCCTCGAGCTTGGTCAAGAAGCGATAGAATATCTCTTTGCACCTTGTCTTGGTTATAATACCGAGCTTAAAGAGAGGAAATGCTAGAGCCGCCGGAATCACAGCAAAAATCAGACTGAGCTGGCGCTTTAAGCAGAATATGAAGAAAGCTGCCGTGCTGTCATAGGGCAAAACGGTTTTATCGAAGTCATAGACATTGAAGTGTTCTTTCTTAACATATACCAAGGCGCCGTCCTCGTGCTCCTCTTCGAGATTTTGAACCTCTTCTGTATTCTCCGAATTCTCGGAAGTTTCCGAGTTTTCCGAAGATTCAAAGGATTCCGTGTTCTCTGTGGGTTTTGCAGGTTCTGAAGGTTCTGAGTTCTCATAATTTATTGCAAGCTCTTCGCTTTCAGAAGCTTCCGAAAACCCCTCAATTTCGGCGCTCTCTAAAAGCTCTGTATCAGCGGCCGAGAGAGTATTTTCGAGTTTTTCCATCATATTCTTTTCTTCCATAAGTCCTCCTATTGTCCTATCACAAAATAGTGAACCACTCCGACCGCCTCGCGGATAAAATAATTTATCATGAGCGTCGGCATAGTTGTCGGGGCGCTTACGCCCTTTATGTTCATGCCCTCGTCCTTTGCCAAGAGCTTGGCTCTGAAAAGGTGATATTCGCTGGTGCAGACAGCGATGCGCGAGCTCTCGCTTCCGCCCAAAGACTTAATAATTTCAAGAGAGTGCGCAAGGTTTTCTCTGGTGCTGGTGGAGTTCTCTTCAAGATAAAGGCGCTCTGCGGGAAATCCTCTTTTTGTAAAATTATCATACATTGCGCGAGCTTCCGTAATGTCCTCGCCGGGTCCCTGCCCGCCCGAAAGAATAACCGTGACTTCCGGGTGATCCTTAAGCCACTTATAGGCTCCGTCCATACGATTTTGAAGCGAAAGCGAGGGAATCGTGCCTCTAACACCCGCTCCCAAAACTATGAGATATTCTGTATCTTCGTCAGCATCGGTGCGGGCGTTTTTGATAATCGGAATCTCTACTATAATAAAAAGCAAAACACCTAGACACAAAACGACTGTAAAAACAGTCCTTATTATTCCGTCTGCATAGCTGTAGAAAACAATCAAAGAGGCAATGCCCAAAAGCATAAGCGCAAAATAGCCATGTCCGGTCATTGCAAAGGTGAAAAAAATGGCGGCAACCACAAGTGCAATTACTATTATAATACTGGTTTTACTCATGTGCTTCCTCCCAGAAATCGTAGAGTGCAAGCAAGTTGTTTTCCAAAACGGTTTTTTCCTCGTGTATTTCCATAAGTTTAATGTAGTTTGTGCTCTCCTGTTCTTCTAAAGCGCTGAGCTCCGAGAGCCTATCTTCCAAAGAGGCTATCTCTTTTTCAAGCTTCTTAATGTCTGCGGCGGCTCTCTTGCCGCCCCTTTTGCTCGAAGAACGCTCTTTTTTCGGTTTTTCGGCTCTCTCGGCGATTTGCGAGCCGCCTATGCTTTGCATTCTCCGCTTAAATTCGGTGAACTCCTCATAGTTGCCGTTGTAGTCGGTGAAAACACCGTCTCTAATCTCCCAAATGCGATCTGCGAACTTGCTAACAAAATATCTGTCGTGCGAAACAAACAGGATGGCCCCGGTGTACTCAGACAGGGCCTCCTCAATCCACTCACGACTTTTAAGGTCAAGGTGGTTTGTCGGCTCGTCGAGAATGAGCAGGTTTGCATCCCCCTGCATAATAAGAGAAAGCTTTAGTCTGGTTTTCTCTCCGCCAGAGAGAGAACCAATGGATTTAAAAACATCTTCGCCCCTAAATCCGAAGCGGGCGAGGGTGTTTCTGGCTTGTGTATGCGTCTGCTTTAAAGTGCCGAGATAGCAGTCTAAAAGGCTCTCGTTCTCGTCGGGGAAGCTTATCTCCTGCGGAAGATATGCCGTTTTAAGCGAGTCTCCGCGTATAAAATGGTTTACAGGAGCTTTAAACTCGAAGAGCAGTATTTTAAGGAGCGTGGTCTTGCCCGAGCCGTTCGGGCCGATTAAGGCAACTCTCTCTTCCGCTCTTAAGAGCGTGTCTTTAATTTCAAAAAGCTCCCTCTCCCCGAATGACATTTTAATGTGCCTTATGTCAAAGAGCATGTCGCCGGTGTATGAGGTGCTGCGGAAGCGGCTTCCCAACCTAAGCTTTTGCTGAGGTCTTTTTTCGGGCATCAGCTCTGCGGCCTTCTTTTCCATCGCAAAGGCGCGCTTGTGAAGCCTGCCCTTGCCCTTATTGCCCCAGATGTGTAGCGTTTCAGCGCTTTGGAGGAGTTTTTTTGCATCCTTAAGATCTTTCTCGTAACTCTCCAAGGCGGCTTTTTCGCGCCTCGAGCTCTCTTCGAGATAGTAGCTGTAGTTTCCGGCGTAAAACTCCGCCTTGCCGTCTTCCAAAACAATACAGCGATCCGCCGTTTTATCGAGGAAGTATCTGTCATGGCTCACCGTTAAAACAGTGCCCTTAAAGCTTCTCACCCTCTCTTCAAGCCACTGGGCAGCCGGTGTGTCGAGGTGGTTTGTGGGCTCATCCAAAAGCAGAATATCGGGCTCTCTAAGAACGAGTGCCGCAAGGCAAACCCTGGTTTTTTCTCCGCCAGAAAGAGATGAAAAGCGCTTTTCGCGCATTTCGTCGTCAATCTGCAGTCCATAGGCAACTCTGGCGCGCTCTGCGTCTTTTTCATAGCCGCCCGAGAGCCTGAAGTTCTCCGAAAGTCTGTCATATTCGGCCAAAACCGAGCCGTCCTTACAGTCCGCCATCTGCCTTTCAAGCTCTCTCAGCCTTGCTTCGGCCTCGAAAAGCTCTTTTTGAGCATCTTTAAGTACATCTTCTGTGGAATAATCCGGGGGGAAGTTCGGAATTTGAGTCAAAACCGCCACACTGCTCTGACGAGATAAAAAAATCTCGCCCTCGTCGGGGCTGAGCGCTCCCGAGATGAGCTTTAAAACCGTGCTCTTGCCCGAGCCGTTTTCGCCCAAAAGCGCCACATGCTCGCCCTTAAAGATATCAAAGCTTAGAGACCTTATTGGGTAAGTAAAGCCGTCGTATGTTTTGCCGACAGCTTTAAATGAAATCTCAGACATCTTGCTCCTCTTCAAGCTTTAAAATGCGGCGTTTCATGAGAAAATTATTCACATATCCGCCAAAAAAGAATACCTTAAGACAATTAAAAAGCCAGAGAAGGCTTATTATTACAGTGCCGAAAAAGCCGTATGTGCCCCAGCTCGGTGAAATGAGGAGGTATACGCTGAAAATCAGCGAGAGCACTGTCCAGCCTGCCGCCGCAACAAAAGCCCCTGCAAACTGGTGAATATAGCGGCCTCGGCTTGCGGGGGCCCACTTATAAAAGAAGGTAAAGGCGCAAAACAGAAAGAGAAAAGTGAACGGGAGCTTTAGCTTGCCCAGAAGTGCAGCCGCCTTGCTTTCAAGAAGCTCCTGCGGCAGATAGGGGGTTACAAGGGACATTATTCTCTCCCAGTAGACTATAAAAACCAAAAGCAGAACGGCAGAGAAAAGGAGCAGAAGAAAATACAGGGCGGCTCTTAAAGAAAACACGAGAATTGTATCTTTCCTGTCTGCCTCATAAACCGCATCGAGTCCGCGGAGTATTGACTTGAAGACTGCGGAAAACAGAAAGAGAGCGAGTATAATCGAAACCACAAGGGCGATGCCGCTGTCCATATATATACTGTTTATTATTCCGCTTATAATCTCGGCCATAGGTTCGGGAAAGTATTCCACTATAAACGACATGAGGAACTCGTCGGTTATAGGGGTATACCTGAGCAGAGCGGTGAGCAACATGAGAAGGGGAACAAGAGAAACAAAAATGTAGTAAGCAGACGCGGCAGAATAGGTTTTAATCTGTATCTTGCCGAGCCCGTCCACAAAGTCTTTTAAAAAAGAGATGATTTTTTTGCTCATGTTTTTTCCCTAAATCATATGTTAATTCTTAGTGGGAAAATATTTTCTCATATTTCGGCAAATAATTCAAGATGTGGAGCATAAGCCCATGCGAAAGCGCAAAAATTTCGACTCCAATGAAATTTGCAAGACGGTTAATCGGCGCTCCAAGAGCTATCGATTCGTTGAATATCGGGGACATAAGTGTTATAATTAATCGGCAATTTACATAAACTTTTTATTAATTGGAGGTAGCTGTGAAACTTGAGCTTATATCGGCAAAGTGCAGGAGGCAGATAGTTGAAATGGTCTATGGGGCGGCGTCGGGACACATCGGCGGCTCGCTCTCTTCCATGGATATACTTACATTGCTCTACCACGAGATAATGAAAATAGACCCCGAAAACCCCGACGATGAGAACAGAGACAGATTTGTTCTCTCGAAGGGGCATTGCACGCCCGCCCTCTATTCGGCGCTTGCGTCAAAAGGTTTTTTCCCCGAGGAAGACCTCAAGCTCTTCCGCAGTATAAAGGCACACTATTCAGGACATCCCGACATGCGCCATGTAAAGGGAGTTGATATGTCCACAGGTTCTTTAGGTCAGGGCATCTCGGCGGCCGTGGGCATGGCTCTTGCCGGAAAACTGGATAAAAAAGACTATAAAGTTTACTGCCTGATGGGTGACGGAGAGCTTCAGGAGGGGCAGGTATGGGAGGCCTTTATGGCGGCTTCCAAATACAAGCTCAAAAACCTCACCGTCATAGTAGATTTAAACGGTCTGCAAATAGACGGCAAAACGGAGGATGTCATGCCGGTTTCTCCCATAAACAAAAAGCTCGAAGCCTTCGGCTTTGAGGTAAGGGAAGCTGATGGGCACAGTTTCGAAGAACTGAGAAAAGCCTTAACTGCGCCGAGAACGGAAGATAAACCGCTTGCAATCGTGGCGCACACTGTAAAGGGCAAGGGAGTCACATTCATGGAAAATAACGCCGGCTGGCACGGCAAAGCTCCCAACGCCGAGCAGTTTGAGGCGGCAATGAAGGAGCTTTCGGCAGAGGAAAAAAGGCTGGAGGGCAGAGAAAATGAGTAAAAAAAGAGCAACGCGCGAGGCCTACGGAGAAACTTTGGCGGCGCTGGGAGCAAAATATCCCGAACTTGTAGTTTTAGATGCCGATCTCTCGGGCTCCACAAAGTCCGGAGATTTTGCGAAGCTCTATCCCGAGCGCTTTTTCAACATGGGGATAGCCGAGGCCAACATGATAGGCACAGCGGCGGGACTTGCCGCTGCCGGCAAAAAGCCTTTCGCCTCTTCGTTTGCCATGTTTACAAGCGGCAGAGCCTTTGAGCAGATAAGAAACTCGGTGGCATATCCGAGACTTAATGTAAAGTGCATAGGTTCGCACGGCGGGCTCTCCGTTGGAGAAGACGGAGCAACCCACCAGTGCCTAGAGGATTTTGCAGTTATGAACTCGATAGCGGGCATGTTAGTCCTCTGCCCCTGCGATGCTAATGAGATGAAGTGCGCAATCGAGGCGCTTATAGAATACGAAGGTCCTGCCTATGTTAGACTCGGCAGAATGGCCGTAGAGAGCGTGACGGAAGAAGCCGAGGGCTACAGCTTCGCACTCGGCAAGGGCGTACAGCTTCGTGAGGGTAAAGACCTCAGCTTCATAGCCTGCGGACTTATGGTGCAAGAGGCTCTCAAGGCGGCCGAAATACTCTCAAAAGAGGGAATATCGGCCCGAGTTATCGACATGCACACAATAAAACCCGTGGACGGCGAGATAATTAAAAAAGCGGCCTTTGAAACGGGACTTATAATAACCGCCGAGGAGCACAACATCCACGGAGGTCTCGGCTCTCAGGTGGCGTCCTACGCTTCCGAAAACTGCCCCGTAAGAGTACTGCGCTGCGGCGTGGAGGACGAGTTTGGAAGATCGGGCAAACCCCTCGAGGTTTTAGAGTACTTCGGGCTTACGGCAGAAGCTCTTGCCGAAAAGGCGAGATACGGCCTTAAACTTAAAAAGGAGCAGTAAAATGATTTTAGATTGCGAAAAATATACCCTGCCCTGCGACTGCGGCAGAGAACACCCGCTCGAGACAAAGCTTGTTGTCTGCGAGAGCGGGGCGCTCAAGAACTTCGAAAAATATGCAGAGATGGCGGGTTTTAGCGGAAAGAGAGTTGTACTTTACGACACAAACACCTACAACCTGCCTACGGTCACGCGCCCCAAGGCCGATAAAAATATAGTGCTCGAGGCCAAGGGCCTGCACTCTGAGAAAAACATGATAGAGTCGATAGCAGACGAGCTTGGAAATCCCGACTACATTGTCACCGTCGGCAGCGGCACTCTCATGGATTTTGCAAGATACCATGCCTTTAAGCTCGGCATACCCTTTATAGCGGTGCCGACGCTGGCATCATCCGACGGTTTCACCGCAAACATCTGCTCCATAGTCATAGATGGACAGAAAAAGTCGATACCCATGTCGGCGCCGAGGCTGGTTATTGCCGATCTCGATGTAATCTCGGGAGCGCCCATGTGGCTCAACATAAGCGGCGTGCAGGACATTCTCTCGAAGCACATTTCACTTGCAGATTGGAAGATTGCAACGCTGGTTTCGGGAGAATATTTCTGCGACAGAGTCTATGGCATGGCGCAAGAGGCTCTCGATATGATGAACGGCGCGGCCGAGGGAATCCGCCGCGGCGAAACTCCCGACTTCGAGGCCATGACAATGGCTCAGATGATTTCGGGACTCACAATGCAGATGATAAATCACTCGAGGGCGGCTTCGGGAGCCGAGCACCTTATTGCCCATTTGGTTGAAATGAAGCCCCCGCGCTTTGAAAACGCCGCAGGAATACACGGCGAGTGCGTGGGTGTCGGAACTCTGCTCTGCGCAAAGAAATATCACGAACTTGCCAAAAAAACACCCAAGGCGCTTCCTTTCGAGCCTCTTAGTAAAGAGTGGATAGAAGAAAAGTTCGGCGCGCTCTCCGAAAAAATAGTCAAAGAAAACGAAAACGATGTGCTCGCAAGCTTCAGCCCGCAGAACATCACAGATAATTGGGATAAAATTAAAGAAATAATCGCCGAAATTCCAAGTTACGAGGAACTTTACAAGCTCTTTGAGGACATAGGCGCAAAGAAAAGCCTTTCGGACATCGGTATCGATGAGTCTTTAGCCGAGGAGATACTGCCGATATCTGCCGCCATTCGCAACAGGCTCACCTTGGTTCGTATGCTCAGAGTTTTGGAGGTATAAATGAAAATCTGTGTTTATGCCGCTTCGAGCGATAAGCTTAAAGAAGTTTTCTACGAAACCGCCTTCGAGTTCGGGAAAAAGATGGCTCAAAGAGGGCACATTTTGGTCTACGGTGGCGGAGCCACGGGGCTTATGGGCGCCTGCGCCAAGGGCGTTAAAGCCGGCGGCGGCAAAGTCATAGGGATTGCCCCCGGGTTTTTCAATCTTCCGGGCATACTTTTAGAAGATGCCGACGAGATGATAATCACCGAGACCATGGCCGATAGAAAAACCAAGATGCGAGAGCTTTCTGATGCCTTTATAACACTTCCCGGCGGCATAGGCAGCTTTGAGGAATTTTTCGAGACCCTCACCCTCAAGCAGGTTGGAAGTGTGGAAAGCGCCATGGCTGTGCTGAATGTCGAGGGTTGCTACGACAAGCTTGTCGAGATGATTGATAAATCGGTTCTCGAGGGCTTCACGCCGATTGAGACCTTGGATATGTTTGCCGTTTTCAGCGACATGGACAAACTTCTCGACTATGTCGAGAAATATTGTCCCGAGCGCAAAGAGCTCTGGCGAGAGAAAATGGTTAGGCAGAAATATCTAAAAGAAGAATAAAACTCATACCCGTGCAAGCTGTTTGTGCGGGTATTTTTCTGTTTAAATTCGGGATATTTAAAGCCAGCGTATGCACTCTTATAAGGAGGGCTACGCCCTGAGCACACAAGCTGTCATTCGTCGCCTATTATTATTGCAATTTTGCGCTTAAGCAATTATAATACTATAGCCATGAATAAGAAAAAAAATAAGAAAAACAATATACTTTTTACGGTTCTAACAATTGTGTTCGGACTGGTTTTTCTGTTTTCGCTCATTAAGCTCACGGGACTCTTGCTGCAATATAAAAAAGAAAAGGCGGTAAATCAGCAGCTTGTGGAGCTCTTGCGCCCCGATGACGGTATTGCGCCGCCCAACGAGGGAAGCTCGGCAGAGAGCGAGGGAGAAAAGCAGATACTCGAGCGCTATAAAGATGTGTTCGAGACAAACAACGAAATGGTAGGCTGGCTCGAGATTCCCGGCACTCAGGCAAACGGCCCCGTTGTGCAGTCGCCCCCTGAGAACAGAGAGAAGTATCTCAGGCTCGATTTCTTCGGGAAAAGCTCTATTTCGGGCACTTTCTTCTTGGATTCAAACTGTGATATCGAAAACTCCGACAACCTGATAATCCACGGCCACCGCATGAACAACGGCACAATGTTCGGAGAGCTCAATAAGTACAGGGACGAGGCGTTCTGGCGAGAGCACCCCACATTCACCTTCGATACGCTTTATAAAAAGCAAAGCTGGGAAGTCGTAGCCGCCTGCAACACGAGGGTGCCTATGATATATCCGGATAAAAAGCCCGAGGAGCAGGACTATAACTATATGGCATTTGTGAATGCCGCAAGCGAGGAAGAGTACAATATATATATAAACTTTATCCGCGAATACATGATTTATGAAACGGGAATAATACCCAAATACGGAGAAGATAGGCTCATCACACTCTCGACCTGTAAGAAGAACGACTATTACGGCAGGTTCGTAGTTGTGGCGAGACTGGTTAAATAAGAAAAATAAGGAGGAAAATATGAGCAAAGCCGATATTATTTTCAGAGAAAACTGTCTTGATATTATAAACAACGGAGTTTCCGATGTGGGACAAAATGTAAGACCCAAGTGGCAAGACGGCCAAAGCGCCCACACCGTAAAAAAGTTCGGAGTGGTAAACCGATATAATCTCAAAGAGGAGTTTCCAATACTCACCATACGCCGTACCTACCTCAAGTCGGCCATAGACGAGCTTCTTTGGATTTGGCAGAAAAAGTCCAACAACATAAAGGACTTAAACAGCCATGTCTGGGATGAGTGGGCGGACGAAAACGGCTCGATAGGCAAGGCCTACGGCTATCAGCTGGGAGTTAAGCATCACTATCCCGAGGGCGAGTTCGACCAGGTTGACAGGGTGCTCTTCGATTTAAAAAACAACCCCGCATCCAGAAGAATAATGACCAACTTATACAACTTTGCCGATCTCAGCGAAATGGCGCTATATCCCTGCGCCTATTCCATGACCTTCAATGTGAGCGGCAACACACTAAACGGCATACTCAACCAACGCAGTCAGGATATGCTGGCGGCAAACAACTGGAATGTATGCCAATACTCGGCGCTTTTAATAATGATGGCGCAGGTTTCGAATCTCGAAGTCGGCGAGCTTGTGCATGTTATAGCCGATGCGCACATCTACGACAGACACATCGATATAGTAAAGAAGATAATAGAAAACGAACCCTATGACGCGCCGAAGCTCATAGTTGACAAGAGCGTGAAGAACTTCTACGATTTCACGCCCGAAAGTTTCAAGCTTGAGGGCTATAAATATCATCCGTTCGATGTGAAGATTCCCATAGCGGTATAAGATATGCAGGCAATACTTGCAGTTTATTCCGATTGGGGCATAGGGCGCGATGGCACACAGCCCGAAGTAATTCCCGAAGACAGAGCGCATTTTCAAAAGCTCACGCGCGGAAATTGCGTCATATACGGGCGCAAAACCATGCTCGATTTTCCGGGAAGCCGTCCGCTTAAGGGCAGAGAAAACATTATCATATCTTCAACGCTAAAATCCGTTGAGGGCGCAATGGTTGCGGCCACGAAAGAGGAGGCGCTGGAGCTTTCAAAACAGTTCGAGAATGTCTTTGTAATAGGCGGCGCCTCGGTTTTTAATCTCTTTATGGAAGACCTCAGCAAGGTTTATATAACCAAGGTCTTTTCCGAGCCTGTTTCCGATGTCTTTTTTCCAAACTTGGATGAGGATGAGGCGTGGCAGATTGCCGAGCAGAGCGAAGTGCTGGTTTCGGAAAACGGTATGAAATACCAATATCTCACTTACGAAAAAAAAGAACAAAAGGAGCAAAAAATGGCAAACATTAAGAACATATACCTTGCGGGCGGTTGCTTTTGGGGTGTTGAATACTTTTTCGGTTGGCTCAAGGGCGTGCTGGAAACGGAAGTAGGATACGCCAACGGCGACTGCGAGGAAAACGCCAAATATCGCACGGTTCTCACGGGACAGACGGGGTTTAGAGAGTGCGTAAAACTCACATTCGACATCGACGAGGTCAGCCTCGATACACTGCTTCACACCTTTTTCTATCTCATAGATACCGAGAGCGAAAACAGGCAGGGTCCCGATGTGGGCACCCAATATCAGTCGGGTATTTACTACGACGATTTGGAACTCAAAGACGAAATCGAGAGAATCGCCGAGGTCGAGAAAAAACGCGCGCCGGGCTTTGCCGTCGAAGTTAAGGAGCTAAAAAACTACTTCAAGGCGGAGAAAGAGCACCAGAAGTATCTCATAAAAAATCCGAAGGGCTACTGCCACATATCTCCCCTCCTGCTGGACTTCTTTACAAATATGGTAATAGATCCCAAAAACTATAAACTCCCCGGCGAAGCCGCAATTAAAGATAAGCTCACGCCCATGCAGTATGAGGTCACACAAAATGCGGGAACAGAGCCGCCCTTCGAAAACGAGTATTTCGATAAATTCGAAGAGGGAATATATGTCGATATAGTTACGGGAGAACCCCTATTCTCTTCGAAAGATAAATACAAGTCCTCCTGCGGCTGGCCCGCTTTCAAAAAGCCGATAGAACTTCCATCCGTCTTCGAAAAGCCTGACAACAGCGGCGGTATGCGCAGAATAGAAGTGGTAAGCCGCACGGGCAGTACGCATCTGGGTCACCTGTTCAGGGGCGATCCCGAGTCCCCGAACGGCCTGAGGTATTGCATAAATTCGGCCTCCATTCGCTTCATTCCTAAAGACGAAATGGAAAAAGAAGGCTACGGCTACCTGCTCTTCCTCTTCGCATAAGTCTATAATAAGTCTATAAATATAGTTAAGCTTGTGTACCGTTTGAGATGCACAAGCTTTTTAATTGTCATAAAAAAGAGGCCTTGATTCAAGTCAAAGCCTCATGTTTTTATGCTTTTTTCTTTGCTCTCTGCCTCTTGCCGTGGTCGAGTATGCTCTTTCTTATTCTCAGCGACTGTGGAGTGATTTCCAAAAGTTCGTCGTCCGCCAAAAATTCCATGCACTGCTCCAAGCTCATCTGTTTGGGGGTAACGAGCCTCAGAGTATCGTCGGAGCCTGCCGCCCTCATATTTGTGAGCTGCTTGGTTTTGCAGACATTCACGCCGATATCGTCGCCTTTGGGCGAAACGCCGATAACCATGCCGCCATAGACCTTGGTGCCGGGAGTTATGAAGAGAGAGCCGCGCTCCTGAGCCGAATAGAGTCCGTAGGCCACAGCCTCGCCTGTTTCCCAAGCGACTAAACTGCCTGTGAGCCTGCGCTGAATCTCGCCCTTATACTCGGTGTAGGAGTCGAAAACGGAAGAAATTATCCCCTCGCCTCTCGTGTCGCTCATAAACTCGTTTGAATAGCCGAAGAGTCCGCGGCTGGGCACAAGAAAGCTTGCTTTAATGCGGCTCCCCACATTTGTCATTTCCAAAAACTCGCCCTTGCGGCGGCCGAGCTTTTCGATTACAGAGCCGATATATTCCGAAGGCACATCAACGAAAACCCGCTCCTGCGGCTCGAGCTTCTTGCCGTCCTCTTCCTTAATTAAAACCTTGGGCGGCGAAACCGAAAATTCATAGCCCTCGCGGCGCATGGTCTCGATTAAAATCGAAAAATGCATCTCGCCGCGGGCCAAAACCTTAAAGCTGTCGGTTGAGTTTTCGGCGTCGGAAACTCTTAAAGAAACATCCCTATATGTCTCCCTATAAAGCCTTTCACGGAGCTGACGGCTGGTGACAAACTTGCCTTCGCGGCCGGCGAAGGGGCTGTCGTTCACCGAGAAGCGCATCTCTATTGTGGGCTCCGAAATTTTAACAAAGTCAATCGGAGCAGAGTCTAGGGGCGAGGATATGGTGTCGCCAATTAGTATATCCGAAATGCCGCTTACGGCGATTATATCGCCGGCGCTCACTTCCTTGCAGGGAATCTTATTAAGCCCCTCAAAGCTGAAAAGTTTGCTTGCCTTTGCGCGGCGCGGCGCGGCATCTGCGTCGTGGTAATTGCTTACCATAAGCTCTTCATTTTCACGAAGCCTGCCCTGATCAACTCTGCCTATGGCAATCTTGCCGACAAATTCGTTGTAGTCTATCGAAGAGCAGAGCATCTTAAAGGGCAAAGAGTCATCCGTCTTGGGCGGCTCGATATATTCCAAAATGGTATCGAAAAGGGGCACGAGATTTTCTCCCATGCTTTCGGGAGAATATGAGGCGAGCCCCTCTCTGCCCGAGCAGAAGAGCATTGGCGAATCGAGCTGTTCATCGGTGCAGCCGAGGTCACAGAGAAGCTCTAAAATCTCATCGACAACCTCAAGACATCTGGCGTCGGGCCTATCGACCTTGTTTAAGACGACTATAACCTTGTGTCCAATCTCCAGTGCCTTCGAGAGCACAAAGCGGGTTTGGGGCATGGGGCCCTCGGCGGCATCCACAAGGAGGATAACGCCGTTCACCATCTTGAGTATGCGCTCTACCTCACCGCCGAAGTCGGCGTGACCCGGTGTATCAACTATATTTATTTTGCAGTCTTTATAGTGAACGGAAGTGTTTTTCGAGAGTATGGTTATTCCGCGCTCTTTCTCCAAATCGCCCGAGTCCATAACTCTGGCGCTCACCTCTTGGTTTTCTCTAAAAACTCCCGACTGCCTCAGCAAGCTGTCCACAAGGGTGGTTTTCCCATGGTCAACATGTGCGATTATGGCTACATTGCGAATAGACAAAGGCGTCACTCCTCAAAAAAATTCAACCAATTTATTATAGACTTAATATATGTGCATATCAAGAAATTCATTTTATTTACAATAAAAAAATTTATGATAAAATACTCTAATTAGAAAGGAAGGGTTTTTGTTTGGAAAACAAGAGTGCAATAGACATGACAATCGGCAAGGAATGGAAACAAATACTCAGGTTTTCATTTCCTATCATGCTTGGTCAAGCGCTTCAGCAACTGTATAATGCGGTAGACAGTATAGTGGTAGGCAACTTTGCCGGCGCAACAAGGGCAATAAGCGAAAGATATATAGCTGCGATAGGCGGCGGAATTTCACTTATGTTTCTGTTTTTAGCTATGGCGGCAGGTCTCGGAATGGGCGGAGGCATACAGATTTCCCAATTCTACGGAGCCAGACGCTACAAACTGCTCAAGAGAGCCGCCTCAACCCAGATAATAACGATGGGACTAGTGGGCTTTATGTTAAGCGCTATAGCCTATTTTTTTGCGCGCCCCCTCCTCTCTGCTGTTATGAACTATCAGGATCCCCTTATGCTTCAAGATGCCGTAAGGTACTATAAAATTGCGGGCTTGGGCGTGGTTTTTGTCTATATCTACAACGCCATATCAAGCAACCTAAACGCCATAGGCGACTCCAAGGCGAGCCTTTATTTTTTGGCCCTGAGCTCAATTTTGAATGTTGTATTAGACCTTGTTTTTGTAATCTGTTTTCACTGGGACCTCGTGGGCGTTGCGGTGGCTACGGTCATCTCACAGATAGCAAGCTGTGTGGCAGCCTTCATCTACATGATTAAGAAGTACCCGGTGCTGGATGTAAGAGGCGAGAATTTTGTGTTCGATTTCGAGCGACTTAAAACCACCCTGCGCTTCGGAGTGCCCTCAATTCTTCAGCAATCTATTATATCCATTGGCAATATTTTTATGCAGAGGCTTATAAACGGCTTCGCCTGGTCTGCTCTAATGAGCGGATATGCGGTCGGAAACCGCATGGAATCCTTTGCCTTTGTTCCGATTTTCTCGCTCTCCAGCGGCACTTCCACCTTCACCGGGCAGAATGTGGGCGCCGACAGGCTCGATAGAGTCCGTAAGGGCAGAAAAGTGTCTACAGTTATGGTTGTGTCTTTAAGCCTTTTGATTTCGCTTTTAATTTATCTGGTAGCGCCCGATTTCGCAAAGCTTTTCGGCCTTTCGAGCGACTCTCTGAGAATAGCGGTTGAATATCAAAGATTTATGTCCTATGTGATTATATTTTTTGCCATATATATTCCGACGGGAGCCACTCTCACAGGTGCGGGAGACACGATGACAAGCACTTTAACCAGCATCACATCTCTCTTCATTAGAGTAAGCGCAGCCTATTTGTTGGTCTACGCTTTCGACTTTGGTTACAAAGCTTGTTGGCTCACCATACCCATAGGCTGGATTTGCGGCGGGGCAATAGCTTTTATAAGATTCCGTAGCGGAAAATGGAAGGAAAAGTCGGTCTTCAAAAGAGATGCAAAGCTTCTTCTGGAGCTTTAGGAGGTATAATGAAAGTTAGCGGGTTTTTTGCGCTCATATCCAGAATGAGATATATAAATCGCTGGGGACTTATGCGCAGCAGCATAGAAGAAAATGTACAGGAGCACAGCCATATGGTGGCGGTGATTGCTCATGCCCTCGGACTTATAGCCAATGAGGTTTTCAAAAAAGATGTTTCGGCCGATAAGCTCGCAGTGCTCGCGCTCTATCACGATGCCAGCGAGATACTCACCGGCGACCTGCCGACGCCCGTGAAATATATTAATCCAGAGATTAAAAAAGAATATAAGGCCGTAGAGCGCCTCTCTGCCGAAAAGCTTCTGGGGCTCATACCCGAGGAGCTGAGAGCGAGCTATGAATTTCCGCTTTTAGGCGAATATACACAGGGCGAGTCTTACGAGTTCAGGCTTTTAAAAGCTGCCGACAGTATATCGGCATATATAAAATGTATAGAAGAGCGCAAGGCCGGAAACATGGAGTTTGTGTCTGCCGAGGCGCAGAGCTTAGAAAAAATAAGAGCCATGGGATTGGAAGAAGCGGAGTACTTTGTCGAAAAGTTCATACCCGCATTCGAACTTAACCTCGATGAGCTCTGGAACGGAGAAAAGAAATGAAAGCGGTACTCAGTGTCATAGGAAAAGACAGGGTAGGCATAATGGCCATGGTCTGCAATGTCTGCGCAAATAGAAATGCCAATATTCTGGATATAAGCCAAACGGTCATGTCCGAATGCTTCACAATGATAATGCTTCTCGAGGTTTCTGATTTAAGCTCCAGTTTCAAGGAGTTTAAAGAAGAGATGGCCGAGCTGGGGAAGAGCAACAATCTGGAAATAGCGGTGCACAGAGAAGAAATTTTCAGAGCCTGCAACAGGATTTAGCCATGTTCGGAATTAACAGAGAAGAAATAATCAGCACAATCGAGATGATCACAAAGTGGCAGCTCGATATACGCACCGTTACAATGGGCATAAGCCTGATGGACTGTGTCGACTCTAAGGCAAGGTTCACGGCAGAAAGGATTTATGATAAAATAACCAAAACGGCCTCCCGCCTTTCCGAGGTCTGCCTTGATATAGAATCCGATTTTTCAATACCGATAGTCAACAAGCGCGTGTCCGTTACGCCGATAGCTCTTGTGGGAGCGGCATTCGATGAAGAAGGCTTTCTCGAGATAGCCAAAGCTCTCGACAACGCGGCTCTGGAGCTTGGAATAGATTTTCTGGGCGGCTACTCTGCGCTTGTGCAAAAGGGAGCTACAAGGGGCGACTTGGCTCTGATAAACTCCATTCCCTCGGCGCTCAGTCAAACAAAATTTTTGTGCTCGAGCGTGAATTTGGCAAGTAGCAAGGCGGGCATCAATATGGATGCCGTGGCCAAGATGGGCAGGGTGATAAAAGAGGCAGCCGCAAAGACGGCGGAAAATTCGGGAATAGCCTGCGCAAAACTGGTCTGTTTTGCCAACGCCGTAGAGGACAACCCCTTTATGGCGGGCGCTTTCCACGGCACGGGTGAGCCCGATTGCGTTGTGAATGTCGGCATCTCGGGGCCCGGAGCCATTTATGAGGGAATGCTCAAGGCAAGAGGCAAGAGCTTTGATGAGCTTGCCGAGGAAATTAAGAAATCGGCATTCAGAGTTACCCGCATGGGTCAGCTTGTGGCGCTCGAGGCCTCCAAAAGGCTCGAGATGCCTTTCGGTATAGTCGATTTAAGCCTTGCGCCAACCCCTGCGTTTGGCGACAGCGTCGCTCTCGTTTTAGAGGAGACGGGACTCGAGAGCGTAGGCGCGCCCGGCACAACCGCGGCGCTTGCCATGCTCAACGATGCTGTCAAAAAAGGCGGACTAATGGCCTCTTCTCGCGTGGGAGGACTCTCGGGCGCCTTTATTCCCGTTTCCGAAGATGCTGGCATGATAAAGGCTGTTGAGCGCGGATTTTTAAACATCGAAAAGCTCGAGGCGATGACGGCGGTCTGCTCTGTCGGCCTTGACATGATAGCTCTCGAGGGAGATACCTCGGCCGAAACAATCTCGGGTATAATAGCCGACGAGGCTGCAATCGGAGTTATTAACAACAAAACAACGGCTGTTCGCGTAATACCCGTGCCGGGCAAAAAGCTCGGAGACAGCGTGAGCTTCGGAGGCCTTTTGGGAGGCGCGCCGATTATGGCGGTAAACCCCGCCAAAAACGATAAGTTTGTCCAAAGAGGAGGGCTGATTCCGGCCCCCCTACACTCGTTAAAAAACTAAAGAGGAAAGGAGGAGAAGAATGGAAGCCTGGAAAAAAGACAGGATTGCCGAGATTACTCATCTTGAAATAGCGGGAAAGATGACACCGGAGCAGAAGAAGGAGCGCGACGAGTTGCGCTATGAGCACATTGAGCTGTGGTCGGAGAGATCGAAGAATCCGTCCGTTGCAGTGCTCAGAGAAACTCAGCCGGAAAAGCTTGCAGAGGCGAAAAAATCCGCGGCAGAGAAACCTGCTGTAAAGAAGGCAGAGCCTAAAAAGACTGTTGCTAAGAAGCCTGCCGCAAAGAAACCCGCAGCTAAAAAAGCGCAATAAAATAAAAAAGAGCCCCGAGGGCTCTTTTTATTTTGGCATTTTATTTTTAGCCGTACATCTTAAATATAAGACTGTTTTTAAGCCTTTC
>CAYFQE010000014.1:19439-26265 GCA_964345235.1 uncultured Oscillospiraceae bacterium | reverse complement strand
TTGAGTCACAATCTACTGAAGTCGATGCCATAGCAGGAGCTACAAAGACCTCGAAAGGTATTATCAGGGCTGTAAACAAGGCTCTTGAAGAGGCCAAACTTAAATAAGCTCATATTCTTTTCATCCCATAATCTTATAAAAGAAACCGTTGAATCTATCTTTGACAAGATATTTTCAGCGGTTTCTCATATTTATTCTTAAATATTTTATTTTTTCGGATAAATCTTGCGAACGCCGCCCATATATGGAGCTAAGGCGTGGGGTATGTTCACACTGCCGTCGGCGCAGAGGTTGTTTTCTAAAAAGGCTATGAGCATTCTGGGGGGAGCGACAACGGTGTTGTTGAGCGTATGCGCAAAAACAGTCTGTCTGTCCTCGTCCTTATATCTAATTCCCAGTCTGCGAGCCTGCGCATCTCCGAGGTTAGAGCAGGAGCAGACCTCGAAGTATTTTTCCTGCCTCGGGCTCCACGCCTCAACATCGCAGGAGCGCACTTTAAGGTCGGCAAGGTCGCCCGAACAGCACTCGAGCGTGCGGACGGGAATGTCGAGGCTTCTGAAAAGCTCTACGGAATACTGCCACATCTTTTCGTACCATTCGCAGCTCTCTTCGGGCTTGCAGATGACTATCATCTCCTGCTTTTCGAACTGGTGTATTCTGTAGATGCCGCGCTCCTCAATGCCGTGCGCGCCCTTTTCCTTGCGGAAACAGGGGCTGTAGCTTGTGAGATTGAGCGGCAACTCGTCCTCGTCTAAAATGGTATCGTTGTAGCGGGCTATCATCGAGTGCTCGCTCGTGCCGATTAAATAGAGATCCTCGCCCTCTATCTTATACATCATGGCGTCCATTTCTTCAAAACTCATGACCCCCTCTACCATTGCCGAGCGAATCATAAAGGGCGGTATGACATAGCAAAAGCCCTTGTCTATCATAAAATCTCTGGCGTAGCTAAGCACCGCCGAGTGCAGACGGGCTATATCGCCTTGAAGATAGTAGAAACCCTGCCCCGAGACCCTGCGGGCCGAATCGAGATCGATTCCGTAGAAGCTCTCCATAATATCCGTGTGATAGGGGATTTCAAAATCGGGAACCAGCGGCTCACCGAAACGCTCGATTTCAACATTCTCGCTGTCGTCACAACCTATCGGAACCTTTTCGTCTATAATCTGAGGAATGCGAAGCATTACAGCTCTAAGCTTCTCTCTTAGTGTGTTTTCGCTCTCTTTCAGCGAGCAAAGCTCTTTTGCATCCTCTAGAACCCGGTTTTTCAGAGCCTCGGCCTCAGACAATTTCTCGGGGTTTTTCTTAGCCATGCCCATAAGCTTTCCAATCTCTTTCGAAATAGCGTTTCTCGAAGCTCTGAGGTCGCAGGCTTTGCAAATTACAGCTCTAAGCTGTTCGTCGAGCTCTATTGCCTCGTCAACAAGACCGAGTTTATGCTCTTGGAACTTCTTCTTCAGGTTCTCCTTTACCAGTTCGGGGTTCTCTCTTATTAATCTGATATCAAGCATTTAATTCCCTTTCTTTCTTCTGCTGAGAGCCTTAAGCTCATTTATAAGCTGCTCTCTGTCATCGGAATCGTAATATGTAAGCGTTATGCTTCCGCCCTTTTGGCTCTCTTTAAGCTTTACTTTTCTGCCCAAGCTCCCTTCGAGTCGGCTTTCCACATCTTTTATGAGAAGCTTGCGTAGCTCGGAGTCTTCTCTCCTCTTCGATGGCGGTTTCATCATCGCCTTGACTCTTTCTTCGGTCTGGCGCACCGAAAGGCCTTTGACCTCTATCTCATTGGCCAGCGCTATCTGCTTTTCTTTCGGCTCAAGCGTAATGAGCGCCCTGGCGTGTCCCGGGCTTATCCTGCCGTCGCGCAGGAACACTTGTATCTCTTCGGGCAGGTTTAAAAGTCTGAGCCTGTTTGTTATCGAGGGCCTTGAGATACCGAGCCTTTTTGCAAGCTCTTCGTGGCTCAGACCGTATTCCTCGGCCAGGGATTTAATTGCCGAGGCTTCCTCAAGGGCGTTTAGGTCTTTGCGCTGAATATTTTCGACGAGTGAAAGCTCGGCGGCCTTAGAATCGCTCGCCTCTAAAATTCTTACGGGCACTTCTTTGAGTCCGGCAAGCTTTGCAGCTCTCCAGCGGCGTTCGCCCGCTATTATCTCATAAAAATCCTCGCTGAACTCCCTGACTATTATGGGAGATATGAGGCCGTGTTCGGCTATCGAGGCGGCAAGCCCCTCAAGAGCCTCTTCGGCAAAGTCCTTTCTCGGCTGCGCCTTGCCCGGACTTAGCCTTTCTACGGGAACCTCCAAAATGGTCTCGCGGCGTTTATCGATTCCGACATTCTTCTCTGTTTGAAACAGGGCGTCGAGTCCTTGACCCAAACCCATCCTCTTACCTGCCATTTTTCTCCTCCCTCTTTAAAAACTCGTTTGCCAATCTGCTATAGGCCATTGCGCCCTTCGACCAACGGTCGTATTTCATCACCGGCATTCCGTGTGAGGGGGCCTCGGCCACTCTGACATTGCGCGGAATATACTGTTTATATAGTTTTTCGGGGAAGTGTTTTTCAATTTCATAGGCCACTTGTCCCGAAAAATTGGTTCTTGCATCAAACATCGTGAGTACAATGCCGTTAATCTCGAGCTTGGGATTTATCCTCTCGCGAGTCAGGTTTATTGTGTGTATAAGGTCTGTTATACCTTCAAGCGCATAATATTCGCACTGAACGGGAATAATCACCTCGTCGGCCGCCGCCAGGGCGTTTACCGTAAGAAGCTCTAACGAAGGAGGGCAGTCGATGAAAATGAAGTCGTAGTCATTTTTTATCATCGAGAGTGCGGTTTTCAGCAAATATTCCCTGTGCTCAAGATTTACAAGTTCGATTCCTCCCCCCGAAAGCTCTCTGTTCGAGGGCAAGAGATCGCAATAGGGAGTTTTAACGATTGCGGAAGCTATGGGAGCACCCAAAAGAAGCACATCATAGAGATTCGGACGCTTTGTTTTGTCTGCACCAAGGCCCGAGGTTGCATTTCCCTGCGGATCGCAGTCACAGAGGAGTACTTTTCTCTTTTTTCCTATGGCTGCCGCAAGATTAACACTGGTTGTGGTCTTGCCGACGCCGCCTTTTTGATTTGTTATTGCTATAATTTTGCCCATTTTTGCCTCCGAAAAGAATATCTGTTTAATTATATCAGCCGTAGAGCCCTTATTCAAGCAAATATAAGGGAATTAAATCGCTTTTTAGCATATGTTTCATATGAATCATATAAAATTTGTGTGCGATGTTTCATGTGAAACATGAACTTGCTTTTCCATTTCGTTTCACGTGGAACATAAAGAACATAAAAAAGAGAGCCGACGGTGTTTCATGTGAAACAGCGGCTCTTTTTTCTGACTTATTTTGCTCTATTAAATTGTCAGCATTCCTTGTAATTTTGCAAAAAGCTGTGTAAGAACAACCCCTCAGTCAAAAACCTGTCGGTTTTCGACAGCTCCCCTTGCACAGTGGAGCCATTTGGGGTGTAGACTTGTTCGGCTCACTTTATTTTAACAATATTATATATTGTGTGTTTTCTAAAAATCTTCCAAATAGCTCCTTGTCGGGGTGTTTCCGCGCAAAAAACTCTCGTAATCTTGTGTAAAAGCGCTTTCAGTATAGCCGCCGCGTTCTCTTACAGCGGGTTTTGCTGTCGGAATCAGCCGCATAGAGCAAAAATATCTCAGCGCATCAACGCTGTGCGTGCACTCGTGCGGCTCGCTTGCGCAATCCGAGGGATTAGATGCGTCCGCTTCAATAGAGCTTATGTCCTCGATAAGGCCTTTAAGGCTCGAAAATATCACAAGCGCCGGTTTTCCATCTATTTCGGTATTTAGAGCCTCTTTTATGAGCAAATGGCCTTTAACTCTCTCGTTCGAGGCAAAAACAAGGGGCAATCCCTCGGCGGCAAAGAGCTCGGCAAGGCTTCTTCCGCTGTCTTTTTGGGTTTGGCGCATATCGGGAGGCGCTATATTCATTATAATATCTTCATTTTCGCTCATATCACGGGCAAGTCTTGCCGCCGCGCTCACAATAAGCCCCGATTTTCTGAGTTCTCTGTAAACATAGGCTCTGCCTCGCTCGTCAACAGCTATCCAGAGCAGAGCGAACATATCCAGCCCGTAATCGAAACTTATGTAGCGTTTCCAGTGCTTCGGGATAGAAAAAGGCTCGGTGCAGTGCTTTTCTCGCTTAAATTCCGAGAAATACGAGCCTTTTAGCGCCTCCCAGTCGCCGTAGCGGTAGGCTTTTCGCAAATCTTCGGGCATAGCGGACAAGAGCCGCAGATATCCGGGCGAGCTTTTAAGAAGCGCTGTGTTGTCCTCAACGGTGGCGGGAATGAATGTATAATCCTCTGACCTCTCGCTTTCTTCGGGATTTTTGGGGTTTTCATAGTAAATTTTGTCGATAAAGAGCCTTTTTACCCAGTTGTGTCCAATTCCACCCGGGTTACAGCTTAAATACATCCTTTTCGGGAAATCGTTTGCGCCTCTCAGCATTCCGCCTATAAACTGAAAGCTCCTGAACGAGAACTGTGTTGCCTCGTCTATGAAAATCCAGTCGTATTCCTGCCCGTTATACTCGTTTTCGCTCAAAACGCCCTGCCAATGCCCGAAGTGTATTATGCTTCCGTTTATAAAAAACATGCTGTGCAGCGAACCGTTATATGAAAAAAACTCGGGAATTGCCATTTTAAGCATGGGTTCTATGTGGTTTGATTGAAGTTCTCTGTAACTGCGGCGCATTATGAGTATTCTTATCCCTGCGTAATTATAGGCGCCCAAAAGCGCCTTTGTCCTTATTGCCCAAGTTTTGCCTCCGCCTTTTGCGCCCCCATAGGCGGTAAAGAGAGCTCGGCTCTTAAAAAACTGCTGTTGTTTGGGATTTGCTTGGCCTGCGTCCCAAAGAAATTCATTTTCTTTCATAGCTTCTCCTCGATTTTAATACTATTAATATAAAAAAGAGGGCAATTTTTGTAAACGAGCCCCGATTTTCTAAGCTTTTCCTGTAAAATTTAAGTAATGTTTCACGTGAAACAAGTCCTCGGCTTTTATTAGCGTTTTTAATCTGATATAATATATTTAGCAATTATGCGAGTAATTTGCGTTTTAAGTTGCCTTTAATCTTATGTTTTTTTAATATATGGGGGTATAGAATGACACGCTGTAAAAATTGCGGAAAATTTATTGACGACATCGAGAAGAGGGCCATGTGTCCACACTGCGGGACAGGCTTAGCGCGGCCAAACATAATACTCGACGAATACAACAGGTCCGAGGATTATGAATGCGTTCTTCATCCGGTCGGGGAAGAGTGCAAGAGCGAGTCTAATAGAACCTTACCGACAATCAAAAGGCCGACAGCAAAAAGATCTGCATACAACAGGCAGGAAAGTCCGAATTTCGAGCAAAGCAGCTTTGAAACAAAACCGAATGATATGCCCAAGGGAACCGAGATGACACTCTCGATTCTTTCGTACATGGGTGCTCTGGTGTTTTTTCCGATAGTTTCGCTTCCCACGGCAAGTAATTTTGTGCGCTTCCATGCCAATCAGGGTCTTTTGCTGTTTGTTTTCACAATAGTTGTGCTCGCTTTGGAGTCTTTTGTAAAAAATTCTTCGATTATTTATTCCTATTACTTTATACTCCAAGTCTTTAGAATATTAAAGATAGTTATACCTCTTTTTTCCATATCCGGCATTTTAAATGCCATAAGGGGTGAAACGATAAGACTGCCCATAATAGGCGGCATTGATATTATTAAGCCGAGAAGATAGTTTTATTAATTAAATACAGCAAAAAAAGCCGTGTAAGCACGGCTTTTTTTGATTTTAATAAGTATTTTTTAATCTCATTCTCCAATGTTTCTCGTGAAACATTGGGTTTTTAAAAGATTATCGGCTTTTTTGGTCTTTATTTCCTCGCTAAAAGCTGAATGTGGTTTTGTGCATCTTTTATTTCTTTCCTGGCTTCTTTAATTCTTTCTCCCATTTCTTTATATCGGCTTAGTTTTCCTTCGATTTCTTCATCTTCCGCTTTAAGGAATCCGTCGATAAAGGCAGATGGCATTACAAAGCGCTTGCTTCCGAAATCAAAGTTCACGGTGATTATAGAGTCTTCTTTTTCAATAATTGTCCCGTTCCCAAAGCTTTTATGGCGCACACTTAGTCCTTCTATGCTTGTTTTCTCCAGTGCGCAGCAATCTCTTTCCATTCCCCTGATCATCTCTTCATTGCTTCTTATCCTTTCTTGGTAAGAAATGATTTTTCTTTTTCTCAAAGCATCGGTCGGAGATGTCTTTTTCTTCTGTTTTGTTTTTGAGCTTTGTTTGGCTTCCATTTTTCCCTCCAGATCAAAAATGAGCATGGGGCAAAGTCCCATGCTCAGCAGTTTTTTACTTAAGATATTCTCCAACCGGACTGGCGTTATATTGCTTTATTATTTTGATTATAACCGAACCGTCGGGCTGAACACTTTCTTCCACTATTTTATGCTGAGTTCCCTTGCGCTCCAAGTCCTTTTTATATGCTTCTACTTCCTGATTTACCTGCTTTACTGCCCAACCGTGTGCGACATCTTCTTTTAGCAAAAAATGAAGAGTCTGACAGATACAGGCCGCTTTTATTCTTTTCATAACGCTGTATCCTCCTGATTTTAATCATATGCGCAAAGATATTTAACACTTTGTTCATATTATATAAATTTTACAGGAAAATATTTCTTATTTCAAAGGCGATTTTAACCAAAAATGGGACCTATGCCGATTGTTAAAATCACCAAATTTTCGCTGTAA
>CAYFQE010000014.1:9253-19339 GCA_964345235.1 uncultured Oscillospiraceae bacterium | reverse complement strand
CCGCCGCAACCGCAACCACAGCCACAGTCCTCGTCGTCTTCAATGATTCCGTCTATCTCGAGGCGCTCGCCGCAGAAAGGGCAGTTTATAGTGCCAAGCTCAACCACTCCGCTGTCAACGGCAAATTCTTCTTCGCAGTTGGGACAGCTTATATCGAAAATATCTCCGTCGAAGTCGAAGTCTTCGTCAAATTCATCGTCGTAAAAATCGTCATCGTCATCATCGTCGTCATCATCGTCGTCATCATAATCGTCATCGTCGTCATAAACTTCGTCTTCAAGATCTGTAAGGGCATCTTCCAGCTCATCGGTGAGAAGCTCTTGAAAGTCGAGTCTTTCACTCAGGTCTTCGATTTCAAAAATAAGCTCTTCGACAAGTTCGAAGGCAGATGTGAGCAGTTTTTGCTCTTTCTTGTCTTTCGCAACGCCGAAACCCTCGGCAAGTCCCTTTAAATATGCCAGCTTTTCTTTTGTGTTCATTGTAGTGCCTCCTTATATTGTGCTTTATTCTTTCGATCTCTCGATATATTCGCCTGTTCTTGTATCTATTCTAATCTTCTCGCCCTCTTCAATGAACAGGGGCACCTTTACTTCGGCGCCTGTTTCGAGCGTGGCGGGTTTTGTTGCGTTTGTAGCCGTGTTTCCTGCAAATCCCGGGTCGGTTTGTGTGACAACAAGGTCCACAATGTTGGGGGGCTCAACCGCAAAGGGCTTGCCCTTATACGAGAGCACCATGCAGGCCATGTTTTCTTTAACAAACCTGAAATTATCGCCGAGAAGACTTTCGTCAATGGGAATAAGCTCATATGTTTCGGAATCCATGAAGAAATAAAGATTTTCATCTTTATAAGAAAAATCCATGCTTTTGCGCTCGATTATCGCATTCTCGAACTTGGCTGTGGGGTTGAATGAAGTTTCGATAGTAGCGCCTGTGACGACATTCCTTATTTTTGCTCTGACAAAGGCTGCGCCCTTGCCGGGTTTCACATGCTGAAACTCGACAATCTGCATGACCTCGCCGTCCATTTCAAAAGTTACTCCGTTTCTGAATTCACCAGCAGATATCATAGTCAAACCTCGCAATTTAGTATATATTGGGATTATATCGCAAGTGAGCTCTTCTTTCAAGACAGGCTTAAAGTTTTGTTTTCTTTTATTTTAAAGCTCTTTCACAAGCTTTGCTAAGGCCCCTTTTAAGACGGTGTTTGCCTTGCAAATAAGCGCCTTTTTTGCTATAATTTAATCTAATTATACTTACTTTTTTTCATCCGGTTTTTGCAAAAAAAAGCGGCTCAAAATACTGGTTTTGGAGGCAGAAAATGAACAGCCTTACGGACATATGGTCTTTCCTTATGGATGCGCTGGCAGCGCAGATTACCGGCACTTCTTACAGCGCCTGGTTTCATGATGCAAGTCCCGTTGCAATCACTGACAATCGCCTTTATTTTAAAACAAGCTCAGAGTTTAAAAAGAATCTCATACAGCAGCGTTATGTAGATGTGCTGAAAAATATACTTTTCGATCTGTTTTCGAGCGAGTTTGAGGTTATTGTAATGACTCCCGAGGAAGACCTTTCGGAAATTGAAGACTACTCCGTACAAACCGAGGACTATAGCTTCGAAAACTTTATTGTAGGGCCCTCAAACAAATTTGCCCACGCCGCAGCCGTTGCCGTTTCTGAAAACCCCGGCAAGGTGTATAACCCTCTTTTTATCTACGGAAACTCCGGGCTCGGCAAAACTCACCTGCTTCTCGCCATCTGTGAAAAGATGCAGAGACTTCGCCCGGGAATAAAAGTTGCCTATTTAAAGAGCGACGACTTCACAAACGAGATGGTTAGCGCCATAACAAGGGGTACAAACGAAGAATTCAGGAAAAAATACCGAAATGTAGATCTCTTCCTGCTCGACGATATTCAGTTTATCTCGGGCAAGGAGGGAACACAGGAAGAGTTTTTCCACACCTTTAACTCGGTCTACGAGGCGGGAAATCAGATTGTCGTCACCTCCGACAGGCCGCCCAGAGATATGCTCAAACTTGAAGACAGGCTTAAAACCCGCTTCGAGGGCGGATTACTTGCCGACATTCAGCCGCCCGACTTCGAAACGAGAAGCGCCATAATAAAGAGTAAATCTTTGTCGCTCGGCATGGTGCTGCCCGAAAATTGCATTAACTATATTGCCGAAAACCTGACCTCAAATGTCCGTCAGCTCGAAGGAGTTGTGAAAAGACTCACAGCCTACCGCGCTATTTTAGACGACCAGATAAGCATAGAAACTGTTAAAAGAGCGATTAAAGATGTTATCAATGTTGGCGAGTTCATTCCCACTCCCGATATCATAATAGAAGAGTCGGCAAGAAGCTTCCAACTCAGCCCCGCCGAGGTAAGAGGTCAATCCAGAGCAAAAAACATAACTCTTTGCCGCCAAATTGCCATGTATCTCATAAGAAAACTTACCGGACTTCCGCTTAAAGATATAGGCCTGCACTTTGAAGACAGAAATCACACAACGGTGCTGGCTTCGATAAGGAAGATTGAAGAGCTTTTGACATACGACCCGGAGATTGCTTCAACCATAAAAGACATAAGTGCCAACATAAATTCGAGAAGCTGATTTATTTAGTTTTAAACGCTTTAATGTTCAAAGTTCAAAAAATAGGGAAGTGATAAAAATTTTTAAAAAACGGGATTTTATTCTGTTCAAAAACCCTCAACATTCTCAACAGTGTTTTGAACATCGTTTTTCTTTAAAATTCAATACTTTAGGTCACTTTTGAACACATTTTAGCTACTAATACTACAACTACTAAATTATATATAATATTTTTATATAAAAGAAAAATCTTATTTTTCAAAAGGAGAACGCCATGAAAATAATCTGCGAAAAATATTTACTCGAAGAGGCTATAAGAACAGTCTCTAAAGCGGCCAGTCCTAAGAGCCCGTTAACAGCCTTGAGGGGAATACTCCTTAAAGCCGACAGCAACTCTTTAAGACTGACGGCGTACGACCTTAGAAGAGGAATATATACAGATATCGAAGCGGATGTTGAAGACCCCGGAAGCGCGGTTATTGATGCCAGGCTTTTAGAAGATATTGTTCGCCATCTTCCCGACGGTATGGTGCGCATAAATATAGACGATTCTTTAAATGTGCTTATAAAGTGCGGTTTGACAGAGTTTAACATAAAGGCCTCCTCCGCCGACGTTTATCCCGAGCTCCCCGAGCCAGACAGGGTGAGAGAGATTAAGATTTCTCAGGAGCTACTCAAGGAAATGATTGTTAAAACAAGTTTTTCCATATCGAAAAACGAGAGCAGACCGGTTTACACGGGAGCTCTGTTTGAGATTGAAGAATCCACTCTTGCTCTTGTCGCAGTTGACGGCTACAGGCTTGCGATGAGAAGCGCCGATATAAGCCTTGAGCACAGCGATCTTATCCGTTTTATTATCCCGGCATACTCGCTTTCGGATATGGAAAAGATTTGCCAGAGCGGAGAAGACAAGTTCTGCTATTTTAAGTTGGGATCCAAACACATCAGCGTTCATTTTGATAACACAGTGCTCATTACAAGAAGACTCGAGGGAGAATTCCTGGATTATAAGACGGCAGTTCCCAGAGAATTCAGATATAAGATTAAACTGAACAGGCGCGAGTTTATAAGCGGTTTGGATAGAGTATCTCTTATGAGCGACGAGAGCAGCAAGGCGCCCGTCAAGCTCTTCTTTGCAGACGGAAAACTCGACCTCAGCTGCGACACGGTTCAGGGCCGCTCTTTCGATTCGATTATCAGCGAGGGCAACGGTGGGGGACTCACGATAGGCTTTAACGATGTTTTCTTAAAAGAAGCTCTGCGCGCCATTGACGATGAAGATATTATACTGTGCTTAAACACCGATTCTTCGCCTGCTGTTATAAAGAGCTTAAATCAGGATAACAAATATATCTACATGGTGCTTCCAGTGAGGATAGTATGGAATCGAAGTCTAGAATAAGGGGCGAACACATAAAACTTGCCCAACTTTTAAAATACGAGGGCGTTGCCGAAACGGGCGGGATTGCCGGAGAGATGATTCTATCGGGCGAAGTGCGCTTAAACGGCGAGGTTTGTCTTGAGAAAAATAAAAAAGTACATCACGGCGATATTGTATGTGTCGGTGATGAACAAATAAGGATAGAGTCCGAGTGCGTATAGAAAAGCTTTCGTTGGAGGGATTTCGAAACTACGATTTTGTCTGTTTTGAACCCTCTGATAAAATGAATGTGCTCTGTGGCGAAAATGCCCAGGGCAAAACGAATTTAATCGAGGCCATTTACTATATCTCGCTCGGAAAGAGTTTTCGCACGCGTTTTGACAAGGAACTCATCTCATTCGGCTCTTCCTACTGCAACATTTTGGCAGAGATTTCCACGCGTGAGAGAAGTTTTACCGTGCGAATAAAGCTCAACCGCTCGAGACCGAAAGAGATAACGGTAAATTCGGTTCAAAAAAGACCGGGAGAGCTGAGCGAAACATTTTCGGCGGTTTTGTTCTCGCCCTCAGATCTCTATCTTGTGCAGGAGGGAGCCGTCAATCGCCGCCGTTTTTTAGATGAGTCGATAAGTACGCTGCGTCCTCGCTACGGCTCGATAATCTCGGAATACACAAAAAATCTCGACCAGAAAAACGCGATTTTAAAGGATTATCGAATTAAACCCTCACTTTTGGACATTCTAGACGAGTATAATCTTCAGCTAGCAAGGCTTTCGGCAAGGATAATCCGCTACAGGGCGAGCTTTATTAGAAAGCTCGAGGAAGAGGCAAGAAAGCTGAATTTAGACATTTCATCGGGAAAAGAGGAGCTTTCGTTTGAGTATGAAAGTCTGAGCGAGGTTAAAGACCCTTTTGCAAGCTATGAAGAAGTTCTCTCGCAGGTGCTATCGAATCAGTCGAGGTTAAGGAGTGCGGAGCTCGAGTGCCAAAGAACTCTCGACGGAGTCCATCGGGACGAGCTGAGGATTTATATAAACGGCGAGGATGCCAGAAGCTTTGCTTCCCAAGGACAGGCAAGAAGCGCCGCTATCTCGATGAAGCTCGCTCTCAGAGAAATTATTATGAACGAAAAAAACGAAATGCCCGTGCTACTGCTCGACGACGTGCTTTCGGAACTTGATTCGATGCGGCAGGAATTTTTACTCGGCCGCATAGAAAAGGGGCAGACAATACTCAGCACCTGCTCGGAGGAAAATTTGGAAAAACTCGGCAGAGGCAAGGTATTTTACATAAAAGAGGGAAAGATAAGCGATGTTTATTCATCCGGGTAAGGACTCGGTTTTAAGAAAAGATGATATAATAGGAATCTTCGAGCTCGACAATGTGAGTTGGTCGAAGCGCAGCCGCGAGTTTTTGCGCAAGTGCGAGGAGCGCGGCGAAGTTTATGACGCCTCGGAGGATATACCCAGAAGTTTTATTTTAAGCACGACTGGCGGAAAAAATCAGCTGACGCTGACGCATGTCACTACAAGAACAATTATAAGAAGGTAAGAGGAAAAATATGTCCGATATAAGAGAAAAGATAGCGGAAAACAGCTACGACGAAAAAAATATACATGTTCTCGAAGGCTTGGAAGCGGTTCGCATGCGCCCCGGAATGTATATAGGCACAACGGCGGCGGCGGGTCTGCACCACCTTGTCTATGAAATTGTCGACAATGCCATAGACGAGGCGTTGGCGGGCTACTGCACAGAGATTGAGGTGTGCATTGAAGAGGGCAACTACGTAAGAGTTAAGGATAACGGCCGCGGTATACCCGTCGGAATTCAGCCGCAAACAGGAAAGAGCGCCTTAGAGGTCGTCTACACCGTTCTGCACGCAGGCGGCAAATTCGGAGACGGCGGATACAAGGTATCCGGCGGTCTGCACGGAGTCGGAGCTTCTGTCGTAAATGCGCTTTCCGATTTTCTTGAAGTTAAGGTCATGCGCGACGGTAAGATATATCACATGGAGTTTTCTAGGGGCGAGATAGTCTCGGGCCTTAAAGTCATAGGCGAGAGCGAGGAGACTGGCACCCTTGTGCGCTTCCATCCCGACCCCGAGCTCATGGACGAGGTTGTTTTTGACTACGAAACTCTAAGAACCCGCCTGCGCGAGCAGGCCTATTTGAACGCCGGACTTAAAATAACGACGAGCGACTTGAGGTTTGAGGAAGAAATTAGGCACGAAATGTGCTATGAGGGCGGCATTAGGGAGTTCGTTCAGTATATAAACCGCAACAAAGATGCCATACACGAGGAAGTTTGCTACATGGAGGGCGAAACCGAAACCGGCGTGGCCGAGGTGGCTTTCCAATACAACGGCGGCTTCAGCGAGATTTTAATTTCTTTTGCAAACAACATACACACACCCGAGGGCGGTATGCACGAAACCGGATTTAAAACGGCGCTCACCAGAGTTATGAATGCATACGGCAAGAAGTACGGCTTTTTGAAGGAGGACGAATCTTTCACAGGCGAGGACTGCCGCGAGGGAATCTGCGCCATAATTTCGGTTAAACTTCAAAATCCGCAATTTGAAGGTCAGACCAAGTCGAAGCTCGGAAATTCCGAGATGCGTTCGCTTGTCGATTCGGTTATTCAGGAAAAGTTTAGCGAATATCTTGAAGAAAACCCGGATACCGCCAAGATTATTATGGATAAGGCGCTCACCGCTTCGAGAGCTCGTGAAGAGGCCAGAAAGGCAAGAGAGAGAGTAAGGCGAAAAAATGTTCTTGAAGGCTCGACTCTGCCCGGAAAACTGCGCGACTGCAACGAGAGGGACGCATCTTTGTGCGAGATTTTCATCGTTGAGGGAGATTCGGCCGGAGGCTCGGCCACGGGCGGCAGAGACAGCCGTTTTCAGGCCATACTTCCGCTTTGGGGCAAGATGCTCAATGTTGAGAGAGTGCGGGAAGACAAGGTTTACTCGAACGACAAATTAAATCCCGTTATAACGGCGCTCGGCACCGGTTTGGGCGAGGAGTTCGAGATTTCGAAGCTGAGATATCACAAGGTCATCATCATGGCCGACGCCGATGTTGACGGTTCGCACATAAGAACGCTTTTGCTCACATTTTTCTTCAGGTATATGAAGCCGCTTTTGGAGCAGGGACACATATATGCCGCCGTGCCTCCGCTTTATAAGATAACGAGGGGCAAGACCACAAAGGTGGCCTTTTCGGACGAGGAGAGAGAGCAGGTGGCCGATGAGTTGAGGGGCGACAACCCGAACGCCAAGGTGGATATAAGCCGATTCAAGGGTCTTGGTGAAATGAACCCCGAAGAGCTTTGGGAAACCACAATGGACCCCGAACGCCGCACGCTCAAAAGAATAACCGTTGAAGATGCCGTTTTGGCAGACGAGGTATTCACAATACTCATGGGCGAGAAAGTTGAGCCGAGAAGAGAGTTTATCGAGTTAAACGCCAAGCGCGTTCAGAACCTCGACATATAAGGTGGTAGAACATGTCTAAAACACACAACAAGGATTACAAGCCGGAAGACATCATGTATCCGGAGCAGATAATAGAAAATACCGATTTAGCAGTCGAAATGAAGACGGCGTATATAGACTACGCCATGTCCGTCATCGTCGGCAGAGCCCTGCCCGATGTTAGAGACGGCCTTAAGCCCGTGCACAGGCGCATACTCTATGCCATGTACGAGGAGAGGCTGACACACGACAAGCCCTTTAAAAAGTCCGCCACCTGCGTCGGCGATGTTTTGGGCCGCTATCACCCTCACGGTGAGATGGCAGTTTACGATGCGCTGGTCAGACTTGCGCAGGGCTTTTCGATGCGCTATCCCCTTGTTGAAGGTCACGGCAACTTCGGCTCGGTTGACGGCGACCCCCCTGCCGCCCAGCGTTATACCGAGGCCAGAACCTCGAAGATTTGCAGTCAGATGCTCCGCGACATGGACAAGGAGACTGTGGACTTTAAGCCGAACTTCGATGAATCGAGGCAGGAGCCCGTTGTTTTGCCCTCTCGTTTCCCCAACCTTTTGGTGAACGGCTCTTCGGGCATTGCCGTAGGTATGGCAACAAACATACCTCCGCACAACCTAAGAGAGGTCATAGGCGCCTGTATCTGTGTGCTCGAGAACCCCGATGCGGAGCTTAAGGAGCTTATGCAGCATGTCAAGGGCCCCGATTTTCCGACAAGGGGCATAATAATGGGCAGATCCGGCATAAGGGCGGCCTATAAAACGGGCCGTGGCAGGGTGATTATGAGAGCCCGCACCCATGTTGAGAATTTCGGACAAAACCGCGAGAGGATAATTGTCACAGAGCTTCCCTATCAGGTGAACAAGAGAACGCTTATCGAGAACATCGCTCAGCAGGTGAGAGATAAGAAGATGGAGGGCGTTTCGGGACTGAGAGATGAATCGGACAGACAGGGTATGAGAATTGTCATAGAGGTCTCAAGAGGGGCCAACTCCGATGTTGTCTTAAACCGTCTTATGAAGAGAACTCAGCTTCAAACTTCTTTCTCGGTGAACATGCTGGCGCTTGTCGACAGGCAGTCAAGGCCCAAGCTTCTTTCGCTTAGAGAAGTTATTGACGAATATCTCGATTTCCAGAAGGAAATTATATATAAGAGAACCGAATATGATTTGAAAAAAGCGATGGAGCGCGCGCACATACTGCGCGGACTTTTAACGGCGCTTGACCACATTGACGAGGTTATAAAAATAATCCGCGAGAGCTACGATGACGCTCAGGAAAGACTTATGGAGCGCTTCGACCTCGACGAGATTCAAACCAGAGCCATTTTGGAGATGCGTCTGCGCGCTCTGCAGGGTCTCGACCGCGAAAAACTTCAGCTCGAGTACGCAGATCTCATGGAGCGCATAAAGCGATGTGAGGAAATACTCGGCTCCGAAGAAATTTTAATAGACATTCTAAAAACGGAACTTCAGGAAATCTCCGACACCTACGGCGATGAACGCTGGACGGAGATTAGAGATGTTGAGCACGATATCGATATTGAGGACCTCATCGAAGAGGAAGAATGCGTGTTCACCCTAACAAACGAGGGCTATATAAAGCGCATCGAATGCGCCGAATACAGGGCGCAGGCACGAGGCGGAAGGGGCGTAAGAGCCATGACCACCAAGGAAGAGGACTATGTCGAAACGGTTTTCACCGCTTCGACTCACGATGTGCTCCTGTTCTTCTCGGACAGAGGTCAGGTTTATAAAACCAAGGGCTACACGGTGCCCTCTGCCGGCAGGCAGGCCAAGGGTATGGCGATAGTCAATCTTCTGCCGCTCGATAAGGACGAGAAAATATCGGCCGTGCTCCATTGCAGACCCGAGGACCTTGAGAGCTACTTTGTGTTTATGGCGACAGCCAAGGGCAAGGTCAAGCGCATGAAGCTGAGCTTGCTCCGAAACATCAAAAAAACGGGCATAAGAGCCCTGAGCATAGACGAGGGAGATACGCTTATAGGCGCCATGCTCACAGACGGCGGCGAGCGCATACTCATGGCCACCCGTGACGGTCAGGCAATCTGCTTCGACGAAACCGATGTCAGACCTATGGGCAGAATGGCGTCCGGTGTGCGAGGCATAAGGCTTAGAAACGATGACGAATGCATAGGTGTGTGCCGCTCGGGTTCGGGCAAATATCTGCTTTCGGTAAGCGAAAACGGCTATGGAAAGCGCACACCCTTAAGAGCCTATCTAAGAGGCGGCGTTGAGCCGCAGAGCAGAGGCGGCCTTGGAATGAGAAACTTTAAGCTTGGCGAAAAGACGGGCAAGGTGGCCGCGGTTAAGGTTGTGAGCGGCAACGAGGACCTCTTGCTTGTTTCGGACGACGGCACAATGATAAGAATCAGCGTGTCGGAGATATCGGTTCAGGGCAGATCCACACAGGGCGTTAGAGTTATGCGCCTCTCTGAGGGCTCGATGCTCATATCTATGGCCAAAACAGACCCCGAAGAGGAGACTTCATGCCAAGTGGAAGAGGCCATGGAGGAAGAACTTGAGATTTTGGCGGAAGATGCTTTAGACGAGCTCGAGGAAGAGGATTTGGATGAACTCGAAGATGAGTTTGACGATGACGATGA
>CAYFQE010000014.1:5902-9153 GCA_964345235.1 uncultured Oscillospiraceae bacterium | reverse complement strand
GATGAAGATGATGACGACGAGGACGACGATTGAAAAAAGTTGAGCTTTACACCGATGGGGCCTGTTCGGGAAACCCGGGGCCGGGAGGCTATGCCGCCATACTCTTCTTTGAAGGAAACGAAAAAGTTATAAGCGGAGGCGAGCAGGCAACCACCAACAATCGCATGGAGCTTATAGCCGTTATCGAGGGCTTAAATACCCTTAAAGAGCCCTGCGAGGTCGAACTTTTTACTGATTCTAAGTATGTTCAGCAGGCTATAACGCTTGGCTGGATTGAAGACTGGAAAAAAAGGGGCTGGAAGCGCAAAACCGGCCCCCTCCTGAATCCCGAGCTTTGGCAAGCGCTCTCAGAGCTTTTAAAAACCCACAAAGTCACGGCGCACTGGGTTGAGGGTCACGCCGGAGTGGAACATAACGAGAGGGCCGATAAGATAGCCGTTTTAGAGAGGGACAAGGCGGCGGGGAAAAAAACAGTCCCGAAATCGGAGAAAAAAGAGAAAGAAGAACCCGCAGAGCGCACGGAAGAGCTTGACAGAGAAATCGAAGAACTGAGGGCTAAGCTCAAAGAACTGGAAGAAGAGCGTGAAAGACTAAAGCTTAAAGAGGAGAGTTGAATTTGAAGAGAGATTTTAAGTCAAGCAGTAAATTAAGTATATTCTTTTCGTATTTCAAGCCCTACAAGGGACTTTTTGCCCTTGATATGCTCTGCGCTGTTTTGGTGTCATTGGCAGATGTGATTTTTCCTTATCTTTCGAGATACAGCCTTTTAGAGCTTCTACCTAACCAAAAATACAAGGCTTTTTTCGTAATCAGCGCAATAATGCTGGCCTCGTACATAATAAAGGCGTTCTTTAACTACATAATGGTGGTTGTGGGACACATAATGGGCCTTTATATCGAAACCGATATGAGGCGCGATGTTTTTTCGCATATTCAGAAGCTGAGCTTCAGCTATTTCGATAAAAAACGAACGGGCGAGCTTATGAGCCGCATAACGAACGACCTTTTCGAGATAACCGAGCTTGCTCATCACGGACCCGAGGAGGTGGCGGTATCCTTCCTCACAATAGTCGGCTCATTGGTTGTTGTGTTTACAATAGAATGGAAGCTGGCCTTGGTGCTCGCCGCCCTGCTCTTTGCAGGTTTGGGAGTGGCGCTGTTCTCCAGAAATCGCCTTAGAAAGAGCTCGAGGGGCGTTAAGGAAAAGACGGGCAGGATTAACGCCGCAATAGAGATGGGTATAGCCGGAATGCGCACGGCTCGCGCCTTTGCCAACGAGGAAGAGGAGAGAGAGAAGTTTATCTCGGCAAACGCCAGCTATGTTAAAGCCCGCAAGGAATATTTTAAGGCAATGGGAACATTCATGGCCTCGATGGATATGGTGCTTTCGATGATGTCGGTGATGGTCGTAATCGTAGGTGGCTTTCTTATCATGAATGGCGAGATGATAGCCATAGACCTGTTCACCTTCACCCTATATGTCAAAGTCTTTGTAGCCCCGATTCGTCGGCTTACGAATTTTTCGGAGCTTTTGTTCACGGGGCGGGCGGGCTTCGACCGTTTTCTTGAGATTATGAGAGAAGAGCCGGAGATTAAAGACAGACCCGGGGCTCTCGACATGAAGAAAACGAACGGCGTTATCGAATTTAAAGAGGTGAGCTTTTCATACGACCCGGAAAAGCCTATACTTAAAGATATAAACCTCAGGATAGAGTCGGGAGAGAAGATAGCCTTTGTCGGCTCTTCGGGTTCGGGCAAGACCACGCTTGTAAACCTTGTGCCCAGGTTCTATGAGGTCACCGAGGGTGCAGTTTTGATAGACGGCGTGGATATAAGAGATGTTACGCAGGAGTCGCTCCGGCGCAATGTCGGCATTATTCAGCAGGATGTGTTTATATTTGCCGCAACCATAATGGAAAATATCCGATACGGCAGACCCGATGCGACAGACGCCGAGGTAGTGGCCGCGGCTATTAAGGCCGAGATACACAAGGACATAATCGAAATGCCCAACGGCTATGACACTCAGGCAGGCGAGCGCGGAGTCATGCTCTCGGGCGGACAGAAACAGCGCATCTCCATAGCGCGGGCGATACTTAAAAACCCCAAGATACTCATACTCGACGAGGCCACAAGCTCGCTCGACTCGGTTACCGAGAGAAAAATTCAGGAATCTTTGGACGAGCTTTCGGTCGGAAGAACAACCCTCTATATCGCGCACAGACTTTCAACTGTTAAAAATGCCGACAAAGTGGCCGTGGTTGAAAACGAGGGCATAGCCGAGTTCGGAAGTCCGGCAGAACTCATGGAAAAGGGCGGCAGATTTAAGGAGCTTATAGAAGCGCAGAGCTTCAGCGAGGATCTCTAAAAAGGAGGCAGATTGATGGAGTATAGAATTAAAAGAGGCGGAAGAAGAGAAATAGCGCACCTAGAGCCTATGCTCGACTACTTCTATGCAGGCGGGTTTTTCTTAAAGAGCAAAAAAATAGTTTCCGAGTTTAAAAACGGACTCGAGCTTCTCATACTCAAAGACGATGAAGAGCGGGACTTGGGCTTTGCGATTAAGAGCCGAAGCACGGTTTCGAAAAGGGCGCTTATTTTGGCGATGGGACTCTATCCAATGCCCGAAAACAAGGGAAGCGGCCGTTACAAAGACTTTTTGGGTCTTTTGGAAGAGCGCTACAAGGAAAACTACTCGGGACTTTTGTTCCTCGTTCCCAAGAGCGAGGCATTTGCGGAGCCCAGGGAGGAGCTTTTAGAGCTTCCGCTTGAGATTAAGCTAAACTCTGTGCCTTTCGGCTTTTATGCTAAAGAAGAGTCTGTATTTAATGAAGTGAAGTTTAAAGCGGAAGAGGAGCTGAGGGCTTTTATGCTGATGCTCATTTCGGCGACAGAATATATGCGAAGCTTTGATGTTCGCAGTCTTATATAAGTAGGTGATTCACATAAATAAGAAAGAGTATTTGTTGGAACTTCGAAACCTTCTCGACAGCATGCGGGAAGATGACAGAGATGCCGTTTTAAACATGGCGGCCTCGTGCCTTGATGCGGCCGAATCTGAGGAAGAGGCCACCGCAAAGCTTGGGCGGCCGATGGCGGCGGCAAGGCGATTGCTTAAAACTTATGAGCCCGGCTGCTATGCCGAAATGTTTACGGAAGAGCCCGAGGAAGAAATCGCTGTAGTCGAAGAAGAATCCGTTTTTTGCGAGCAGATAGGCGAAGAAGAGGCGGAAGAAGCTGAAACGGCGGAA
>CAYFQE010000014.1:0-5802 GCA_964345235.1 uncultured Oscillospiraceae bacterium | reverse complement strand
AGCTGAAACGGCGGAAACAGCTGAAACGGAAGAAAAAGAAGAAAGCACTCCTGCGCCCGAAAATAGTGAAAAGAGTCGGGTAGACAGTATATATGCCGATGTTTTCGGGCTTGGGCAAGATAAAAGCGGAGAGGAGTTCTCGGAAGAGCTTTTAAGCGAAGAGAGCTTCGAGCAAGAGGCCGATTCTGAAGATGGCGGAGAAGAGCCGCAGGAGACGGAAGCGGAAACCGAATTAGAGCAGATTGATGAGGCGGAGATTGATACCGAAGCCGATGCGGGCGAAGACGAAAGTCACGAAGAGGCGGCAATTGAAATAGCAAAAGCCGTTGAGGAGAGAATGGCGCATGAACACCGTGCGGAAAAGGACGAAAAAAGAGCGGAAATCGAGGAAAAACCTCAATATTCCGTCATTAAGCTCATAGGCTACTCCATACCCGCCATAGCTCTCGGTATACCTATAGCTATCTTTTTGGTTGCGCTGAGCTTGGTGTTTATAGCGGTCGGTGCCGTGATAGCGGCCGCAGGTGCGCTGATTATATCCTTTGTCTTTTTGAACATGTCGGCCATTTCCGATATACTCATGACGGCGGGCGCAGGGCTTGGAGTGACATCTTTTGGAGCTTTGATAGTGGCGTTTTCCATCTATTTCTTCGGAAAGTATTCCGTAGGATTTATAAACGGAGTTTTCGAGGGTGGCGCCAAGAACTGCATTAAAGACAGAAGCAAGTACCGCGCTCCCATAGTTGAGGAAGATAGCCTGGGCATCAGGATTATGAGAACTGTGACCGCAATTTTGCTTTCGCTCATAGGACTTGGAATTTTGAGCTTCCTCTTCTCAATGATTTTGGGTGCGGATATAAAGAGGATAGCGGGCGCAATATTCGCAAAATACGATCTTGCCGCGGTAATCCGCTATTTAGTCAGCACATTTGACGGACTCAAGGCGTTCATTTTCCGCTGAGAAAAGGAGAAGAGATAGAAACTGTGAAATTTATTGTAGAACGAAGCATTTTCGAAAAACTGCCCAACGCCTGCTTCGGAATTGTTGTAGCCAAGGGCATAGACAATGCAAAAGATTATCCCGAGATTGAAAAACTGCTGGAAAAGTCTATTGAGAGAGCGGCTTCACTCTTTGGCGGGAAAAAGGTAAAAGAAGAGCCGGAGATTATCCCCTACAGAGAGGCGTTTTTGGCGCTTGGGATTAATCCCAACAAGTTTATGTGCTCTATCGAGGCGCTTTTTACCCGAATTGCCAAGGGAAAGGGAATGCCGCAGATAAATCCCATTGTTGATTTGGGGAATGCGGTTTCTTTAAAATACGCCCTGCCTATGGGCGCACACGATATTGAAAGCGCTCACGACGATATTTGCGTAAGGCACTCCGTGCCCGGGGACACTTTCCTGCCCTTTGGCGCAGAGAAAGAAGAAAACCCGGATGAGGGCGAGGTTGTTTATGCGGTGGGGAATCAAATTCGCACACGCCGCTGGACTTGGCGGCAGAGCGAGAACGGAAAAATCACCGAAGATACAAGCCTTGTGTTTTTCCCCATTGACGGATTTTCGGATATTAACCGCGATAAAGTCATCGCGGCGCAGGAGGAGCTTAAAGAACTTCTAAAAAACATCTTCGGCTGTGAAGTGATATCGGGTTTTGTGGATGCAGAGCACCCCGAGATGTTGCTGGAATTTTAGTATAAGCTAAATAAAAAAAGGGACTGCTTTAAGCAGTCCCTAAATTTTTGTTTTAGAACACCAAAACGCTGTAGCCTTTCTCTACATAGGGGTAAACCCCGGCGTGGCCTGTCATGTCGCTGAGAAACTTGAGGCCGAGCGCCTCGTTATCATCGTAACTACCCAGCATCTTGGAGCAGGCCAGACACACTCCGGCTATGACACCGTTTTCCATAAACTTTAAAAATAGGGGGTTTTTCTCATCTGTCAGAGTCTTCGGAAGGGCAACAGACTTGCCTTCTAAAACAACGCTGACCTCGTAGCCGTTATCAATGAGCTGTTTTGCATTCATAAGCGCATGCAGAAAGCACATTTTTTCGCCCTGCATGGCGTAGATGAGCACTTTTTTCATTATATTCTCCTTTTAGTGATCTTTTCGTACAAGAAAACCTAGGGCCTCAAAGCCCTAAAAACCTTTTTATTAAGCGGAAAAGTCTGTTTTTGATAAAAACAACAAGCTTTGATTTAAAGAATCTTTTAAAGAAGACCTTTAAATTTTTGAAAAAACGGAGCGCCTCAAGATTAATCTTTCTTTTCCGTGAAGTCCTTAATCTTATTTTTGAGCTTTCCGAAGAGCTTTACGGTCTCTTCACCCAACGCCTTCGAGGTTTCTATGACTGTTTCCTTAGCTTCGTTAAGTTTTTCTTTGCCCTCTTCGCTGAGCATGGCGGAAGACTTTTCTTTAAGGCTTTCCCACGCCTCTTTTGTGTCCTCGCCCAGTTCGGCGAGGTGCTCTTTTACATCTTCCTTTGCATCCGCGAGCTTTTCTTTGCCTTCCTCGCTGAGCATGGCGGAAGACTTTTCTTTAAGGCTTTCCCACGCCTCTTTTGTGTCCTCGCCCATTTCGGCTAGCTTCTCTTTGGCATCGTCACTCAGCAAAGCGGCAGTTTTTTCTTTGGCGGCTTCCCAGGTTTCGGTTCCGATTTTCTTTGCCTCTTCGATTACGCGCCCGGCATCTTCTTTAAGTTTATTAAAATCGGGGTCATGAGGATCGCCGATATACTCGGCTTCGACTTTCGGCTCTTCATCGACGAGCTCGTTCTCGGGAATCGGGGTTTCTTCAATGGTGGGGATCTCCGTGCACTCATCAATCTTTTCTTCTATGTTTTCGATATTATCGCTGCGGAGCTCGGCGTCGTTGGCCGAAGTTTCGGCAGTTTTGTTAAATTCTTCGTTCATGTCTTTGCCTCCTAATTAAAAATAGGGATATTGCTTTAAAATATTATATTATCTACGGCGAGATATTGCAAGAAAAGGGAAAATAAAAGCCTTGTAAAAGACTCTCTTTATCTTGACAACGAGGGCCATAAGTGATAGCCTTTTTCGGATAAGAAAAGGATTTTTCCCAGATAAAAGCCGTGGAAAATGCCTGCTTATTCAGAGCAAAATCCGAAGTGGGTTCTAAAGAGCCTATTTTTTGAATCTTTCGAGGAGGAAAGAATATTGAAATTCTATCTTGAAGAGAAAGAAGCCGTTCTAAACGAGCTCGGCTCTTCTGCCGAGGGCCTTTCGAACGAGGAAGCGGCGGAAAGACTCGAGAAAAACGGCAAAAATAAGCTTAAGGAAGAGAAAAAGGACGGCATAGTAAAAAGATTTTTTAAACAGATGGCCGATCCCATGATAATAATTCTCCTTGTGGCGGCGGTAATCTCCGCGGCGGTTTCTTACTATCAGGGTGAGAGCATAGCCGATGCCTATATCATACTTGCGGTTGTAATTATCAATGCGGTTTTGGGCGTATATCAGGAGAGCAAGGCCGAAAAGGCCATCGAGGCCCTGCAAAAAATGTCGGCAATGAAGAGCCGAGTTTTAAGGGGCGGCAAGATAGTTGAGATTAACAGCGAAGACATAGTTGTGGGAGATATCTGCCTTTTAGAGGCGGGCGACGCTATTCCCGCCGACGGCAGACTGCTCGAGGCTCAGAGCCTTAAGGCCGAAGAGTCGGCTCTGACAGGAGAGAGCGTGGCTGTTAACAAGCTTATCTCCGCGCTGAACTTGGAGGATAAAAAAGACATAACCCTCGGCGACAGGCGCAACATGGTATATATGGGCAGCACCGTTGCCTATGGCAGAGGCGTTGCCGTTATAACCGCTACCGGTATGGATACCGAGGTCGGCAAGATTGCCGAGGCCATTCAGTCTACCAGCGAGAGCAAAACCCCGCTTCAGAAAAAGCTTTCGGAGCTCTCTTCTCTGCTCACAAAGCTGGTTCTCGCAATCTGCGTTGTTATCTTCGGCGTGCAAATCTGGCGCGCGGGCGGATTTAACCTTGATATTGCGATAGATGCCTTCATGATATCGGTATCTTTAGCTGTCGCCGCCATTCCCGAGGGACTGGTTGCGGTTGTCACGATAGTTCTGAGCGTTGGCGTTACGAGGATGAGCGAGCAAAACGCCATTATACGCAAACTTACCGCTGTCGAGACCTTGGGCTGTTCGGAGATAATCTGCTCCGACAAGACAGGCACGCTCACCGTGAACAAGATGACCGTCACAAAAGAGTATTCGAAGGACAAAAACAAGCTTGCAACCGCAATGAGCCTTGCTTCCGATGCCGAAAACGGCGAAGACGGTATGGCAATAGGCGAGCCCACCGAGTGCGCGCTTGTGAACTATGCAAACAGCCTTGGGCTGGGTAAGGACGAGCTGAAAAGAGCGGCTCCGCGCATAGGCGAGGCGCCCTTCGACTCGAACAGAAAGATGATGTCCACGGTGCACAGGCGCGAGGACAAGATAATACAATACACCAAGGGCGCGCCCGACGAAATCCTTAAAAAGTGCACGAGCTATTTCGACGGTGAAAAAGCGATTCCCATGACAGATGAGCTGCGAGAAGAGATTTTGGCGCAGAACAAGAGCATGGCCGACGGCGCTTTAAGAGTGCTGGCCGCGGCGCAGAGAGTTTGGGAAACAGAGCCTGCGAGCTTTGAGCCGAGCGATTTGGAGAAAGAGCTCTGTTTCTTGGGACTTTGCGGCATGATAGATCCGGTGCGTCCCGAGGTAAAAGATGCTATAAGAATAGCCCGCGGCGCCGGCATCACGCCCATAATGATAACGGGCGACCACAAACTCACCGCTATGGCCATTGCCCGCGAGCTGGAGATGCTCGGTGAGGACAATCTGGCAATCGAGGGTGCGGAGCTTGAAGAGATGAGCGATGAGAAGTTTAAAGAGCTTCTGCCCAGCATCACGGTTTATGCAAGAGTTCAGCCCGAGCACAAAACCAGAATAGTCACCGCCTGGCAGGAGAGAAACAAGGTAACCGCAATGACGGGCGACGGCGTGAACGACGCCCCCTCTATAAAGAAGGCCGATATCGGCATCGGCATGGGCATAACGGGTACCGATGTCACCAAGAATGTTGCCGACATGGTGCTCACCGACGACAATTTTGCAACAATAGTCAAGGCCGTCGCAGAGGGTAGGCACATCTACGACAACATTAGAAAGTCGATTATATTCCTTCTCGGCTCGAACCTTAGCGAGGTCATAAGCATCTTTGTGGCGACTTTGGCGGGATTTGTAATATTAAGGCCCGTTCACCTGCTTTGGATTAACCTTGTGACCGACAGTTTCCCCGCCCTTGCCTTGGGTGTGGAAAACTCGGAGGCCGACATTATGAGCCGCCCGCCCAGAAAGGCGGATGCGAGCCTCTTTTCGGGAGGCGCCGGCTTCGCGGCGGCGTATCAGGGCTTTGTTATAGCTGTTTTGACGCTGTTTTCCTACTTTATGGGCCACTACATGGATACGGGCGTTTTCGAAATCGCCGCAAGCGAACACGGCATAACAATGGCGTTTTTAACGCTCAGCTTTGCCGAGGTTTTCCACAGCTTCAATATGCGCGACTTAAAGCGCAGCATCTTCCAACTTAAGGACATAAATAAACCCCTGCTCATAGCGGCGCTTGCCAGCATACTCAGCACAACGGCAGTCTGCGAAATACCCTTCCTTTCCGAGCTCTTCGGCATAACGCCGGTCTCTTGGGGAGAGTACGGCGTGGCAGCCGGCATGGCGTTTATGATTATACCCATAGTCGAGATTGTGAAGCTTATAAAAAGAGCAGGGGAAAAA
>CAYFQE010000013.1:0-33504 GCA_964345235.1 uncultured Oscillospiraceae bacterium | reverse complement strand
CACTTGCTTTGAAACTGCAGCTAAACTCCATAGAAAATTGCCCCTGAGCTCGCTTGTCGGCTTCACACATTTTTATGAACACAGTTTGGCAAAAAGGATAAACGGCAATAAGTTTGACTCTCCGTATCGCTATATTATATTGCATTTTAAAGAGCCGAACTGCGCATGGATGATTCCCGAAAAGTCTTTTGACGACCCGGAGGCGCTGAAAGAATACCTCCGCTCTGTAGCTATCCCCGAAATTCCGTTTGCTCGCAGTATGTATCCGAATGGCATGTTGTATGTCCCGGTAAATTTTTTATATGCTCCCGACGAGGAAGATTGCGGCATGATTGCGAAGCGCCGATAAAAGCTTTTTTATTTACAATTTATGCAAAATAATATATCATCAGTAAAGTAAATGAGGTGATAATATGGGTCTCAGATTCAGAAAAAGTATAAAACTCGGAAAACTGTCTAAGCTAAATCTCTCAAAGTCCGGCATCGGAGTTTCGGCAGGCATAAAGGGTCTGCGCTTCGGAGTCAGCCCCACGGGCAGAAAGACATTTACCGCAGGCATACCCGGCACCGGAGTCTATTATCAAAAAACCTTCGGAAGCGGAAAAAAGAAGAGCTTAGGCTCTAAAACCGAAGAGCTTAAAGAAAAGCTCCGCGGCAAGAAAGAAGAGCCCAAGAATACACCGGCTCCCGTTAAGCCCGAGCGAGCAAGCTCAGCCACTGCAAAACGCGAAGAAATACTCAAAGCAAGCGAAAACGAGGTTAGGGAATACAACGAATATATCGAGCGCCTCAAGAGCGTGCACAAGGAGTGCGAGCCGCCAATATCTTGGGAAGAGGTCAAGAGAGAGCCGCCTCCCTTTATAAAGGGCGAGGTAGGCCCCATGCAGCAGGCGGCGATGAATGAACTTATGGAATATAAGCCGACTTTAGCCGAGCAGATGATGCCCGAAATGGAGAAAGAGAAGCGCGAAAAACTGAGAGATGCCGTTGAGGCGGCAAAAGAAGAGGACTTGGAAGCCTACTTCGTTTGGCAGAGCACACGCGATATTGCCACAAGAATTTTAGATGGAGACCTCGATGCCTATTTAGATGCCATAGAGAGCGGCAACCCCTTTGAAGAGCTTACGGATTTCGGAAGCGACTTTGAGTTCTTTGCCGAAGAGGGGAACGCCATAGTCGTTCAGTTTAATGTAAAAGGCAAGGAGCTCATTCCCGAGCAGGAACCGTTTATAGGAGCCGATGGGGAAGTGTCTACAAGGATTCTCAGCAAAACCGCTTACTACGACATTGTTCATGACTATGTTGCAAGCTGCTCTGTTAGAATTGCACGAGAGATTTTCTCGCTCCTGCCCGTCGATGTTTGCCTAGTCAACGCCGAAGACACAGTGCTGAATACCCGCACGGGACACGATGAAGACTGCGCCATTCTCTCGGTGAAATTCACCCGCGAGGGCTTCCAGAAAATCAACTTCGAGCGCATAGACCCGTCCGACTTTTTAGAGAGCTTCGAGATGAAGTCCGGCTTTAATCAGACCAAGGGCTTTTCTCCGATAGAAAAAATAGAATTATAAAATACTCAGGAGCTGTAAAAAATACAGCTCCTAAATTACACTCTCACAAAAGCAAATAAAACCATCTAATAAATATTATGTAAACCTTACATCGGCTAATTATTCTGTTGGAACAATAATCTGATGAGCTGTAACGGTTGAATATAAAATATTATGTCAATCTTCAAAATGGCTCCCTTGTGTAAAGGAAGCTGTCAAAAACAACAAGGTTTTGACTGAGGGATTGCCGCTCCTCAACACTTACAAGCGCTAGGTTTACATAATGTTGTTCGTTCGGGAAATAATTTACGGAGTCGCACCAGTTCAGTACGGCTCCGTATTTCTGTTGTCTTCAAAAATCAAAAAGCGACATCTGGTTTTCTTCGGGCAAATCGTGAAGAGCGCCTATCATTTTCAACTGTTCAATATTTGTTCGGCTGAGCTTGGGGCAGTAGCTTGCGAGTTCCTCAATCGAGGTAAAGCGGTCGCGTTCCTGTCTGCAATTAACGATGTCCATGGCCGCGGCGTTTCCAAGCCCCGAAATGCTTATAAGTGGCGGCAAGAGAGTTTTTTCGTCAACTATCTTAAATCCAAAGGCATCCGATTCATAAATGCAAAGCGGGGCAAAATTAAAGCCTCTCATATAAAACTCATAAACTGCCTCAAGTGTCGTAGCGGTTTCCTTGTCTTTCTGACTTGCATCCTTGTTTTTCTGAAGCTCTAAAACCTTCTCTTTAACAAACTCAGCGCCGCCCAAACAGAGCTTGGCATCGAAAGCGTCTTTCTGACTGCGCCTGTAGAAATAGGCGGCGTAAAACTCTAACGGATGGTGCACCTTAAAATAGGCAATTCTGAAGGCCATCATAACATAGGCGACAGCGTGCGCCTTTGGGAAGAGATATTGAATCTTGTTGCACGAATCAATGTACCACTGAGGCACATTTAAATCCCCCATGCTCTTCGATTCCTCGGCGCTAAGTCCGCGGCCTTTTCTGACATTTTCCATTATCTTAAATGCCTGTCTTTCGGGCATGCCCTGCTCAATAAGATAGAGCATAATGTCGTCTCGGCAGCTAATGGTTTCCTCAATGGTTGCGATATTGTTTTTAATAATATCCTGAGCGTTCCCGCGCCACACATCGGTACCGTGCGAGAATCCCGAGAGCCTTATAAGCGTGTCAAAGCTGTTTGGCTTGGTATCTTCTAGCATCTTTTTAACAAAAGAGGTGCCGAACTCGGGGATAGCTATACTGCCGGTTTTGCCTATGACAGAGTCGTCCGAGCTTAGGCCTAAAACCTCGGGAGATTTAAAAAGTCTCATGGTTTCGGCATCGTCAAGCCGTATTTCTTTAATATCAACTCCGGTCATGTCGCCAAGCATTTTAAGCATTGTCGGGTCATCGTGTCCCAGCTCGTCGAGCTTTAGAAGATTATCTTCCATACAGTGATAGTCGAAGTGGGTGGTTATAATGCCACTGCCCGCATCGTCCGCAGGGTGCTGAACGGGGCAGAAGTCCTCTATTTCCATGTTCTGAGGCACGATTACCAAGCCGCCGGGGTGCTGTCCCGTTGTGCGTTTAACTCCGACAAGACCCCGGGTGAGCCTTTCAATCTCCGCCTTGCCTGCAGTAAGACCGTTTTTCTCAAAATAGTTTTTAACATATCCGTAGGCGGTTTTGCTTGCCATGGTGCCTATTGTACCGGCTCTAAAAACATGTTCCTTGCCGAAAAGCTCCTCCGTGTATTTGTGAGCTCTGGCCTGATATTCGCCCGAGAAGTTGAGGTCGATATCGGGAACCTTGTCACCCCCAAAGCCCAGAAAGGTCTCGAAGGGGATGTCAAATCCGTCTTTTTTAAGTTCTGCGCCGCAGTTGGGGCAAATCTTATCGGGCAAATTCGCACCGCAGAAATAGCCCTTGGCCGATTCAAAATCCGAATAAGCGCAAGCCTCGCAGCGATAGTGAGCGGGCAGGGCGTTCACCTCGGTAATACCCGATAAAAAGGCCACAATAGAGGAACCGACAGAGCCTCGGCTACCCACTATATAGCCGTGCTCATTCGAGTCGGCAACAAGCTTCTGCGCCGACATGTATATAACATCATAGCCTCTGCCGAGGATATCTTTCAGCTCGCTTTCAACCCTATCTCTGACAATGGCGGGCGGGTTTTCTCCGTAGAGCCTGTGCATGTTTTCAAACACAAGCGACTTGAGTTCCTCGGTCGAATTTTCGATTTTCGGAGGGTAGAGTTTTTTGGGTAAAAGCTCAATTTCCTCGCACATATCGGCTATTCTGTTCGGATTGGTTATTACGGCCTCAAATGCTGTTCTCTCGTCTAAAAAGCTGAATTCCTCGAGCATCTCCTCGCTTGTCCTCATGTAGAGTGGGCGCGGGTCGTTGGCATCCGAGAATTTTTTCTCGTTTAGGAGAATACGGCGGAAAATCTCGTCCTCGGGGTCTAAAAACCGCACTTCACCTGTGGCGCAGAGGGGCTTTTCAAGGTCTTTGGCAAGCCTTGCAAGCTTGCGAATCACATCTCTCTGCTCCTCCTCGCCGCTCAGTACTCCGTCGTTTAAGAGATAGCTGAAGTTTGAGATGGGAACTATCTCGATGTAGTCATAAAAGGCCGCAATAGCCCTCAACTCTGCATAGGGGGCATCTCGAAGTATGGCCTCGAAGAGCTCGCCTCCGGGACCGGCAGAGCCTATAAGCAGGCCTCCGCGGTGTTCCTCAAGAGCAGAGCGTGTGACTATAGGATATCTTTTAAAGTTCTCCAAATATGATTTAGAAACCAGCTTGTAAAGATTTTTGAGTCCCAGCTTATTTCTGGCAAGAATACTTACATGTCTCGGTCTTTGGTAGCTTCTCCCCGGAAGCTTGGCAAGAGAAGAATTTATGTCCGAAAATTTATTTGCGCCGTTTTCTTTAAGCATATCCAAAAGCTTGGCGCACGCAAGAGCGCAGGCCTTGGCATCGTCCGAAGCTCGGTGATGGCTAAATTCGGGTACACTCAAAGCCTGAGCTACTTTATCAAGGCTGTGTCGGGCAAGCTCGGGAAGAAGCTTTCTCGAAAGAACCAAAGTGTCAAGATATACAGGTTCAAATGAAATGCCCTGCCTGCTCGCGGCCGAGCGTATAAATGATATATCGAAGTCGGCGTTGTGAGCCGCAAGAGGGGAGCTTCCGGCAAAGTCTAAAAATGCCTTAAGAGCTTCGGGTTCCTTGGGCGCGCCTTTGAGATCTGCCTTGCTTATGCCCGTAAGCTCGGTTATCTTGGGCGGAAGCTCGCTCTCGGGGTCTACAAAGGTCAAAAACTCCTCGAAAAGCTCTCCGTCTCGAAGTTTAACCGCGCCAATCTCAATAAGCCTAGAGTTAGCGGGATTGAGACCGGTCGTCTCCACATCGAAAACAACCAGCTCCGAGCCTATGGGCGAATCGCTGTAGCCCTTCAGAGCGCGGCTTGTAAGATAGTCGTCAATATAATAGCCGTCCATGCCGTATATCGCCTTAACTCCGGTTTTGCGGCTGAGTTTATACATGTCGGGAAAGGCCTGACAGCAGCCGCTGTCAGTTACGGCAACTGCCTTGTGACCCCAGCGAGAAGCCAGTTTAAAAAGCTCTTCCACATCGACGACGGCATCGAGGGCTGAAAACTTTGTGTGTAAATTCAGTTCAACTCTCTTTTTTTCGGACTTGTCCTCTCGTATAGGCTCGGGCACAAGAACTATTGAAACAGGGTCTATAATAAGGTCATCATCATACTCCGAGAAGTCAACCTTGCCCCTCACAGCTACATACTGACCGTCTCTGACCTTGTCGCAAACAGAGCTGTCTTCATTTTTGGCGAAGTATTTAACCGCCTTAATGCTGTCGGTTTTGTCGCTCATAAAAAACGAGAGGAGACGACCGCCTCTTTTCGGAATGTCGCGGTTCTGCGCGCCGAAAACCTTGCCGCAAATGCTCACCGTGCCGGAATCTATATTCAGGCCTGATATCGGAACAGCTTTTGCCTTTGAAGGCTTGCCGAAGAGCGCCTTCTGAAAATTCTCCTGTTTTTTTTGCTCAAAAAAAGGGGTGATGCTGACGCAGTTCAGGCCGTATTGTGCTTTTATTGTGTCCGAGACCAGCTCAAGGTCGGCTGCCGAGGGAAAACCCGGAAAGGCCGCCAGTATATCCATGCTCATATCGGCCTCTATTACCCTAACCGTAAGAATCTCGCTTCGGTCAAGCCCTCCGCAACAGTAGTCAATGGGGACCAGTCCCGGAAAAACTTCTAAAAAATTAATGCGCTCTTTTTTCATCTAAATCTCTTTCAATCATACCGAGAAGCTCATCTGCAAGTTCAGCCATGGGGAGAGTCTTAATTCTCTCGCCCTTCTTAAAAACAACGCCGACGCCTTTTCCGCCGGCAATGCCGTAATCGGCTTCTTTGGCCTCGCCCGGTCCGTTCACAACACAGCCCATAACGGCAACCGTGAGAGGCTCTTTTATGTGGGCGAGTCTTTCCTCGACCTCGTGGGCAAGTCCGATGAGGTCAATCTGAGTTCTTCCGCAGGTGGGGCAGGAGACCAGCCGCACTCCGCTTCTTCTAATGTCCAGTATAGAAAGTATCTCCTTTGCGGCCTCAACCTCGTGTATGGGGTGCTCGGTGAGCGATACCCTGATAGTGTCGCCGATGCCCTCGTTCAATAAAACTCCGATGCCCAAGGCCGAGCGCATAAGTCCCTTTTTAAGAGTCCCGCTCTCGGTTACGCCGAGGTGCAGAGGATAGTCAAACTCCTTAGATGCCAACCTGTTGGCTTCGATGCACAGGGGAACCGAAGAGGATTTGAATGAAAGGCAAATGTTGTCGAATTCGAAATCGTTTAAAATTCTAACATGCCCTCTTGCGGCCTCAATCATGCCCTCGGCAGTCGGACGAGAATATTTTTCCAAAATTTCTTTGGGAAGCGAGCCGCCGTTTATGCCGATTCTGATGGGAATGCCGGCCCTCTCGCACTCGCGCGCCAGCTCTTTAAGAGCTATTCTATCAGAGATGTTGCCCGGATTAATTCTAACCTTCGAAACTCCGTTTAAAACGGAAAGAAGAGCCAAATTCGGGTCGAAGTGTATATCGGCCACTATGGGTATGGGGGAGGCTGCACAGATTTTTTTAAGCGCCGAGGCGGCTTCTTTATCAGGTACGGCAAGGCGCACAATCTCACAGCCGGCCTCATAAAGCTCATTTATCTGAGCCAACGTGGCGCCGATATCCTCTGTTTTTGTGTTGCACATCGACTGTACGCTTATGGGAGCGCCGCCGCCGATTTGCACATTTCCAACCATTATGGATTTTTTAAGCGCACTTCTCGTCATAGTTTAATAAGCCTCTGCAAATCAAAATACATTACAACCGCCATTAATCCGAGAAGCAGAATCATGCCTCCGGCATGGACATATTTTTCATATTCCGAGCTTATTTTTCTTCCGACTATAAGGCTCACAAGAGCGTTCACAGCCAAAAAGAAAATGCGACCGCCGTCAAGAGCGGGGATGGGAAGCAGATTCATAAATGCCAGGTTCACAGAAATGAAAGCGCCCAGATATAAGATGTTTATGATAGCGTCCGAAACCGAAGGCGAGCTCTCGCCCACATCGCTTATAACCTTAACTATGTAAATCGGTCCCGCCATCATGTCAAAACCCAATCTTCCGGCCACAAGCTCCTTTAAAGCTCTCCAAATCTCTCTTACAAAGTCCAAAGCCGTGTAAAAACTGTGCCTTAGTATTTTAAGAGGCGAGCTCTCAACCTCTCCGAATTTAAAGCCGTAATAAAGGCCGTCCTTATATTCCAAGGGTGTAAGCTTTAGATTATTAAGCCTAACTTTCTCTCCGTCTCTGATAACAACAAAGTCATGAACGCCGCTACCCTGTTTAAGATAGGTCGAAACATTTCCGAAAACAAAAATTCTGTGTGAATCTATCGAGTAGATAATGTCGTCTTTCTTAAAAGCCTCTTCGCTCTCATAGGGGCAGTTTTCCATAAAAGAGGTTATTTTGGCTGTTTGATAGCCGCCTGCATTTAAGAAAATGATGAAAACAAGCGCAAAGCCCAAAACAAAGTTCATACCCGAGCCAGCAAAAAGTATTAGAAAGCTCTTGAAAAAGCCCTGATTCTTCAGAGCTCTCGGATTATCCGATTCCTCATCCTCGCCTTCCATGGCGCAAAAGCCGCCGATGGGAAGAGCTCTCAAGCTGTAAAGAGTTTCTTTGCCCTGTTTTTTTAAGAGTTTGGGACCCATACCTATTGAAAATTCGTTCACCTTAACGCCGACCGATTTTGCGGCTATAAAGTGACCGAATTCGTGTATGCCTATTAAAAGTCCGAACAATATTATTGCGACTGCGATATACATTAAGAATACTTCTCCTCTAAAAAACTTCTTGCGCGCCTGTCATATGACAGCAGAGACTCCAAATTCGGCTCCGATTCATAGGGCAGGCTCGAGAGAGTATCGGCAACAAGTCTGTAAATGTCGTTAAAGCCGATTCTCTTTTGTAAAAACAATGAAACTGCAACTTCGTTTGCGGCAGATAAGATGGCGGGCGAGTTTCCGCCGCTTTTGGCCGCCTCGATTGCCAAGCGCAGGCAGGGAAAGGCTTTTAAGTCAGGCTCAAAGAAATTCAGACTGCTGTTTTCTTTAAACGAGAGCCTTTTTGCCGGTGATGGCAGTCTCTTGGGATAGCTTATGGCATATTGAATAGGCAGACGCATGTCGGGGACTCCAAGCTGAGCCAGAACCGAACCGTCAACAAATTCAACCATAGAGTGTACCACACTTTCAGGGTGAACCAAAATATCAATATCATCGGGCTTTAAACTAAAAAGGTGCATGGCCTCTATAAGCTCCAAGCCCTTGTTCATCAGTGTGGCAGAGTCTATAGTTATCTTTGCGCCCATCGACCAATTCGGATGCCTGAGCGCATCTTCGGGTCTGACACTTTCAAGCTCTTTAAAACTGCGGCCTCTGAAAGGGCCTCCCGAGGCGGTGAGATATATTTTGCTTAAAAACTCTCTCTTGCCGCCGAGACACTGAAAAATGGCGGAGTGTTCCGAGTCAACGGGAATAAGCTCTGCGCCATAGCGCTTTACGGCATCCATAAATATTCGACCGGCCATTACGAGAGTCTCCTTGTTGGCCAAGGCTATGCGCTTGCCCTTTTTAACGGCTTCCAGCGTGGGAAGCAGGCCCTTCGTCCCGCTCATTGCGGCCAATACCGTGTCTACTCCCGGATAGGTAGCCGCCATGGTGAGCGACCTGGGGCCGAAGCTGACCTCTATGTCCATATCGCTTAGGTTTTTAGAGAGCTGCTCGGCTTTTTCTCTTTCATAAACCGCAATAAACTCAGGTCTAAGTTCTCTGGCCTGCTTTTCCAAAAGCTCGATGTTCGAGCCGGCAGCAAGAGCCAAGACTTCAAAGCCGTGCGTTTTTGCAACATCCACAGCCTGAGTGCCTATGCTGCCCGTTGAGCCTAAAATACTGAGTCTGTTTCTCATATTATCGGTATAAATCGCAGGAGAAGCTCGATGATAGGCGCAGTAAAATAGATACTGTCAAATCTGTCGAGCATACCGCCGTGGCCGGGGAGTATATTTCCAAAATCCTTTATCCCGCTCTCGCGTTTTGACGCCGAGAAGCAAAGGTCGCCTATCTGGCAGAAAAACGAGCCCAAAATGCCGTAGATTAAAAGATAGATAAAACTAGGTGTATAACCCACAGCCCTCAAAATAAAGCCGTAAACCAGCATGAAAAAAACGGAGAATACAAAGCCGCCGATTGAGCCCTCCACGGTTTTTTTTGGCGAAAGCTTTTCTATGAGCTTTTTCTTTCCGAAAAACATGCCGCCAAAATAGCCGCCGGTGTCGCTCGAAAATGCCACGATAAACGGCAGGAGCACATACACCCATCTCGGCTCGGCTATGGTTGCTATGCGCAGTATGGAAGTCAGAAGTATGGGCATAACTGCGGCCGAAAAAACGGCAAAGGAGAGGAGATAGAAAGAAATTTTCTCTTTTTCTTCATTGTCATTGTAAGAAAGAATCATCTCAAAAGCCAAAACCGAAACAAGCAGAAAAATATGCGCCCAATAAAAGTACATAGGCAGAAAACCCTCCACCAGGGGGAAGGCAAGGGCGAATAAAACCACGGTAATGTTTAAGCGTCTTCGGTGAATTTTATTGAAAGAATTTATAAACTCATAGGACGCTATGGCCGAAATCAGCGCTATCAAAACAGAAGTTGCCCAAGGGGGCGCAACAATGATAATGCCCAGGATGATGGGCAGTCCTACGACAGCAACTATAATTCGCTTTACCATCTATTTAAGTCCTCCATATCTCCTGTCACGAGACCAGTATTCTTCTATAGCCTTGTCAAGGTCCCTCACTCCGAAATCCGGCCAGAGTATGTCCGAGAAAATCAGCTCCGAATAGGCCGACTCCCACATTAAAAAGTTGGAGAGTCTAATCTCCCCGCCGGGTCTTATTATTAGGTCGGGGTCAGGAATGCCGGAAGTATAAAGATAGCGTGAAAAGCTCTCCTCGGTGAGGCCTTTGGCCTTGCCGTTTATTAAGTCCTCGGCATAGAGCTTGGCGGCTCTGACGATTTCGGCTCTGCCGCCGTAGTTTATACAGACATTTGCCTGAAATCCCTCGTATTCGGCGGAAATCTGCGCCGTCTCTTCAATAAGAGTGCGAAGTTTCGGACTCAAAAGTGAAACATCACCCAGTATTTTGAGTTTTATTTTATCTCTTGCCATAGTCTCAACCGCTTCTATCAGATATTTCTCGAAGAGCCTCATTATGGCGGAAATTTCCTCTGCGGGCCTCTTCCAGTTTTCACTCGAAAAAGCGTAAATCGTAAGAAATTTCACACCTATATCTTTGCAATAGGTGGCAATAGTTCTGAAGTTTTCGGCGCCGACGCTGTGACCGGCAGTGCGCGGTAGCCCGCGCCGCTTAGCCCATCTTCCGTTGCCGTCGAGTATTATGGCAATGTGCTTGGGCGGACGGCGTTGGCTGTAGATTTCGGGTATGTCCTTTTTGGCCTCAGATTTCGAAGAGCTCATCTTCTTTGGCCTTCGCTATTTCGTCAACCTTTTTAACCCATTTATCGGTGAGGTCGTTGATGTCTTTCTCCGAATTTCTAAGGTCGTCCTCGGTTATCTCCGAATTCTTCTGCATGCGCCTATAGTCATCCATCGCTTCGCGGCGGATATTGCGTATTGCAACTTTTGTGTCTTCGGCATATTTTTTTACCTGCTTGTTCAGCTCGTGACGGCGCTCCTCAGTGAGCTGGGGGAATATAAGTCTTATGTTCTTTCCATCGTTCTGCGGGTTAATGCCGAGGTCCGAGGCCTGTATTGCCTTAATCAGGTTACCCAGCACGCTCTGATCCCAGGGGGAGATGAGCAGGGTTCTCGGGTCGGGAGAGGAGATTGTGCCAATCTGGTTTATGGGAGTGGGAGTTCCGTAATAGTCCACCGTAATAGGGTCCAAAACGGCTGCGCTTGCCCTGCCCGCACGGACAGAGGCCAGATCGCGGGATAAAAACTCCGTGCTCTTTTTCATTTTCTCTTCGTATACCTTATATTCGTTAGCCATGTTTTTCCTCCTTATTTTCTGACTATTGTTCCTGTTTTTTCGCCCATTACGGCACGATAAATGTTTTCGGGGTCTTTAAGTGCAAATACAACTATAGGTATGTCGTTTTCCATCGAAAGCGAGGTGGCAGTGAGGTCCATAACCTGCAGTTGCTTGCTGAGTATCTCGTCGTAGCTTATATTGTCAAACTTTACGGCTCCGGTGTCTATCTTCGGGTCGGCAGAATATACGCCGTCTATGTTTTTGGCCAGCAGTATGAAGTCTGCACCTATTTCCGCTGCTCTCAAAACAGCTGCCGTATCCGTCGAAAAATAGGGAAGTCCGGTGCCGCATGCAAAGAGCACTACTCTGTTTTTTTCGAGGTGTCTGATGGCTTTGAGTCTGATGTAGGGCTCGGCCACACTTCGCATCTCAATGGCGGTCTGAACTCGCACATCAAGCCCTTTTTGCTCCATAATATCCGCAACGGCAAGGCAGTTCATAACCGTAGACATCATTCCCATGTGGTCAGCTCGGGTTCTTTCAATCTTTCCGCCGCCGTCTTTCACTCCGCGCCAGAAATTGCCGCCTCCTATGACGATACCCATCTGCACGCCTGCATCCACGCATTTTTTAACTTTATCGGCGACTTTGGAAATAAAGGCAAAGTCTAAGCCTCTTCCTGCCTCTCCGGCCAAGGCTTCGCCGCTTATTTTAAGCAGCACTCTTTTATATTTTGCAGTCTCTTCCATAAACACCATCCTTATTCAAATACATGAGTAAAAGCTTATCAAAAGTTCTTCCCTTTACTATACATCAAAATAGCCTAAAATAACAATACCCGTCACCAATGCGGCTATAATAATATACTGCTTTGCTCTAAGCTTTTCTTTTAAAATAAGCCTCGAGAGTATAACGGAAAACACACAGTACGAGGATATGAGAGGCGCGGCCACAACGGCGTTGTCGCCCAGAGCGTGTATGTAGGTAAATTGTCCGGCGGTTTCACAGGCGGCCGCTATGCAAAAGTCTTTTTGTTTTAAAAACGAGAAGCGCTCTTTTTTCACGAATCTCAAATATAAGTATGAGCAGATGGCGCATATGCCGAAAGTAAATTCATAGGCCAGGTTTGCGACACTCTCCTCCAATATACCCGTATCGAGATAGAAGGCGTCGAGAAAAGAGCCGAAGCCGTCGATAAAGCAGTAGAGAAGGGGGAACAGGAGCGCTAGAAACTTGTTGTCAAAGCGGGAAGTTTTTTCTGTGGGTTCTTTCAGCTTCTCTTTCTTAGGTTCTCTTTCGCTCATCGAGAGCAAAAATACGGCGACACTGACAATCACCACACCCACAATCTGCATGGGGGATATGCTCTGCTTTAAAACCGCTATACAGAGTATACAGGCCACAGCGCCCGAAGAGTTGCAGATGGGAGTCGATATAGAGAGTTCTATATATCTCAGACCGGCATAACCCAAGGCCATGGCAAGAATATACATGCCCGAAACGGGGGCATAGGTGATTATCGCCTTGGGAGAAAACTCAACATCGTTAGTAATCAAATAGAAAATGGCGTGAGCCGTCATAAATGCGCCGACAACAATAATCAGCTTGAGGTGAGAGTTTTTATCCTCAGGTCTTGTTCCGCGCTTAGAAAAGAGATCCGAAAGCGCCCAAGCTGCGATAGTGAGAAGTGAGAGCGTAAACCACATATTTTTAGACCTTTCTTTTATATAGGAGCGGCCAGAATTTTAACATATTAAGACCCTTTCGCGCAAGATTTCAAAGGAAAGCGCAAGGGTTTTGACGGCTTTAATCTTTGACAAGAGAGGGGCCATACTGTATTCTAAACGCATATCAAAATCTATTGTAATATATTTAAGAGCAGGCTAAAAAGAAATGAATGAAATAGGAAATAAAATACGACTGAGTGTGTCATGGGACCATGAGGAAAACTTCGTTTTTCTCACAATAACAGGGCTTAAAAAGGACGAACCTTTTAACCTAGCTGATTTTTTAGAGCGTCTGAACGCCCCTTATCTGGGCATGAAAGAGCTGAATTTAGATGCCAGAGCCAAGGAAGAGCCTAAGTTTTTAAGCGGAGTAAAAGAGAACCGCCTAACGGGTGAGCCTCTTTCCGCAATATTAGTGAGACCGCAGGGATTCTCAAAGGCCGAGGGCGCACTGCGGCCGGGCACTGTCGACTTGGCATGCTATCTTTCAAAAAGTCCCGAAAAAGCCGCCGCGACAGGTGTTTCTGACGAGGCCTTTGTTTTTGCCGGCACTATTGCGGAGATGATTCTTGAAAGACGCGGCATAGTAATTCAGCCTCGTTTTATGCAAATGGGCGAGAGCAAGGCCGAGGCATTTTCGGTTAACATGAAAAAAGAAATTCTCGAGGCGCGCGGAATCGGCGACTCGGTGGGTACAAAACTCTGCCTCACCGTCAGTGGCCTTGCTCCCGGCCTGGGTGACACTGTTTTCGGTGGAGTCGAAGCCCACATCTCCTCAATGATAATGAGCGTAGGCGGAGTTAAAGGAATAGAGTTCGGCAAGGGCTTCGATTTTGTCTCCATGAGAGGCAGTGAGGCCAACGATTCGATAGTGATAAAAGACGGAAAACCGGCTGCGCTCAACAATTACTCGGGCGGGGTGGACGGCGGTCTCACAAACGGCTCCGACTTAGAAATTTGTTGTGCGCTCAGGCCGAGCCCGTATATAAACAGGGAACAGAGAACTGTTGAAACAGGGAAGATGAGAGAGGTATCAATCCGCCTTAAAGGCAGGGTAGAGGCATCGCTCGGTCCGCGCAAGGCACGGGTCATAAAGGCGGCCTTAGCTCTGGCCCTGCTGGATTTAATAGAAATGAGTGAGGGAAAGAATGAGTAAAAAGCGCATAGCTTTAGTATCGGCTCTTCTTTTCGCGGCGCTTATTCTGCTTGCGCTTTCGCGCTTCGGGGGATTTAAGCTTCTTTTGGGCCCCTCGGCGCTCGGCAGTATAGACGAAAAAAGCGAGGGCGGATACTATAAGCTCGAGGTTTCAAAGATTTACACAATCTTTGCCGAAGGCGGAAATTTAAGCGAAAAGGCGACAGCCAGGTATGCAATAGCACCTTACGATGGTAAACTTCTTGTCATACGCTTCCCCGAACGCTATTTCAATTCGGTAGATGAAATTATGGCAAAAAGCGGAGGGTACCTCGGCGGCAAGAATACTGAAGAAAAATACATAGTCATACACGGCTCCCTGCAAGATTGCCGAGATGACTTGCTTAGCCTCATGAACAAATGGATAGATGGAAACAAAAAGACTCTCTACAGTTTAGAGCTGATTGAAGACACTGCCGACATGGAAAAAATCCGCTACTCCAAAATGTTTTTGGTCGACAGCGTGAACGGGACTGACGCAACTTTTGCAACGGTTGCATCCGTTGCGGCGCTCGCCTTGATAATAGCTTCAGCCGCTCTTGTTTTCAAAAAAGAAAATCGGGAATATGCGGATGAAAACAGCTTGAACACAAAGGATGAATAATATGAGAAAATATATAGCTCCCTGCCTCTTCGGATTGGAAACGTTCTGCAGGAACGAACTTAAATTCATGGGCATGCAAAACATCAAGGCCGAAAACGGAAGAGTTAGGTTCGAGGGCGACGACAACGCCTTTATGCGCGCCAACATTATGTCGCGTTTTTCCGAGCGCATACTCATAGAGCTGGGTTCTTTTAAGGCTTTAAGCTTTGATGAGCTTTTCGAGGGCACAAAAAAACTTCCGTTCGAGGAGTTTATCGGAAAAAACGACGAGTTTCCCGTCAAAGGCTTTTCACTTAACTCCAAACTGTTCTCCGTGCCCGACTGCCAAAAGATAATAAAAAAAGCGGTTTCAAAAAGACTCGAGAGCGTCTATAAAATGCGCTGGTTTCCCGAAACCGGAAATTTGGTCAGAATACAGTTTATTTTAATCGACGACACGGTATCACTCTGTGTCGATACCAGCGGACAGGGGCTTCACAAAAGGGGTTATCGCCCCGAAAACTACGAGGCCCCGATAAGAGAGACCTTGGCGGCGGCAATGGTGGATATTTCAGGCTACAAGGGCTTTGGAGAGCTGGCCGATCCTTTCTGCGGAAGCGGCACCATAGCCATAGAGGCGGCCTTTGCGGCCAAACGCCGCGCGCCGGGACTTAACAGAAGCTTTATTTCCGAAGACTGGAAAATATCCGATAAAAAAGCTTGGAAAGAAGCTCGGGAATACGCCAAAAGCAGGGAGTTTAACGGGAAATACAAAATCTACGGCTCCGATATAAGCCCCAAGGCAATAGAGCTCTGCCAAAAGAACGCCGAGCGAGCGGGAGTTACAGACTGTGTGAGCTTCGAGATTTCCGATGCCCTAAAGTTCGAGCGCAAGACCGAGGAGGGGAGAATAGTCACAAATCCCCCATACGGACTCAGACTTATGGACGAAAAAGAGAGCAAAGAACTCTATGCGGCTTTCGGCAAAACCTATGCAAAACTCGAAAATTGGGATGCCTACATAATTTCTCCCGAGCCGGAATTCGAAAGCTATTTCGGAAAAAAGGCCGAAAAAACAAGAAGACTCTATAACGGAAACATCCGTTGCTCCCTGTTTATGTACAAAAACAGAGCTCCGAGATAAAAAATGTAGCTGCACGATTTTTGCGATTTTAACACTGTTTTTTGCATAAAGGAGCTCAAACTCTACAAAAAGCGGGATAAATTTGCAAAATATGTATATTTTTTCAAGCTTTTGCATTAAACACTAAAAAACTTGGTCTTTAGTATTGACTATTTTAAAAAAAGTGTTAAACTAGTGTTGGCACTCGAAGTGCTCGAGTGCCAACACTAGTTTAACTATAATTAACATTTTACGGGAGGCATTTACATGAAATTAAAACCTTTGGCAGACAGAGTAATACTCAAGCAGCAGGAAGCTGAAGAGAAGACAAAGAGCGGAATTCTTTTGGCGGGTTCAGCCAAGGAGAAGCCCGAGATATACACGGTAGTAGAGGTAGGTCCCGGCGGAATGATCGACGGCAACGAAGTCAAGATGGTCGTAAAGAAGGGTCAGAGTGTTCTCGTCGGCAAATACAGCGGAACCAATGTCAAGGTAGATGAAGAAGAACTCATGATAGTCAAGCAGAGCGACATACTCGCTATAGTAGAATAAATCGGAGGTAGATAGAATATGGCAAAGAATATAATTTACGGTGAAGAAGCTCGCAGAGCTATAAAGACCGGTGTAGATAAATTGGCAGATACAGTATCCGTCACTTTAGGTCCCAAGGGACGCAATGTAGTGCTCGGAAGAAAGTTCGGCGCTCCCCTCATAGCTAACGACGGCGTGACAATAGCAAAAGAGATTGAACTCGAAGATGTGTTCGAAAACATGGGCGCACAGCTCATCCGCGAGGTATCCACAAAAACAAACGACATCGCAGGTGACGGTACCACTACAGCTACCCTTCTTGCTCAGCAAATGATAGGCGAAGGACTCAAAAACCTTGCAGCAGGCGCCAACCCCATGGGAATTAAGAACGGTATGCAGAAAGCGGCAGTTGCGGCAGTCGAAGAGATAAAGAAGCACAGCAAGCCCGTTTCCGACATTGAAGAAATAGCCAGAGTCGGCGCCATCTCCTCGGGAGAGGAGCACATAGGCAAGCTCATTGCAGAGGCGATGGAGAAGGTCGGTAGAGACGGTGTTATCACCGTTGAGGAGTCCAAGACGGCCGAAACCTATTCCGAGGTAGTCGAAGGCATGCAGTTCGACAGAGGCTATATAGCCCCCTACATGGTCACGGATACCGACAAGATGGAAGCTGTTTTAGACGATGCCGCAATCTTAATCACAGATAAGAAGATTTCCAATATTCAGGAGATACTGCCCCTTCTCGAGCAGGTAGTTCAGGCCGGCAGAAAGCTCCTCATAATAGCCGAGGATGTTGAGGGCGAGGCTCTTGCAACAATCATCCTCAACAAGCTCCGCGGCACCTTCATCTCGGTCTGCGTAAAGGCTCCCGGATTTGGCGACAGACGCAAAGAGATGCTTAGAGATATCGCAATCTTAACAGGCGGCGAGGTAATATCCTCCGATCTCGGCATGGAGCTCAAGGACGCCACAGTCGATATGCTGGGCAATGCCAGCCAAGTCAAGGTCACCAAGGAAAACACCATCATAGTCGGCGGCAAGGGCGACCCCGAAGAGATTAAGGCCAGAGTAGCCGCAATCAACAACGAGATTGAGATTACAACCTCCGATTACGATAAAGAGAAGCTTCAGGAAAGACTTGCCAAGCTCGCAGGCGGTGTTGCCGTCATAAAGGTCGGCGCCGCAACCGAGACAGAGATGAAAGACAAGAAGCTTCGTATGGAAGACGCTCTCAACGCCACAAGGGCGGCTGTTGAAGAGGGCATAGTCGCCGGCGGCGGCTCGGCCTACATCATAGCCTCCAAGGCGGTGAGCAGACTCTCTAAGAGTCTCGAGGACGACGAGAAGACAGGCGCAAATGTTGTTGCCGCAGCTCTCCTTGCTCCCATACGCCAGATAGCGGAGAACGCAGGACTCCCCGGCGCAGTTGTTCTTGAAAAGGTCATGAGCGCCAGAGATCACGACTACGGCTTTGATGCCGAAAAGTCCAAATACGGCAACATGCTCAAGATGGGCATTATCGACCCGACAAAGGTCTGCCGCAGTGCAATAGAGAACTCCTGCTCCGTATCGTCAATGGTTCTCACAACCGAGGCCCTTGTGGGCGACATTCCCGAGCCTCCTGCGGCAATGCCCGCAGCTCCCGACATGGGCGGAATGTATTAATCAATAGATAATCAATCAAAAAGACTGCCGAGTGAATTTTCACTCGGCAGATTTTATACCTTCCCGGACAATTTTGCGGTATATCAAGAATTAATTCATAACATGCATATAAAAGGATTAACGCCAAAGATAAATGTTACAAGTCCCACATGTGAATTTCTTTTAAAAATCAGCAATTTGAGCAACGAACTGTGTGTTATACCCGCGCCCTGTGTAAGTGATATTTGTCAAAATAATATGGTTATACGCCCTTTTAATCCAAGCTTTAATTGGAGTCTTTGCATTGTATACAAAAAAATTTTATATGCCGGATAAAGTAAAGGCTCTTATTTTTTGTATTCAACAGACTATTGACCCGTCTGTTTAGGCATTTAGACTATCAGTTTTACATTTAGTTAGTGTGTTGAATTAAAAGTTTAAAGTATATGCCGTCAAGAGGGTGTGTAGACAGCGCTGATTTATAGAAAGGTATATTGCCATACAAATTTTTAAACCATATTTTTCCTTCAAGGCCTGCAACAGCAGGCTTTTCCTGTTTGCAATAAAATAAAATAAAGAGCGCCGCTATAAACGGCGCTCCAATCATTGTTCAATTCCTAAGCTTTCTCTTGCGCGAGAAGTTCATCATTCCGTCCTGCATGTTGTCGAGGTTTAAAAGCATCTTGCCGCCGCCGTAAACCGCGCAGGAGACGGGGTCGTCAACTATCATGGTTCTAATGCCGAGGTCGTGCTCAATAAGCCTGTCGAAGCCGTAGACAAGGCTTCCGCCGCCCGACATGACGATGCCGTTTTGAGAGATATCTCCCATGAGCTCGGGAGGTGTTCTCTCCAAAACCATGTGTACGCACTCCATAATTGCCTTGGCAGGCTCTATGAAAACTTCCGCAAGTTCGGATGAGCTTACACTTACGGTTTTGGGAAGTCCCGTAGCAAGGTCGCGTCCCTTTACCTCTTCCGAACCGACATCGGCTCTGGCTATCATGCTGCCGATGTTTATCTTCAAATCCTCGGCGGTCTTTTCGCCGATAAGCAGATTATGCTTGCGCCTTAAATAGCGGATTATAGACTCGTCAAACTCTCTGCCGGCAATGTTGGTAGATTCATATTCGGCAACTCCGCCCATCGAAACAACGGCAACATCGGTTGTGCCGCCGCCGATATCTATAACAAGGTGGCCGTCGGGCTTGGTGATGTCAACACCCGCGCCAAAAGCCGTGGCAGCAGAGCTTTCGACCAAGTAGACTTTTCTTGCGCCCGACTCAATAACGGCATCGATAAGGGCTCTCTCCTCAACCCCGCTTATGGTGCCGGGAACGGTGACCAAAACTCTGGGCTTAAAAAGGCTGAAGGTTGTGATTCTGGAAACGAGCTCCTTAAGCATTGCCACAGTCATATCGTAGTCCGAGATAACGCTGTTCACAATGGGGTTTATGGGAATGATGTTGGCAGGAGTTCTGCCCAAGGTTTTCTGGGCTTCCTTGCCTATTTTAATAAGTTCGCCCGAGTATTTATCAACCGCAACAATTGTAGGTTCACGAACCATAATGCCCTTGCCCCTGACATAGAGCATGGACTCACAGGTTCCCAAATCAACGGCTACGTCTCTTTCAAAAATTACCATTTAACACCTCAAGATGGATTATTGTCTTACACTGTAGGCAAGCGATGCACAGTAAATTTCCTTTGCGCCGCCCTCTCTGAGCATTCTTGCGCACTCCGACACGGTGGCGCCGGTAGTGACTATATCGTCTATAAGGAGAACCCTCTTGCCCTCAACAAGCTCGGGGTCTGTAAGTTCATACGCCCCGGAAATATTGGCCTTTCTCTCGCTAAGCCCACCCTTGCTCGACTGCGGCTCGGTGTGAGTGCTCTTTCGCAGGGTTTCAACGGCAACATCACTAAGGTCTAAAGCGGTGGCCATGGCAATGAGCATCGCCTGGTCATAGCCTCTCTCGCTCAGCCTCTCGCTCGAGAGCGGCACCCAGGTTATCAAATTGAACTTGCCGCCGAGATTTTCCCTTATGTTCTCAGCCAGAATATGGGCATAGGTCGTTGCATATACATTGCGGCCGTCGAACTTGTAGCGCAAAATCGATTCTCTTACGCTGGCCTCATACTTGAGAGGCGATGTAAAATCGTCGATAAACTCAATATTGGGAAGCTCGCTCTTTTTAACATAGGGGAGATTCTCAATACACGACTCACAAACACCGCTTACCCTCGACTTTAAGACTGCGCCGCAAAAAACACAGCGCGGCGGGAAGAGGATGTCCAAAAGTGTTTTAAAAAAACTCATAAATAATCCACCACCTCACCTGAAAGTCTGGCCCTAAGGCCGCTGTATCGCTTAGATTTCTTATCGCTAGCTATCATAGTATAGGCTACATTTTCATCACCGGCAACTATCATGAGCTCCTTTGCCCTGCTTATTGCCGTATAAAAGATACTCTGACTCATAAGAGGCCTTGGAACCTGCAAAAGAGCCAGTATACAGGCCTTATACTCGCTGCCCTGGGCCTTGTGTACACTTATAGCCCAAGCGTGAGTGAGATCTGATAGCTGAAGATAGTCGTACTCGGCAATTTTACCCTCAAAATCTATGACGAGAGTTTCGGAAATAAAATCAATATCCAGAATATAACCTATGTCTCCGTTGTATATTCCGGCTCCCAAATACGAATCCTGTTTATATATTATATCATAGTTATTTCGGCTTTGCATTACTCTGTCGCCAACTCGAAAGACATTTGAGCCGAAAATTTTCTCTTTTTTGTCCGTACTTTTGGGGTTTAAAACCTCTTGCAGAAGTTTGTTGAGGTACAGAGTGCCCAAGGGCCCCTTTTTTGTAGGACTCAAAACCTGTATATCATCAGGATTAATTCCCATATTCACAGGCAGGCGTCGCTGTATCAAATCCACAATAAGGGTATAGAGCTCCTCGGGCTCGTAAGCCTTTAAAAAGAAAAAGTCGCCGTCTCTGTAAAAAAGCTCTGGCTTTTCTTTTTTAAGTATGCGGTGAGCAATTTTCACCATGTTGCTCTGCTCGCTTTGCCTGAAAATCTCTTTCAAAACTACCTTGGGAATACTTTCGTTTCGCTCTAAATCGGCAAAAACGGAGCCCGGGCCTATACTGGGCAGCTGATTGGAGTCGCCGACTAAAATGAGAGAGGCCGAGTGCGGCAGAGCCTTAAGACAGGAGTTTAAAAGCTCAACATCCAGCATCGAGCACTCATCGAGGACAAGAAGGTCTGTGTCCAGGGGGTCGTCCTCGTCTTTTTCAAAAATGGTTTCCTCTGCACCCGGAGCAAATGAAGCGCCCAGCATGCGGTGAATGGTAAAGGCTTCGTTTCCCGTAAGCTCGCTTATGCGTTTTGCGGCTCTGCCCGTGGGGGCGGCAATAAGGGTCTTTTTTCCAAGACTCTTATAAAGCTCAATGATAACACCGATAAGAAAGGTCTTGCCCGTGCCGGGGCCTCCGCCTATAAGCAATATATTCTTTTCCGAAGCAAGGATTATGGCCTCTTCCTGCTCTTTGGAAAAGCGTATTCCGCTGTCTTCGCAGTAACGCCGAGTTATACTCTCGTCAAATCGCTTTTCTTCACTGCTTTTAGAGAGCATATCATTAAGCCTTTCGCCAAGCTCCCGCTCGGCAAAGAATATCTTCTCTAAATAACAAACAAGAAGTCCGTTAATCTCACTGAGATAAATTTCTTTGCGTTCTACCAAAAAGTCAAGCGCATCCTCGACTCTTTCCTCGGATACATCGATGAATTGAGCTGTGGCGGCAATAAGCTTGTCTTTGGGTATGAAGCAGTGGCCGAAATCCGCATTGTGTCTAAGCTCATATATGACGGCGGCGGCCACTCTTTCGTGGCTTTCATAGCTGAGTCCGAGTGAGAGGGCAAGAGAGTCGGCTTTGGTAAAGCTCGCTCCGATGTGCGGCATCGAGAGAATATAGGGGTTGTCGCAGACTTTCTCAACGGCGGTGCTTCCGTAAGAGGAAAAGAGGGGCATGGCAAAGACGGAGCTTATATTAAAGGAGCTCAAAAAACTCGTGAGCGAGAGAAGCTCGCACTGTCTGTTAAAGTTTTTCGAAATACTCTCTGCGCGTTTCATGCCGAGACCCTTAATCTTCTCGGCAAGCTTATTGGGAGCTGTCTCTATAACCTGCAGGCTCTCGGCGCCAAAGCTGTCAACAATCAGCTTTGCGGTTTTTTCGGCTATGCCCGGTATAGAGCCTGCGGCCAAAAAGGAAAAGATATCCTCAACCGTTTCGGGCAGAAAAAGCTCATGCGACAGAGCTTCAAGCTGTAAGCCGTGCTTGGGGTGTATAACCTCCGAGACACGGGCGGAAAGAGTCATCGAAACTTTGGCGCCCGGAAGAGTGCCCGTTACTGTGTATTCAAGCTCATCCTCGCCTACCATTCTCAGCACACAGTAACCCGAGGACTCGTCGGCGTAAACAACGGCTTTTATTGTTCCGCTTATTTCAAAAAAATCCGACATAGCTTAAAAAGAATCCGATGGGGAAACAGCCGATCTTGCGTTAAGAAAAGACTCTGATAAATTCCCAAAATAAAATTGTACAGCGCAGGCGAAAAATCCCATTACTCAAGAACTTCCTTCATGTATTTTCCGGTATAGCTTCGAGGGCAGTTCACCAAATCCTCGGGACGGCCGGCAAAAATAAGTTCGCCGCCGGCATCTCCGCCCTCAGGTCCGAGGTCTATGATGTAATCGGCTACCTTTAAGACATCCATGTCGTGCTCTATTACAAGAACCGTGTTGCCCGAATCGGTCAGCCTGTGCAGAATCTCGACAAGCCTGGCCACATCCGCCTCATGAAGTCCCGTGGTGGGCTCGTCCAAAACATATAAGGTATTGCCCGTAGAGCGCTTCGAAAGCTCCGTGGCAAGCTTCACTCTCTGCGCCTCGCCGCCCGAGAGACTTACAGAGGATTGACCCAGCTTCATATAGCCGAGGCCGACATCTCTGAGCACACTCAGCTTGTTTACAAGCTTCGGTATGCTCGAGAAAAAGTCCAGAGCCTCGTCAATAGTCATATCCAAAACTTCCGATATGTTTTTGCCCTTGTAGCGCACCTCAAGAGTCTCTCTGTTATATCTCTTGCCCTTGCATACATCGCAATTTACATACACATCGGAAAGAAAATGCATTTCAATTCTCAAAGAGCCGTCGCCTTTGCAGGCCTCACAGCGGCCGCCCTTCACATTAAATGAGAACCTGCCCTTGTCGTAGCCCCTGAGTCGGGCGTCGGGTGTCATGGAATAAAGCTCTCTTATGCCGTCGAAAAGCCCCGTGTAGGTCGCAGGGTTCGAGCGGGGAGTGCGGCCTATCGGCGACTGATCTATGCAAATCACTTTATCTATGAGCTCTGACCCTTCTATGCGGACATGTTTTCCGGGACGGAGCTTGGCTCTGTTGCGCTCAGAGGCAAGAGCCTTATATATAATTTCGTTGACTAAGCTCGATTTTCCGCTGCCCGAAACGCCGCTAACGCAGGTTAGCGTGCCGAGAGGAATTTCAACATCTATTTTCTTGAGGTTGTTCTCCTCGGCGCCGATTATTTTAATTCGCCTGTCGGTGATTTCTCGCCTTTTTTTGGGCAGAGGAATCTTCTTCCTGCCAGTCAGGTATTGACCTGTGATGCTTTTCGGATTTTTGCATATATCCTCGGGCGAGCCTATGGCAACAATTTCACCGCCGTGCGCACCCGCTCCGGGGCCTATATCAACGATAAAGTCGGCATTTCGCATAGTTTCCTTATCATGCTCAACAACAATGACACTGTTGCCGAGGTCGCGAAGCCCCTTCAGAGTGCGGATGAGCTTTTCGCTGTCTCTTCTGTGCAGACCTATCGAGGGCTCGTCTAAAATATACAGTACGCCCATCAGCGTCGAACCTATTTGTGTCGCGAGTCTTATTCTCTGGCTCTCGCCGCCCGAAAGAGTCGAGGCCGAGCGGGAGAGTGTGAGATAGTTAAGACCCACGCTGTTTAAAAACCCGAGTCTGCTTATAATCTCCTTGCGAATCTGTGCGGCAATAACGGTTTCCTTTTCGCTGAGCTTTAAGTTTTCAATGAATTTCAAAGACTCCGAAACGGGCATTTCACAAAACTCGTGAATATTAATTCCCCCGACATATACGGAAAGGACTTCCTTTTTAAGCCTCTTGCCCTGGCACTCGGGGCAGGCTTGCTCCTGCATGAGTGCCTCGTATTCGTCCTTCATATAGGATGATTGGGTCTCTCTATACCGACGCTCAACATTGTTTAAAAGCCCCTCAAAGGGTTGGCGATAGCTTCTATAGCCGCTTCCTGTTCTGTATTTAAGCTCCAGTTTTTCGTTTCCCGTACCATAGAGAATTATATCCTTAATGTTTTCGGGCAAATCCCTATATGCGGTATCGAGACTGAAATCGTATTTTTCAGCCAAAGCCTCAAAGAAAATTGTGGTGACGGAATCGGGCTTAAAATTGTTCCAGCCGGGAACATCCACGGCACCCCCTCTCAAAGAGAGCGAGTCGTTCGGTATAATGAGCGAGGGATCGGCTATGAGTTGCGAGCCCAAACCGCTGCATAAGGGGCAGGCACCCTGAGGACTGTTGAAAGAGAAAAATCGGGGACTCAGCTCTTCCATGCTGATTCCGCAGTCTTCACAGGCGTAATTTTGGGAATATAGCCTGTCTTTTCCGTCGTCAGGCGTGTTAATAATTACAAGTCCGCCCGAGAGCTTCGTAGCGGTTTCAAGAGAGTCGGTTAGGCGTCTCTCTATCTTTTCCTTCATGCTTAGCCTGTCCACTACGAGCTCTATGTGATGTTTTTTGTTTTTTTCAAGGACTATATCCTCGTCAAGCCCTCTTATTTCTCCGTCAACTCTGGCACGCACAAAGCCCCAGGTTCTGGCATCCTCAAAAACTTTGGCATGCTCGCCCTTTCTGCCTCTCACAAGAGGAGATAGAACCATAAAGCGAGTGTCCTGAGGAAGCTTTAAAACGGAGTCTAAAATTTGGTCAATGGTTTGAGTTTTAATCTCCTTGCCGCATTGGGGGCAGTGAGCGTGACCGACTCTGGCCCAGAGCAGTCTGAGATAGTCGTATATTTCAGTCACGGTGCCCACAGTCGAGCGCGGATTCCGGCTACTTGTTTTTTGATCTATCGAAATAGCGGGTGAAAGTCCGCCTATGTAGTCAACATCGGGTTTGCTCATCTGTCCGAGGAACATTCGAGCATAGCTGGAAAGAGATTCCACATAGCGTCTCTGACCTTCCGCATAAAGCGTATCAAAGGCGAGGCTCGACTTGCCGCTGCCGGAAACTCCGGTAATAACAACGAGCTTATCTCTGGGAATCTCTAGCTCAATATTTTTAAGATTGTTTTCTCTTGCGCCTTTTATGTGTATCTTATCTCTCATAGAATTCAGGAAAGGTCCTCCGATCGGACTAAACGGGAAGGAAGGACAGGGGGTCTGTTCTTCTTTTCTCCCATAATCCTCTTGCCGTATATTATAATTATAAGCGGCACGGCCAAGGTGACTGCGCCGAAGATATCCATTATCCCGTGTTGCTTTATGAGCACCGTCGAAGAAGCGCAGAGTACCGTAGCTATTACCAAAAAGAATTTATAAAACTTGTTTTTGAAGGTTGTTTTCGAGTCCAAAACAGCGCAGATGTTGCCTATGCAGGTTACAACATGCATGCTCGGAAAAACATTTGTACTGGTGTCCACAGACCATATCAGGGTCAGAAACTCAGTTGCAATACTGTCGGGAACCAAACCTACGGGCCTGAGGTCCTGACCGTTAGGTACAAAATAATAGAAAATCAGACAGCTGGATGTCGAGAAAATGATGAAGCGCATCCAACGCGACAGAGCATCGACATCCTTAAACAAAAGGGGGAAGCCGATGAGGGGGAATAGGGGGAACCAGAGCACATAAGAAAAGATTAATTCCGGCACAAAGGGGATGTAATTATCCAAAACACAGTCTGTAACCCAGTAGCCCGAGGTCGGCGTTATGTATTCAATAAGGAAAAATGCCATTATATATATCGGGAAGTAAAGTATGTAGTTAACTTCTTTATTATTTTTTATGAATTCTTTTATAAACTTCATAAAACTTGTAAAAGCCTCCTTTTTCAGCAAAATAAAAGAGCGAAGCGGTCATAAAACCGCACGCTATATTATAGACAAAACATATATTTTGTCAAAGTAAAAAGCAGTATATGCTACCTGGGCTCTCTTTTCTAAAAATTGTCGGCTTTAACAAAAAACTCGTCAAGCTTTCTATACAGCATTTTTAACAAAGCGGATATGGTTTTAAAAACGGGAAAAGCCAGAAGCAGAAAGACAATCAATATGAGCCTGGCGCCGGTATCCAGGTTAGTAAGAGTGAAGAGATCTTTAAGGAATATGGCTGCGATTATAAACCCCAAAATAAGAACGGCAAGCATCAGCTTTCTCAGCTTTGTCAAAGGCTTCGAAACTTCATAAACCATAATAAAGCCTACTGCGGCAATTAAAGAGGCGCAGACCGTGCCGGCCATTGCTCTTTGCAGGGGGAAGACCGCAAAGAATGCGATGACAAAGAGCACCAAAAATACATTCGAAAGTCCGCCGGGGAGGGCTCGCCTTATGACATTTTGCAAAAACCGTCCGCTCACTATATCGGAATTGGGCTCCATGGCCAAGAAAAATCCGGGCAGACCTATGGTTATAGTGTTTACAAGACTGAGATGAGCCGGGGTAAAGGGATATTGGAATGTGAATATAAGGCTTATAATGGCGAGAATAAACGAGAAAATGTTTTTCACCAAAAAGAGAGTGGCACTGCGCTCGATGTTATTTATAACTCTTCTGCCTTCTGCCACAACTTGGGGCATAGACGAGAAGTCGGAGTTTAAAAGAACAATATGCGAAACTCGGCTGGCGGCATCACTGCCCGAGGCCATAGCTATGGAGCAGTCGGCCTCTTTAAGGGCAAGAACATCGTTCACACCGTCGCCGGTCATAGCCACCGTGTGACCGTTATTTTTCAGCGCCCTAACAAATTTTTGCTTCTGTTCAGGGCTCACTCTGCCGATAACGGTGTAGCTGAGTATTGCTTTCTCAATCTCTTCATCGCTGTGCAGACTGCGGGCATCTATGTATTTTTCCGCATTTTCAATTCCGACAGATTCCGCAATTTTCGAAACCGCAAGAGCGTTGTCGCCCGAAATTACCTTAATGGCAACACCCTCATCTCTAAAAAACTTAAAGGTTTCGGCTGCGGCAGGTCTGATTTTATTTTTAAGAGCTATGAGGGCGAGGGGCAAAAGTCCTTCGCTCTCCAGTGCGCCTTCACCAAGTCTTCGGTCATAGTGAGAAAGTAAAATAACCCTGTTTCCGAGCTCCAGCCTCTCTTCAATTATGTCTTGAAATTCATAATATCTGTCAGCCAAAATCACATCGGGAGCGCCCAAAACATAGCTCTCATCGTCATAGAACGAAACGGCTCCATATTTGCGGCTCGAAGAAAAGGGCAAAATTTTCTGTGGAATTCTCTCCGATTTCGAGCCGAAATAATCTCTTACGGCCTTGAGCGTGGCATTGTCGGCTTTCTGCGAGGCAAGGTACTCCTGTAAAACAAGAGTGAGGTCGTCGGCGGTGTATCTGTCGGGACAGAGCGGAATAAGGGCATCCAGCTGCATCTCATCAGAGGTGATGGTTCCGGTCTTGTCCACACACAGCACATCGGTTCTTGCAAGAGATTCTATGGTTGCAACTTCTTTAACAAGAGTCTTTTTCACTGAAAGTCTCAAAACTCCGGCAAGAAGTGCCAGAGTCGTGAGCAGATACAGGCCTTCGGGTATCATTCCGACCAGGGATGCGACCGTGGCCAAAATCCCGTCTTTTACGCTCATTTCAAGAATATAAATTTCCTTAAAAGCCATGAGTGCGCCCAGAGGAATAATTATAATACCTATAACTTTTACCAGCTTTGTGAGCGAACGCATCATCTCCGATTCCTGAGGCGGCTTTTGCGCTCTGGCCTTAGTTGTCAGTTTCGAGGCGTAGGAATCGGCGCCCACATGGGTTAGTCTTGCCAAACAGCTTCCCGCAACCAAAAAACTTCCCGAAAGCAGAGTGTCGCCGGGGTTTTTCTCCACATCATTAGCCTCGCCCGTTATAAGGGCCTCGTTTGCCGCTCCGCTTCCCTCAACAACAAAGGCATCTGCGAAAATTTCGTTTCCGGCATTAAATATTACAATATCATCCCGCACGGCATCACTTACGGCTATCGTCTGTTCTCGGCCGCTCCTTATTACGGTGCAATTCGGCTCGCTCAGCAATATAAGCTTATCAAGTGTGCTCTTGGCCTTGAGTTCTTGGACAATGCCTATCACAGTGTTTATTATGACAACACTCATAAACATGAGGTTCTGCCAGGAGCCCACCGAAATGACACATATGGCCAAAATAACGAAAATCATATTGAAGTAGGTAAAAATGTTGTCGGCAATAATCCGGCCGACGGTTTTGCCCGGAGGGTCCACGGGCGTGTTTGTCCAGCCCGCCTCCGTTCTTTCGCTCACTTGAGCGGCGGTTAAACCATAGCTTGCCTTAGCCTTAAAAACAGGTATTTCCGTTCTTAAGGCGGTTGATTTTGTATCTTCTTTTTTTAATAAGGCTCTCAGCTTGTCTGTAAGCATTTCTGCTCCTAAATTAAAGTTTTCTTATGCGAATGACATTTTTGTCTTGGGATATGTTCCTTACAGCATCGTCCCCTATATGACAACCGAGGTCCATAATCGTATAGGCTTCGCTGCCCGAGGCCTTGTTAATCAGATTTTCAACATTTATGTTCCTCTCACTTACATAGTCAAGGAAGCTGTTTATCATGTTGGGTACATTCTTGTGGAATATGCAGAGTCTGCACTTTCCTTCTCTGTCTAAAAAGGCATCAGGGAAGTTGACTGAATTTTTAATATTTCCGTTCACCAAATATTCATAAATTGAGCGAGCGGCCATTAGCGCACACTTTTCCTCGCTTTCGGGAGTGGATGCGCCGATATGCGGCATAGCTATAACATTGGGCGCCGAGAGAATCTTCTCGTTCGGGAAATCAGTGACATATTTAAAAACCTTCCCGCAGTCAAGGGCTTCTATCATGGCGTCGTCGTCAACAACCTCGGCTCTTGATTCGTTTATTATTCTAACGCCGTCCTTCATCTGCTTTAGAGCCTCTCTGTCAATCATATGATGAGTTTTCTTGGTATATGGGACATTGAGGCTTATGTAATCACTAAGCTTGAGAACATGTGAAAGACTCTCAGAGTATTTAACCTCACGCTCGAGCCTCCAAGCCGAGTGCACGGATATAAAAGGGTCGTAGCCGTAAACTACCATTCCCAAATCTCTGGCGGCATTGGCAACAAGCGCTCCGGTGGCGCCCAAACCGATAACTCCGAGTGTCTTTCCAAAAAGCTCGGGACCTGTGAACGAGGACTTGCTCTTTTCCACCATTTCGGGGATTTTATCTCCGCAACCTGCTATTGAGCGAGTCCAGTCAATGCTGCCGAGCACATCCCTCGAAGACATCACGAGCGAGCAGATGGTGAGTTCCTTAACGGCCTCGGCATTTGCGCCCGGGGCGTTGAATACGGCGATTCCGTTCTCGGTGCACCTTTCTATGGGGATATTGTTCGTACCCGAGCCGGCTCTGCCAATGCAGAGCAAATCTTCTCCGAAGTCAAGCTTGTGTATGTCCGCAGAGCGAATCAACAGCGCATGCGGATTTTCAACATTTTCGCCGACCTCGCAGCCGTTATCTTTGAGGTAGTCGGTTCCGAGCTCCGCTATGGAGTTCATTATTTTTACTCTATACATTTTCTCTCTCAAACTCCTTCATAAATTTCGCCAGAGCATGGGTTCCCTCCATGGTCATGGCATTGTAGAGCGAAGCTCTCAGACCGCCGGCCGCTTTGTGACCGTGGAGGTTGAAGAGTCCCTTGGATCTCGCCGTCTTAATAAAGAGCTGATCCAACTCCGCCGAGGGAGTCTTGAAGCATATGTTCATGTCCGAGCGCGAAGAAGCCTCGGCTCTCGGGGTGTAGAACGAAGAATTGTCGAGGAAATCATAAATAACACGGCTTCTCTCTTTTTTGCGCTTTGCCATCTCCTCAACGCCGCCCTCGGCCAAGAGCCATTTGAGGGTTAGACCCAGCACATAAATGCTGAAGCTGGGAGGTGTGTTCCAAAGAGAATCTTTTTCATCGGTAAGAGTGTAGTTGAGTTGTGTAGGTGTTATCTTCATGGCCTTGCCGAGGAGCTTTTTATCTAAAATCAAAAAAGTGACTCCCGCAGGGCCGATATTCTTCTGTGCTCCTCCGTAGATGAGGCCGTAGCGCGAAACGGGAACGGGCTTCGATAAAATCTCCGAACTCATATCCGCAACCAAAGGCACATCGCCGCTTTCGGGAATATAAGGGAAAGCCGTGCCGTAAACCGTGTTGTTGGCGCAATAGTGCATATAAGCGGCATCAGGGTCGGGTTTTAAATCTTCCTCTTTAGGTATGTATGTAAACTCTCTGTCGGCGCTCGAGGCTATAATGTTTACTTTGCAGTATTTTTCGGCCTCGGCTGCTGCTATCTTCGAAAAGTTGCCGCTTACGATATAGTCTGCTTTGCCCTTATCTCCCAAAAGGTTCATGGGCACTGCCGCAAACTGCGCCGTTGCGCCGCCCTGCATAAAGAGGATGGTGTGCGTGTCGGGTATAGAGAGTAGCTTTGCAAAATCCGCCTTAGCCTCCGAGAGAATCTGCGCAAAGAGCGGACCTCTGTGGTTCATTTCCATGACAGAAAGTCCCTCGCCGTGCCAAGACAAGAGCTCGGCCTGTGCTTTTTCCAAAACGGGTAGGGGAAGGGTGGAGGGGCCTGCGCAATAATTAAATACTCTGTCAGTCATAAAAATAACCTCGCAATCTAATGTTAATTTGATTAAATATTATATCCTTTTTAGGCATTATCGTCAAAGCAAAAACCCACAAAGCTTATCGCCTGAAACCGACTGAATATGGACATTTCTACAAGAATGTCTCAGGTCCGAGGCCTTAACTTCAACAAGACAGTAGTTCGAGCTGTGGCCGAGCGAAAACCCGCCTTCTTCGGTCTCAAAAACAACCTCCAAATCTCGACTGATCTGAGCGTTAAGATACTCCGCTCTCATCTCATCCGCCAACGCCCTCGCCTCGCGCACCCTGCGCATTTTTACGGCCTTTGTATTTTGCCCGGGCAACTTTTCTGCCTTCGTGTACTTGCGTTTAGAGTAAGGGAATATGTGCATGTCATAAAATTTGCATTTTTTTATAAAATCCAGAGTTTCCTCATGCTCCTTTTCGCCCTCGCCGGGAAATCCGCAGATGAGGTCGGCAGTTAAAGCCGCATTGGGAAAATATTGCCTGAGAAGCTCTACGGCCTTATAAAATCGCTCGGCGCTGTATTTTCTGCCCATAGCCTTTAAGACCGAGTTCGAGCCCGACTGGAGTGAGAGATGAAAGTGGTCGCAAAGCGAGGGAATCTCCGAGAGATTTTTGCAAAACTCCTCGTCGATTATGCTCGCCTCCAAAGAGCCCAGCCTCAGTCTGAGCTCGGGCACGGATTTATAAATCTCGTTTATGAGATCAGTGAGGCTTCTTTGAGGCTTCAAGTCCTGTCCGTAGGAAGAGAGCTCTATCCCCGTTAGCACAAGCTCCAAGTAGCCCTTACCATAGAGCTCGGCGGCAGCTTTGGCGGCCTTTTCGGGCTCCAATGAGCGCACAGGGCCTCTGGCGAAGGGGATGATGCAGTATGTGCAAAAGTTCTGGCAGCCGTCTTCAACCTTGAGATAGGCTCTGGCGTGCGAGTCGTAGCCTTCTGCGGGAAGCTCTTCAATCTCACGCTTTTCTCCGAGCTTGGCGATTAAAGTCTGCCGAGTCCGATTTTCAAGAAACTCCGAAATAAGTCCCGGAATTCGTCCCCTCTCCGAGGTGCCACAGACAATATCCGCTCCCAGAGCTTCGGCTCTTTTGGGCTCTGTTTGCGGAAAACAGCCTGTGAGAACCGAAACGGAGTCGGGATATTTTTTCTTAATGCGCCTGAAAGCCTGTGAAGATTTTCGCACGCTCTCGGCCGTCACGGCGCAGCTGTTTATAATAAAAATGTCGGGAACTTCTCCCTCTTTGGCCTTACTATAACCCTCATCAGCGAGAAGACGGTCTAAGGCGGCGGTTTCGAATTGATTGACCTTACAGCCGAGAGTGTCTATAATATATTTCATAAAAAATCCTTCAAATTTATTGTTTTAGCTAAGGTGATATTTTGCAAGTTTACTTGGATAATGCCGCAACGACAAGGTGTTCGGACAAAGCGGCGGAAAAACTTTTAAAAACGCTTAAAGAAGACTACGGCAACCCGTCTTCAACCCACAAAAAGGGGAGAGAGGCAAAAAAACTTTTAGACGAGTCAAGGGCCGCAATAGCCTCTGCGCTGGGTTGCGAGAGCGATGAACTCTATTTTACCTCAGGCGGAAGCGAGGCCGATAACTGGGCTCTTTTCTCTGCGGCTGAGCTGACAAAACGCCGCGGCAGGCACATCATAAGCTCCAAAACCGAGCATCCCGCTGTTTTAAACGCCCTCAAAGAGCTTGGAGAAAGAGGCTTTGAAATTGAACTTCTAGAGCCCGAAAAGTCGGGCGTTATCGATGTAAAAAAGCTCCTGGGCGCTCTTCGACATGATACCACAGTTCTCTCCTTTATGCTCGTAAATAATGAGACGGGAGCAGTAAATGATATAAAAAATCTTTGCAGTGAATCCAAAAAAATAAACCCCGATTTAATTTTCCACTGCGATGCGGTTCAGGGCTTTTTAAAGCAGGATTTTAAAGTTAAGGACTTGGGCGTTGACCTGCTCAGCATATCGGGGCATAAACTGCACGCACCCAAGGGAATCGGAGGCCTCTACATCAAAAACGGAATCAGACTGAAACCCTTTGTTTTCGGCGGCGGACAGGAGCGGGCCCTGCGCTCGGGCACCGAACCCTTGCCGCAGATAGCGGCCTTTGCCGAGGCAGTAAGTGAGCAGAGCGGAGTTTTAAGAAAAAACATATCCAAAATGCAGTCGCTCAAAGAACAGCTCGTTAAGGAGCTTTTCGAAAAGGTAAAGGGCGCCGAAATTATAGAGAGCGCCGCGCCGCATATAATCTCGCTAGCTATTCTCGGAATTCGCAGTGAGGTAATTATGAACTACCTCGAGGCAAGCGGGATTTATGTCTCAAAAAGCTCTGCCTGCAGTAAAGGAGGCCGAAGCCAAGTGCTGGAATCCATGAAGATGAGTAGCCGATATATAGATTCGGCAATACGAGTCGGGCTATCGATATATAACACGCCCGAGGAGATAAGCTTTTTCACCGATAAGCTAAAAGATGCGAGCGAAACTCTCATAAGAATAAAATAAGAAAAACGGAGCCTAA
>CAYFQE010000012.1:0-33591 GCA_964345235.1 uncultured Oscillospiraceae bacterium | reverse complement strand
TTTCTGCGGCGCTTTTGTCCTTCGTAATCAATTAATCAGATTTAGAGAGCGATATTTTTGCTTGGGCGTGTGAAAAAAGATTTGAGTCTTTAGGAGTCTAAAGCCCTGTTAAAGACTTTGTCTTTCCACAAGCTTTGTAGTCTTTACAAGAGCAAAAACTACCACAAGGGCAAGAACATAGTCTATTAGCATATAGCTGCCGTTATAAAGGGCAGAGTAGAACCAAACATTCTTCATAGAAAGTCCCATGAACTCATCGGGCATATAAGCGGCATAGAGGACAACACCGCTTATAAGGTGAACGAAGAATTTTGCAAAGGCGCCTATGCTTACAGAGATAAAGGGCTTAGAGCTTAGGCCTGCCAGACCTATAGCTCCGCAGGCGATAAAATAGTCAAGTATGAGCGACTGCCAACCATAGCCTATACCGCCGGTAATGAGTGCATCGATAAATCCATAGAGTATGCCGACTAAAATTCCGCGCAAAGCGCCGTGACGGATAGCAAAGAGCAAGATTGGCACTATGGTAAGGTCAACCGATCCGCCTTGAGGCATGGGCTTAAACGAGAGAAGACTAAGCGCCGCACTTAGCGCAAGCATCACTGCGCCTTCGGCCATAATTTTTACAGAATTTCCTTTCATCTTAGGTTTTTCCTTTCATTTCTAAATTGAGTAACGAAAAAATAGTGCATAAAAAGCTTTGGACCCGTATTCCTAAAACGAATACGAGTCCAAAAGCTTCCTACGCCGGCATTATCCGTTTCAGGTTTTAAGGGTTAATGGCCTCGATTAGCCAACTCTCAGCCGAGAAAACTCAGCTCCCCTGCATATTTAATTCTGTTTTCAGTTTACTCCCGAAGACCGAAAAAGTCAACAATATTTAGCAATAAAATTTATCAATATTTTACATTCGGAACCATTATAGCCCTTGAAATCGAATTTGGCTCTATTTTAACAACCTTTCTGTCATAGGTCATAAGTCCCGTGAGCTCTCCGTCGAGGTCGTAAAGCCTGTTGTAGACCGAGCCTGTGAGTCCCATTCTGGCTGCCGGTCTAATCTCCCCGTCATAAAGCAGCAAGATGGCGGAGCGAAGAGCGGTCGGGTCCTCTATTTTTTTATAGCCAAAGGGCTTTTCGCTTCCAAAATGACCCGCAATCGGGCATAAATATCCACCGAATTCCGAAATGATTTGAGCTCTGCGGTTTTTATCTTCCTTGTACTCATACTCATCATAATATATGTGAATGCTCCGCACCTCGCCATGACCCTGATCGTGCCAACCGCCAACGGGGATAATAATTCTGGAAGGGTCTAACTCTTTCATCTTTTGCATGAGTTTAGTAGAGTCGAACTGTCCGCGCCCCTCGTTAAAAATTGTCCAAACGGCAACGCAGGGGCAGTTGTGGAGATAAAGCGAAGCCTCAATAAGCTCATCCTCAAAGGCCTGTCTGCCTGCAGAGTTTTTTCTTCCGAAGCGCCCGTGCGAAGAATCCTTAAAATGAACACCGGTGAAAAGGGGAGACCTGTCAACCAGAGAGGTGACTTTTTCTCCGCCCGAGGGCATGTCCTGCAAAACAAGCATGCCGATGCGGTCGCAGTGATAGTAGAATCGGGCGCAGTCCAGCTTGTCCTCGCGCCTTATGGCGTTGAATCCCATGTCTTTGGCAATCTCGATGTCGTAGAGCATCGCCTCGTCACAGGGGGGCGTATAAAGGCCGTCGGGCCAAATGCCCGGGTCCAAAACGCCGTTTATAAAATATGGTTTGCCGTTTAAGAAAAACCTACTTACTCCCGATCTGTCTTCCTCTATAGAAAATTTTCGCATGGCAAAATATGACTGAACATGGTCGTCATCCAGTCTGAGAAACAGTTCATAGAGGTAGGGATCCTCGGGAGACCAAAGGTGCGGATCTTTAATGTCAAATCTGACGGTTTGACCCGCCTCAAAGTAAAACTCCTCTCCCAAAAGGCAGGCTTCGCATTCGCCCTCGCCGTCCACCAAGAGATAAATGCACTGCTCGTCAAGGTCGGGGCTTATAAAAACTTCTCTAATATAGTTTTGGGGCACGCTCTCGCACCAGACAGTCTGCCAAATGCCGCTCTGAAAAAATCTCCCGCGCTTTGTGTCTTTAAGGCTCTGCAAGCCACGGCATTCGTAGCCCTTGTCGGTTTCGTCGGTAACTCTGACGCAGATTTTGTTGACATCCGACAAACATTCAGTTATGTCAAAGGAAAAGGGCGTAAAGCCGCCGGAGTGCGCACCCACATAAGTGTCGTTAACCCACACGGTGGCCTTTTGATCGCAGGCACCGAAATGCAGAATCACTCTGCCCACATTAAAGTCCTCGGGCAAAATAAACTCGCGCTTATACCAAAGATAGTCGTCGGGTCTCACACTTTTCATTACTCCCGATAGGGGAGACTCGGGAGAAAAGGGCACTAAAATTTTGCCGTCATAATTTAACGGCTCTTCTTTTCTTTTATTTATGCTGTATTCCCAGTATCCGTTTAAGTTCAAATAGCTCTGCCGAACAAGCTGGGGTCTGGGATATTCAGGCAGAGGATGCTCTTCCTTGAAATTTTCTCCCCAAAATGTGGTCATAAAAGTTATCACTCCCCGAAAATTTTGGAAATAGTCTTTCTAAGCGTTAATCAGATTCATTATAGACTAAAATGAAAAAAAATAAAAGATATTAATTATTCTGTTTAAAAATATGGTAAAATAAATAAAATATGTTAGATAAATAATTAACAAAAACTTGAGATTGTTAAGAAATTCCCATTATTGACAAAAGAAACACAAGAAAATGTCAAAAAAGTTAAGTATTTTGATGCTTTTGCACTGGACTTTGCGCCCTGTTCATGTTAATATTTTTTCTGGTCAGCTATTATTGAAGAGGTGAGAAGTTATGCCTTTTAAATTTCGAGGCGGTATACATCCGGACTATGCAAAAACCGCCAAAGATTCTCCTGTACGCGCGATTGCTCCCCCCGAATATGTCGTCCAACCGATGATACAGCACATAGGGGTACCCAACCAACCCCAGGTTAAGGTGGGCGATATCGTGAAGATGGGACAGGTTATAGGGTATGAAGATGCCCCCATTTCCGCTCCCATCCACGCGTCCGTTTCGGGAAAGGTGATCGCAGTTGAGCGCAGACGCCACATGCTCGGCGACATGGTCATGTCTGTCGTTATCGAAAACGACTTTCAAGACACTCCCTGTGATGACATGAAGCCCCTCACAGCCGAACAACTCAAGGATCCCGATGCAATAATCGCAAGGATCAGAGAGGCCGGAGTTGTCGGTATGGGCGGCGCTATGTTCCCCACGGCCTTTAAAATTGCCGGCGCACGCGGCAAGGTCGATACCGTCATAATCAACGGAGCCGAATGCGAGCCCTATCTCTGCGGCGACCACCGCACGATGCTCGAGTATCCCGAAGAATTGTTAAAGGGAATCGAGTTGGTTAAGATTGCTCACGGCTTAGATAAAATCAACTACGGCATAGAGGTAAACAAGCAAGATGCCATAGATCTTCTGCGCTCTCTCAACCCCGAGAAGTACGGAATCGAGATAGTTCCCGAAGAAGTGAAATATCCTCAGGGTGCCGAGAAAATGCAAGTTAAGGCCAACACAAACAGAGAAGTCAAACCCGGCGGCTTGCCTTCGGGAGTCGGAGCCAATGTTGTTTCCACCTACACGGCCTATTCTATTTACAGAGCATGCTATTTGGGAAAACCCCTCATAGAGCGTGTTGTAACCGTGGGAGGAGACTGCATTAAAGAGGCTCAGAACCTCCTTGTGCGCTTCGGTACACCACTATACCACATATTCGCCGAGGCGGGCGGATTCTGCAAAGAGCCGGAGCGTATTTGCATGGGCGGCCCCCTTATGGGTATCTGCGTTGCAGACGACGGAGCGGGACTGGTCAAAGGCGCTGCGGGACTTTTGGTTTTCAGCTCGGATGAAAATCAGGAAATCGAAGACCCTGTTTGCATCCGTTGCGGCAACTGCGTGATGCACTGTCCCATGAACCTCGAGCCTGTATATATGTATATGTACATAAAGAAAGGCGACCTTCAGAAAATGGACGAGTACCATGTTATGGATTGCTTCGAGTGCGGCTCATGTTCATATGGCTGTCCGGCCAAACTGCCGCTAACGCACACATTCAAATACGGCAAAGCAATGCTCAATGCCAAGAGAGCTGAAGAAAAGGCCAAGGCCTTGGCCCTCAAGCAAAAGCTTCAGGCGAAGGAGGCTTAATGATGGGAAATAGAGAAAAGAGAACCTATGTAGTAACATCGAACCCCATAGTCAGGCAAAAACGCGGCACTCGCGACATCATGCTCGATGTCATAATTGCGCTTATACCGGCTATGGCTTTCGGAGTCTACAATTTCGGAGTTCCCGCCCTAACAGTCATATTGGTTGCAATGGTTTCAAGCGCGTTTTTCGAGTGGGCATACAGAAAGCTTCTCCACAAGTCAAATACTTTAGGAGACTGCTCGGCGCTTGTCACAGGTGCAATTTTGGCAATGGCGCTGCCGCCTTCAAGTCCCTGGTGGATGGTTGTAATCGGCTCGTTTTTTGCGATAGTGTTCGTAAAACAGCTCTACGGCGGTCTGGGCAAAAACTTCCTAAACCCTGCACTTGCAGGCAGAGCCTTTTTAACAGCGTCGTATGCAGGACATATGACAAAATGGGTCATACCGCGCACTCTAACGGCCGGCTTTGCGGCCGATGCCACAACAATGGCAACTCCTCTGGCCTACCTCTACAGCGGAGAGGCTATGCCCGAGTACTATAGCATAATCGACATTATGCTCGGACATTTGCCGGGATCGATAGGCGAGGTATGCACAATAGCGATACTTTTAGGAGGAGCTTATCTGCTCATAAGAAAAGTAATTACATGGCACATACCCGCCAGCTTCATAGGAACGGTAGCCGTCCTTTGCCTGATATTCGGTCACGAGGGCTACGGCAGAATCGACTGGATGGGATACAATATTTTTGCCGGCGGTCTTATTTTCGGTGCATTCTTTATGGCCAACGACTATTCCTCCAGTCCCGTTGTTCCTGAAGGACAGATAATCTACGGCATCGGTTGCGGTATCATAACGGTGTTAATAAGATACTTCGGCTCCTATCCCGAGGGTGTCACCTATGCAATTCTAATCATGAACCTTTGCACATGGACAATTGATAAACTCACTAAGAGATATCAGTTCGGTGTTTCAAAAGAAGATATAAAGGCAATGAAGCAGGCTAAAAAAGAAGCCAAAAAAGCTGCCAAGGAAGAAGGTGGAGCGGCATGAAAAAGAACCCGATTGTTTACCTTGCCGTAGTGCTGGCCGTTATTTCACTGGTAACAGCTGCGCTTCTGGGAGTTGTAAATGCTTTGACTGCCGACAGCATCGCCAGGCAAAAGCAGGAAGCCACAGAGCTTGCATACAGCGCCGTGCTTCCGAGCGACACGGGCTACGAGGAAGTCAGCCTTGAAAATGTCGAATATACCGAGATTATTGCAATTTCCAAGGTTGAGGGAAAAGGCTATGTTGTCGATATGAAGTTCTCGGGAGCGCAGGGCTCCATTCAGGCAGTGTTCGGAATCGGCCTCGACTATAAGATACTCGGCACCAGCGTAATCGAGCACGCCGAAACATCCTCGCTCGGCTCGCGCATAGTGGAAGACCGGTTCAGAGATCAGTTTAAGGGCGAGGACGAGAGCATTGCTCTTAAAAAGAACGGCGGCAATATAGATTCCATAACCAGCGCCACAATCTCGTCGCAGGCTATGGTTGATGCTGCCGCAAAGGCAATACTGGCAGTCAAAGAACTGGGATAAGGAGGTAGTCATGAAAATCGGCGAACAGTTCAAAGAGGGGCTTATAACAAATAACCCCGTTTTGATTCAAAACATCGGCCTTTGCTCCGCAATGGCCATAACAACAACTTTTTTCAACGGAATAGGTATGGGCATATCCGTGCTCATAATACTGACTTGCTGCAATGTGGTTATCTCCGCACTCAGAAAAAGCATACCCAACGATATAAGAATAGCGGTTTTCGTGGTTGTCATAGCGGGCTTTGTCACAATAGTAGACTTACTTTTAAAGGCCTATGTTCCGGCCTTAAGTAAATCGCTCGGCGTTTTTATTCCGCTAATCGTCGTCAACTGCATCATCATAGGCCGTGCGGAAGCTTTCTGCCAGCACGAGCCTGTTTTCCCCTCATTCATCGACGGTATAGCCCAAGGCTTGGGATATACGCTCACACTTGTGGCAATGTGCTTAGTCCGAGAGCTTCTCGGCAACGGCAGCTTCGGAACAGGCGTTTTTGACCTGAGCGAAAAAGGACTTAGGATAGTTTTCGACGGCTCCGGCAGCGGAATTCAGCTTTTCAACTCCGACTTCGGAGCTACGATTGTACTGATGCCGGTCGGCGGATTTATAACTCTCGCCTGCCTTTTTGCCCTCACAAATTACCTTGTGAACAAGGCAAAGAAAAAGGCCGGCAAAACAGATGCAGGAGTTTGTGCCTGCCAAATAAATAGTGAGGAGGCGGCGAAGTAATGGTAGCATCACTGTTTTCAATTTCCCTCGGCGCAATTCTGATAAACAACTTTATCTTTTCACAGTTCCTCGGATGCTGCCCCTTCTTGGGTTGCTCGGGAAAGGTTGATACTGCGGTCGGCATGGGAATAGCGGTCACCTTCGTTATGGGCTTGGCATCGGCCATTTGCTATGTGGTAAATGTTCTGCTCGTAAACTTCGGACTCGACTATATGGCGACAATTGCATTTATTCTTGTCATAGCCGGCCTTGTTCAGTTTGTCGAAATGTTCCTAAAAAAGACAATTCCGGCTCTCTACACTGCGCTGGGAATTTTCCTTCCTCTCATAACAACCAACTGCGCCGTTTTAGGTGTTGTTCTTCTCAATGTGCAGAACAACTACAACTTCATCGAGAGCTTAGTCTACGGAATCACCGGCGGAATCGGTTTCATGGTGGCAATAGTTCTCTTCGCAACAGTCCGCGAGCGTGTGGAGTTTGCCGAGTATCCCAAGAGCTTCGAGGGATTTCCGATAGCGCTCGTGACTGCGGGTCTTCTTTCCCTGGCCTTTATGGGCTTCTCGGGTATGAAGATATTCGGTTGAGGTAAGTGGTATGGCAGCATATATAGGAAATATAATTTACGCTACTGCTCTTTTGGGAATAATGGGAGCCTTGTTCGGTGCCCTCCTTGCAGTAGCCGCAAAAATCTTCTATGTTGAAGAAGACCCTCGTATAGCCGAGGTTAGAGCAGCCCTTGCGGGCGCAAACTGCGGAGCCTGCGGCTATGCCGGATGCGACGGATACGCAGCCGCGGTCGTAAACGAGGGAGCACCCCCCAACAAATGCGCCCCGGGCGGCGAGAAGTCGTCTAACGCCATATGTTCCATCATGTGCTTGGATGCCACGGCAGCTGAAAAAGAGGTGGCCTATGTTGCCTGTTCAGGCAATGCCGAGGTAGCCAAATTTCTCTTCACATACGACGGACCTCGCGACTGTAGAGCGGCGATGTCATTCGGCAATAAAGGCCCCAAGCTCTGTCGATTTGCGTGCATAGGATTGGGCAACTGCGAAGCTGTTTGCCAGTTCGATGCTATGCACATAGTAAACGGTGTTGCGAAAGTCGATAGAGAAAAGTGTGTGGCGTGCATGATGTGCGCCGAGGCCTGCCCCAAGCAGATAATCAAGAAAGTTCCCTATAAGCAGAAGCTGCTTGTGGGATGTCGTTCCACCGATAAGGGCGGAGTCGTTATAAAGCAGTGCGGAGTCGGATGCATCGGATGCAAAAAGTGCGAGAACGCCTGCGCCAAGGATGCAATCCATGTGGTAGATAACCTTGCCGTTATCGATTACGATAAATGCATCGGATGCGGCCTCTGTGCCTCCGTATGTCCGAGAGGAATACTGATTCCTCAAACAAGGATTCCTCTTTTAGAAAAGAAAAAGAAAGAGGCCGAAGCCAAGAAACAGGCCGAACAGGAAGCCGAGAAGGCAGAAGAATAAAATTCTAAAAGCAAAACGAGCTCATTTTAAATGAGCTCGTTTTTATGTATTAAAAATGTTATTCTTCTTCAGACTTTCTCTTGATTTCCTTAACATTTTTCTCGAACTTGGATCTGGCACCCATAACAACACGAGAGCAACCGAGACACCTGAGCTTAAAGTCAGCGCCGATTCTCAGCACCTCCCACTCATTCGAGCCACAGGGGTGGCTTTTTTTCATTCTGAGTATATCTCCGAGTCTAATATCCAAACCTACTCCTCCTTGAGCTTCTTCCAGTAGGCCGCTATAGCCTGCTCACGCTTGTTCTCCGCCGGCTCGTAGTATTTAGTTCCTCTCAGGTTTTCGGGCATATAGTCCTGCTTCACCCAGCGGTTTTTAAAGTCGTGAGGATACAGATAACCCTGTTCTCGCTCAAAGCCCGTGCCGTCGGCATGTACATTTTGAAGCTCTCTCGGAATAGGGCCTGCTTTGCCCGCCCTCACATCGCTAAGAGCTCTGTTTATACCCAAGTACGACGAGTTCGATTTCGGGGCGGTTGCGAGGTAGACGACGGCTTCGGCAAGCGGCAATTTGGCCTCGGGAAGTCCAAGCTGAAATGCCGAGTCCACACAGGCCTTAACTATGCTTACAGCCTCGGGATGGGCAAGTCCTATGTCTTCGGATGCAGAGCAGAGAATTCGCCTTGAGGCGCCTATAAGGTCGCCCGCCTCTAAAAGCCTTGCAAGATAGTGAAGAGCGGCATCGGGGTCTGAGCCTCTTATGGATTTCATAAGGGCCGAGAGCGAATCAAAGTGCTCGTCAGAGTCCCTGTCGTGCCTGAATGCGGATTTCGATGTGAGATTTACGGCAGATTCACGGTCTATTAAAACTTTCCCGTCACTGAGTGTAGCCGTGTTATATATCAGCTCAAAGGCGGTAATCGCCCTTCTAAGGTCGCCCGCAGAGCTTTGAGAAAGTGTTTCAAGAGCAGCTTCGTCAAAGTGGATTTCAACAGAGTCCCTTTCTTCAAGGTAGCTTTTCGCCCTTAAAAGGCCATCCTTAATATCCTTGACTTTAAGTTCCTTAAACTCAAATACCGAGGAGCGGCTGAGAAGCGCATTGTATATGTAAAAATAGGGGTTTTCCGTAGTCGAGGCTATAAGACTGATTCTGCCGTCTTCGATAAATTCCAAAAGGCTCTGTTGCTGTTTTTTGTTGAAGTATTGAATCTCATCCAGATAAAGCAGAATGCCGTTGGGCGCAAGCAGGCTGTCGAGTTCGGCAATAATTTCTTTGATGTCCGCTAAGCCTGCGTTAGTTGCGTTGAGTTTTCTCAAGCGGCGATTGGTTCTGTTTGCTATGATGTTTGCCAAAGTGGTTTTTCCGGTACCGGAAGGGCCGTAAAAAATCATATTCGGTATCTTGCCCGAATCTATAATCTTTCTTAAAATTGCGCCCGAACCGAGTATGTGTTCCTGACCGAAAAAGTCTTCAAGCTTCTCGGGGCGTATTTCATCTGCAAGCGGTCTTTTTATTTCCATTCTATTTTCCCTTGTAATATCTGCAAAGATGACTTATGTTGCAAATCTCACAGCGCGGAGACTGCGCCCTGCAAACGGCTCTTCCGTGCAAAACAAGCCTGTGGCAGAAGTTGTTAGATTCCTCGGGCGGAAGCTCTTCTCTCAGTTTATATTCTATCTTTTCGGGATTTTTCATGCCCTCGGGCACAAGCCCTATCCGTCCGCTAAGCCTTATACAGTGTGTATCGACAACAACGGCACCCGGCTTGTTGAAAAGATCTCCCAAAATCAGATTTGCCGTCTTGCGGCCTACTCCGGGAAGACTTAAAAGATCTTCCATCTTGTCGGGTATCTTTCCGTCAAAGCGGCTTAAAAGCACTCTCGAACATTCTATTATATCTCTGGCCTTAACCCTGAAAAAGCCACAAGAATGTATATACTTCTCTACCTCGGCCTGGTCTGCGTTGGCATAGTCCGTAAGCTCGGGATATCTTTCAAAAAGAGCGGGAGTTATCTTGTTGACCCTCTCATCGGTGCACTGGGCGGCGAGCCTAACCGAGAATAAAAGCTCGTGCGGCTTTTCAAAGTTGAGACAGCTTGTGTCGCCCATGGGATATTCGTTTTTAAGAAGTTCAATAAGCCGGAGTATGTCTTTTTTATACAATGTATTCACCAAAATTTCATATTTCAAGATTGATGATACATTATATCAGAAAAACCACAAGATAAAAAGGACGACAGAACCAGGCTCTGCCGTCCTTATAAAATTTCAGTCTGTTTTAAAATTCAAAAACGAGTCGGGGCCACCCTCAATACCGCCCCTGGTCGAGTAGAAGCTTCCTCCAGCCTTAACAACCAAGTTCACATTTCTTGCGGTTACGAGTTCGTCTAAAGGATTTAAATAGGAATTTATCATGTCAATCCAGTCATCGATGTGTACCCATACATAAGATATACCTTTTATCAGTCCCCCGCCGCCTGTAGCCATCGTATAGAAGTTAATATTATCCGGACTGCATTTAAGTAGCTCTCCTGCAAAGTAGGTGATGTTTGAGGCGGTGAGATTTGTCTCGGTGTTCTCGGTTATTATGCGAATAATTTCGGGAAGATTTTTGATGTTTTTAGCTGTGAGAAGCTGTTTTGCAACAGTTTTCATAAAGTCTTGCTGGGTGCCGATACGGCCTAAGTCTGCGTTAGCGTAGCCTTTTCTGTACCTCACGACCTTCAGAGCTTCTGCACCATTCAAATGTTGCATGCCTTTTTTTATATTTATGTCTAAATCCTGCCGCCTGTCACGGTAGACCATGTCAATGGGAACATCATAGTCAACGCCGCCTATGGCATCGATAAGATCCTCAAAGGCTTGCAGATTTACGATGACATAGTTTCCGATGTCAAAGCCCACAAAGTCACGGAGTCCGTTCATGATTCTTTCCACGCCCTTACCGTGAAGATCACCAAAGGCATATAGCATGTTTATCTTCTTAACATTTTCCCGAATGTTGACAAGTGTGTCGCGGGGAACACTTACAACATTAAGCTTGTGCTCAGCGGTGTCGAACATGACGAGCAGTATGACATCGGTTAGTTTTGAGAATTTATCCATACCGAGAACGGCAAAGGTATATTTGCCTGCGTTCTTGTCTATGGTCTCGGCCAAGGGTTTCTCCGTTGTTTCGGGAAGAGCGGCAAGACTGCCCTCATATTCGGGGGTGTTAAGTTGCTGATTTGCGACTTTGGGAGGCGCCGCCCAAAGCTTCACAAAGACAAAGCCGCCAACAGAGAGAATCAGAAGTCCCAAAAGCACAAAAATTAAAACAGGCTTCTTTTTTTTGATTTTAACTACCGGTTTTGTAGGGTCAATTTTATCTAAATTGCCGTAAACCTGCGGCGCTTTGTCTGAATCTAATAAGTTTTTCAAAGAATCACCTTCTTTTTGTTTTGCTAAGATTTGTTTAAAATTCTTAAAAGGATTTCGTTAGAGATAATACATCAAAAAGCGATAAATCACAAGAAAAAAACGGGCAGAGCCTGTTTGGCTCTGCCCGTAGCATATAAATAAATCTTAACCGGGATTGTAATTTAGGAACGAGCCCGGTCCGCCCGCAACCTGTCCTGTGGTGGAGTAGAAGCCGCCGGCATCGGTCTTTGTAAGCAGATTCACATTTCTGGCCGTAACAGGCTCACTTAGCGGATTGAGGTGCGCGTTTATCATATCAATCCAATCGTCAACATATACGGTTACATAGGAAAGACCTCTTACGGAGTTGTTGGTGTTTGCCGGTAAGGTGTAGAAATTTATGTCGTCTACAGAGCACTTCAGAAGTTGAGCCGCGAAATATGTGATGTTGGCGGCAGTCAGGTTGGTCTCTGTGTTCTCGGTTATAATGCGGATAACCTCGGGCAAATTCGGAATGTTTTTGGCCGTTAAGATCTGCTTTACAACGGTCTTCATAAAGTCCTGCTGAGTGCCGATTCTGCCGATGTCGGCGTTGGCATATCCCTTTCTGAATCTCACAACCTTAAGGGCCTCTCTGCCGTTTAAATGTTGCATTCCTGCATTGATGCTTATTTTAAGTCCCTGTGCTCCGTCATAGTAGTACATATTTCTGGGAACATTATAGTCAACGCCGCCAATGGCATCGATAAGTTGCTCAAAGGCCTGAAGGTTTACGATTACAAAGCTTCCGATATCAAAGCCGACAAAGTCGCGAATTCCGTCCATCAGCCTCTTAATTCCTTCACCCTCGCTCTTCTTTTCACCGTAGGCATAAAGGGTGTTGATCTTCTTAACATTCTCGGGAATGTTTATAAGGGTGTCGCGAGGAACACTTATCGCATTGAGCTTGTGGTTTGCGGTGTCGAACATTATAAGAAGAACCACATCGGTCGATTTCGAAACCTTATCCATTCCGACAACGACAAAGGTGTACTTACCCGCGTTGGCATCGGGCTTGTCGGGAGCCTCAGTGGGACTCGAAATATTCTCACCCGCTTCGGAAAGGGGAGGCGGATCGCCATCGAAGGCGGGAGTGTTCAAAACCTGAGGGGGCGGCGCAGGAGGCACAGCCCAAAGCTTAAAGAATACCAGAACTCCTGCGACAACCAGCATAAGAGCCAGCGCTATAAAGAGAAAAACAGGCTTTTTCTTTTTTGGTTTTGAATATTTAGGTGTAATGCGGCTTAAACTGCCGTAAAGCTTTGGCCCCGACGAGTTATTTTTCTTTTTAGATTTTTTCAAATGGGTTCACCTTGCTTTGTGAGATAATATACGCTAAAGAACGCACCCGTGCTATTTTACTAATAGTTTCCGTCTATGTCCACAGCAAAATATCCTAAATTATAACTTAATGCGAAAGAAAGTGATTAAATTTTCCAAATTTTCTCTCTGTAATCGCGAATTGACCTGTCGGCGGCAAATATTCCGCTCTGCGCAACAGAATTCAGCATAAGTCTGCCGTGCTCAAGGGGGTCGGATATGCGCTCATAGAGTCTTAAATGGGTTTCGAAATACGACTGAGAATCGGCCAAAACCATAAAATGGTCCTTGCCGCCGCCTGCAAGCATATCGAAAAGATCGGGAAATTGCAGTGTGTTCGGTCCGACTCCTGCCTTCATCCTGTCGAGAACCTGCCTCAAATCGCTGTTATGATCATAGACACTGCGAGAGCCTTCACCCGAGGCTCTCCTAGCCTCAACTTCGGCATCCCTAAGACCGAAGAGGAACATATTTTCATCTCCCAGTCTGGCGTACATTTCAACATTGGCGCCGTCGAGAGTGCCTATGGTCACGGCTCCGTTCATCATAAGCTTCATGTTGCCCGTGCCGCTGGCCTCCATGCCGGCTGTCGAAATCTGCTCCGATACATCGGCGGCAGGCACAAGCATTTCGGCAACCGAAACGCTGTAGTTTTCAACAAAAACAATCTTAAGCTTATCTCTGCATGCCTCGTCCGCTTCAATATCATCTCTCAGCGCGAGTAAGAACTGAATAATGCGTTTTGCGACATGATAGCCGGGAGCCGCCTTTGCGCCGAATATAAAGGCTCTCGGAGTAAAGTCGGCATTCGGATTTTGTCTCAGGAAATTTTGAAGCCTCATTATTAGAATACCGCACATAAGCTGTCTTTTATACTCGTGAAGCCTCTTTATCTGTACATCAAAAACGAAATCGGGGTTTAGCTTAACGCCTTCCTTCTTGAAGATGTATTCGGAAAATTGTCTTTTCTTTGTTGCCTTAATTTCAAGAAGCCTCATGAGTATCTCACTGTCGTTTTCAAACTCCAACAACTTCGTGAAATCCTCCGGCCTTCTCAGATAGTCAAAGCCCAGAAGTTCACGCAAAAGTTGGTCGAGCTCAGGGTTAATTTGAGACAGCCAGCGCCTGTGATCTATTCCGTTTGTAACAAAGCCGAAGCTCTCGGGACTTAAGTCGGCTATATCCTTAAAGAGTCTGTTTTTTATAATATCGCCGTGGAGCTCCGAAACGCCGTTTACAAAGAAAGCTCCGGCAAGGCAAAGTCTTGCCATATATACTCTTTTGTTGGAAACTATAGAGTTTTTCTCGACTTTTCTCATGTCGCCCGAAAACTTCTGCGCAAGGGACTCTCGCCGTCTGCGGTCAATCTCAACAATAATCTCGAAAATGCGCGGCAGAAGCGGCTCGAATATGTCAACAGGCCAGCTTTCCAAGGCCTCGGGCATGATAGTGTGGTTGGTGTAGGCTACACTCTTGGAAACAATATCATAAGCCTTATCCCAACCTATATAATACTCATCCATGAAAATTCTCATAAGCTCGGGAATTATCATTGAAGGATGGGTGTCGTTTATTTGAATTACATTCTTCTCGGCAAAGTTTTCAAGCGTGCCGAAGACATTCATATGTTGCCTGACTATGTCCTGTGCGCTGGCGGATACAAAGAAATACTGCTGCTTAAGTCTCAGAAGCTTGCCGGGCCTGTGGTCATCGGCAGGGTATAGAACTTTGGTTATAACCTCGGTCAGGTTTCTCGGCTCAAAGCTTTTTACATAGTCGCCCACAAAGAACTGATACATATCCAGAGGAACGGGGCTTTTAGCATCCCAGAGCCTCAGCTTGTTCACATGGTTGCCGCCGAAGCCGATTATAAGCATATCTCTCGGAACTGCAAGAACAATAGCCGGATCAGATACACATCTTATGCCGTCTTGGTTGAAGTAGGGAGAGCCGCCGAATTTGACCTCAACGGCCTCGTTGTGCGAGGGGATGAGCCAACTTTCGGCGGAAGCGGCCCAATCGTCGGCATACTCTCTCTGCTCGCCGTGCTTTAAATCCTGAGCAAAGACGCCCAGCTCATAGCAAAGGGAATAGCCTGTGGCGGGAACGCTCTGACTGGAAAGGCTCTCCATGAAGCAGGCGGCGAGCCTGCCAAGACCGCCGTTTCCCAAACCGGCATCGGGTTCCGTTTCGAATATATCAGAAGCATTGCGCCCAAGGTCTTTTAATGCGCCGCTTACGGCATCAAGTATACCCAGGTTAAAGGCGTTTTTCTGCAGGGAACGACCTAACAGAAATTCCATAGAAAGATAGCTGAGTTTTCTTCTCTCTTTAGCTTCTCCAACATTTTCAAAGGCCATTAGCCTGCTCATAATCTCACGAATAACTATGGCCGAGGCCTGAAAAATTTCTTCATCACTTGCTTCAAAGTGGGTCTTGCCGAAATAAGAACACAACTTGTCCTCAAGGGCAGATCTAAAATCGTCTTTGGAAATCTGTCCGCAAGTCATCTATTAATTTATCCTCACAATTTAATTATTTTTACTTTACAGTACGCAGGCCTTAGGAAGTACAATAGGAAGTCTGGGGCTCCCTGTAAGATGAACGCCGGCACCTATGATTACATCCTTGTCGGAAATCACATAGCTGAGGTTGGCTCCCTCCGAAACTACCGAGTCCTGCATTATGATGCTGTTTTTAATAACAGCGCCTTTCTTTACCACAACTCTCCTGAAGAGTATTGAGTTAGAAACCTCGCCCTCAATTGCGCAACCATCGGCCACAAGAGAGTTTCGGCAAGCCGCTTCCTCACTGTAATAGGTACTCAAATCCAGACCGAGCTTTGTATGCACGGGTCTGTCGGCGGTAAAGAGATCTCTACGCACATCGGAGTTTAAGAGTATCATATTCGCATCATAGAAGTTTTGTATCGAATCGATAGTCTCGGCATAGCCCTCGTGCATATAAACCTTAATCGAACAGCCGTCGCCAATAAGACGCTGAAGACCGTAGTTGAAGCAGCCTGAGCCACCGATTATAGCACAAAGCTTAATCATTTGCAAAAGCGTCGATTTCGACATAATGGAAGTATCCAAAAAATGCAGCTTTGAGTTTTCGGTGAGATTGCCGTGATTGTTCTCTAAATAGCCGTCTTTGTCAACGGGGAAGGGGAAATGCTCTCTCGAGCCCATACGCTCATTCATCACAAGAGTTACACTGGCTCCGCTGTCCAAATGCGCCTTAAGGAGATCGTCGCAGTCAATGTTGGCGATCAGATTTCCGGCGGTGAGCAAAAAGTAGTCGGCTTTGAGCTCTCTTATAAAGGATTCTAAGCCCACGAGTCTATCCATCATATCCGGGTTTTCATCTTTGGCGCCGTTTACAGCGTCAAATGGCGGGAGCAGTCTCATACCGCCGCTTCTGCGGCTCATGTCCCAAGCTTTTCCGCTCCCCAGATGGTCGAGCAGTGACTGATAATTTTTGCTCATAACAACTCCGACATCCCTTATGCCGGCGTTCTGCATGGAAGAGAGAGCGAAGTCTATAAGTCTGTAGCGACAGGCATAGGGGAGAGAGGCGCTTGTCCGATGACGAACCAACTCGCCCAAAGAACTCTTGGCCTTGTCGGCAAAAATAAGTCCGTAAACAGTGCTCATTTTGTATCCTCCTCCGGTACTTCCGTAACACTTTCATACAGCATGTTTGAAGGCTTAATTATAATGTTTTTACCAACCTCAATGCCGGGGCCGACAGTGGTAAGTCCCCACTCATCCGTGCCGTCGGGGTTAGAACCCACCACGGCGCCCTCTTTTATAACGGAGCCTTCTCCGATTATAGAGTATTTCACTTTTGCCCCGGGCATTATTTTTGCCTTGGGCATGAGTACGCTGTAGCTGACTTCGGCGCCCTCTCCGATGAATGAGTTATATGAGAGCACGGAGTTTTCAACTTTGCCGAAGACCTCGCAGCCTTCGGTCACAATAGAGTGGACTATCGAGGCGTTCTCACCGACAAATTGAGGAGGAGCTACAGGGCTTCTCGAGAAAATCGGGGTCTTTCTGTCGTGAAGGTCAATTAGATCGGCCGAGAGCATGTCCATGTTTGAATCCCACAGACTGACTATCGTACCCACATCACGCCAGTACCCATCGAAACGATAGGGGAGAAGCTTCTCGCCCGCACTCAGCATTGTGGGGATAATGTTCTTTCCGAAGTCGTGGCTGGAATTTTCATCCATGTCGTCGGCGATTAAGTATTCTCTAAGTTTTTTCGTATTGAAGATATATATGCCCATAGAGGCCAAATCCGATTTGGGTTTGGCGGGCTTTTCTTCAAACTCGGTTATAAAGCCGTCTTCTCCTGCCGAGAGAATTCCGAAACGAGTTGCATCTTCCATAGAGACCTGAATTACCGATATGGTGCAGGCGGCTTCGGACTTGAGATGCGCATCGAGCATATCGGCGTAGTCCATCTTATAGATGTGATCTCCCGAGAGAATCAAAACATTTTCCGCCTCATATTCCGAAATAAAGTCAAGGTTCTGGAAAATGGCATTTGCCGTGCCGGTGAACCACGAGCCCTTTTCACCTGCGCTCAAATATGGCGGCAAGATAAACACACCGCCGTTTGAACTGTCCAAGTCATAGGCCTGACCGCTTCCGATGTAGCTGTTTAAGACAAGGGGTCTGTACTGCGTAAGTACACCGACAACATCGATGCCGGAATTTGCGCAGTTTGAGAGCGGAAAATCTATTATGCGATATTTTCCGCCAAAGGGCAGGGACGGCTTGGCTTCGCTCTGAGTCAAGCAATAGAGTCTTGAGCCTTGGCCGCCCGCCAAAATCATTGCAATAAGCTCTCTTTTCATAAAAAACTCCTTACTGTTCAGAAAAGCACTCTGTTATATTCGTTCATAACCTCATCGAGGTCTTTTTTTGCATAATCCGAAATAGCATCGGCGGCGCGCCGAACGGCCTCGTCTATAAGCTTTTTGTCGCTCCCCGAAAAGCTCTCCAAAACCCAATCCTTGGTATCGTAGTCCTCATGAGGAGGTTTATCAATGCCTATGCGGAGCCTTGCAAAATCGGAGCTGCCGATTTTGTTAATAATGTCGGCAAGTCCGTTGTGTCCGCCGGCGCTGCCTTTTTTTCGGATTCTTATTTTACCGGTCGGCAAATCCATATCATCCGAAACTACGAGCAAATCTTCAGGCTCCAATTTATAAAAGGACATTGCTTCCCTAACCGCCGTTCCCGAGAGATTCATATATGTTTGAGGCTTGAGGAGAAGAAATTTTTTACCTCCGATTCTGCAAAGCTCCGAAAGCGAACGGAACCGCAGTTTGTTGATTTTAATTCCCAAATTGTCTGCAAGAGCATCCGCCACCATAAAGCCGATGTTGTGTCTGCTCAGCTCATATTTTTTGCCGGGGTTTCCGAGAAAAACTATGAGCTTATCGGGAGCCCCCATAGATTTAATACCTATTCTACTCAAAAAGGTCCGAAATCGAATTTTCATCGTGAGTTCTCGTTATTGCCTCGGCGAAAAGCTCGCCGGCAGAGAGATACTTAATTTTCGAGCACATGGGCTTATTGGGAGGATAGGGGATGGTATCGAGAAGATAGAGAGTTTCAATCTTACTTTTCTCAATTTTCTCAATAGCATTGCCCGAGAGCACGCCGTGAGAGGCGCAGGCAACAACGGATTTTGCTCCGCCAACATCAACTAAAGCCTCGGAAGCCCCACAGAGAGAGCCTGCGGTGTCCACAATATCGTCTAATATGATGACATTTTTATCTTTAACATTTCCGATTATATTCATAACTTCAGAGGAATTTGCTTTTTGCCTGCGCTTATCAATTATGGCAAGCGTTACATCAAGATTGTGCGAAAAGACTCTGGCACGGGCAACAGAGCCGACATCGGGAGAAACAACAACATAATCGTCGTTAGATTTTCCTATAAGCTTTAAAAAGTGCCTTGAGAGAATCGGCGCTCCGAAAAGATTGTCGACAGGTATATCAAAGAAGCCCTGAATCTGAGCTGCGTGCAAATCCATTGTAAGAACTCGAGTTGCGCCGGCAACACTTATGAGATTGGCAACGAGCTTTGCAGAGATAGGATCTCTCGACTTTGCCTTTCTGTCCTGACGCGCATATCCGAAATAGGGAATCACGGCGGTAATTCTGCCTGCCGAAGCCCTCTTCATGGCATCTATCATTATGAGCAGCTCCATGAGGCTGTCGTTTACAGGTCTGCAAGTGGGCTGAATTATAAATGCGTCCTTACCCCTTACGGTTTCACCCAAGCTGAGAGAAACCTCGCCGTCGGAAAAGGGCTTAAGAACAAGCTCGCCCAAGGGAATACCGAGCTTATCGCTTATCCTTTGAGCGAGGACCGGATTGGAATTTCCGGAAAAAAGAATAATTTCGCTGTCGTTAGCTAACAAAAAAACCTACCTCCAATTAGCTGATTCTGTTTGTTATATTGTCTGTAATGTATTATATCAAAGAACTATGAAAAAAAACAGGGAAAAGCTTCAATTAATTTAAACTTCCGTGAAATATGCTCCGGATTTATATGTCTTGACACATAAGTTCAAAAGAGTGTAAAATACTGTGGGCAATTAAGAGGTTTGAACGAAAACTTTGTTCAATATAACCCGAATTTATTTAAATTTTAAGAAAAGGAGGGGTGTTCTGAAATATGCCTGACAAGTTTATATTGTATTTGATTGCATTTATAGTCGGAGTTTTAGTGTTGCTTGTCATTGGTTTTGTTTTCGGTATAGGATACAGAAAACGCGTGGCCGAGCGAGAAATCGGCAGTGCGGAAGACGAAGCCAAGCGAATAATAAATGAGTCTATCAAATCAGCGGAGGCTAAAAAAAGAGAAGCCCTAGTCGAGGCCCGTGAGGAGATAATCCAAAACCGCGCCGAATACGAGAAAGAAGAAAAAGAACGCCGTGGAGAGATTCAAAAACAGGAGCGCAGGCTCCAACAAAAAGAAGAAAACATCGACCGCAAGACAGAAGGACTTGAGCGCAGACAGGAAAACCTGAATAAAAAGCTTTCAAATGTAGAGTCGGAGCTGGCATCAGTACAGAAGCTCAAAGAGGAGCAGATAACAAAACTCGAGGAAATCTCGGGCTACAGTACCGAAGAGGCCAAGGAGTATTTGATTCAAAGCATCGAAGCGCAGGTTAAACATGAGGTTGCCGCCAAAATCCGCGAAACAGAGGAAAGACTCAGGGAAGAGGCCGACCAGCACGCCAGAGAGATAATTGCCACGGCGATACAGCGCTGTGCAGTTGATCACTCAAGTGAAATCACCGTATCGGTGGTTCCTCTGCCGAATGATGAGATGAAAGGCAGAATAATCGGCCGCGAGGGTAGAAATATCCGTTCATTCGAAACACTAACGGGTTGCGATTTAATAATCGATGATACGCCCGAGGCGATAACAATCTCCTGCTTCGATCCGGTTAGGCGAGAAGTTGCCAAGCTTTCCTTAGAGCGCCTTATTGCCGACGGACGCATTCATCCCACGAGGATAGAGGAGATGATAGCCAAGTCGAAAAAGGAAGTTGCGGCAATAATAAAGTCCGAAGGTGAGAGAGCCGCTTTCGAAACAAATGTCGAAGGGCTTTCACTCGAGCTCATTAAGCTCTTGGGCAGGATGAAATACCGCACGAGCTACAGTCAAAATGTGCTTCAGCACTCCATAGAGGTTGCTCATATAGCAGGTTTGATGGCAGCGGAGCTTGGAATCGATATTCACACGGCAAAAAGAGCCGGACTTCTGCACGATATAGGCAAAGCCATCGACCACGAGGTCGAGGGTAGCCATGTCGAGATTGGAGTCGATATAGCCAGACGCTATAAAGAGAGTGCCGAAGTACTGCACGCCATAGAGGCCCACCATGGCGATGTCGAGCCCCAAACCGTTATTGCCTGCTTGGTGCAGGCGGCAGATGCGATTTCCGCATCTCGTCCGGGAGCCCGCCGCGAGAACATAGAAAACTATGTCCGCAGGCTCGAAAAGCTCGAAGAAGTGCCCAAAAGTTTTGAGGGAGTTTCCTCTTGCTACGCAATTCAGGCCGGTCGTGAAATAAGAGTCATGGTCGATCCCGTGAACATTTCCGAAGACGAAATGGTAACACTTGCCCGCGATATTGCCAAGAAGATAGAAAAAGAGCTAACCTATCCCGGTCAGGTCAAAGTTCATGTTCTCAGGGAGACAAAGGCAATAGAATACGCCAAATAAATAAGATAAAAAGACAGCGCAGGTTTACGCTGTCTTTTTTTCGCTGAAATATTAAAAACAGACAAGACTTGTCCTGTTAAAATATCCGAATTCTCGCTTTATGTCCTGTAAATCGTGCTGCCTATCAGCTACTATGGCAGCAGAAAGGAGGTAAGAATGAACCAGAAAGAGATAGGAAGTTTTCTAAAAAAGCTTCGCAATGAAAAGAAGCTCACACAGGCGGAACTTGCCGAAATTATGAATGTGAGCGATAAAACGGTTTCCCGCTGGGAAAGAGGTAGCAACATGCCGGACATAAGTATGATAATAGAGCTGGCGGATTTTTACGATGTAAACATACGAGAAATACTCGAAGGAAAAAAAAGGAGCGAGAATATGGATAAAGATGTAAAGGAAACGGCAATCATGGTAGCAGACTATGAGAGCAATGAAAAGAAAAAAATATTGATACTTCAGCAGATTTTTGCCTGGTTGGGCCTTATAAGCCTTATTGCACACACTATTTTGAAATATACCGTCACCGTTATGAGTTCAACGGTCGAGGCTACATCCGGCTTCCTGCTGGGGCTGGGCACCGGCTGCATGGTGTTAATCATCATTTTCGGCGGCAAATACATGAGTAAAATAGCCGCCTTCAAAAAAAACTTGACAGCAAGAACGAAGTAAAAGATTTTGTGCTTTTCTGCGTGAACTAATGTTTTGGTTCACGCAGAAAGCTTTTTTGTTGATGCAAAAAAGCACATAAAGTTAAAATATTAACAGAATCCCGAAAAGAGAACTCAGCATAAGTTTAAAGCGAGTAAATAAATCTTGTCATTATAGTAAAATTTGGTATAATTAATCTTGCGTTACATCCTCACAAGAAGGAGCAACAGCGGGAGGAAAAAAATGAATAAAACAAGAAGACTCACAGGACTTGCTCTGTTGACGGCTATAGTTTTTGCACTGCAGTTTTTGGCTGTAGCTATACCCATAAGAGTTGGTCCGTTTTCCGTTTCGTTGGTACTTTTGCCCATAGTCTTAGGCGCCGCACTCTACGGTCCGGCGGCAGCCGCTTGGTTGGGCTTTGTGTTTGCGTTGGCCGTTCTCTTTTCCGGCGATGCCGGACCGTTTTTAGCGGTAAACCCCTTGGGCGCAATATTCACCGTTATAGCCAAGGGTGTTGCAGCCGGTTTTGCAGGAGGGATTGTATACAGGCTCTTCGAGAAGAAAAACCGCTATTTTGCCACGGTTGCGGCAGCCATTATTACCCCGTTTACAAATACGCTCATCTTTGTACTGGGATGCCTTGCGTTCTTTATGGAAACCATAGAAGGATGGGCAAGCGCAAGCGGATATCAGGGTTCGGCTGTCAGCTTTATTATATTCGGCATGATAGGCCTGAATTTCATCTTCGAAGTTCTTACCAATGCCGTTCTGAGCCCTACTGTGCTGAGAATAATCAACTTCAGAAAGGATAAAAATCAATGATTTTTGCCGTAGATGCCGGAAATACCCATATAACCATAGGTTGCCTTGAGGGAAAGTGCGTAAAGAGCCTCGCCCGAATCGAGACCAATACAAGAAAGACGGAATATGAGTATGCAGCCGTAATGGACAGCATAGTGAGACGCTTTCTCAAAAAAGGCGGCAACTTAGACGGAGCGGTGCTGTCCTCGGTGGTGCCCAACCTTACCAAGGTGCTCTGTTCATCTATCGAACTCTCCACGGGACTTAAGCCCATCAAGGTGGGAAGCGGCATCAAAACGGGTCTAAACATTGGCATCGATGATCCGGGACAGCTCGGCGCCGACCTTGTCTGCGCCGCCGTAGGAGCCCTTGATATGTATGAGCCCCCTATTATAATTATAGATTTGGGCACGGCCACAACTATGACGGTTATAGATAAAAACTCGCGCTTTTTAGGCGGCGCGATTTTACCGGGAGTAAATATTTCCGCGGCATCTCTGGCATCCGAAGCAAGTCTTTTGCCAAGAGTATCCATCATGGCTCCTAAACGCTGTATCTCCACAAATACAGTTGAATGCATACAGTCGGGGGTTGTATTCGGGCATGCGGCAGCCATAGACGGTCTTATCGACAAAATGCAGGAAGAACTTGGCTACGAAGCAAATCTTCTGGCTACAGGCGGATTCAGCACAGAGATAATTCCGAACTGCAAGCACAAAATAGATATAGAACCCGATTTGCTTCTAAAAGGGCTCTCCATAATCTGGGAGAAAAACAAAGACAGATTTTAGTCGCTTAGGCAAAGCAAAATAAACTTAAGAACAACCAAAATCATGCGATTAACGCATGATTTTGATTTTATGTATATGACGGGTTAAATAATTGCGATATAGTCTTAATTAACTTATCAGATTAGGAAGAAACATTGATATGGCAGGTATATATGTGACATGCAGTAATTTAATCAATTCCAATTCTGTAGGAATTTTTTCTCCGGGTTTCATTTCCCCTGCAATAATTGCATCCATAATTTTATTTATTATCTGCTGCACGACAGACTCATTATTTATGGGAGTCATGTTGCTACTGTTAAGCATATTTACACATTCTCCTGTCTAACAATATCGTTTTCATTATTGTCACAAATTGATTAAAACCTTAATAGATAAATACTATCAACTTTTAACGAGTAGGTCAATGTGCCCTGCGGCATTTTTAATATTAGCTAAGCAGTTTATTTTGAGTCAAACTCATATGTTCCAACATTTATTGGGTTTTCACCACAGCGGTAATTCGAGAATAATACGCAATCAATTTTCACACCGACATTAGTGTGAAAAAGTATGCGCTGTTTCCTGAGCATTCGCAGTTGCTCCTATAAATTTATGAGAAACTATGCAAAAAGCGCACACCTAAAAACGGTGTGCGCTTTGTAATTAAATCAGTCTGTTGTGTAGGGCAAAAGAGCAACATGTCTGGCTCTCTTTATTGCCTCGGTAAGCTCGCGTTGATGTACTGCGCAAGTACCTGTCATACGACGGGGCAGAATCTTGCTACGCTCGGAAATAAATTTTTTGAGCTTTGCAGTGTCTTTATAATCAATGTGATCACTTTTGTCAACGCAGAACTGGCAGACTCTTTTACGGCCTCTGGGCTTGAAGCCTCTGTTATCCATAGCCAATTTATGAAACCTCCGTTAATTTTTTACTTAAAAGGGCAAATCTCCGCCCTCGCTGTCATCGATTTCGCTGAAAGAAGAATAATCAGGGAAATCGGGAGCATCATTCTTTTGATAGGAATTGCTGTTATATGAGTAGCTGTCGCCTTCATCACCACGCCTTTTGGGCTCTCCGAAGTATATGTTTTCGGCTACAACCTCTGCCGTACGGCGATTCTGGCCATCCTTATCCTGCCATCTTCTTATTTGAAGACGACCGGAAACAACTGCCATGCTGCCTTGACGGAAATAGTTGGAAACAAACTCGGCTGTTTTTCTCCAAGCAACGACATCAATGAAGTCGGTCTGCTTTTCCTCGCCGCGAGATGTGAAGTCACGGTCAACAGCGAGTGTGAAAGATGACACCGGAATTTGGTTCTGAGTGTACCTGAGCTCGGGATCGCGGGTCAGCCTGCCCATAATAACGATATGATTAAGCATAACTTTCCTCCTTTACTCGGGACGCTTTGTTATAAGGTTGCGAAGAACCTTATCCGAAATTCCCAGAACGCGTGAAAGCTCCTTGGGAAACTCCGGTCCGCTTGTGAACTTTGTGAGCACATAATGACCTTCTGTCTTATAGTCGATCTCATATGCAAGCTTGCGTACGCCCATGTCCTCGTGCTCGTCTATTGTTCCGTGCTCTTCGATGAGTGACTTGAATCTCTCAATCAAAGCCTCGGTCTCCTCTTCGGAGATTCCGGCATCGATAATGTACATGAGCTCATACTTTTCGTTTAACTTAGCCATGTCTACACCTCCTTACGGCCTAATGTCCCGCCTTTGGCGGGAAAGGAAATATCTGATAAAGTCAGACTACTAATTATACAGTTTATGAAGAATAAGTCAAGCAAAACTTAAATTCCGCACAAAGAATCGTCGTTTTCTATCCAATCCTTTGTTTCAACAGCCACAAAAGCATCCTCTCCGCTCTGCATGACGACCCTGACTATCCCTGCGTTAAGTATGAGCCTTTTACACATTGAGCAGGGGACGCTCGATTCCAAAAGCACGCCGCTTTTGGCATCTCTCCCTACAAGGAAGAGGGTTGCGCCTATCATATCGCGCCTCGATGCCGAAATTATGGCGTTTGCTTCGGCGTGTACCGAGCGGCAAAGCTCATATCTCTCGCCCGAGGGGATATTCAGCCTCTCACGCTCACATCTGCCTAAATCCACACAGTTTTTTCTGCCTCTGGGCGCGCCGTTATATCCGGTGGAGATAATTTCGTCGTTTCTTACAATTATTGCCCCATATTTCTTTCTAAGACAGGTAGAGCGCTCGCATACCGAGTCTGCTATACCTAAATAATAAAATTCCTTACTTTTTCTCTTATTCATAGCGCATCTCCAAATAAAAATAACAAAAACATGATATATAATATAAAAATAAAAGTCAATAATTCGTATTATACTTTATAAATTATTAATAAGCTCGTTAAATAGAAAGTAAAAACGGTCAAAATGTCCACGAGCTGCGGACATAGCTCCGCTTAAGATAGAAAATTATATAAAAAAAACACAAATATTAAAGTTTTTGTGCAAAACGACGAAAACCGTCCACAAATTCCTGGCAAACTTTGAGAAAAAGAGTAATATTGCTTGAATTCGATGTCAAAAAGTAGTAAAATATCCGTAATAACTCAGGTGTAAAACACCGAGTAAATAACAGGAGGATAAAAATGAAAAGATTTCTTGCACTAATGCTTGCAATCCTCTCCGTGTTCTTGCTTGCCGCTTGCGGACAGACATCGGAGAAAAAACCTGCCGAAGAAGGCAAAGCGCCGGAAGCATCCGGTACAGCCGATGTAGCGGTTTTCTACTACAACTTTGCAGATCCCTACATCTCAACAGTCAGAGCCAATATGGATGATTTGCTCAAAGCCAAGGGCATCAGCTTCCAGAACTACGACGGCAACACTGTTCAGGCCACACAGACCGACCAGATCAACACAGCCATCACAAACGGAGCAAAGCTTCTCATCGTGAACATTGTCGACTCGGCATCCGATGCTGCCAAGAAGGCAACAGAAGCAGCCGAAGCAGCCGGTATTCCCGTCATTTTCTTCAACCGTGAAGTCACCGATGATGTTATAAACGGCTACGATAAGTCCGTGTTCGTCGGAACCGACCCTGCCGAAGCCGGCCACATGCAGGGCAAAATGATAGGCCAGTTTGTCGATGAAAACTTCGATAAAATCGACCTCAACGGCGACGGCGTAATTACCTATGTAATGTTCAAGGGCCAAGAGGGCAACCCCGAGGCAGAGTTCCGCACACAATACGGTGTTGAAGATGCCGATGCCTATCTCAAGGAAAAGGGCAGAGATGCTCTCAAGTTCTATGACGAGACTCAGAAGTCCGGCTATCTGGTAGACCCGGACGGCGCTTGGTCTGCCAAGGCCGCAACAGATCACATGAACAACATTCTCGCCGAGTACACTATGGATAACAAGAACATGGTCGAGCTCGTAATTGCCAACAACGACGCAATGGCAGAGGGCGCAATTGCAGCTTTGCAGCAGCAGGGCTTCAACAACGGCGGCGACACAATAACCATTCCCGTGTTCGGCGTTGACGCAATGGATTCTGCCAAGCAGAAGATTCAGGAAGGCGTTATGACCGGAACAATCATGCAGGATGCCAAGGGCATGGCCGAAGCTATCATGCTCATAGCCGAGAACGCCCTTGCCGGCAACGAGCTTCTTGCAGGCACAGATACGCTCATTGTTGATGCCAATTGTGCCAAGGTTCGTATCCCTTATCAGTTCTACACAGGCAAATAAGCTGAAAGCTTAATTTAAAAATCACGGTTAAAGCGGCGAGGTCGTCCACAGGCGACGACCTCGCTTTTTATAAAGACCGAGAGGAGAAAAGATGGAAAAGCCCGTTTTGCTTGAAATGAAAAATATTTCCAAGAGCTTTCCCGGAGTAAAGGCTCTGGACAATGTATCACTCACCGTCAAGGCGGGAACAGTGCATGCCCTTATGGGTGAAAACGGGGCAGGCAAATCCACGCTGATGAAATGCCTTTTCGGCATCTACTCCATGGACGAGGGAGAAATTTTCCTCGATGGCGAAAAGGTCAAGTTCAAAAATTCCAAAGAAGCTCTTGAAAACGGTGTGGCCATGGTTCATCAAGAGCTGAATCAGGCGCTCACCCGCACGGTAAAAGACAATATCTGGCTCGGTCGCTATCCCAAGGTGGGAAAAATAATGGTGAGCGAAAGAATAATGACCCGCAGGACAAAGGAGATTTTCGAAAAACTCAATGTCAATGTGGATCCCAACAGAATTATGGATACAATGCCCGTATCCCAGCGACAGATGGTCGAGATAGCCAAGGCCGTCTCCTATAACTCGAAGCTTATTGTTTTCGATGAACCTACCTCTTCGCTTACCGAAGTTGAGGTTGAGCACCTCTTCGAAATTATCAATATGCTTCGCGAGAAGGGCTGCGGGATTATATATATAAGCCACAAGATGGAAGAAATCTTAAGAATAAGCGATGAGATTACCATCATGCGCGACGGCGCGCATGTAGCCACAGAGCCTGCGAAGGACATAAGTATCGATAGGATAATCAAACTTATGGTTGGCCGCGAGCTCACAAACCGCTTCCCACAAAAGCACTCGGAAGTAGGAGAAGTCATTCTCGAAGTCGAGAACATGAGCGGCAAATATACCAAGCTTGTTGATGCAAGCTTCAATCTTCACGCAGGCGAAATACTCGGTGTTGCGGGGCTCGACGGATCGGGCAGAACCGAACTGCTTGAAAACCTATTCGGTGTAATGACCCGCGAGGGCGGCACAATAAGGCTTCACGGCAAAGAGATAGAAAATAAAAATCCCGAAGAGGCCATTAAAAACGGTTTTGCTCTTTTAACCGAAGAGAGAAGAGCCACAGGCATATTCGGCATCAGAGATGTAATGGAAAATACGGTAATTTCCAATCTTCCGTCCTATCTCAAAAACGGCATGTATCTTGAGAACAAAAAGATGTGCGCCGATGCCGACTGGGCAATAAATGCGCTCAGCATAAAAACTCCGAGCATAAAGACAGAGATACGCTCACTTTCGGGCGGAAATCAGCAAAAGGTCATAATAGGTCGCTGGCTTCTCACCAAGCCCGAGATTATGCTCTTGGACGAGCCGACACGAGGAATAGATGTCGGCGCCAAATATGAAATTTACCAGCTTATAATGGAGCTGGCCGCCGAGGGCAAGGGCGTGCTTATGGTTTCGTCGGAAATGTCCGAGCTCTTGGGCGTATGCGATAGAATATTGGTAATGTCTGGCGGCAGGATAGCCGGAGAAGTGGATGCTGCCAATACAAGTCAGGAAGAAATTCTTAAGCTTGCTGCAAAATATGTGTAAAGGGGAGTCATTATGTTAGAGAATAGCCCTCCGAAAGAGGCAAAGGGGCCCGATGGCGGCAGAAACCGGCAGATGAAAAAAATTGCGGATCTGCTCTTAAATAACGCCCTTCTTATTATTATGGCAATTTCCGTCATATATATTGCCGTAAAAAATCCGAACTTTATTAAGCCGGCCTCTATAATAAACATTCTCTCGCAGACGGCGGCGTATCTGCCGGTGGCGCTGGGTGTCGGCGGATGCATAGTCCTCACGGGTACCGACCTGTCTGCGGGCCGCGTTGTGGGAATCACGGCCTGCGTATCAGCGTCGCTTCTCCAAAGTGTCACAACGATGAATAAGATGTGGCCCAATATCGAGCCTCTGCCCGTGTGGCTTGTTTTTATCTTTGTTGTCCTTATAGGAACGCTTATAGGCGCCTTCAACGGCTTTTTCGTAGCTAAGTTTAAGCTACACCCCTTTATAGTCACACTGGGTTCTCAGCTCATTATCTATACGATTATCCTCATCTATATGAAGGCAGGCCAAAACAGGGGAATGGCAATTTCGGGCTTAGATGCCTCCTATTCAAATCTCGTTGTAGGTTCTATACTTAAGATAGGCGGAACCCCGATACCCAACTATGTCTGGCTCTCTGTTTTCTTAACAGCTCTTATGTGGTTTGTTTGGAACAAAACCGTCTTTGGCAAAAACATGTTTGCTCTCGGCTCAAATGAAGAGGCGGCCACAGTCTCGGGCGTAAATGTCTTTAAGACCATAGTTATGGTCTTTGCACTGGCTGGAGCAATGTATGCCATCACAGGCTTTGTAGAGGGCGCCAGAGTTGCCTCAAACACTGCCAACACGGGCTTTAACTACGAGCTCGACGGAATAGCGGCCTGCGTAATAGGCGGTGTTTCTTTTGTCGGCGGCATAGGCAAAATAAGCGGTGTTATAATCGGCGTTTTGATGCTCAGGCTCATATTTGTCGGCCTAAATATGATGGGTATAAACCAAGACTTTTTCTATCTGATAAAGGGCGGCATAATCCTCTTTGCCTGCGCCCTCGATATGAGAAAGTATCTTAAGAAAAGATAAGAAAAACAATATAAAACTCAATCGGGCTGTGTCTTGTGACACAGCCCTGAATTTATATCTAAGAACATTTCAGTTTAAAAGTGAAAAGACATAAAATCTGCGGCAATCCCCTTGTCCTCCCTGTGTAGGGGGAGCCAAGCATAACCGTTTCTACACCTCTGTTCCTTCCCCTTTTGCTAAAGGGGAAGGTGCCGATGAAGTCGGCGGATGGGGATTGATGCTAAAAGCTAATGGCGATGAGTAATCTGAATTGAGTAAAACTTACAATTTAAAAGGAACAACATATAAAATTTGCTCAAATCTCCTTGCCCTCCCTGCGCAAGGGAGAAAGTTGCGGCGCAAGCCGTGACGGGAGGGTTGATAAAAAAGACTTGAATATGATGAGCATTAAAGCTGTTTTGTAATCCGGTCGCCTAAAAAAGCACAAAGAAAAGAGCCGCTCCGAAGAGCGGCTCTTAATAGGTTTAAGCAATAAGCTTATTTCGTAGCTTCGATGAGTTCTTTATCGCCTGTGACTTCGCCCTTTGCCTGCTTCGAGAAAGTCTTAACGCCGCTGACAACAAGTATAACAGCGAGAATAATAAGTGCTGCAGCAAATATAAACTGGAAGTAGTCACCCCAGTGAGCAGCTCCGCCGGCAAACACCGCAAGCTTTGCTTTGAGGGTGAGAACCAGCGATGAGAGTGTTGCGGCAAGCATGAAAATCATGGGGATGAAGAACATCTTGTTGTTCTTGCCGATGTTGCCGAGCCAGCAAGCAACTGCCATGAGGGCAATACCTGCGAGTAGCTGGTTGGCAGCTCCGAAGAGAGCCCAAATCTGGGAGAGAGAGAGGAAGCCTATGCCACAGCCGATGATGACCATGATAAGTGTTCCGACTATGGGCTGAGCAAAGAACTTGGCAGCGCCGGTGAGGTCTTCCATCTTCTTGTCCATGGGGAGGAAGAGCTCTGAGAAGAGATAACGGGCAAGCCTTGTGGCCGTATCAAGAGATGTGAGGGCAAAGACCGAAACTGCAAGTGTGAGCAGTGTGAAAACAACCTTAAAGAGCACAGATGCCCCGAGCTCTTGGCCGGTCATAAGGGTTACCATTGTGGCAATGCCCTGAGCAAAGATGTTGGGAGGGCTGGCTGTGAGAGCGCCGTCTTTAACAACATCGTTGTAAACAACGCCGATTGCGAGAAGGGCGAGAATAGCGAGTATGCACTCGATAATCATTGCGCCGTAGCCGATGGACTTGGCATCCTTCTCATTATTAATCTGCTTGGAGCTTGTTCCGGAAGCAACCAGAGAGTGGAAGCCGGATATAGCGCCGCAGGCAACGGTGATGAAGAGTGCGGGGAAGAGGAAACCGATCTTGCTCTGGAATCCGGTGAACATGGGAAGCTGAAGCTCAACTTTACCAATGGAGCCGACAACGCCGACTGCGGCGAGTGCGAGCATACCGTACAGCAGGAAAGAGCTCAGATAGTCACGGGGCTGAAGCAGAATCCATACGGGCAAAAGGGATGCCAGTGTGATGTAAACTGCAATAAAGATAACCCAGGCTGTGCGGCCGAGGTTGATGCCCCAGTTAAGGCCTGCGACTGTAACAATGACAATACCTACGATGCCTGCGATTGTGGCGGGACCGATTTTTACGCCCTTACGGTAAACGGCATATCCGAAGACAACAGCCATTAAAATGAACAGCAACGATGTCATAGCTGTCGAGGCGTTGGCATGTACCTGACCGAGTCCCGTGGTGAACAGACCGGGAGCTTCGGCAACGGCAAATGTACCGGAGACAACAGCTGTGAAAGAGGCAATAACAAGGATGAGAACAAGGAGACCGAAGACAATAAAGAGCTTGTATGCTTCAGGTCCGATGTTAATCCTCACAACCTCAGCGACGGAGAGGCCGCCGTGACGGATTGACGCAAAGAGTGCGCCGAAGTCGTGCATTGCGCCGAAGAAAATACCACCGACAACGATCCAGAGGAAAACAGGCAGCCAGCCGAAAACTGCAGCCTGAATGGGTCCGTTAATCGGGCCCGCTCCTGCGATTGAGGAGAAGTGGTGGCCCATAAGCACAGCGGGGTGAGCAGGGACATAGTCCTTGTTGTCAAACCTCGTGTGTGAAGGTGTCTCGCGCTGCGGGTTAACTCCCCACTGCTTGGCAAGCCAAGAGCCGTAGAAGATGTAGCCCAGAGCGAGAAGTACGACGCCAAGAATTAGAACGAGAATAGGGGTCATGCTTTTTCACTCCTTTAAAATGGATTTAAAATGTTTTTTCAGACTGTCACCAAGTCTGTTGGTCACGATTTTTTTGCTCTCAATTTCAATGCCGACAGTTCTTAAACTTACCCAACCGTGGAGTCCGAACTTAAAGCTCTTATACTCTTTTTTGGTCTTTATAAGCTTGAGAGCTGTTTCCGAGAAGCTGTCGGCTACGAAAATGACGACAAAGCCTGTCTCCCGATGCTCGCTGTGGGGCTTAACCCTGGAATATCCGTCTTTAATACTAAAATCCAAACACGCTGAAACGGTTTCCTCATCAAGATGAGTCATGCTGTAGACATAGACATATTCATTGCTTTCCATAGCCCACAGCTTTGCGGTTTTAAATAAAAAGTAAGCCTCGCCTCTTGATTTGAACTCAGCATAAAACTCAAGGGGCAAGCGTTCCTCAGTCTCCGGCTGAGACAAATCATAGTAATACTCGTAGGAACCCTTCAGTGTTTCAATGTATTCTGCTCGTTTTATAATTATACACTCCTACTACAAAAGATTGCGATGCTTCACAACCATAGTAAAAAGTTTAACATGCAAATACAATATACTACAATGTCTTTAAAAAAGCAATATAAAATTTTGCCAAAAAGCGATTTTCGCCCCGGGTTTTACCTTAAAAAGGTTTTCGTACTATATTTTGCGTATAAAAGTCCGTGCATCACGGACTTAATGCTTTAAAGTGTATTTTTGTGTGAAAGTGTGCACAAGGCATTAAAGCCAATTTAATTATTAGCGAATATTGTATATATAATGAATGTAAAACATATTAAAATTTCGAGCGGGTTTATAAAAACAAACTACATGGTTAATAAACAAAATCGATTGTATTTTAATAAAAACCCCATTTACATTAATTAATAAAATTTCTTGACAAAGCGCTGAGCATTTGTTATCATATCGGTCGTTAGCCTCAAGCTGGTGTAGCTCAGTCGGCAGAGCAGCTGATTTGTAATCAGCAGGTCGGGGGTTCAAGTCCGTCCACCAGCTCCATTTATAATATGGGAGGGTACCCAAGTGGCTAAAGGGGGCAGACTGTAAATCTGCTGGCTAACGCCTACGGTGGTTCGAATCCACTCCCTCCCACCAAAACCGCTCGATATCGGGCGGTTTTTTCTTTAAGACAATAATGTTATATTAAGTATGTATAATGTATAAATATTAAAGGCTGTGAGAAAGGCTCTCACAGCCTTAATAAAAAAATATCATGTATTCAATTTTTAAAACATAAGTTTAATTTTACCGAAAAACAGTTTTGCTTCAAGCTATAATCTCATCAAAACATCACAGACTGCCGTCAAAAGGCAGATAGAGCACTGCCGGGGCAAAGGATACAATATTCTTAAATAGTAAATATAAAACTTATGTGACTTATTTCAATGTATAATTTTTAGAAACATAATAATCGGCGCATGTATAAACCTCAACAAGTTAAATTAATGACAATGAGTTCTTAAAATTTATTTGCCTGTCATGCATAATCATTTTTAAATTGGAAAAGGATATAAAAAACAATCTTTTTCAGTTACAACTAAATTAAGGAGGAGAAAAATGAGCACTTGCTTTGAAACTGCAGCTAAACTCCATAGAAAATTGCCCCTGAGCTCGCTT
>CAYFQE010000011.1:0-37186 GCA_964345235.1 uncultured Oscillospiraceae bacterium | reverse complement strand
TCCTTCTCCTTCCTTCTTTGCCTTTGAATAAAAGGCTCCTCCGTTTCATTTCTTCTTCCGAAACGACAAATTTATCAATTTTGGATGGGTATTCCGTAATCTTTTTAGACAAAGTAACTCCCCTAACACCGCTGAAAATGGATACCGAAATAGGCCACAGATATCCCCTCAACGCCACAGCGAGCGGAAAGAGTATTATGGCCTTTCAAGCGCAATCGAAAATCAGCGATTTTATCAACAGCTTTAACTTTGTTAAACTGACCGACTGCTCTATTACAGATCCGGAAGAATTTCGTCGGGAATTGATTGCTGTAAAAGAGAACGGTTACAGCACAGATCTCGAAGAATGTGTCCCGGGCCTAACCTGCTATGCCGCACCTATTATGGGTCATTTAGGGTTTGCAATAGCCGCAATAAGTATCTCGGGCGCAAGCACTAGGATGGATGTAAAAAAAGAAGATATAATAAGAGAAGTAAAACACGCAGCGATGAGCATATCAAAAATTATTTGATTGTTTTGTAACCGGTGTCTTGCATTTAATAGCGCTTAGTCATCGCATTGAAGCAATATTAAATGTATTTTAATTATTACAATCGGAAATACTCAGGGATATAAAAAAAGCACTTCGAAAAACACGAATTTTCCGAAGTGCTTTTTATTTAATTAATACTAAGGCTTTTTATCTCTCGTTTGCAACGAAGAAAAGTCCCAAGGTGCCGCAGCCCGTGTGCGCTCCGACGACGGGGCAGATGTAGTCGGCCCTTATGTCGGTTATGCCGTACTTTTCACTTATAAGCTCCGAAACATACTGCACATAATCGGGGCAGGCGGCGTGGCAGATAAACACCGTCTTTTGATTTTTAATATCGTCGCCGGTTTCTTCCATCTTGTCGAAAATTGCCTTTAGCGCGGCTTTGGCTCCCCTGACCTTGCTCACGGGGGTGAGCTTGCCCTCGGCATCGCAGTGCATGACGGGTCTTATGCCCAACACAATACCGGCAATGGCCGTCACGGCATTGAGTCTGCCGCCTTTTCTAAGGTGGTTTAAGTCATCGACTATAAACCAGTGCCCCTGCTTATCTCTCTGCTCGTATACGAATTTTGCAAGGGTATCTATATCGGCGTTTGTTCTCCTGCGCTCCATAACCGTTCTGTAAACAAGCATGCCCATACCTCGGCAGGCGCCGAGAGAATCTATAACTATCACCTTGCCCTCGGGAAACTCTTCTTTCATTTCCTCGGCGGCAACGCAGGCGGCGTTATAGGTTCCCGAAAGAGCGCTCGAGAAGCAAATGCAGAGTATGTCCTTACCCTCACTCAAAACAGGTCTCATAGCGTCGATATATTGTTTAACATTGACCGTCGCAGTTTTACACTCTACGCCCTCTTTGATTTTTTTAAAAAATATTTCGGGATGCATGCCCGCATGGTCGGGTGTGTCTAAATATGTTTTGCCCTCCATTGTGAAGCTGAGCGGCAAAACCGTAACCCCAAGCTCCTTGACCTCAGTCTGATTCAGGCTGCTCCCGCTGTCTGTCATAATAATATAGTCGCGCATGCTGTTTACCTCTGTCTCTGTATTTCAGAACTGTCGAAGATTGACGCTTCCGACTCTGATTTTCTGCAAGCAATTCAGGCATATCTTTCATCGGCGCTCGTCTAAATCTCGCATTAAGTTAATACGGAAAGCTTCGAGAAAAGGCATACTCTTTCACCTCTTTATAACAAAAATCTGCCGCAGTGTCAATTTGCGATTTAGCCAAGAGCATCTTCCAAAACCCGCTGTTTTTGTGCTTATTTACTTGCTTTAATTTTATCTGCGCAAAAAGCCGCACAGAGCTCAAGCGCTCGGTGCTTTTTTGCCCGGACTGACGACTATGCCTGCAAAGCCTGTACTTTGCGCCTGGCTAGAGCCTTTATAAATTGACGAATGTTTGCGCCTGTGTTAAAATTAGCTGTGTCTTTGAGAAAAAAATATCATAGCTGTAATACGAGAAAAAAGGAGAAAGAAATATGCTTAAAGTCATAGAGATTAAGCAAAATGTCTTTGAGGATAACAACCGCGAGGCCGATAAGCTCCGCGCCTATTTAAAGGAACAGAAAACCTACCTTTTAAACCTCATGAGCTCCCCCGGTTCGGGCAAAACAACAACCCTTAAGCGCGTAATCGAGGGACTTAAGAACGAAATGAGGGTTGGCGTTATCGAGGCCGATATCGATTCGGATGTCGATGCCCACGCCGTTAAAGAAGCGGGCGCCAAGGCCATACAGGTGCACACGGGCGGCATGTGCCACCTCACCGCCGATATGACAAGGCAGGGGCTCGATGCGCTCGGCATAGAAGATGTGGATTTCTGTGTTTTAGAAAATGTCGGAAACTTAGTCTGCCCCGCCGAGTTCGATACGGGCGCCACCAAGAGCGCCATGATACTTTCGGTGCCCGAGGGCGACGACAAGCCTTTAAAATACCCGCTCATGTTCGAGGTTGTCGATCTTGTCATCGTAAACAAAATCGATGCGGCCGAGTTCTTCGATTTCAGCCTTGAGCTTGTCACCGAAAGAATTCACAAATTAAATCCCGGCATCGAAATAATTCCCATCTCGGCCAAAACCGGCCAAGGCGTCGAAAAACTGCTCGATTGGATTCGCAGTGAGGTCAAGGCGCACAACAAGTAGAAATTTGTAAGTCGAGTTCAGCGCGGCTGAGCTCGACTTCTAATTAAATATAAGGGGTGAAGATAGTATAATGAGACCGATTATCATGAAGCTCGCAACCAAGATAAGCTTGGAATGCGGAACTTACACCGGCATTACCGTAAACGATCCCGAGTACAGGATTTTAGATCCCGTGCTCACCGATGAAATGGCCGAGGTCGCCATGGGACTGCGCGTGCGCAAGCCCCGCACGGCCGAGGAAGTTGCAAAAAAGGTAAAAAAGCCCTTAGACAGAGTTGAAGAGATACTCTATCATCTCGGAGACCTGGGTGTTACCCGCTACCACTACGACAAAGAGAGAGGCTGCGATGTCTTCGTAATGCCCATTTGGGTGCCCGGCATCATGGAAATGATGGTCGGCAACACCGAGATGGTTGAAAAATATCCCGTAATTGCCGAATGCTTTGAGGAGTACACCAGAAGAAGAATAAGACCCATTACTCCCTATATCCCCGTCGGGCAGGGCATGATGCGTGTTGTCCCTATTGAGTCCGCCCTAAAAGACGAATCCCACATCGGCACAAACGAAGAAATTTCGAACATAGTCGAAACCGCCACTCTCATAGCTGTTACCGACTGCTCATGTAGAAGATCTCGCCGCCTAATGGGTGAAGGTTGCGGACACTTGGAAAAGGATGTCTGTCTTTTCTTCAACGAGGCCGCCGAGTACCACATCCGCACAGGTCACGGCCGCGAGATTGACAAGGAAGAGTGCTACGAAATACTCAAGCGTTGCGAGGAAAACGGACTTGTTCACGAGGTTTCGAACCTCGATCCCGAAACGGGAAAGTTTGCGGCAATCTGCAACTGCTGTGGCTGTTCCTGCTTCAGTCTCCGCATTTCTCAATATTTCCAAACTCCCGATATAATCAGATCCAACTTTAAAGCCAATGTCGATAAAGACAAGTGCGTTGCCTGCGGCCAGTGCGTTGAAAACTGCCAAGTAAACGCTCTCACGCTCGGCCAGAAGCTCTGCGAGATTCCCAGCTTCGTAAAACACGAGGTAACACCCGATGACAAGCTCTGGTGGTCGAGCAAGCACTTCCGCCCGAACTATAGAGAAGAGCGCAAAATCGTTGCCGAAGACGGCACGGCTCCCTGCAAAACCCACTGCCCCGCGCACATTCCGGTTCAAGGCTATCTCAAACTTGCGGCTCAGGGTCGTTACGATGAGGCTCTCCAGCTGATTCGTGAAGAAAACCCCTTCCCTGCAGTCTGCGGAAGAATTTGTCCGCGTTTCTGCGAGGAAGAGTGCACCAGAGGCAATCTCGATGCCCCTGTCGCCATTGACGAGGTCAAAAAATTCCTTGCCGAAAGAGAGCTCGACCCGAAGACCCGCATAATTCCCAAAATGAAAAACCTCACGGGCAAACCCTTCGAGGAAAAGGTTGCCGTAATCGGCGCCGGCCCCGCCGGACTGAGCTGTGCCTACTACCTCGCTCTCTGGGGCTATCCCGTCACCGTGTTCGAGAAAGAAGAAAAGCTGGGCGGCATGCTCACTCTCGGCATTCCCTCTTACAGGCTCGCAAAAGATGTTATCGAGGCCGAAATAGACATCATTCGCGAAATGGGCGTCGAGTTTAAGACAGGCGTTGAGATAGGCAAAGACAAAACTCTCGACGAGCTCAGAGCCGAAGGCTTTAAGGCATTCTTTGCCGGTATAGGCGCTTGGAAGTCATCTTCCATCGGCGTTCCCGGCGAGGAGCTCGAGGGCGTGTACCACGGCATAGACTTCCTTAAAGAGCTCAACCTCGGCAAGAAGCCCGCTCTGGGCAAAAAAGTCGCCGTAATCGGCGGCGGAAATGTTGCCATCGATGTCGCCCGCTCCGCCGTAAGGCTCGGAGCCGAAGAGGTGTCCTTAATCTATCGCCGTAGCCGCGAGGAAATGCCCGCCGCCGACGAGGAAGTTCAGGAAGCTCTCGACGAGGGCGTGAAGCTTCGCTTCTTAGAAGCTCCGCTGGAGATTCTGGGCAAAGACGGCAAGTTAAGTGCGCTTAAGGTTCAGAAGATGAAGCTTTCGGACCAAAAGGACGACTCGGGCAGATTTAAGGTAGTAGCTCTCGAGGGCGAAACCGAAGAAATTGAGCTCGATTCCGTGATAGCCGCCATAGGCCAAGCTGCCGAGTGGGGCAAGATTCTCGAGGGAACGGCAGTCAAGACCGACAAGCGCGGTTTTGCCGAAGCCAACGAGTTCACCCTTCAGACAGGCCAGAGCGACATATTTGTCGGCGGCGATGTCTACACAGGTCCCGCCTTTGTCATCGATGCAATAGCGGCAGGCAAGGAAGCCGCCATATCGATAAGCCGTTTCGTACACGAGGGCCAGAGCCTCACGATAGGCAGACACAGAAAGAACTACTTCGATTTCAACAAATCCGAGGCCAAGCTAAAAGGCTTCGACCGCGCTCCCAGACAGGCTCCTCCCATTGTCGATGTTGCAAAGAGCAAAAAGACCTTCGACGACCTTCGCTCCGTGCTCTCCGAAGAGCAGGTTCGCAAAGAGACCGAGCGCTGTCTCGGTTGCGGCGCCGTTGTTGTTGACAGACAGGCCTGTGTAGGTTGCGGCGTATGCGTTACAAAATGCAAATTCGATGCAATTCATCTTATAAGAGTTGACGACAAGCAAGGCGAAAACTACGAAAAACTCATGATTCGTAGCGGAGCGAATGTTTTCAAGCGCGCAGGAAAACTGCTTATAAGTCTTGGTAAAAAGAAATAGGGGTAAAAATTGTCAATTTCCCTAACAATACTGGGGGACAGTGTCTTAAAAGGCACTGTCCTCCAAGAAGGAAGATATGTAAATTACAGAGAGCCTCAGGAGTCCTTTATTAAAAACACGGGACTCAAGCTCTTAAATCTTTCGCGCTTCGGCGCCACAACCGAAAAGGCCCTAAAGCTTTCGCTCCCCGAGCGAATAGATACCGAGTGCGAAAAGCGCCTCTGCCTTATCGAATACGGCTCTAACGACTGCGACTTCAACTGGGCCGAGATTGCGCAAAAGCCCGATGAAGACCACCTGTGCTTTGTCGTTCCCGAGCGGTTTGAGGAAAACTACGAGGAAATTATAGAAAGAGTTAGGGCCGCAGGAGGAGAGCCTCTCTGCGTACTCCCTGCGCCCATAGACGCAGAGCGCTACTTCAAGCACTTTAGCGACCCGATAAAAGGCCACGAGCCCATACTCAATTGGCTTGGCTCGATGAACCTCATCTACCGCTGGCAGGAAACCTATTCGCACATTGTGGCGAAGATTGCCAGAGCCAAGGAAGTGCCGCTAATTGATATTCGCTCTCCGTTTTTAAGGGTACACCGCTATAAGGACTATATAGGTCCCGACGGCATACACCCCACAAAACTGGGCCAGAAGCTAATCTGGGAAACTTTGGAAAAGTTAATTAAGCCTTTTCTCAATAAGCTGGCGTAAAACACAATTGTACATAGCATTAAAGGCTCCCTTTACATAAAGGGAGCCTTTTTTGTATCATACCGAGAAAAATTCATCTCTTGTCAGGTCTTGAAGAAATCTCTTTTTTACCTTCAATTCCTTTGCCTGTTCAAAGAGCTTGTACCCCTCTTTTTGGCAGGCGGGGCAGGCTTTTCTCGGAATGGTAATTCCTATAAGCGATGCTCCCCTGTCGTTCCAAGATTGAATCGAATCCACCCCGGGGCAGTTCGGGCATGGTCTAAACTCCTGAATTTGCGTTTCAAAAATTCCGGCTGTATCATAGTAGACCTGGCGATTTCTCTTTACTGAAGATTTGCCCTCAAAGAGCTTTCTTCCGAGAGCTTCTTTGTTTTGCCAAATATTTAAAACCTTTTCGGAGATTTTTTTCACTTCCTCCGTAACCCTATTCGACTGTTTCCATTTTCCTAGGTGATAATCGGGCTCTAAAACGCCTGAATAGTCAAGCCCCGCCATAGCTAGAATAATTCCCGTATTCACATAGGGCAGTGCTCCCTGAATTGAATACCCGCCCTCTAAAACGGCGATGTCGGGATTTAGGCGGCTGTTTAGCTTGGCGTAGCCTTGAGCCGAAAAGTTCATGTTGGTAAGGGGGTCGGTATAGTGGTTGTCCTGCCCCGCCGAGTTTATGATGATATCCGGCTTATAATCTTCGAGTATGGGGAGAACGGTGTTCTCGAGCACATATTGAAAGCCCTCGTCTCCGGTGTTCGGCGGGAGCGGTATGTTTACATTATAGCCGAAGGCGGACGGACCGCCGAGGTCTTCTATCGGCCCTGTTCCGGGGTAGAGAGTTCGTCCGTCCTGATGAAAAGAGATGAAGAGCGTGTCGGGATCGTTCCAATATATGTCCTCTGTCCCGTCCCCGTGATGACAGTCGGTATCTACAACGGCAACTCTCATGTCGCCGTATTTCTGCCGCGCATAAGCGAGACCGACGGCTTCGATATTTGCGATGCAAAAACCCCTGTCGCCGTAAACTACTCGTTGTGCATGGTGTCCGGGCGGCCTCACGAGCGCAAAGGACTTGTCCGTTTCCTTGCTTAAAACCGCATCAAACGCCCGCATAACTCCGCCCGCCGCAATAAAATGCGACTCCGTAAGCAGTTTTTCACTGTTCGGATAACAAAAATGGACACGGTCGATGTCTTTTTTTGTCGCTACCAGAGGGTTGAAAAAATGAATTCCCTCCACATCCTCTATCCCCTCCTCAAGGAGCTGGTCCTGCGTGTAGAGCAGTCTTTCTTCTCTTTCGGGATGGGTGGGCGAGATTGCCCAGTCGAAGGCGGGAAAAAGTATAAGTCCGAGTTCGTTTTTTGCTTTCATCATCTTTCCTCCTTCCTGTTTGCTATGAGTCCGGGTTTGTTTTGAGCCTTCACCCTTATGTTTTTGTCCGCTCTGTATCCCTTGACCATGTTGAAACTGCTCGCCTCAACAATTTCGGCTTCCGAGATGTCCGATGAAAGACCCATAGCCTCACCGGCAAGCCTCACTTCACTCAAGGCACGCTCTTTCGCATCTTCAAGCTCGTAATATTTGTTGATTCTCTCATAAACGCCTGTTTCGGGGATAGAGAGAATTTCTCTGTCGGTGTCGGCAAGGAGGTTAATCTCAAGCGTAGGCCTTGCCAAAGCGGCGCCTATTGCATTGGCAATTTCGTGATTTATAGGGTACTCCACCGGCATTTTAAGCTCTTTTTCCAAATACTTGGAAAGCGCCTTGGCAGGCCCCCCTATTACACCGACCGACTGCGGTTTTACAGCTCTGTCGGCCAACAGCTCTCTTATCGTATATACGGGGCTTGCGTTAATTTTATTGAGAGCGCTTTCCACGGTTTCTCTTACAGCCTTGCAGAATTTATCTATAATCATCTCGGCAAATTCCTTGGGAGGCATTTGAATTTCTTTCGCCATGCTCTCCAATGCCTCTGCGCTCTCGCTCTCGTATTCGGCTTTAATTGCTCCGAGATATACAAGGGCATCGCTGGGTGTGAGATGCTTTCCGCCAAAGGCGACTGCGTGCCCTCTTCTCTCAGGGCCGATTTTTACTTTTCCCTCTTCTATGCGGACATAGCTGTCGCCGCCCAGGCCTACCGATGTGCTGTAAATAGCGCGCACCAGTGTTTTGTGCCCGCCGATTTCGATGCCCGAGGGTTCAAAAACGGGTACACCGTCCACAAGAAAAAATAAATCTGTCGTAGTTCCGCCAATGTCGAGAAGACAGCGGTCTGTCTTGGTTTCTTTTAAAAGGGCAATCATTCCCATAAGACTTGCGGCAGGGCCCGAAAGTATGGTCTCGACAGGTTTTTCTATGGCGCCTTCCAAGTCAATAGTCCCTCCGTCGGCCTTTAAAATATAGACCGGCGCATCGATTCCTTCGAGCTTCAGAGCTTCTTTTATGTTTTCTGCAAATGTTTTAAATGTGGAGTGGACTGCGGCGTTGAGATAAGATGTCCTGACTCTCCTCGGAAAATTGAGCTTTCCGGAAACGCTGTGACCCATGGTAATCTCTTTAAAATCATCCCGCAGATACTCGGCCGCCCGCTTTTCGAAATCGGGGTTTCGAGTCGAGAACTTGCCGACAAGCGCAACGGCTTCCACAGAATTTTTAAGAAAGTCGTCTTTAATTTTTGCAAATTCATCTGCGTTTTCACGGCTTACCGGTATGCCTCTGTGATCCACGCTTCCCGTGACATCTGCCACATGCCCGCCCAAATTTTCGAACTGCCATTTTAAACCCGGACCTCTCTGCAATATGACTCCGACCTTGGAAATTCTGTTTTCCACTATGGCATTGGTCGAAACAGTTGTGCTCAGCTGAATTCTCCTTATCTCTTCTTTATCTGCTCCCTGAAGAAGCTCTTTTATACAGCTCCAAATACTGTTAAAGTAGTCGCTCCTATCCACGGGCCGCTTGACTTGCCTTATAATTTGCCCTTCACACAGAGCGACTCCGTCGATATTGGTGCCGCCCATATCTATGCCTATAATCAAGCTCTTACCTCCTTTTAAAAGCAAACAAAAATCTTAAATTATCATATACTTATAAACTTATCACAAAAACGCAGAAGGAAAAAGAGCTTAATCGGGAGAATATGCTTCTTTTATATCTCCATAACTTTTTCGATGAGTCTCACGGCTTCCTCAACGCCGTTTTCCTCTTTAATCTTGGCCGAAATTAACTCCGCGTTCTTTTTCTTTTTATCATATGTGCTTTGCATTTCCAATATTGCGTTAGTTATTGAAGCCTCGCTCAAATCTTTGGATTTTAAGGGTTTTGTTGCAACATCGATACTGTGCAGTTGCTCGGCAAATCCCATCTGATCTAAAACATGCGGCACAGGAACAGAGGGAATGCCGTAAATCATCGAGGCCGCCGAAGTGCCGAAGCCGCAGTGATGTATGACAAACAAGCCCTGCCTAAAAAGATAGCTGTGCGGAACACTGCCGCATGCAATCATGGTTTGCGGCAGTTCATAGGTTTTAAGAGTCTTCTGGAATCCTTGGATAACGGCCCTGTATCCCAATTTATTAAAAGCGTTCACAAACATATCAAGTTTTTCTTTTTCCGATTCCGCTTCGAACGACATTGCCCCGAGAGAGAGAATTACGGGTTTTTCTCCGCTTGCAAGAAAATCGGCCAGCTTTTCGTCGGGGCTATAGTTTTCTTCTTCGTCATACCAGTATCCGGTTAAAATGTGCTGCTTCTCCCAGTATGGATTTCTCTCTAAAACATATTTGCTTATCGGAATTAAATTCAGCTTTCGGGAAATAATCTCGTCGGAAGACTTAATCGGATTAAGTCCGTATTTATTTCTTAAAGCCCCGACACATGTGGAACAGCCTTGTTTCGGCGATAGGCTAAGATTAAACACTAAGGTGCGGTTTTGCGCCTTTCCTTGGCTCCACTGTGTAAGGGGAGCTGTCAAAAACCGCAGGTTTTTGACTGAGGGGTTGTTTTGCGGCAGGATATATATCTATTTGTTTTGTCAACCCTCCCGTCACGGCTACGCCGTACCACCCTCCCTTACACAGGGAGGACAAGAGGATTTAGTCAAAATTTATATATTGCGCCTTTTAAATTATAAGTTTGCTCAATCCAGATTCCCAACGCCGGAAGCTATGGGCATCAAATCCCCATATGTCGACTTCATCGCTGATTTCCCGCTTAAAAAGGAAAAGCAAAAGCTTTAATCAAATTCAGCTTCTTATCTGTAAAAACAAAACACGAAAAATAATAGGCGGCTTTCAGGCCGCCCTTATATATTGTTTATATGTTTTACTGTCCGAAGAATTTGCTGTGTATGGCCTGAACCGCCATATCGGCATATGCTCTGTCGATGAGAACCGAAACCTTTATTTCGGAAGTCGAAATCATTTGAATGTTTATCTTGGCATCGTAAAGCGCCTCGAACATCAGCGCCGCAATACCCGAGGCCGTCATCATGCCCGCGCCGACTATGCTTATTTTGCTGACATTGGTATCGACACTCAGGTGGTCGAAGCCGATGGAGTTTTGAAGCTCGCTCAACGCTTCCGCCGCAGGCTCGGCATCCTCCATGGTAACCGTGAAGCTTATGTCGTTTGTGTTGTCCTTGCCGTAGGACTGAAGTATGATATCGACACTTATACCGGCTCTTGCCATGGCGTTGAACACTCTAAAGGCTATGCCCGGCTCGTCGGGCACTCCCACAACCGCTATTCTCGCCACATTGTTGTCTTTTGCAATTCCGCTGATTTTCATTTCTTCCATTTTTCTCTTGACCTCCCTTACTATTGTGCCGGGTTTATTTCCCTCGGCCGAAAGAACCTCGAGCTGTACATCGTAGCGCTTGGCCATCTCCACAGAGCGTTTCATTAGCACCTGGGCGCCCAAAGACGAGAGCTCGAGCATCTCATCATATCCGATTTCTCTGAGCTTAATCGGTTTTTCCACGATTCTCGGGTCTGCCGTGAAAACCCCCTCGACATCGGTGAAGATTTTGCAGGTGTCTGCGTGCAAGACCGCCGCCAAAGACACCGCCGTGGTGTCGGAGCCGCCGCGGCCGAGAGTTGTTAAGTCCTCGTGCCTGTCGATGCCCTGAAAGCCCGTCACTATGACTATACGCCCCCTGTCGAGCTCGGATCTTATCCTCTCTCTGTCTATTCTAAAAATTCTCGCCTGCCCGTAGGCGGTGTCGGTCTCAATCCCGACCTGATAGGCATTTAATGATACGGCGGGCAGTCCCATGCTCCCGAGGCAGATTGCCATAAGCGCCACCGACTGCTGTTCGCCTGTGGTGAGGAGCATGTCGATTTCTCTCTTCGAGGGTCTTTTGTTAAGCTCCAAGGCCTTTTCTTTTAATATATCGGTTGTTTTGCCCTGAGCCGAGAGTACAACCACGAGCGAATCTCCCTCGTTATATGCCCTTTCTATTATCGAGGCGGCGTGCCTTATCTTTTCGGCATTTGCCACCGAGCTGCCGCCGAACTTCATTATTGTAAGCATATTGTTCTCCCGTCATTCAAATAATCTGTATATGGCTCTAAGCTCTATGGCCTCGGCTTTTTTCATGATTTCTTTCTTTGTTGTGTAGCCGCTTATAAAGGCGTATTCATCCGCTCTGGCTCCGCTTTTATTTATAAAACGAATGTTCGAGAAGTTCTCGCCTATCTCTTTTAGCTTCGGCCCCACCCTTAGCAAAAACTTTGAACTCAGTTCGTCGGCATTGGCCGCAAAGCTCGGCTCCGAGGGCCACCAACCGGGGAAAACCCTTGGACAAGGTTCTGAAACGGCGTCGATTATATCCGCCACAACAGCCGAGGCTGTCGGATAGGCGCCCGCTCCCGGACCCGCCAAAAGCACCTCGCCAACAGCATCGCCCCTTATTAAAACCGCATTTTGCACGCCGTTTATGCCGGCAAGCGGATGTGTCTTGGCCACAAGCTGGGGCTCAACAAAGGCCGTAACGGAGTTTGCTCCCGTGCGCATGGCTCGGGCGATGAGTTTAACTCTGTAGCCCGCCGCTCTGGCGTAGTCTATGTCCTCGGGGCTTATCTCGCTTATTCCCTTTGTTCTTACATATTTGGGCAATACCTCTTTGTTAAAGCAAAGGTCGGCAAGAATAGAAATTTTTCTTGCGGCATCGATGCCCTCGACATCGGCAGTCGGGTCGCTCTCGGCATAGCCCTTTTCCTGGGCCTCTTTAAGCGCGGCCTCAAAGCTTTTACCGAAGTTAATCATCTCGGTTAAAATATAGTTTGTCGTGCCGTTGAGTATTCCCGAAACCTGTGAAATTTCATTGCCCGCCAAGCACTTGTTAATAGGCCTTATAACCGGTATGCCCCCGCCGACAGCGGCCTCGAATTTAAAATGCACTCCCTTAGCTCGGGCAACATTGCAAAGCTCTCGGCCTCTCTCGCTCACAAGCTCCTTATTGGAAGTAACAACGGATTTGCCCGCCTCTAAGGCGCTTTTTACATAAGTATAAGCAGGCTCCAAGCCGCCCATACATTCGGCTACGAGCCCGATGCTCTCATCTTTTAAAATATCCTCAAAGTTTTGGGTTAAAACACTCTCGAACGAATGAGAGGGTCTGGGTCTGCGGCAGAGAATATGTTTAATCTCTATCTCTTCACCCGCCGCCCTCGCTATTCTCTCTTTATTTTTTACGAGCACTTCGGCAGTGCCTCCGCCGACTACTCCCACACCTAAAATCGCAATTTTCAAAAAACTGCTCCTTATCCCTGCAAAATTTCGAAGCTGTTAATGCCTTCCGCTTCGATTGCCCTCTCCACCAGCTCCTCTATACTCACTCTCAGGTTTTGTGTCGAGATTGAAAGCGTTAAAAGCGCAATGCCGTCTGTAGGGATGCTTTGATTAATCGTTATTACACTGGCGCCCAGTTCGCTCATAAGCTGCAACAGCCCCGATAGAACCCCTTTGTTATCGACGAGCTTGGCGTGTATCGTAACCGGCCTCTTGGTATCGACATCTCTAAAGCGCGAGATTGAGTCCTTGTATTTATAATAGGTAGAGCGGCTGAGACCCACCCTGCTCACAGCTTCGGCAATTGATATGCCGCTGTCGCGGGCAAGCAGCTCCTTGGTTTCGATTATCTTCTTATATACCTTGGGCACAGCCGAGGCTTCTATTAAGTAGTACGAAAGTTTTTCATCTTTTTTCTTCATATTTTTTTCCAAAATAAAACCGCTCCTGTCCGCCACGGGCGTGCATTTGTATTTTATTTCTCTTTTATAACACAGAGCGGCAGTTTTTACAAGTATAAAAACAAAAATCAGCTAAGACTCATACTTTCCGAGAAGGCTTCTTTAATCTTCAGCTTAAGCTCTCTGTGTTCGGGCATCTCCAAGCTCGGGTCTTTTCTAAAAAGCTCGCCTGAATATTCGGCAACTCTTTTTAGAACATCCATATCGGCGCCGAGGTCTGCTATGTGCATCTCGGGAAGGCCGTGCTGTCTTTTGCCGAAAAAGTCGCCCGGCCCGCGAAGCCGTAGGTCCTCCTCGGCAATCAAAAATCCGTCGTTTGTCTTGGTCATGACCTCTAAGCGTTCTTTCGCCACTCCGCCCTTTTCGCCCGATATGAGTATGCAGTAGCTCTTGTGCTTTCCTCTGCCGACTCTGCCCCTGAGCTGATGGAGCTGACTCAGGCCGAAGCGCTCTGCGTTTTCGACAACTATGAGCGAGGCGTTGGGGCTGTCGACTCCCACTTCTATAACGGTTGTGGATACGAGTATGTCGATATCTCCATGTCTGAACTTTTTTATGGTTTCCTCTTTGAGTTTCGATGTAAGTCTGCCGTGCAAAAGTCCGATTCTAAGCTTGGGGAAGCGTTTTTTAAGCTTTTCGGCCCGCTCTTCGGCGGAAACAAGCCCGCCCTCTTCGTCCTCGCCCTCTTCTATCATGGGGCAAACAACATAGACCTGCCGCCCCTCGATAACCTGTTTTTCGATAAACTTGTTTATTCTCTCCCTGTAGCTCTCGCCGACTGCGAAGCTGTCTATCTTTTGGCGGCCCTTGGGCATATCCCGCATAAAAGACACCTCGAGGTCGCCATAGAGTGTGAGAGCCAGCGTTCTGGGTATGGGGGTTGCCGACATCGCCAAAATGTGTGTGCTCTCGCCCTTTTCCGAAAGCTCGGAGCGTTGGGAAACGCCGAAGCGGTGCTGTTCGTCCGTGATGGCCAAAAGCAGATTTTTATACTCTACACTGCCCGAGATTAGGGCGTGGGTGCCGCAAATAAGCTGAACCTCGCCGTTTTTTATCTTCTCTTCCGTCGCCGTCCTCTCTTTAATCGGCATTCCGCCGCGAAGAAGCGCGATTTTTATGCCGAAGGGTTCCAAAAAGTCCTTCATGCTCTCAAAATGCTGGATAGCCAATATCTCGGTAGGCGCCATTAAGGCTACCTGCCCGCCGTTTTTAGCTGTCATCAGAGAAGCGGCGGCGGCGACCAGGGTTTTTCCAGAGCCCACATCCCCTATTATAAGTCTGGTCATTAACTTACCCGAGCTGAGGTCTTCGGCGCAATCTGAAATTGCCTCTTTTTGAGAACCGGTGGGCTCGAAAGGAAGAGAGGAGAAAAATTCGGAAAAGTCTATTTTCTCGAGCTTTTGTCCCCTTTCTCTGCCTCTTTTGGCGCGCATATAGTTTATGCAGGCCGAGAAGAAAAAGAGCTCATCAAATACCAGACGGCGCCGAGCCTTAATAAGCGCCTCGTCATCGGCGGGAAAATGTATGTTTTCATAGGCATAGCTAAGAGAGCAGAGCTCTTCACGCTCGACAATGTCCAAGGGCATAAAGCTCTTTATATAGGGGGAGGATGCCGCAATGGCCGTTTCGGCCGCATGCCTCAGCATTTTTTGCGAAAGACCTTTCGAGAGCCTGTATATGGGCAGGATTTTTCGCATTTCTTCGGAATCTTCTTGGGTTTCTTCAAAATCGGGGTTGGTGAAGAAAAACTTTGAGCCGAGCTGCTTAGGCTTTCCGAAAAAATAGAACTCCTTGCCTCTTTTTATCTTGTTTACAACATATGGGGCGTTAAAAAAACTGATTTCCGCCCTGCCGCTCTCGTCCGAAACCGAAAAATGCAGTCTTGTCTTGCCGCCCCCTAAGCGCTGAATGTTTGGCTCTGTTATAACACTTGCCTTTATAAGGGCGGCTTCACCGTCGCGGAGCGAGTAAACCTTTTGCACAAACCTTCTGTCCTCGTAGGCGCGCGGATAAAAATCGAGCAAATCGCGGAGCCTCTCGATTCCGAGCTTGCGGAAAGCGGCGGCTCGGCTCTTGCCGATTCCTTTAAGGTCTTCGATTTTAACGCTTGGCGTGGGCATTAAAAGGCCTCCGTAGCAGAATAAAGAAAAGCCCGAGCTCAGCTCGAGCTTGCGTATGAAAAATCGTAGTTCGGGTTGTCGGGAGAGAAGTAGTCGTAAAGGCCGTTGGTAACTATTACCCTGCCGTCATCTGTCACCAATATTAGCTCGAAGTCCTTGCATTCCCTATAGAGTCTCAGCGCTTTTGCCTCGCCCATCACATAGAGACCCGTGGAGAGCGCATCGGCCTTGGCCGCATTGTCGCAGACGACTGTCACCGAGGTGAGCCCCGAATCGGCCGGCATGCCGCTTGAGGGATTTAAAATATGGCTGTATGTCTTGCCGTCCTGGGCAACAAAAAACCTGTTGTAGCCTCCCGAGGTAACAACCGCCTTATCGGCGGTTTTAAGGTATCCGATAAAGCCGTCGGCCGCATCGGGGTCTTGAATGGCTATTGTCCACAGCGAGCCGTCGGGCTTCTTGCCCAAGGTCTTTATGTTGCCACCCAGTGACACTATGGCCGATTTTACTCCCTTGGCTCGGAGCGCCTCTATAACCACATCGGAGGCATAGCCCTTGCCTATGGCGGCAAAGCTTATCTGCATACCATACTGGGTTTTCACCATATACGACTCTTCGCCCGGGAAAGCGGATATGTTCACAAGGCTGAAATCGGTGTATTTAAGAAGCTCGATTATCTCTTCCTCACTCGGAACCCTGTATGAGCTGTCGATAAAGCCCCAAGCCTTGACCAAAGGATATACTGCGGGATTGAAGGCCCCGTTTGTAAGCTTATAGTATTCTTTGCAGGCCTCTAAAAGTCCCGCAACCTGTGATTTGGCAACAACGCCCCAGTAGCCTTTTTTGTTGATATCATATACAACGCTCTGCTCGTTTTCGGGGTCGAGACTTATATTCAGCGAGTTTATCTCACCTATGGCCACATTCAGCGCTTCCTCCGCATTTTTGCCGTAGGCCTTGAGTATCATGCTCGTGTCCATTGCAAAAACCTGCTTTGTGACAAGCTCGTCCTCGCCGCAGGCGGATAGGGGGAGAATCAGCGCCAAAACAAGTATTAAAATAAGGGATTTTTTTATAATTTTCATTCTTTTTTCCCCTAAAAACTTTTTAACAAGTATAGCACAAAGAGCCCTCTTCGGCAATATTAGAGGGCTTTGTTATCTGAGGAGCAAAAGACCTTTATATGTATAAAACGCCGCTAAAATATTTTCAGTTTTCAAATTCCCTTTGTTTTTTCTCTCATACATATTGAAATGTCCTTCACATATAACTTAAAATATCTTAGCAAAGATAAATCAAACGCTTAAATCGGCGTCAATCACGCTCGGCAAAGCTGATTACCCGGATAAGAGAGGGGTATAAAATGAAACCTGGCTTAAACAAAAAACCGCTCGCATTAATTGTTCTTGTTAGTCTTGCGCTAGCGCTTCTGCTCTCGGGCTGTGCGCAAAGCCCGAGTTCCGGTGAATCGAGCGCTCCTAACGAAGCTCCACTTTCCAAAAGATTTGACGGCGTTTATATTGATACCGAAGGCGCCGAACAACGGGCTGTCAGCATACGCAGTATCGGCGGCTTGCTCCTTATAGAAAACAGCCTCGCAGTTGACGGAAGCGTGTATTCGTTCTGGGCACAGGAGCTTCGGCCCGATGATGTTTCCGCGCTCTCTGATACTTCGCTCGACTCGGTTCAAGGCGTGTGTTATGAGTTTTCCACCATAACAAACAACGGAGAATATTGGGACGCGACGGCGAAAATGACAGTTAAGCTTACAGATGACGGTGTTTCTCTCACAAAAAGGCTTGATGATTATATAGTAGAAGAAACCTGCTTTCTACACACCGACAAAGACGGATATTTCCATACGGACACGCAGACCCTCTATGAAGTGCTTTCTCAAAGCTTTACTTTGGCCGAAAACACAGTACCCGCCGGGAATTGGAGTCTAAGAGGCGAAAATTTTGCCGCATGGCTTTCATTCACACCGAACCAAGACTTTTATTACGCATTAAAAACCAAAGAAATGCCCATCTTCTTTCTTTCGGGCGCATGGGGTGTAGACACAGACGGAAATCTTCAGATTATCGCAGAGCGGTTCGGTGGCGGAACAATGCCGCTTGAATACACTTTACGCCTTAAATCTGCGCAAAACAGTCTTATTCTCGAAGCTCTCAATGATTTAAGCTTCCTCCCGCTCGAGGGGGAAAATATCTTCTCAGCCGAAAAGCAGGGTGATATTATGGCGCTATCGTTCAAGGCTTTTTATCCTTGATTTTTCTATAAAACAAAGCTGCCGCTTTATGCGGCAGCTTTGTTTTTGGCACGCCCGACAAGATTCGAACTTGCGACCTTCAGAATCGGAGTCTGACGCTCTATCCAACTGAGCTACGGGCGCGCATCATGCTCGAAAAATTATAGCAAAGAGGCGCTTTTTTGTAAAGACAGACCCGGCTACTCTTATTTTTTGCCGGATTTTATCGTCGAAACACAATATTTGTCGGCTTTTTCTTAAGTTTTGACCTATTTTTCGCTTAAATATAGAGAGCTCTCTTTTCTTTTCAGCCAAAATTTGCTAAAATGGGAGAATGCAGACACCGAGGACGAAACGGAGTGATATTATGGATTTTGAACTTAGAGACAGCTCTAACGAGACCAAGAAATTTAAGGTCTTCGAAGAAGAGAACGACAAGCGCGATATTCTCAAAAGAATATACGCATCGCTGGAGAAAAAGGGCTACAACCCCATCAACCAGCTGGTAGGCTACATCATCTCTGAGGATCCCACATATATAACCAATCACGAGGGAGCCAGAGCCTTGATTGCCCGCCTCGACAGGGATGAGCTTTTGCAGGACATGCTTAGGCACTACCTTCTCGAAGACTGATAATTCTTAGGAAAAGAGCCATCCGCACACAATTTGTGAGCGGATGGCTCTTTTTTATAGTTTTTTTACTATCTCCGAGATTCTGCGCAGGCGGCTGCTCATGGCCGATTTGCTTATCGGCGGCACAGCAAGCTTAGCCAGCTCCGAGATAGAGAGCGAGGGGTTCGAGAAGCGAAGCATTGCCGCCTCGTGCAGTTCTTCCGAGAGGTTTTCGGCTAACGGGCTTTTAAAAAGTTTTCTCACTTCACCAAGCTGCCGCTCGGCGGCCTCGACCTGCTTCGATGTGTTGGCGTCGTCGCAGTTTATCTGCCTTGTTATTTTGTTTTTCATGCCACGCTCGATTTTGGCGTTTATCACATGCATGGCCGCAAGCGGCGCACCTATCGCTGTCAGAAAATCCGATATGAGCTCGGAGCGTCGGAAATAGTTTACCGAGCTTGTCGCCCGCTCGGAAAAAAGCGGTTCAAGGTTTAGCTCCATCAGCAGAGCTCTCATCTCTCTTGCCACGGCTCTGTGGGAGCAGACTATCGAAAGGTTGAACTGCTTATCCGGGTCGGTCACAGTGCCCCCCGCCAAAAAGCTCCCTCGCAGGAAATCCGTTTTCTGCTCTTCTTTTTCCAGAACCGCAAGATTTATATGGTGTATCGTGACATCTTTCGTCTCGAAGCCGAAGGCGTTATATATTTTTTCTATTTTTTCGCGGTTTTCCATGCGGAGCTTTTTAAGTCCCGGCTCGCCTTTTTCGGAAACATAGTCAAACTCGAGATTGAAGGCTTTTTTAAAAAGCCGCACGACCCGAAGCTTCACATCTTCGCTTCGGCTCATTATGCGTATGAGTCCGGGCTCGAAATTGCCCGCATGGAGCAGAATACCATAGGATTCCGCCACCGCCGACACTTTTGCTTGTATGGGGATTCTGCAAAGCTCGGCCTTAATATCCGATGAAAACGACATCTTTTTAATCTCTAATACACCTTGGTCTCTGAAAACTCCCTATATATCGCCATTATTTCCCTGGCCAAAACATTCGGATCGTGACGCACAAGGGCATTTTTCCAAATTGCGAGCTCGCGCTCCACAAGTTCAACTCCGAGTTCGGCCAGTTTTTCTCTATCCAAAACAACTTGACAGTTTCCGGTTTCCGCATATTTTGCCAAAACCATAGACGGAATTCTGCTCACATCGGCAATTACATAGTCGAAAACCTTGCCCTCGGCGGCATTGAAGACAGCCTTCACATGCTCGGAAGCGGTACAATCCTCGGTTTCCCCCTCCTGTGTCATGAGGTTCATGACATATATCTTCATGGCCTTCGAGCGCTTTATGGCGGCCGAAACTCCGTCAACAAGAAGATTCGGTATAACCGAGGTGTAAAGAGAACCCGGTCCCATAATGATGAGCTCTGCTTTCTCGATAGTCTCTATGACCTCGGGGACAGCCTTTGGCTTGTCGGGTCTTAAAAAAATCTTTTCTATGCGTTTTATATTCCCCTGTTTATATTCCGCTATGTGACTCTCGCCGTCTACAATCGTTCCGTCGTTAAACACGGCCGAGAGTCTTATGTCTTCATTCGAAACAGGCAAAACTCTGCCCGTTATGGCCAGAACCTGACTCATTTTATAAACGGCTTCGTCGAAGCTGCGGCTCATGCCGTTGAGAGCGGCGAGAAACAAATTCCCGAAGCTCTGCCCCTTAAGGCACCCCTCTGAGAATCTATAGTCCAAAAGTTCTTCCATTAGCTGTTCTGTGTTGGCAAGCGCCTTGAGGCAGTTGCGCACATCCCCCGGGGGCGGCATTCCCAAATCTTCTCGAAGCATTCCCGAGCCGCCGCCGTCATCGCTCACGGCAACCACCGCACAAATGTTTTCGCTGTAGGCCTTAAGTCCTCTTAGCATAACCGAAAGACCGGTACCTCCGCCTATAGCCACAATTCTGGTTCCATACTGCCTGCTCATTTTACGCTCCGCTCCTTTCGATGTCGCGGCACGAAAGATGCACGCTTATATCTTTTTTCTCCGAAAGCTTCTCGGCCAATGCCCTTGCAATCGTGACCGAGCGATGTCTGCCTCCGGTACAACCTATGCCTACGGTTAGAGAGTATCTCCCGTCCTCTAAATATTTGGGTATTAGGAACGAAAACAGCTCCGTCAGCTTCTCTAAAAGTTCGTTCGCAGAGGGGTAGCTCATAACAAAGTCATAGACCTCACGGTCCATACCCGAGAGTTCTCTAAGTTCGTCAACATAAAAAGGGTTGGGTAAAAACCTCACATCAAAAACAAGGTCGGCATCGGCCGGCAATCCGTACTTATATCCGAATGCCGTGACGGCAATCATCATTTTTTCCGTTTCCTCGCCCACAGAAACCGACTCGGTCAAGGTCTTTTGAAGGCGAGTCAGAGAAAGCCCGTCGGTCTTTATAATTTTGTCGGCTCGCTCTCTTATGAAAGAGAGCACCTCGCGCTCTTTTTCAATGGCCGCCTCGAGTCCCACTCCCTTGCTCTGTAGCGGATGAGGACGCCTCGACTCTTTAAAGCGCGTCACCAGGGTTTTGTTATTAGCCTCAACAAAAAGCAAAGACAGCTCTATGCTCTGCGCCTTAAGCTCCTCAACAATGTTGAAAAACTGGCTCAAATCCCCGCGCTCTCGGGTGTCTACCACAAGGCCCACCTTGTCGTATCTGCCTTTCGTTGCGCTGCAGAGTTCAACAAAACGGGGCAGGAGGGCTATGGGCATGTTGTCTACACAATAGTAGTCCATGTCCTCCAAAATATTCGCAACTCTTGTCTTTCCCGCGCCGGAAAGACCTGAAATTAAAAGTATCTGCATACTATCCTCCGATTATCCTAACCTCGGGCTTTAGTTCAACTCCGAACTTCTGTAAAACCTCGCTCTGCACTCTTTCCATAAGCTTAAGAACATCCGTTGCCGTGGCATCTCCAACATTCACCAAAAAGCCCGCATGCATATCCGAAATCATGGCATCTCCGTATCTCAAGCCTTTAAGCCCCGCCTCGTCTATGAGCTTTGCGGCAAAGTAGCCCTCGGGTCTTTTGAAGAAGCTGCCCGCCGAAGGAAATTTTATTACCTGAGAGCTGCGGCGTTTTTCTAAAATCTCTCGCATTCTCTCGCCTATCTCTTCGCTTGGCGCTTCAGCTAAGCTGAGGTTCGCTTTGACTATGCACTCGCCGTTTTCCTCAAATACAGAGTGCCTGTAGGAAAAGTCCGCCTCTTCGCTTGTGCGCTCTTTAAGACACAGGTTCTCATCCACGGAGAAAACAGACGACACAACATCTTTCATCTCTCCGCCAAAGGCGCCTGCATTCATGAACACGGCTCCGCCGAGTCCGCCCGGTATCTCGGCCGCAAACTCAAGCCCCGAGAGGCCCTCTTTCTTTGCGCTCTCGGCAAGGGCGCGAAGGCTTGTTCCGGCAAGGGCCGTGAGGCTCTCGCCTTCTCTTCCCACCCCGCTCATTCTATCGGAAATTCTGAGTATGAGAAAGTCCATGTGGGAGTCGGTGAAGAGAATGTTGGTTCCCCTACCCATTATGAGCGGACAAACACCCATTTCTTTGAGCAGAGAAAGCAACGAGATAAGCTCTTCCTCGCTCCCCGGCTCGACGAGAGCTCTTACATTCCCGCCTATTTTAAAAGAGCAGTGTCTCTTCATGCTTTCGTTTTCGAGCATGTGAAGCCCCTTGAGTCTTTTCTTTATCTCTTTTACAGCATTTTCGGATATGCTCGTATAGTTCAATCCAATCCGCCCTCCGAAACCAGTTGGTCATACTTTCTTGCAAGCTCCTCGGCCGCATTACAACCCATTTTTTTCTGTCTGTTGTTGATTGCGGCAAGCTCCAATATTACGGCGAGGTTTCGCCCGGGTCTCACGGGTATCGTTATCTTCGGAAGCTTGACTCCCAAAAGTTGGTCATATTCCGTGGCGATGCCCAGTCTGTCGTAGGCTTTTTTGTCGTCCCATAACTCCAGGTCAACAATAAGGTCGATATTCGTGTTGGGCTTTATCGACTCGACACCGAATATCCTTTGAACATCTATTACCCCTATGCCTCTCAGCTCCATATAATAGCGGATAAGCTCGGGGGCCTCTCCGTTTATTACATCATTAGAGACTCTTCTTATCTCAACGGCATCGTCGGCAATAAGTCTGTGGCCACGCTTTATGAGCTCGAGCGCAGTCTCGCTTTTGCCTATGCCCGAATCTCCTCTTATCAGCATACCCTCGCCGTGAACCTCGACCAAAACGCCGTGAAGCGTTTCTCTGGGGGCAAGCTCCGCTCTGAGATATGTTATAAGGTCTGCTATAAATGTTGAGGTGTCTTCTTCCGTTGAAAGAACATTTATTCCATAGCTTTGCGCCAATTCATATACCTCGGGAAAAGGCTTTACACCGTGACAGAATATGAGGGCGGGTATGTCGTATTTTAAAAGATGCAAGAGCGCCGCCTTGCGGCGTTTTTCTCCAAGGCTCTCCAAATAGGTGCCCTCGACTATGCCTATAATCTGGACTCGCTCTTCATCAAAATATTCATAAAATCCGGCAAGTTGCAAAGCCGGTCTGTTTATATCCGAAGTATATATCTTCTGCTCGGAATAGGTCTCGGACTTATAGTGAACCGTGAGCTTCATTTCCTTAACAACATCTTGAAGTAATACCGAGTAGTTTTTCATTGTTTCACCCCCAGGCTTTGGAATATTTTATCACAATCACATAAATTTTCAATATTATTGCATGAATGTGAATTTTTTTCACAAAAACTTGACAGATTCAAAAATAACTGTTACAATTCCGGTGCTTCAAAATAAAGCAGAGGGCTCCGCCACTCTCACCTCAAGATTTTTTCGAAGAGGTCAATATCAGCAGACAGCATTGCTGTTTTATGATGTTTCGCGGGTGCCTTTTGCACTCGTTTTTCTTTTTATGGAGGTGTTTTTAATAGCCAGCACGGATTATGAACTCAATGAAGAAATAAGGGATCGCGAACTGCGTCTAATTGCCGAAAACGGAGAGCAACTTGGAATTATGTCGGCGGACGAGGCTCTTAAGATTGCCCATGAGGTGGGTTTGGATTTGGTGAAGATTGCCCCGCAGGCAAATCCTCCCGTCTGCAAGCTCATTGACTATGGGAAGTTCCGCTTCGAGCAATCCAAGCGTGAGAAGGAAGCCAGGAAAAAGCAACACATAGTGGAAGTAAAGGAGATTCGCATGTCTCCCGGAATCGGTGACCACGATGTGAATGTGAAGCTTCGCAACGGCAGAAGGTTTCTTGAAAACGGGGACAGACTCAAGGTCACCGTGCGATTCCGCGGCCGTCAAATGGCTCACACTCAAGTAGGAGAGGAGCTGCTCATAAAATTTGCCGAGAACTGCAGCGATATTGCAAGCTTGGATGCAAATCCCAAGCTGGACGGACGCTTTATGTCCATATTCCTATCGCCCCTCTCTTCGGCAGCTCTTAAAAAGAAAAAGAGTCAGGAAGAAAAAGAAGAAAAAGAAGAAAAAGAAGGCAACGAGGCCTAAGGGGCCTAATGCCGTATATTCATTGGAGGATGAACATCAATGCCTAAAGTAAAGACACACTCGGGTTCGAAGAAGAGATTTCGTCTCACAAAATCAGGCAAGGTAAAGCGCGCTTGTGCATACAAGTCCCACCTTGCAACCGGCCATGGAAAAACTCCCAAAAGCAAGAGAAATCTCCGCAAGGGCGGCTATGCAGATGCTACAAATGTCATCGCCATCAAGCGCATGATTCCGTACAAGTAAGAGGAGGATAATTATGGCCAGAATTAAAAATGCAAAAAGCACCCGCGCCAGAAGAAAGAAAGTTTTAGGCCTGGCAAAGGGTTATTGGGGGAATAAGTCTCGCCACTTCAAGATGGCGAAGCAGCAGGTTATGAAGTCGGGCGTTTACGCCTACGTCGGCCGCAAGCAGAGGAAGAGAGACTTTCGTCGCCTTTGGATAAGCCGCATTTCAGCCGCCTGCAAGCTGAACGGAATGAACTATTCCACTTTCATGCACGGTCTCACCCTCGCCGGCATCGAGATGAACAGAAAAATGCTCTCGGAGACAGCCATTCACAACCCCGAAGCCTTCACCGCACTCTGCGAAAAGGCAAAGGCTGCTCTTTAAGCTACAGAGCACAAAATATAAAAGAAAACGCCTTGGCGCTGTTGCGGACACTCCGCTAAAACAGTCGCCGAGGTTTCTTTTTTTGCATAAACTGATGTATGATAAAATCAGCGGTATATAAAAGATAAAAACATGTTTTATCGAGGCGTAACAATGAACTGTATTATAAAAGAGGCTCATAGCGATGACGAAATAAGAGGCAAGGCCTTTGTTCACTACACTTCCTGGAACGAAACTTATACAGGACTCATGCCGCAGGAATTTTTAGACGGCAGAAGTTTGGAAAAATGCGAACGCTTCGCTTTAAAATTTCCGCAAAACACACTTGTTGCCGTTGCCGAGGGCGAGGTTGTCGGCTTTGCCAACTACCTTCCCGAATCCAGAGATTTTTCGAGCGTCAAACCTTCTTCCGAACTTGTGGCTCTGTATGTTCTGCAAAAAAATCAAAGGTGCGGGATAGGCAAGGCTCTGCTGAATAAATGCCTTGAACTTTTGCCATCCTCTTCCGTCGTTTTGTTTGTGCTCGAGGGGAACCAAAACGCAATCGGTTTTTATGAGCGCATAGGCTTTTCCTTCACGGGCCATAAGCTAAGCCAAAATGTCCCCGGCGGGGAAATTTCCGAGCTGGAAATGCTGCTGGAAAGATGATTTGTGAATATAAAATAGCGTCTGAACGGCCAAGCGATGCCTCACTTGTGTATGTGGACAGAGGAAACTTTCAGTTTTTCAACCCTCCCGTCACGGCTTACGCCGTGCCACCCTCCCTTGCACAGGGCGGGCAAGTAATTATCGTAGCTTTGCGGATTGTATAAATCGGTAAGCTAAAATTAGGCACATAAGTTTCGGGTTTCGCATTTTTCATTGGCACCATACGAATTAAAATCCGGTGAGTTTTCACCTCTCAATTTTCAGTCGTAAAAACCTTGAATATATGCTAAAATCAGGCATCGGCTTAAATTTAAATAAGGAGGCGCAAAAATGCCTTTTTCAATAGTCCGCAACGACATTACGAAAATGAAGGTTCACGCAATCGTAAACGCCGCCAACACCGAGCTTAAAATCGGCGGAGGCGTTTGTGGCGCTGTTTTCAATGCCGCAGGTGAAAAAAAGTTAAAGACAGCCTGCGAAAAGCTTGCGCCCATAAAAACAGGCGAGGCTGTCGCAACTCCGGCTTTCGCTCTTTCGGCAAAATATATAATCCACGCCGCAGGCCCTATATACAAAGACGGCAAGAGCGGCGAGGAAGAGCTTCTGCGCTCGGCTTATACAAACAGCCTAAATTTGGCTTTAGAGAAAAAGTGTAAAAGCATTGCTTTTCCGCTTCTCTCTAGCGGCGCATACGGATATCCAAAGAAAGAGGCTTTTTGTGTTGCGACCGAAGCATTCAGAAGCTTTCTCTCAGAGCACGATATGGACATATATCTCGTGGTCTTCGACAAGTCGGCGCTCTCTGTCAGCGAAGAGCTTTTATACGAGGTTAAAAGCTATATTGACGAGCACTATGTGGAAGATTATAAGTTTTCCCGCCACAGTCTTGCCGAAAGAGCTGCAGAGTTTCTTGAATCGGTAAGACCCGTTGGTATCGGCGGTGCTCCTCTGCGCGGCGTACCGAAGCCCCTTGATAAGGATTTTTTTAAGCTTGACGAATCTTTCTCCGAAACGCTTTTCCGATTGATTGATGCAAAGGGCAAAGACGAAGTAGAGGTCTATAAGCGCGCCAATATCGACAGGAAGCTCTTTTCTAAAATACGAAGTCAAAAAGACTATACGCCAAGCAAGCGCACCATACTCGCCCTTGCCGTTGCGCTGGAGCTTTCAATAGACGAAACGGAAGACCTTTTAAAGCGCGCCGGTTATGCTCTTTCTCCAAGCATAAAGTCCGACTTAATTGTAGAATACTTCATAAAAACCGGAAAATACAATATTATTGAGATAAATACTGTTCTATTTGACTTCGACCAGCAACCGTTGGGAGCTTGGAGCGAATAAAAAGCTCTGTCGAAATAGAAGACTCACTATAGATTTTTAGATAAATATTTGTCGCTTTTAAAGCGACCATTTGTTCTTTTTAAAATGCTATCCTTAAGTCACAATACTTAAGGAGGAAACAATCAATGAACAATAATTTAAGTGAACTCGTATTTATTTTAGACAAAAGCGGCTCCATGAGCGGTCTCGAGGCCGACACGATAGGCGGTTTTAACTCGATGCTTCAAAAACAGCAGGCGCTTCCCGGCGAGTGCCGCATAACAACCGCACTCTTCGACAACAACTATGAGCTCCTGCACGACCGCATCGACATCAAGGCTGTAAGCCCTTTGAGCGAAAAGGAATACTGGGTCGGCGGCTCCACCGCTCTTATCGACGCCATCGGCAGAACGATAAACAAAATTGCGGCGGTGCAAAAGAACACGGCTCCCGAGTACCGCGCCGAAAATGTTATATTCGTAATCATCACCGACGGTATGGAAAATTCGAGCCGCGAGTATTCCGCAAAAAAAGTAAAGACCATGATTGAAAAACAGAAAAAAAGCGGCTGGGAGTTTATCTTCCTTGGGGCAAACATCGATGCCGTCGAAACTGCGTCAAATTTCGGAATTTCCGCAGACCGTGCGCAGAACTTTCATGCCGACAGCGCCGGTGTCGGGCTCAACTTCAAGGTTATGGGCAACGCCATCGCCGGTTTGCGCACTTGCGGCAAGCTTTCAAATGACTGGGACGAAGAGATTAAAGAAGACTATAAAAAACGCGGCGGCAGGAAATAAGAAAATGACAGTAGAAGAAGCAATAAAGTTTTATTTAAAAAGGGGTTTTACCCGATTTCCCGTCGGCTATTGGATAGACGGAGAAAACATAATTCTCAATACCAAGCGCCTGGGTGAAAACCCTTATGACCCTCTAATCGAACCGGGGCAGTTTATAGTTGAGCCGAACGGAAATGTAACGGCAACAAATCCTATATATACACCCGCAATAGCTCAAAAGAAAATGAAGAGGCTACATCTGTTGCCACTAATATTTTCTCTGTGCTTTAAAAAGAAGTAAGCTTATCAAACACCTTGCTTTAGTACCTGTCACTCATTTAAAATTGTTTTAATAAAAAATTAGGAGGAAAAGCCATGTCGGAACATAAAAGCGAAACGGAAGTATTGCAGACAATAGAAGCCCTACTTAAATTACCTGTGGTCAAGGTTGACCGAGATACATTTTTACTCTCGATCTTCGAGAGCAAAGACGAAAATCTAAAAGAAAGAATCATATCAGAAGGTCCCGTGGAGGCCGGAGTAGATAGAGATGAGCTTTATAAAATTGCGCGAAACTTGATTTTAAAAGACACAACAAAATCAGCAATCTTGTCTTTCTTTGCAGGAATGCCCGGCGGTCTCGCCTTGCCTTTGACAATTTCGGCAGACACCGCTCAGTTTTACGGGTTTGCAATGCATATGGCCCAGAAAATAGCCTATCTTTACGGAGAAGAAAATCTATGGAAAGACAGCAAGCTTAACTCAGAAAAAGTATCCGGGGAATTTATTTTATACTGCGGTTCGATGTTTGGAGTCTCCGGCGCCTCCGCAGGTGTGAGAGTCCTTGCCGCTCGGCTTAGTGTCGAAGTCATGAAAAGACTACCTAAGGTTGCTTTGACTAAGACCCTTTTATATCCGATTATTAAAAACATAGTCAAATATATCGGCATTAAAATGACAAAAGAGATATTTGCTAAGACTGTGGCAAAACTGGTACCCATCGTTGGCGGCGCAGTCTCTGCCGTTCTCACCTTTGTAATGATGCGTCCTATGGGCTTAAGATTGGTGGGCGCTCTTGACGAAGCAAAGTTTGGATATACCGATGATAAGTATGTTGCCGATGTGGAAGAGATAACGCTTGCAACTGAAGAGTCAAAGAAAAACAAAAAATGGTGGAAGCCGAAAAAATCTTTCGTTGATGAGATGAGGAATATTAAAAAACTTCTTGATGAGGAAATAATAACCAAAGAAGAGTATGATGAGATTAAAAAGATAATGATTAATAAACTTTAGATAAATTTTAAATAATGAAACGGAGAAGATTATAGTCTTCTCCGTTTTTATATTGCCTATATTTTCCGCTATTTGCCGCCTTTTTCAATTTCGGCCCTCGCCATCTCGCTCGCATCGAGCGCGAGCTCGCCTAGTTCAGCGGCTGTGGCGCCGATTTTAAGCTCTTTAAATTCTTCAAGCTCCACGAGAGCCTCCTCGGCAAGCCTCGAAAGCCCTGCCAGTGCTTTGAAGAGGTGGAGCACATCGGTCATGTTCTCGGTTTTAAGTCCCATGAGAATAAGACTCTTCATGCTCTTTTTTATGGCTTCTCTTATCTCTTCCTCATCGGATTTAAGCACTTTTAACGCACTCTGCCCCATGTCGAGGTCGAGATTTTCGTCAAGATAGTCAAATATCTCCTCGCCTGTAACTTTAGCGCCTTCCGTACGCTTTATAAGCAAACAGAGCATGGACAAAACGAGCATTCCGCTTAGAGCTTCGGCTTTTTCGCGGCTTTCGGCGCTTCTCTCTTCACTCCTACTCGCTATCAGCGAGCTTACCCGAGCTCCCAGCTCTGTCTTAATGCCGAGAAGCTTAATGTCCTTTTCGCGTCCGTCCTCACTGTCGCGCATAACATCTCCCATAAAGGCCATTGTGAGCGCGAAGTTTACGCTTTTCCACATATCTTTTTCGGGCATAGCTCCACCTCCGCTTATTTAAGCCTGACGACAATCTCAACCGGATTGTGATCTGAAAATTCAAAACCGAGATCGTGTGTTTTTACCGATTTAATTTCAACATTGTCGGAAACTATGAATCCGTCGATTATATAGTATTGCGCCGTTTCCTTATCATAGGGTTCGTTTAAAAGTCTGCATGTTGGAATGTTCTTATCAAATATATAGCTAAATTCCTCTCCAAGCTCCTTTTCATTGATTTCGACCGGTATCCAACTCTCATTAATTATGGGAAATGTTCCGCGAGTGCCGGGAAAGCTCTGGTTAAAGTCTCCGCCCGCTATTACCCAGTTGCCCTTCTCATACTCCTCGCGCATAATCTTCATCAGCGCTTCGTGTTGTTCACGCTTCCCTTCGTCGGCTGTGTATGCCTCGAGATGCAGGTTAATTAGGCAAAGCTGCTTGTCGCTTCCCTCCACAGCTATGTGTGAAACCAAAATAGCCCGCTTTAAATTTGCAATCCTCATCGGCCACGAAAACGGATTCGGAAGGGCCTTTCTCTCGGCGCTTATAATATCAAAATTCGCCGCTGTGAGAAGCCCGCTGTCAACTTTTCCAATCGGCGGCCAGGGGAAGGGCACAAAACGGCAGAGATAATTGCTTGCAAAAGCCATGCTCTGCGGATTTGTTTCTTTCCTCAGCGCCTCTATTTGTTCGGTGTTATATGAGCGATTAGAGCCTCTGTCAATTTCCTGAATCAAAAAAGCGTCGCTGTCGCTGTTTTTTATAAACTCTAGCACCTCGCCGAAATATTCATCGAAAAGCTCTCTTGTCTCGGGCTTGCCGTTTCCATTGCCTCCGTCGAGTACAAATTCGGCCTCTTTGCCCAAGCCCCCATAACCGATGTTGAAGCTTATAATCTTTAGCTCTCGGCCTGCGCTGTCGGCTTTCCCTTCGCCTCTTTCTATGTTCAGCACTTCCTCGGCCTCCGGCTTATACTCCGTTAAACTCAGATAGGCTATAAACGCCCCCACCACAACAAGTACCGCAAGAAGCAAAAGCAGGAAAGTTTTGAAAAATCCTTTTAAGATTTTCATTTTCCAAGCTGCTCCAATCTCGAGTTAATCATGCTCAAATAGCCCTCGACCACATCGCCCTGAGGCGCTCCGACTTCCATTTCTCCCACAAGCTCACCATTGGAGTTGAGGAAAACAGTTGTCGGTATATAGACAACCTTGCCGAGAAGTTTTTCGAAGCTCTCCGAGGGCAGTATATTATCGTAAGTGCCGCCCGCCGATTCGACTATCTGCCTAGCCGCCTCAGCCTGCATCGTGCCGTCGACGCAGAGGCCGAGCTGCAACACTCTTTCGGGAAGCTCAGCTGTGAGTTTAGCGAGCTCCGGCATTTCTACCCTGCAGGGTCCGCAGTAGGTTCCCCATATATTGATCATAATGAGGTCATAGTCTTCGGACGGAAGAGTGAGCTTGTAATCTTCTCCGTATATGTCTTTTGTTTCTATCCCCGCAAGAACAGCCTCAAAGACCGTTTCCGTCGCTTCGGGTTTCTCGGCCGCCGTATTATCGCTGTTTTCAGACTTTTGGGCAGCCGTACCGCAAGCCGCTAAAATAAGTAGGGACAATATAATTATAATTCCAAAAAACTTTTTCATTTTTCCGTTTTTTCCTTTCTTTTATTGCGCTTTTACCGATTCGGCGTACTCGTCGCAGAGCTCTATACCGCCGAACTTAACGAGTCTGCCGTGATCCAGCCATGCAACCTTGTTGCACACTTCCTTTATGGTGTTAATACTGTGCGAAACAAACAAAACTGTTGTGCCGCCGCCTATCATGCTGAGCATCTTCTTCTTGCTCTTCGACTGAAACGAAAGGTCTCCGACAGAGAGTATTTCGTCGACTATCAAAATTTCAGGGTCTACCACGGTCGCTATCGAGAAGGCGAGGCGCGCCACCATACCCGAAGAGAGATTTCGCACCGGCACCTCCATAAAGTCTTTAAGCTCCGAAAATTCGACTATTTCATCGTACTTCGACTGAAGAAAATCCCTTCTATAGCCCATTATAGATCCGTTTAAAAAAATATTCTCGCTACAGGTAAGCTCCGGGTCGAAGCCCGCTCCAAGCTCTATCATGGGGCAGACATTGCCGCCCACATAAAGTTCTCCCTTTGTGGGTTTCATCACTCCGGCCACAATCTTTAGGAGCGTGGACTTCCCCGCTCCGTTCGGGCCTATGAGTCCGAGAACATCGCCGGGTGCCATCTCAAAGCTGACATCCCTAAGCGCCCAAAACTCCTCTTTCTTTTTTTTAGGTTTTCCCGAAAGCAGGTTTATAAAACCCTGCTTTAAGGAAAAATATTTATCTATGCCGAGGTTAAAGCGCATCGAAATATTGTTGAGCGATATAATGCTGTTTTCCATATTGCCCTCCCTATATGTAATACACAAATTGGTCTTGGGTTTTTCTAAAAACCGTTGCGCCGATTATAAGGGCTATAAAGGCGCTTAAAAACGAAAACAGAAAATCCTGCCAGCTCGGGCAACGAGAGTAGAGTATAATCTCTCTTGCGAAATTTATATACTGATAAAGAGGATTCAGCTTGAAAAAGTCTGCGTAGCGGGTACTTATCATAGAAATATCATACATGATGGGAGTAAAATACATCCATATCATTGTGACTATGCCGTAGATATAGCTGAGGTCGCGGAAAAACACCACTGTCGAAGAGAGCAAAAGCGTCATGCCCAAGGTGAACACGAAAAGGCAAATAAACGAATAGGGCAGAAGCAGGTGGTAGATGTTCACACCCGTGCCCGTGAGCAGTATGACTCCGTAGAGCGGTATAAGCGAGAGTACGAAGTTTATTCCGGTAAATATACACTTTGAGAGAGGAAAAATGTATTTCGGTATATAAACCTTGTTTATAAGTCCGAAGTTTTGGCAAATAGATCCCATGCCTATGGTTGAGGCCTCGTTAAAGTAGTTGAAATAAATTAGGCCGGTTATCAGGTAGACCAAGTAGCTCACGCCCGGCACGCTCATCCTGAAAACCTTTGAAAACACAAGAGAAAGCACCGTCATCATAAGTATAGGATATAAAAGACTCCAAAAAACGCCCAAAATACTGCGCTTATATTTCACCTTAAAGTCGCGCATAACCAGCTCATACAGCAGAAAAGAGTATTTTTGCATCGCAAAGCTGATGTTTTTAATAAATGTCATAAGTTCCTCCGTCTATTTCTTCCGCTTTGAGTGAAGCTGCCAAGTTGTTCCCCATTTTTCCTCAAAACGGCGCTTATTCTCGTAAAAGAGTTCCATATACTCCTTGTTTTTCATGGCGTTGAAAGTCTGAGAGCCGTAGTGGTGCACAAAGGCATCTTCAGCTATGATTAAGGACTTGCCCGCCTGCCGCAGGCTCATGGCAAAGTCGTCGTCTTCGAACATCCCGCGCTCATAGCGCTCGTCTAACAGTCCCGTCTCTTCAAATATTTCTGCCTTGATTAAAACACAGAACATAGCCAAAGCGCCCTCGCTTTGCTCCTTATATTTCGAGCGGTTGAGATGCGCAAACTTGTGCGCAAAAAGGGGCATTCCCGCAGTGTCATAATAGGAAACCCTCACTTTGGCCTCGTTTCCTATGTTGTTGGTGCAGGCGCCCACCATACCCAGATTCGGAATTTTATCGAAGTATTTGAGCATAGAGGTGATGTAGCCCCTGGTTACAAGGGTATCGTTGTTTAAAAGCAGGACATATTCGCCGCTCGATGCTCTTATTCCGTCGTTGTTTCCGCCGGCAAAACCGCGGTTTTCGCTGTTTAGTATTACTTTTAGCCTAAAATGCTCTTTGCAGAGCTCCCGCAGCATGTCGGCGCTTCCGTCGGTGGAGGCATTATCCACAACAATAAGCTCTATGTTCTCATAGGCGCTCGAGAAGAGCACGCTCTCTATGCACTCTCGGGTCATCTTCTGCTGATTGTAAGAGAGCACTATGACGGAAACCTTGGGGTAAACCTCGGAAAAGAGCTTTGAAATGTTTTTATTGTCCGCTATAAGCTCTTTCGCCCTCTCGAGGCTTAAAAATCGAAATCCGTAAACTTCTCTTAAAAAGCTCGAAAACGCGTTTTCCTCCTCACCTATAACAAGGGCGTCGGCTATACAGTTTTTAAAGATAAGCTCTTCTATCTCCTTTGGGCTATGCAGTTCTATCGGGAAAAGCCTGTGCGCTAAGAGGGCATCGCCAAAGCTCGACTTAAGGTAGTCGAGTGATTTTCTATCCAAATAAAGTATATCGAAGTTATAATACGGCCTCTCCAGCTCTTTTTTTAAAGCCCGGTCCTCGGGGCTCGGAGAGGAAATTTTTTCTCTGAGTTTAAGACCTTGGTTTCTTATTTTTTTAAGCCCCAGCGTTGCTATCTGCTTTGCTCCCCTGTAAGCCGTATGTAGTTTCATGAAGTTTTCGCTCTCCGAGGCTTTCCTAAAAACCTCGCTGAGCCTTTTTTTGTCTTTAAGCATGCGTATTTCGGCTCCCGAAAGCTCGTTTTGAGTTCTCTCTGACAGTTAAGAATACTACCATTTTTTAGCTGTTAAGTCAATTGAACGCAATCCTTAACATCCTTAATCAAAATATGCGCATATATCTGAACTTGCCAATAGTTCACACCTTGCTATATAATACTGTCTGTAATTTGTTTCTCTTAATAAAGAGGTTATGATTTATATGTTAAAAATCTTTAGCTCAAAAACAGCTGTTCTCCTCCGTCTTTTGAGCAGACTTTCACCCAGACGAATCGGGAAAGCCTTTTATGTTCTGTTCACCGAAGGCCCGAAGGCTATGCTCAAAAAAAGTCTTGAGGCAAACTATATAGATAGCGACTTCGAAGCTTTTAAATGTGCCGCTCTATTTGGTAACCCGCGAATACCCCGAAGTTAAAGTCTCAATCCTCTGCCCCGGTTTTGTCTCGAAAAGAGACACCGAGGTCTATGGAGAGTGCATCGGAGAGGCAATAGAAAAGAGCGAGGGCAGCTTTGTTATTATAGCGAGCGGCGACATGTCGCATATGCTTTGCGAAGACGGCCCCTATGGCTACTCCGAGCCGGGCATGTATTTTGAAGGAATTATGGACTCTATCTTTTAAAGCGGAGATCTCTCGAAAATCTCGGACATCTCCATGAAGTGCCTGAACGAGGCCGGTCAGTGCGGTCTCGGCTCTTTGAGACTTGCCGTAAACTCTGTGCCCGAAGATCTTCGGAAGGGTGAAAAATACTCGCACGAGTGGCCCTTCGGCATAGGCTATTTGGTAGCATCGCTTATGAGGAGAGAATAAAAGATATTTGTATAAAAGAAAAGCCCCCTTAGGTTGAAAAATCTAACCTAAGAGGGCTTTTCTTTGTCATCTGCTAATTCAGGTAAAAAATGTCGTTTCTTCTATTTGTTATATCTCTTATCAAGTTATATTGCAGAGCATAATAAATCTGGGTATCTTCATCTTCCAGAAATTCAGGATTCCCGAACTCAACCCATTCTCCGTCTGCTCTTTTACAGCCGCTCTTAACAATAACCGGCCACTTTTGGCGCAGCGTTTCATGCTGATAGTTAATGAATGGAGGAGCCTCTAGCCCTACAAAATCCATCAGCTCTCCTTGAAGATAGTTTATCGAAAAATCATCGGCCCGTCCCGGTTCAAAGTCGAAGTTTGCCCAAATATAGTATTCTGTCATATACTTTCTTACACTCATCTCTACCCTGCGGCTTATATCCGGCTCTCTCTCACAAAGGATTTCGTATTCCTCAAAAAAGTCTTTATCAATTGCAGGCAGGTGGTCTCCGAAGAACACTATCACTGTCGGCTCTTCTACCTTCTGAAAATAGCCTATAAGCTTTTCAGTCTCTTCTCCTGTAATTTTTACGAGGTTTAGAAAAGCCTCAAGTTCGGGATAGGCTATTTCAGATTTAATTCTTACATTTGACGGCAAGTTCAAAGTATATGGACCATGATTCTGCATAGTGATATTGAAGATAAATATAGGTTTTCCGGGCTCCTTTTCCTCAAAGCGTTCTATCAGAAACTTATAGTTTTCCTTGTCTGAGACATAGCACCCGAAAGATTCAGAGTTGTCATAGTCCTCTTCCCAATAACTCTCGTCGGCGCCAAAGTATTCATAAACCCTCACTCTATTCCAAAAGTTGCTCAAGTACGGATGCAATGTCATCGTGCTGTATCCGTGGGATTTGAGAGTGGAAAAAAGAGAGGGAAATTCTCTTTGTATATACCAGTTATAGGGAATATTTCCTGTCGGGAAAAAGGCAGTGTCACAGCCTGTTAGAAACTCGAATTCCGTATTCGCCGTTCCTCCGCCAAAAGTCGAAACATATAGCTTTCCCCAGCGCGCTCGTTCCTTGAACTCATCAAAAAAACTGTAGGGATTAGTATTTGTTTCTATTGGGAGCATGTCTCTCATATCTGAGTAACCCTCACTCATTACTACAATGATATTTGGTTTCATGCCGACACATGGCTTTACCGTTTCGAAACTGCTCTTTTGATTTAAGAATATTGACTCTGGAGCGTATTTTTCTGGTTTTTCAAGCTGCGAGTTTTTTATTGAACAGCAAAAATCCAAAAAAGGGCTCTCTCTAAGGGAAGAATCGTCCCAAAAAACCCTGTTTATATTTTGCTCTTTCAAAAAATCTCCTGAATACATTAGAAAGTAAAGAAAAACTGCGGCGATAAGACAGAGGATGCGGCTTATCATCAGACTTGAAGAGAAGACTCTTTTGCCTTTCTTTATATTTTCTTCCCTAAGACTCTCTGTTAGCAACAGAACAGCAATTATTAAAATAGTCGATACAACAACAAAGGCGATGCCACTGTAAACCTTCGCGTCAAAGCTTGGACCGTAACCTTCACCCGCTATATTAACGGTTTCCTTCCAAGCACTAAAGTCTGAGAATGCGAGAGGCCTTTCTCTGAATCTATAACAAAGATTGTTACCCATCGCAAAGACAGTAAATAATAGGTTGGAAAAAAACACTGCATGCTTAGCGTTGCCCACTATAGCAAAAACAGCGAGATAGATCATAAAAACAGTGAGAAATCCGTAGACATGCATAAATGGATTGAATTCCGGTTTTGAGGGATAAAAACAAAATTTATCAATCGAAATCAACGCTATTGCATAGTAAACAGCAACTGCAGAAAAAACCAAGGCGGAGATATCGGCTATTCTCTCCGCTTTTTTTATCCGTCCAAATATAAAGGTACCCGTTCCCGTACCTAAAAGAAGAATAATGACCGCAGCAAAAGATTTTCTTCCTACCTCTATATACTCTGTGGTTTTTAAAGTTAGCAATAAAAACAATGTTGCCAATATCAACAATATCTGCTTAATTAATTTATCTTTTTTCTTTTTGTCTTTATCCATCTATACTCTCTCTAAATTAGTTTTCTCATACCAGCTCTTTTTAATATCTCAATATTAAGCTGAAATCCGCTCCGCCAGAAAGACCCACAGAAACGGAGAAAGATCTGTAAAATCCAAAACAATGAGTCCTCCAAAAATTTTGGTTTTTTCGAAACTTAAAGTTGAAAGACAAATTGGGAAGAGCAAAAACAATAGATAGCTCAGGGCACTAACCTTTTTTATCCCGTCATTAAAAAAGAATGAGCCTACAATGCTGCCTACCCAAATTCCAAGAAAAATTGCTCATTTATTTTCATTTTTCCTAGACTGCGATTCCACATTAAAAATTACCTTTTAAGTGATTTTCCAGACCTTATCTTTAATGATTTATGATTTTACCACAATTTTACTTAGAGTTAAAGCAAAATACCATCTTTTAGAAGTGGTGAGATTCTCGAAGCTCCTAAACAAGAACAGTCAGCGCGGCCTTCGCTCTCCGAGGCTTTCCTAAAAACCTCGCTGAGCCTTTTTTTGTCTTTAAGC
>CAYFQE010000010.1:0-45655 GCA_964345235.1 uncultured Oscillospiraceae bacterium | reverse complement strand
GTCCCAATAATATTGGGACGCTTAGCAATACAAAATAAATTAAAGTTCTTTGTAACATTAAATTTAATTATCATAAACGAAGGGCACTCTAAATATTTCCCCTTCACTTTCCTTAAGCTCAAGAACAACTTCATATTCAATTTCATTATCTTCAAAGTTGAACAATACGCTCAGAAAATAACCTTCACGCAAATCGGTTTTGATTTTCTTATCTCTGTTAAATTCAGAGTTTGATTTATATGTAAAATATGTAACTATCGTTGGAACTCCGGCAAAATGTGAAGTATTTAAGACAATGATTGTACACAACGCATAGTACAGAATGTTTTTTGTTTTTGAGCTCGGTTTAAAAATAAACAGATAAATAAGCGGAATAAGCCAAATAAACGGGTTATATCTCGCCCACCAGCCTGCAGGGATAGTGACAGTCATAATTAATAAAAATGCCGTGCTAATCCCAACTAAGATTCTTTGGTTTTTGTTGTTTTTACTATTTATGACATGGCGGCAAATTCCAATTAACGAAATAATCAGTACTCCGCTGAAGAACACTCCGAATCCGCTAATCCTGGTATCAATACCGGGACTTAATAACTCCAACTTATAAACACTGAACGGAATTTTAGGTTTTGACAGAGGATTGCTGATATCATATAAAAGATTTTCCATTTGTCCAAAAATGCCGTAGAAAAGCTGATAAAAATGGTTTTTATTCTCAAATCCAGCCGGAGAGTTATTTGTAATAATGTCAATTTTTCCCTCACCTGTTAACGGATATGTAAAACTTTGATGATCAATAAAATTTTGAATATAAGTTGAATAGCCTATCCAGCACACACATAAAACAGCCAGTATTGCAAATGCACAAAAAGTTTTTATAAGCGATTTATTGCTAAAGATTTTATTCTTGTTTATGTATGTATCACAAATAAGCATGTAGGAATACATCAGTATACAAACAATTCCGCCATATAATAAGCCCGTAAATTTCACATTAGACAGTATTAGCATAGACGAAAATATTGTTATCCATGGAATTTTTTTTCGTTTTCTTTTGCTTGTTTCTTTAAGATTCTTGCGCGTTGGCGCTTTCTTATCGCCTCTAAGGTATTGTCTTTTAGTCGAGGGATGAACTCAACAAATATCTTTCTTCTCAAGTATGCAAGTATCTTATAAGTAAGATAGAGGACAAGTAAAACGGGTAAAACCAAAAACAGGGTTTTTAATATTAGAATCAGTGAAAGTCGGTTTTCGTTTATCACAGCGGCGTTTTCCCAATAGGGGTAGTCGAGCAGCATGGGTTTTATCCCTCGTTTTGAGTAGCCGAAAATAATCGAAAATATATTTTTCTCGGAAAAACGGCCGTCAATCTTTTTAACTTCGGCATCTTTAAACTTTTCTGTCATAAGGCTTTGGCAGAAATTTGTTATAGGCTCCTTGCCCACAAACTCGTAGCACTCGATTGGGAGCTTTTCTCCGCTCACGCTCTCGGCCGCATCGAAGTGCATAAATATTACGCCCTCTTCGACTATGGCGCTTTGGCTGGCTTTGTCTTTTTCGATTGACACAACCCCTCTTATTATGTGGGGTTTATCGCCTATGTATACGGTTTTTCCCGCCGTATCGGTGCCGCCGAAAAGCTTCCAAGAGATTACCTCATCCAGAACTATTCCGTCGTGCATGAAATCGCTCTCTGTTATATAGCTCCCGCTTTTTAGCATGAGCGGGTGAAATAGGAAAAAGTCGCCGCCTACTGCGAAAGCTTTCGCCTCTGTCGTGCTCTTCTCGCTCTTTAAGCTGATTTTAAGCTTGGAGCTGAAAGCATCGGCCCACACATTTTCGTTCTCTTCCACCTTGCCTGTGGCGGCAAATGCGCCCTCGTATGAGGATCTGAGCTCAAAGAGTCTTTCTAATATGAATTCCTTGTCTTTCTCGCGAGAGAGAAAGACGGAAACCTGCGAAAACTCGGATTCGTTATTTCCCCTAAACCGCTCCCAAGCGTATTGAGTCTGAAGCTCTTTGGGGTAGAATTTAAAAACAAAATGGAGAGCTACGGCAATTATGAGAGAAACCAAGGTAAGGAGCAGAAAAAGCTTCTGCCCCTTTGTGAGCTTGTAGTTTGCGCTTTTCTTTTCTTTCATGACTTGGCTCATTCCGCCAGCTTCACAAGATGGCCTGCCTCTATGGGCTTAGAGGAGCTGGTAATCACATAGCCCCACGAGGGCAGAGCGCCGGATATCGCAGACATTGCGTCGTCTTTCGCCAGAACCTGAACATCCACTCTCGTCGCCACATAGCGATTGCCCAAGGGGCTGTTTTTAACCTCGACAACATAGACGAAGCTTCCGTTTGAATCGGTACGGACTGCGGCGTTGGGAACTGTGGTTTCGTATTGCTTTGTCTCTTCGCTGACGCTTATGTTCACCTGCGTGCCGCTCTCGAGCTTTTCGCCGCTTAGCTCGAAGAGAAGCTTTTTGTTGCCCTGCGGATTTTCTTTATCGGGAAGTATGGCAATTAGCTTTGCCTTTATCTGCTCTCCCCAGCCCCAGTATCCTGCAAAAACCTCGGCGCTTGCTCCGATTTTGAGCTTAGAGGCCTGCTCTCTGGTGACTGTAACCGTGGCGTTATAGCCTCTGTCGGGAACTTCAATAACCAGAAGCGGCATTCCCGGCTCGGAGGTATCGCCTGCGCTTACATTAATCTGCTTTATAACGCCGTTGACTTCCGACTTAATTTCGCCGCCCGGTCCGACATCTGCCGCAAGTCTTGCCAGTCTTGCCTGAGCCTCGCCTAAACTGCGCCTCAAGTTTTGAAGTTCCAGGTTATCGAGCTTTTTGTTCGACAAAAGCTGCTCGAGCGCAACCTGAGCCTGAACCGCCTCGTCTCTCGCCGCCTCATAGGCGTTTTTGCGCTCCATAACGGCATTGTATGCTTTCTGTGCACTCTCCTGCTCGAGTATAAGGGCGGCGTTCATTGTTTTATATTTTTTATCCAGTGTTTCGTAATCTTCGGTTAGAGTGTCCAGCTCCGCCTTCAGCTTTTCGATTGCGACATAGCTGTCAGCAATTTCCTTTTTCATGAAGACAAATGAACCGTAGTATGTGAGTTTAAGCGGATTGCCGTCAACATTGTACTTTATAACATCATCGTCGATATCATTGGGAAGGGTCTTATTGAGCAGTGGCCCCAAAGCCGCATTGTCAACCGCTCCGCCGAATTTTTGAGCAACAAAGGCCTGCCACTGCTCCTCGGTGGCATTGACCATATCGGGGTCGGTATTGTCGGCTTTTGCCTGCTCGTGCTTTTGATTCGCTATGTAGATAAGTGTATCGTACTTGGTCTTATCCTGTATTTTTTTCTGCTCGAGTTCATTGTTCTTTTGATTCATTGCGGCCGCGGCGGCTTCGACTTCGGCTATGGTCGGGGCTCCGGGCACGCCGTTTCGAAGCTTTTCGTTGGCAATGTTTAATCTCGCTTCGGCGGTTGTTATGTCGGCGGGATTTACCTTTGTGTTCTCCTGCTGTTTTATTGCGTTTTCAAGTTTTTCTTTAGCTCTTACGGTCTGAAGCTCGTTTGACTGCATCGAAACGGAAATGAGTTTTTGATTATAGACAAATTCTGCGCTCGCCACTGCTTCCCTTGCAGAGCTGAGGTCGGCTCCCTCACCTTCGCCGAGGAGTATCAGGCTGTCGCCCACTTTAACTTCCTGCTCCAGCTTCACGAGAACCGACTGTATCTTCCTTGAATCGCGGGTTTTTATCTGATATGACTCGGCCGCTTCTATTGTTCCGCTACCCCTTATCCTTGAGCTTATTGTTCCGGGAACTATGTTGGCTGTGGCCACCTCGGGCAAAGAGCGATTCATTATCGTGTTGGAGAAGAAGGTGAGCACAAGCATAGCGAAAAGGAAAATAATCGCCGCATTTTTGACCCAGCCTCTTTTTTTGATTTTTTCGTTCATATCTTTCTCCTCTGCTTCAGCCCTTGACAGAGCCCTGATTTGCTATTCCCTCAACCAAATACTCCTCGCCGTGGAGGAACAGGAGAAGTGTGGGTATCATGTAGATTGTAGCTATCGCAAAAGCCAGTCCGACTTCGCCGGCATTTATGGTTGCAAGGTAAACGGATAACGGCTGTTTCTCAACATCCGGCAACATTATGAGCGGCTGCTCAACCATGTTCCAATAATCTACAAAAACCAGAATTATTATCGAATAAAGAGCCGCCCTGCACTGCGGGAGGCAGATTTTCGTAAATATCTGCCAGTCGTTGGCGCCGTCGAGCTGCGCCGCCTCTATGAGAGCTCCCGGTATGCGGCGCATAAATTTGGTGAGCAAAAACACCGAAAACGGGGCAAAGGCTCCCGGCAGTATGACCGCCCAACGGGTATTTAAAATCTTAAACCAGTCGGCAACCAAGTAGTTCGGAACCAGCGTTACCTGATAGGGCATCAGCATGAGTATGACATAGCTGAAGAATATTACAGCTCGCACCTTGCCGCGCCAACGGGTGAATCCGTAGGCCGCTATCGAGGCTATCGACACCTGGAAAAAGACTATCGGCACCACCATTATGACGCTGTTCCAAAACTTGAATAGATAGTCGGGGCTTTTAAAAAGCACCGTGGCATATTGAGAAAAGCTCACCTTGTCGGGTATGAACTTGAGGTTTACTTTCTCAGAAATATATGAATTGCCTTTCTCTTTATTCTCTTTAAAAATCACACCGTAGTTCGACATTATCTCGGACTGCGCCATAAAGGAGTTTGTTATTGTGAGCACGGTGGGGAGCAAAAAAGCCAGCGCAAAGATGGCGCATATAATGAAGATCACCGTACGGCTGAAAAGCTTTTTTTTCTTCATCCCTCAACATCCTTTCCGAAGCTGTCTTCAACCTTGAATAGGACGGCTATGATAATCACCATTACTATGGCCATTATAACTGCGGCTGACGAGAGCTTTTGATAGTCGAGAGAGCGGAAAGTGTTGTTCATAAAGTGCTGGAGCATATAGAGCCCGCTATATGGGTAGTCTCCCGTGAGCAGGTAAACTTCCCTGAACACCTTAAACGAATTTATAAGCGAGAGTATCGCCACAAAAAGTACCGTTGGCGAAAGATAGCGGAGCTTAATTTGAAAGAACTTGTAGTATTCGGAGGCTCCTTCGACATCGGCAACCTCCAAGAGTTCTTTGGGAATGTTCGCCAGCGCCGACATGAAGAGTATCATGTTGTAGCCAAGGTTTTTCCACAGGAAGAGCGTAAGTACCACGAGAAGACAGTATTCGCTTTTAAGCCAGTCTATCTTGTCGGCGCCGAAAAGCGCCAAAAATTCGTTTAGGACTCCCATGTTCGAAAATACTACCTGCCACACAAGCACAACCGAAGCCACGGGTACCATCATGGGAGAGAGGAAGAAGGTGCGGAACTGGCTCTTCATCGGGATTCTCGCCTCGAGCAGGAGGGCCAGACCCAGCGAGAGCACAATTGCCATCGGCACCGCTATAAACGAAAACTTGAGCGTGTTTTTACCTGCCAGCAGAAACGCCGAATTTTTGAAAAGGTTGATAAAATTCTGTAAAAACACAAACTTCGGGTTTATGGGGTTTGAAACCATCGAAAAGAATATAACCACAAAAAAAGGCAGTATAAAGAAGATGCCCACACCCAAAAAACTCGGTCCCTGAAATGCCAAACTCGTATAAAAACTTTTGAGTTTTTCGTTTGTTATATTAAATTTCTCTTTAAGACCTTTGGCCTTTTCCTTTGTTTTCAAGCTCATTATCTCCAACGCCGCAGGCGGTATAAATTGACTTTAATCAGTCTACACCTCCTGCGGCGTTTTTTCAAGTATAAATACCTTATATATGTATATTAATTATAACTTGCCACTATTTGTTGGGTTTTCAGCTTTTTTCGCTCACATAAATTGAAGCCCTGTTTTGTATCATCTTAACCGTTTCCTCAAGACTCTTTGTGCCTTTGAAATAGAGGTCGAGCTCCTCGTTAATTATGGCGTTTAGGCCCTCGTCGTAGTAGCTGTTTAGTATGCAGTTATCAAAGACCGACATTATAAAATCGCGCTCGGCCTCATCCATGGCAAAGAGCTCAACCTCGATGGGGGTGTCGTATCCTATGCTGACATTGCCGTGCGGAATTTCCTCTCCGCTCTCGAGCTTCACAACTTTCATCTGACTTTCGAAATATCTGTCGAGGCAGGCCTTGTTTAAGGGGAGATACCATCTGCCCATGTCCACAATTCGGTTGTCTTCGCCCAGCGCGCCGTAGCCGTCGTCGAGTATTCTCTGGCGAGCATATTCCCACGCGAGCTCGGGATGCTTGCAGCTTTCGCTTATGCTTATGCCGCTTCCTTTCATGACTATGTTGCTTCCGACTCCCGGGTAGCCTGTGAAAACTATCTTTCCGCCTGTGAGCTTATAGAGTGCTCGAAGTTCATCGATATTGCTTGATATGTATGTTTGATAAAGAAGCTGATCTCCCTTTATAAAGCTCTCTCTGGGGTCTGCATACTCGGTTTTTTCGAACTTGTACATGTCGTTTTCTGCGGGGAAATTTTTTGCAAATTTGAGCGTGTTTATGAAGTCCTCGCCGTCGAAATTGGCCTTACCGTTTGCCCAATCGACGAATTTGTCCATGCCCGCCATAGCCATCGACATATAGCTGTAGGCTGTATATCCTTGTCCCAGGTAGGTGGCGCCGGGCCTTATCTTCTTAAGAGCGGCCTCGAGCTCATCGAAGCTCGGACTTTTTTCTCCGAAGAGTCCTGCGGGGGCAAGGGTTGCCGCAATCTCAAAGCCCGAATAGAGGGTGTAGAGCTTATCCCCGTCTTTAAAGAGCTTTAAAATAGGCTCGAAGAGGCTATTGGCTCCCAAGTCTTTATCGGCTTCAATCATGGGCATAAGGTCTAAAAACAGACCTTTTTTGGCAAAGTTTCTCAGCGGCAAATCGTAGTTTTCGACTATCATGTCGGGAACATTGCCGGCCGTGAGCTCCGTTGCAAGCTTGGTTAGACCCATATTGTAATCGTTTTCGGTGTTGTATACCGAGTATTCGAGAATCTTTATTCTGGCTTTGGGGTTGGTTTTGTTAAACTCGGCCACGGCTTCCATATCCTCTCCGCCGAGATAGATGCAGGCCAGGGTGAGCTCAACTTTTTCGGGAATCTCGGAAAGCGGTTTTCTCTCGACAAGTACAAGCTCCACTTTCTCGTCCCCCGTCATTCCCTTTTCATAAGTCCTGACCCTTCCGTAATCCCATGTGAAGGCCAGATACTTTCCGTCGCCAAGGCTTAAAAAGTTTCCGCTGTTTGCCATAATGCCCATTTCGAGCCAGTTGAAGAGAAAGACTTCCTCGCCCGTTTCAAGATTTATACCGTAGATGCTCTGACTTCCCTTTTCGGTGTAGACATCATATTCTTCATCGGCGTTTCCTATAAGGCCGTAGAAGTTGAGGCTTACATTCTCAATAGGCTTTAAATTGCGGTTTTCAAAGTCTATGTAGCTCAGCTTTCTCGTGCCGTCGTTATCCATGTGGAAAACATAAACATCATCCTTGCGGCTTCTTCCCATGCTGTGAATCCACAAATCGTCTTCCATGTCTATTCTGCCCTCGATTTTCAGTTCGGGGCTGAACAGAACAAGAGAGAGTTCGTCGCCCGAGAGCTGAACCGCAAGTCTGCCGTCGGGGCAAACCGTGAAGCTTTCGATATATTGGAAGCCCTCGCTTTCGTTTGTCTTAGCGTATTCTTCCTCGCTCCAAGTTGCAAGCGTTTGGCCCTCTTTGGAAATTATGCGAAGGCTTGAAGCGTTGAGATACTCGGAGTCTGAATAGGTATCCCCATATAACATTGCCGAGCTGCGCTCGATAAAGGCCAAGTTTCCGTCGGGCGTGATTTGAAGACCGTTTATGCTGTTTGTATGCACCATTTCTTCACGGCTGCCCTCGGGCCAAATGGGCTCGTAGCCTTTAAGCTCTTTTATATCGCTGCCGTCGGGGAGCATTGAGAGGATAGAAGTGCGAGATTCGTAGTACATCATCTCCTCGTTTGTGCCCTCATACATTTTTCCGGAAGGAATTTGTTTTTCCTTAAAAGCCAGAAAATACACTCTTTCTCCGTCGAAGCAGGTCGTGCTTATTCCGCCGAAACCTTCGGGGAGCTTTATCTCTTTTGTGCTTGCAACATATCCGAAGCCTTTTTTGGCCGCGCTAGGTCCGTCTCCGCTTTCGCCGGAGCCGTTTCCACAGGCGGAAACCATTGTTAAAATAAACACAACGCTCAGTATGAGCGAAAGGATTTTAGAAAATTTCTTCATAATCTTCCCTCCTTGGAAGTTTTACATTCGAGAACATTATACTTTAAAACAGGGACGGTGACAACTAAGCCCCGTCCCTTAATTTATTCTCAGTTAATCTCGCTCACATAGATTGAGGCTCTGTTTTGAATTATTTTGGCTGTCTCTTCGGCGGTTTTGCTTCCGCTGAAGAAAGCGGCCGTTTCCTCGTTTATTATCTCCATAAGCTTTCTGTCGGGCTCGTTGAGCATGGTGGTTTCATCGAAAACCTTAATTAGCGCATCGCGCTGCTCTTCTGTGAGAGCGTAAAGCTCTATTGTTTCGCCGCCTGCGGTGCCTATGCTGTAGCGGCTCTCTTCTATCTCGTTTCCGTTTTCATCCTTTATCATTTGCTTTTCCATAAGCTTGTTCAGGAGATTGTCAAAGGATTTGGCGTTCATCGGGAATGAGCCGAAGTAATCGCTTTCTTCATATGTTTGAACCTCGGACACCAAAGTTCTCACGAATTTCCAAGCAAGCTCGGGGGCAGCGCAATTTGCGCTTATCGAAAGACCGCTGTCAACCATAAAGGTCGAGAAGATTTTATCGGAGCCGGGGAGCGAGCAGAAGTTTATTTTACCGTTTAGAATGGTGCTCAGCATCCTGTATTCCGAGAGATCCGAGTCGTTCGAGAGCAGCATGAAGAGCTGTTTTCCGTCACGCACTCTTATGGTCGGTTCTTCGTATTCAATATTAACCATATCCTGATTCCGCGCAGGCATCTCTTTTGCAAGATTTAAAAGGTCAATGAATTTTTGGCTGTCGAACATCGTTTTGCCGTTTTTAAAATCGGCAAAATCGCCTTGATTCAAAACCATTGCAAAGCTGAGGAAGGTGGGCCCGTCTATATATGAATCAAAATAGGTAGCGTCTTTTTGCAGCTTTTCCTTTGCGGCTCTGGCGGCCTCTAAGCTCACAATTTTATCTGGCAAAAGGTCCGAGGGCGCAACACAGCACAGGTGCCTGAAGCCCGCGCTTAGGGTGTAGAGCTTGCCGTCTGTGAGGCTGGCATTTAGTACGGGCGCAACCAGAGCTGCTCTTCCGCCCAGTTCCTTATCGGCATCGATAAGCGGCAGGAGGTCTATGAAGAGCCCTTTCTTTATAAACGACTGCTGCATGCTCATCTGTGAGCAGAGTATGTCGGGGACATTGCCTGCGCCGATTTCGGTGAGGAGCTTTGTTTCACCCGCCATGTAGTCGTCGTTGGTGTTGAATGCGGAATAGTCCTTTACTTCTATCTTGAGGTCGTTGCTTTTTTTGTTGAACTCAAGAATCTTTTGGCTTAAAAAACCGTCGATATAGATACCTGCAAGCGTGAGCGTTTGAACCTCGGGGGCCTCGGCTTTGGGAGTTTTTGTGAGATAAACCATCTCATACTCATTGCCGCGGCCGTCGCCGCTCACTCCGCCGCCACCGCTGAAAGACACCGCAGACTTATCGGTGAGGGCCAAAATGTCGCCGTTTTCGAGAGTTATAAGAAGTTTGAGATTGAGCATGTCGATTCCGCTGTTTGTGAAGCCGAGTACATATTCCGACTTGCCCGTTTCGGCGCTAACGCCGTAGAGGTTGGCGTTATCGGCCGCCAAAAAGTCGAATCCGCCTCCGCCCATGTACATGTTGTGTACATTCCTATCTACGCTTACGCCCGATTTTAAGTCCATAGCTTCGAAATCGAGCTCCGAAACCATCATGTTAGCATTGCCATAGTACATAAGATAGAATTTGCCATCGGCGCTCTGCGCGCTACCCGAAATCCAAGCGATTTCATTGAACTGCTTTTCTCCGACTTTTTTGAGGTTTTCGTCGGCAAATATGAGCTTACTGCCCTGACCCGAAACTATGAAACAGAGTTTGCCCTCGGGCGAGAGAATAATGCTCTGCAAATAACCGTCTTCTTCGTTGCCCGTCAGCTTCTCGCTCTCTACCCTTAAAAGCTCCTTGCCTGAAGCATCGAGCTTGCGGATGAAAGAACCCTGCTTAATTTCTTCATTTTCATTTGCGTTTGAGGCGTAGTAGCTTTCCAGAACATATATATTGCCGTTTTTATCGACAGACATATTTGAAATGTTGGAAGATATAAAAGAAAACTGACTTTCGCCCAACTCGGAGTTTAAAATCGGCTCGTAGCCCGAGAGCCTTTCGAGCTTGGGATTGTTCATATCAAAGGAATAGATATAATTTATGTTTCTGCTCTCGAATTGCTCGGCATTCTCATCACTTTCCTGAAACTCGATTGCGGATATGAGAATTTTGTCGCCCGTTTCGGCGCTCTGGTTGCCGAGTTGCATATTTTTGTCGTTTAGTTCTATTTTCATATATTTGGGCAAATATACAAATTCGCTCTCTAAATTGTCTTCACTCTTTTTTTCTCCGCCACAGGCCGAGAGAAGCCCCAGCGCAAGTGAGAAAACAAGGAGGATTATAAGTGTTTTTTTAGATTTCATTTTATTGCCTCTTCTTTGAAAATTGATTTGCCGCACTGTATCGTTTGATATAGTACAGATATTCTAGCGCCGAGAAACGGCCATGTCAAGGAAAATTAAGCCGAAGTTTTCCCGCCGTTTTAATAATTTTAATTATAGGCTATTGGCGCATTAAGTAGTAGGGGGAAAGCTCTTAAGATTTGCTTAAGTTTTTAAGTTTTGCAGAGCAATTTCCCTATCACGGCTTACGCCGTGATTTTCCTCCTTTGCACAAAGCAGGCATCGGCTCTCTGCAAATTCTCGCCCCTGTGTTCATCTTAGGCTAATAAGCTCAATGTGGTTTTGTCTTTATTATCAACCCTCCCGTCACGGCTACGCCGTATCCCCCTCCCTTGCACAGGGAGGGCAAGAGGTTTAAGCAAATTTTATATGTTTTGCTCAATTAATATCGTCAACACCATAAACTTTAAACATTAATCCCCATCCGCTGTCTGCGGACAGCACCCTCCCCTTATGTTTAAGGGGAAGGAAAGGAAGGTCATAAGCGATTAAGCGATTGCTCACTTGTGTAAGACACTTAAAGCATGGTTTTGTACTTTCCCTTGGCTCCACTATGCAAGGGAGACACGCTTTTTTATGAAAAGAGGTGCCGGGGACTGCCGCAAACACGCCTGTAGGAAACAGAGTGAGCATCATGCAGAGTATGAGCAGCAGTGAAAACAGTTTTCTTTTCATAAGATTTGCCCAAACATAATTTTTAAGTTTTTTAAACATCTAAGACCGCTGTTTCCCTCACTTTTCTCAGCGGCCGACAATGTTCATTTTGTATTAGTATTTCAGCATTATATTAAGCCTATTAATAACATTTTACAATATGAGCATATGTCACTTTTTTTAATAATTTACAGATTTTTCTCTTATTTTATCGTGGGAACGGCATACATTTGTTTGTCAGCCCTCTCGTCGCGGCTTACGCCGCGCCTCCCTCTTACACAGAGAGTGTAAGGGATACGCAGATTATTTGTATTTTGCTCTCATTATAATAAAGGCGTGCAAAAACCCGAGGGGGTTTAAGTCCTCGGGTTTTGTTCTTATTTTGTTTCAGTTTTTATCTGTTTAGAAAGTTGAGTCTGGCGTGGCCGTTTACATACTCTATGCAGGAGAGCCTTTCGTGCTCGAAGTTTAAAACTCCGGCGGTTTCGTCGTCGAAGCCCAGAAGCATGGCACAGATTGCGGTTAGGCTTCCGTAGTGCGCCACTATGAGCACATCTTCATTTTTTTCAAGAATTTTATTCAAGAGCGGTTTAACCCTGTTTTTTACATCTTCGAAGTTCTCGCCGCCGGGAACCTGCACCTCTGCCCAGCCTCTCACAAGCCGTGCGCCGTCTTTTATCGGGTCTTTTACAATCTCGGTAAATTCCAAACACTCCCACTCGCCCATATCCTGCTCCATAAGCTCGTCGTGCAGGCTGATCGGCATTTTTAAATCTTTAAGCGCAAGCTCCGCAGTGTGTCTGGCTCTTATGAGAGTGCTTGAATAGCACCTTTCTATTTTATAGAGGGCAATCTCTTTGCCCAGATTTACCGCTTCCTCCCTGCCCTTTTCGGTTAGAGGAAAATCCGTTCTGCCGTAAAACACATTTTTAATATTTCCTTCGGATTCGCCGTGTCTTGCTAAATAAACTTTCAATTTACACTATCTCCTCAACATTTATTCCTTGCAGTTTTCTTCTTATCATATCCAACGCATGCGATGCGGCATAGAGTCTGACTGCGCCGCGATTTCGGGCCTTAACATGTATTTTCCGCACATAGAGGCTGTCTTTCGTGCTGAGAGATATGTACACAAGTCCGACAGGGTTAACACCGTCGCCCTGCGGCCCTGCCAGCCCCGTTATGCCGATTCCGAAATCGGAGTTTATGAGTTCTCTCACATTCATCGCCATGAAAGCCGCAACCTCTTCGCTCACAACGCCTTTTTCTTCTATAAGCTCGGCGGGTATTCCGAGCAGCTTGTTTTTAACCTCGTTTGTATAGCTTATTACCGAGCCCAAAAATGTCTTCGAAGCGCCCGGAATGTCGCTGAGCCTTTTGGACAAAAGGCCTCCCGTGCACGACTCGGCGCAGGCTATGGTGAGGTTTTTTTCTATGAGCCGCTCGACTACCATCTGCTCCAAGCCTTTATAGTCCGTGCCGTAGACATAGTTTCCGAAGGTTTCTTTTAACCTTTCTATCACGGGCTGAATCATACGCTCGGCTTCAGCTGCGCTCTCGGCCTTTGCCGTAACCCTTAGCGTACACTCTCCGCTTGCCGCATAGGGGGCAAGGCTGGGGTTTTTAAGCTCGTTCATATAGTCTTTTACCAACGACTCCATCGAGCTTTCGGATATGCCGAAGAGATTTAGCTTGTGCGAAACTATAATGCCGCCCGAGAGCTTCATGAGTATGTCCCGCACGCTGTCTTCGAGCATGGCCTTGAGCTCGTGCGGGGGACCGGGAAGCATTAAAATAACCTTGCCGTCCTTTTCCAAATGACAGCCGGGAGCTGTGCCTCGGTTGTTTCTTATGGGTTTTGAACCTGCGGGAAGCATGATTTGCCTGAGATTGTTCTCGGTGAACACGCTTCCGCGCTCTTTAAATAGCTCTATAAGCCATTCTTTTTCTTCTGCGTTTTCCTCCAACTCCAAGCCGAAAGCCTCGGCAACGGCTTCTTTGGTGAGGTCGTCGCAGGTGGGGCCCAGACCTCCCGTTGTTATTATGAGATCCGCTCTCTCGGCCGCCCTTTTAACGGCATCGACAGCTCTTTCCATATTGTCGCCGACAATGCTTTCCCAATAGACATCTATGCCCATCTCGCTTAAAAGAGCCGAAATCATGGCGGCATCCGAGTTTATGGTGGTACCTAAAAGTATCTCCGTACCTACCGCTATTATCTCAGCTTTCATTTAAGACTTATCCTTTCGATGTTTTCTATTGCCTCGTTTATCAGTTCTTCCATTTGCTCTAAAAGCGGAGCCTCGGCATCATTAACCTCGCCGAGCCGCGGTCTTGTCTTGGGCTTTTTGGGAGTGAACACCGTGCAACAATCTTCATAGGGCAAAATCGAGGTTTCGAAGCTGCCTATCTCTCTGGCTATCGCCACTATCTCAGCCTTGTCCATTCCGCAAAGCGGCTGAAGAACCGGCATTTTTATAACCTCTTGTATTGCCGCCATAGCCTCGAGAGTCTGAGAGGCAACCTGCCCCAGATTCTCGCCCGTGACAATGCCTTTGGCCTTATACATGAGCGCCACTCTCTCGGCAATTCTCATCATGAATCTTCTTGTGAGTATTGTGCCGAAGGCATCGGGCGTTTCGCGCTTTATAGCTTCCTGTATTTTGGTAAACGGAACTATTAGAAGCTCCCTTGATTCGCTGTACTGAGCTATGATTTCGGCAAGGCGTATGACTTTATTCTTCGCCATTTCGGAGGTATAGGGAAAAGAGAAAAAGTGCAGGGGTATTATCTTAAGGCCTCTTTTTGCCATCATATAGCTTGAAACGGGGCTGTCGATACCTCCCGAGAGCAGAGATATTGCCGCACCCGCCGTTCCGACGGGAAGTCCGCCTGCGCCCTTTATCGGCGCGCTGTGTACATATGCCGCCCTGTCTCTTATCTCGAGCTCAACGCTGAAATCGGGCTCTGTTAGCGAAACATTTCGAGCTATGCCCGATTTTAAAATTTCGCCGCCGACAAAACGAGAGAGCTCGGGGCTTGTGAGATGAAAACTCTTGTCCGCCCTTTTGCACTTAACGGCAAAGCTCTCTGCGGTTTTGAGTTCTTCGCCGAGATAGCTTATTGCGGTTTTGGCAATTTCGTTCTCGTCCTTGGGGCAGACGGCGGCTTTCATGAGATACACGACGCCGAAGATTTTTTTGAGTTTTTCGAGGGCCTCATCGAGATTGCTTTCTTTTTTCGGCTCGACATATATGGTTGACTGCATGGCGTAAACCTTGAAGTTTTCGCTTCCCAGTCTTCTTCTTATGCTGTGCATAAGCCTGTCTTCAAAGCTGCGCTTATTCTGCCCTTTGAGGACAGTTTCGCCCAGCTTTAAAAGTATTATTTCGTTTGCCGTATATTCGTTTCTTCTCTCTTCCATCTGTTTCTCTTTTCTCTTTTATTTAGGCATTAGAATACTGAATAATTATATCATAAGAAGCGATTTTTCTTTAGTCTATACTGTATGACTTTTCGAGTTTTTTGAGAACCTCTTTAAAATATCCGGGCAAGTCGGAAACAATTTCTATTTTCTTGCCACTTATGGGATGGTTAAAGCCAAGCTCCTTTGCGTGCAGGCAGTGACCCTCTATCCCAAGCTCTCTGCCCTTGCCGTAAACTCCGTCGCCCAAGAGCGGAAAACCCTCGCTTGCGGCGTGAACTCTTATCTGGTGAGTTCTGCCCGTGTGCAAAGTAAAGCGCATGTGCGCATATCCGTCATAGGCCTTTAAGAGCTTGAAGCCTGTTTTGGCCTCTCGGCCGCCGAAACCCGTGGCCATTTTTGTCCTAAGTCCCGGATGGCGGTTTATGGCCTCTTCTATTTCGCCCTCGGCCTCCTTGGGACAGCCCTTTGTTATTCCCTCATAGATGCGGCTCACCTCACGGCGAAGCAGGAGCTTCGAGAGCTTTGTGTGCGCCTCTTCGCTCTTGGCAACCAGAAGCAGGCCGGAGCTGTCTTTATCGAGCCTGTGGACTATACCCGCCCGCTCTGCGCCCGCCTGTTTTGAAAGCTTTTCACCGTAGCGGTATAAAAGGGCGTTTAACAGCGTACCGCTTACTACACCGCCGGCGGGATAGACAAGCATGCCTCTGGGTTTGTTTACAACCGCGATATGCTCGTCCTCATACTCGATGAGAAGTTCAATATTCTCGGGCAAAATATCGGAATTTTGCTCGGGAATTTCTACATCGTACACGGCTCCCTCTTCGCTCCTGGCGCTCTTTTTAATAGCTTTGCCATCGAGTCTGACAAGGCCCTTATTGCAGAGCTTTGCCGCCTCGGAGCGGCTTAGGTTTTCTATTTTTTGAGAGAGGAGAGCGTCAATTCTCTCTCCGCTCTCCTCTGCTTTTATTTTTATTATCACTTCTATTTAAATTCTGCAAGTATGTCTTCTAAATCGAATGTGCTCTTGCTCGGCTCCGGACGCCTTACTTCGGGCATCGGAGGAGGAGCCTCTGTCCCTGACGGCCGGGGCGGTCTGAAGCTATCGGGTTTAGCCGAAGCCTCGGGGACTGCGACGGGCTGTACCCGCTCGACAGGCCTTTGAGCCGTGGGCTCTATGGGGCGCTGCATTTCGGGGTATCTGGGCCTTGCGCTCTCGGCGCGGGGCGCTCTCTCGGTCTTGGGTTCTCGCTTTATGGCCAAATCCCACTTGGCAAAGGGGTTTGCGCTGTCTTCAGCCTGCGCGCGGCGTTCTCTGGTCGAAATTGCGCCGTGCCTTTTCATTTCATCGTCAACGGGCTCTTTTCTCTGAGCAGGTCTGGCATTCCTGCTGTCGATTCCCATGGGGCGCTTCGGCTGTGCGGGAGCTTTTCTCTGTTCGGGCAGGGGTGTCACTTCTTCGGCGGGTTTTTTTTCGGGCTCGTACTTGCGGCGCAGAGCCGGAATGCTCTCACCCTCTTCGAGTTTTCTGATACCCGTGCTTACATCTCTTTTGCCGAGAGCCTCTTTCTCTTCTGCGGCTTTTTGGCGGCTGAGCGCTCTTAGTTCCTGTATATTGGGTCTGCGCTGTGTTTCAGCTACCGCTTCGGCCTCGATTTCGGGCTCTTCGTCCTTGCCCAATATGATGTAAATGCAGAATATAACCCCACAGACCGATATGAAAACATCGGCTATGTTGAAGATGGCGTGGTTTATAAACTCGAGCTTGAACATGTCAACCACATAGCCGTTCATTATTCTGTCGATACAGTTTCCTATGGCTCCGGCAAGCACTCCAACAGCAGACCATCTGCCGAGCGGCGCTTTAATAATGTTGGAGGCCAAGGCATATACCACAATGGCTATGAAGACCACCGCTATTATGATAAAGAGCACTCTGCCGTTTTGCAGTATTCCGAAGGCGGCTCCCTTGTTGTGAATATTCACAAGGCTTATGACCCCGGGAACAAGTTTTATTATTCCTTCGTTGAGGGTAATGTTCAGAGTGACCCAGTACTTAAGTAGCTGGTCGGCGATAATTATTAAAACCGCTATTATGGCGTATAACATATTGCGCCTCCTTTTGATTTAGCTGTTTATGCTTTTTAGTGTTGCGGCGCAGCGGGCGCAGAGCTCCGGCTCGTTCTCGTCGGAGCCGATATCCTCGGTGCGCATCCAGCAGCGCGGGCACTTGGGAAGCTCGCTGGCTTCAATCTTTACTACTACTCCCTCGAGTTTCTCGCTCTTAAAGCCTTCGATGTCCTCATCGGTGAAATTAAGCTCGGAAACGATGAAGAGGGTTTTTAAATCCTTGCCCAAAAGCGGCTCTATTGCGGCGCTCTTTTTTATTGTGAGCTTGACATCCAAGGGCTTTCCTACCTTTTTCTCGTTGCGGGCAATCTCTATGGCCTTGTTGACCTCATCGCGGAGCGTGAGCAGGAGTTCCCACTCTTTAAGCTCGGCATCACTTAGCTTGAATGACTCTTCGGGCCTCTTTATGTCGTTCAGCATTACATGGCGCACATCGTCTTCGGCTCTGTGGGGCATGCTCTGCCAAATCTCATTTGTTGTAAATGCGAGTATGGGGGCAAGCAGTCTTACCATTCTGTCGAGAATCTCATACATGGTGTATTGCGCCGCTCTTCTGCCCTTAGACTCGGGGGCCTCGCAATAGAGCCTGTCTTTGATTATATCGAGATAGAAACTCGACATATCGACAACGCAGAACTGGTGAATGGCGTTTGTGACAATATAGAACTCATACTTTTCGAAGGCTTCTATGCACTTTTCGGTGAGCTCGTTGAGCTTGTGCAGAGCCCAGCGGTCGAGAGCGTAGAGCTCGGAGGTATCGAAGCTTTCGGCAGGGTCGAAATCGTGTATGTTGCCGAGAATGAATCGGGCCGTGTTTCTTATCTTGAGATATTTCTCGGAAAGCTGCTTAAATATGGCTTCGGAGCATCTTACATCGAGGCGATAATCGGTGGAGCCGGCCCAAAGTCTTATTAGCTCGGCGCCGTATTTTGGAATTATCTCCTCGGGGTATATGCCGTTGCCCAGCGACTTGTGCATGGCCTTGCCCTCGCCGTCGACTGTCCAGCCGTGGCAGAGGCAGGATTTATAGGGCGCTTTGCCTTTCATGGCAACGCCTATTAGCAGTGACGACTGGAACCAGCCTCTAAACTGGTCGCCGCCCTCGAGATACATCTCGGCAGGCCATCTGCCCGGAGAGTCGAGCTCCATCGAGGCTATGTGTGTGCTGCCCGAATCGAACCAACCGTCGAGAGTGTCGGTTTCCTTTGTAAATTTGCCGCTATTGCCGCAGTGGGGGCATTTAAAACCCTCGGGCAGGAGCTCTGAGGCTTCTTTATCGAACCATGCGTTTGACGACTCTTTGCCGAATATCTTGGAAACTTTTTCTATTGTTTCAGGTGTGCAGACAGGCTTTCCGCATTCGCCGCAATAGAAAACTGGTATGGGAAGTCCCCATTTTCTCTGGCGGGAGATACACCAGTCGGCTCTTTCCCTAATCATCGCAACCATGCGCTCGTGACCCCACTCGGGAATCCACTCAACCTCACCCGCGGCTCTGACCGCCTCTTCCTTGAAAGCATCGACAGAGCAGAACCACTGGTCGGTGGCCCTGTAGAGTATGGGCGTCTTGCAACGCCAACAGTGCGGGTATTGGTGCATTACATCCTCGTAGGCAACCAAAGCGCCGCTCTCGGCTAGGTCTTTGATTATTTCTTCCGAGGCCTTGTCGGTTTTGAGTCCCTCATACTTGCCTGCCTCTGCAGTCATTCTGCCGTGATCGTCCACAGGCACGGTCATGCCTATCTCAACGCCGTTGCGTTCATAAGCCCTGCAAATCTCGTAGTCCTCGTGGCCGTGGCCGGGAGCAATGTGTACGCAACCCGTACCTGTTTCAACGCTGACATAATCGTCGTTTATTATCAGGCTGTCCCTGCCCAGGAAGGGGTGCTCCGCCACCATGAATTCAAACTCGGTGCCGCTAAGCTCGACAAGTTCTTCAAGCTCATCGGCTCCGCAAACTTCTTTGAATGCCTCAACACGGTCCTTGGCAACAATATAGGTTTCGCCTGTCGGAACTTTTACCGCAGAGTAAATCACTTTCGGTCCAAGGCATATGGCGAGGTTTCCGGGAAGTGTCCATGCCGTTGTTGTCCATATGACAAAATAAGTATTATCGAGATCGAGCATGGGAAGCTTGCCCTTGTCGTCTTTGAGCTTAAATCTAACATAGATTGTGCGACATTGGTCGTCGCCGTATTCTATCTCGGCTTCGGCGAGCGCCGTTTCGTCGTGCGGGCACCAGTAGACAGGCTTTTTGCCCCTGTAGATGTATCCCTTTTCATACATCGTACCGAAAACCTTGACTTCTTCGGCTTCGAACTTGGGATTCATCGTGAGGTAGTGGTTGTCCCAATCGCCCAAGCAGGCCATGCGCTTGAACTGCTCTTGCTGTATGTCTACATATTTCTGCGCAAACTCCTGGCAGGCGCTACGGAACTCGGAGGCCGTCATCTCTTTGTGGCAAATCTGCTGTTGCTTGATTATTGCCGATTCTATGGGCATACCGTGGTTATCCCAGCCCGGGATAAAAATTGCCTTGTGGCCGCTTATGGCCTTATATCTCGTGATAAAGTCCTTTATGCATTTGTTTAAGGCTGTTCCCATGTGTATCATGCCGTTTGAGAACGGAGGGCCGTCGTGCAAATCGAAAATCGGGCGGCCTTCATTCTTTTCGAGCATTCTCTCATAGAGCCCAAGCTCATACATTTCCTCGAGCATCTTCGGTTCCCTCACGGGAAGCGAGGCTCTCATGGGAAAATCGGTCTTCGGTAAGTTTACTGTTTTGTTATAATCACGGGACATTCTATCTCTCCATTACTTTGCGCCATTGGCGCATTATTTGTTCTTAGAAAAATCTGGTTTGGTCTTCCAAAGCTTCTTCTTCGCGAAACTCGGGTGCGAGGTTATATTTTCTTGTGAAATCCTCTGTCGGAAGTTCGGGCTCTTCGGGCATTTCCGGTATTTCGGGAATGTCATGGGGATCTCCTTCTCTGCTGAAAAGGGGCGCAAAAACAGCTTCTTCCTCAAGCTCTTCCTCGGGCTCCGGTACTGCGGGAGTTGCAGGAGCTACCGGAGTTGCAGGAGCTACGGGAGCTACATACTCCGGTTCTTCTTTAAAGGCCTTGCTTTGAGAGAGTCTGTCGAGCAGGTCGAGCTGATTTACGCAGAGGGCTCTCGCGTTCTCGAAATAGGAAGCTACAGACTCCTTGGCGTTAAGGAGCATAATCTCCGCCTCTTCATTTTCTTTTTGAAGCTTCTCTCTGGCATCTAAGGATTCCCTTTTGGCATCCTCAATCAGCCTCTCGGCTTCGAGCCTTGCATTTTCTTCCATCTCGAAGGCAATCTTGCGGCTGGCATCCAGAGCCAGACGCATGGAATCTTCCGTTCTGCGGTACTCTTCAATTTTATCTACAAGCACCTTCATTTTGGCTCTGAGCGTCATGTTCTCCTTATAGAGAGCTTCGAACTCGTCTGCAACTTCTCCCAAAAAGCTCTCGACTGCGCCCATATCAAAGCCGCCGAATACCGCCTTTTCAAAACTTTGTTCTCTGATATCCTGAGGAGTCATAATTTCATCCCTTTCTAATCTTAGTAGCTTATATTTTAAACAATTAATTTGTTAAAAGCTGTAGCCGTTACTTCCCTCCGAGGAAAACTGGCCCATCACCACTTCGTCGAGCACATCGGCGTTGTGGGGCATAATGAGGAAGATGCTACCCGAAACCTTTTGAATCTTTCCGCCCAAGGTATAGGCAACGCCCGAGAGAAAATCGAGCATTCTCCTGGCTGTTCCCTTGTCTGTATTTTCGATATTCATAATAACGGTGTTGCCGTCTTTTAAGTGATTGGCGATTCCCGTTCCGTCCTCAAAGTGCATGGGAGTTATAAGGACTACTTTTTGTCCTCTGCCGCCGCCGAACGAGGGGGCGGCTTTTTGTTTTCTTTCCCTGCGACTCTCCTGTCTGATTCTCAAAGGAGGAGGGGGCTCGTCCATCATCATATCCTGTTCGTCTAAGTTCTCTTCCGCAAAAAAGCTCTGGCGCTCGGGGCGTCCGAAAAATCCGGATCCGCCTTCTATAGGCGCCGGAGTGTCGGCCTCATCAAAAAAATCGTCGTCTTCTTCGTATGGTCTTGTAAGTCTCTTGAGTTCGTCAAATAGTCCCAATTATATCATTCCTTCTATAAAATGACCTCGGTCTATGCCTTCGGGCCAAAATCAGTATTTTCTCTCTCCAAAAATGGCACTGCCAACGCGGACTATGTTCGCGCCGTTTCGTATTGCAAGTTCAAAATCTTGGCTCATGCCCATGGATAAAAAATCCATAGACACATTATTATATCTTTTTCGGCCGCTGTCAACAAAAAGCTCGTACATTTCCTCAAAAAAAGGTGATTTTTCTGCATTTTCCTCAAGCGGCGGAGGTATGGCCATAATGCCTCTCACATAAATTCCTTTAAGCTCGCCGGCAAGCTCCAAAGCCGCGGGAATTTCCTCCTTTAAAAAGCCGCCCTTGCTCTCTTCTTTTCCAATGTTGACCTGAAGCAGAATATCCTGAACAATTCCGAGCTCTTCAGCTCGCCTCGATATGCGCCTTAAGAGCCTTTCGCTCGAAACCGACTCGATTAAATCGCACTCTCCCACAATGTCTTTTACCTTGTTTGACTGAAGATTGCCGATGAAATGGAGCCTTGAGCCCTCGTAGGCGCCCTCGCGCTTTTTTTGAAGAAGTTCCTGCACCCTGTTTTCTCCGCAGGCCCACACTCCGGCATCTATTGCCTCGCGAATGAGCGCGCTTTCTTTCTGCTTCGAAGCGGCGAGAACATGTACCTCTCTGCCGTTAGAGGCTATGAGCGCACGCTCTTTTATTCTTTTTAAATTCTCCGCAACTTTTCCGTTCATATTTTTATAAGAATTTCTCTTTCTCTATTATTGAAAGCGCCTCGCACACGGCAAAGTCCATGTCGGGCTCCTCGTTAAACTCAATCCAATTTAAGTTCTCGGCGGCTCTCATAAAGGTGAGCTGGCGTTTGGCGTATCTTCTCGAGTTTTTCTTGAGCTCCGCTTCGGCATCATCTAAAGAACATTCGCCCTTTAGATAGGGGAAGAGCTCCTTATAGCCTATTGCCTGCATTGCGCCTGCGTTTTGGGGAAGATTTAGGCTCATGAGGTATTTGGCCTCTTCCAAAATGCCCTCTTTAAGCATTTTCTCTACTCTGCGCTCTATGCGCTCGTAGAGTGTTTTTCGTTCTTTAAAGCCGAGAGCAAAGCAAAGCGACTTGAATTTGCTCTCTCGCTTTTGGCTCTCTTTGTCGAACTGAGTTAAAGATTTGCCCGTGAGAAGGAAAAACTCATAGGCCCGCACAATGCGTTTTTTGTCGTTGGGAGAGAGCCGGTCGGCCCTCTCGGGGTCAAACTTTTCAAGCTCTTCGAGCATTCCCACGCCGCCAATCTCTTCGTAGCGCTCCTCGAGCTCCTGTCGGGTTCGGCGGCGAAGCTCCTCGCTGCCCTCCTGTGAAAATTCCCTGCCCTTGAGCAGGGAATCGATATAGAGCCATGTGCCTCCGACCACTATGGGAAGCTTGCCTCTTTTTATTATGTCTTCGCTCACTGCTTCGGCATCTTTTAAGAAAGCCGCCACGGAATAGCTCTCATGCGGCTCGAGTATGTCTATAAGGTGATGCTTAGCTCTCGCCTGCTCTTCTTTTGTGGGCTTGGCTGTGCCGACATCGAGCCCTTTATATATCTGCATTGAGTCGGCAGATATAATCTCTCCGTTTAACGCTTCAGCCAGGCGAATCCCCAGCTCCGTTTTTCCCGAGGCTGTCGGTCCGCTTATGACCAGAAGCTTAAAATCAGTCATTTGTTTCCTCTTTTGCCTTATCCTCAGGCTCCGCCTCATCGGAAGCTTCGGGTTTAAGCTCTGCGGCACTTTCTTTTGCATCTTCTTCGGCTTCTTTTTCCGCATTTTCGGAAGCCAAGCTCTCGCAGTAATCTCTTATAGCCTGTAAAAGTATCTCGCTTTCGGCCTCGTCTAAGATTCTGTGTAAAAGAGTGTCTGCGTTGTCGTCTTTTAAAACCGGAATTGCGCTTTGATATAGGATTTTGCCGACATTTCCCTCTCTATCGGGCACGAAAACCGTGCTACCGCTAAGCTTGAGACCCATTTCCAAGCTTTGTTTGACGCTCTCATCTTCGGAATAGTTTGAAAATGCCGGATAGAGACTGTGCCTTGTGGCTATTATCTTACCTGCAAAGGCGCAGGCCAAGCTGGGCGCTATTTTTGCGCCGGCGCCGGGCATTATGACAAGCTCGACATCTAAATCGGCCAATTTGTTGAGTATCGCCAGCGTGAAGCTGGCTTCATTGGGGAAGAGCTCCCTATCAACAAGATAGGTCGGTACGCCTGCGTGCGCGGCTCTCTCGCGGGCGCGGCTGTTTTTTTGGCTGACTATAACTGCCGAAAGCTCTATGTTCTTAAGCTCTTTAAAGAAGATAGAGTCGAGGACACACTGTATTTGAAAACCGCCTGCGCCACAGGACACAATGGCAGTATTTATCATAGCGAAAGCTCCCTTCCTACAGCTTCGATAAAAGCATTGTTTACTCGTGCATTTATTTCACGAAGCTCGCGGAGCCTCTGCATTGAACTTTCTTTTGAAAATTCTTCTTTCTGCTTTTTATAGCTATCGAAGAGCGTATCCGCCGCAGCCGTTTTGCCGTTTTGGAGCGGATAGGACATTTCGAATGCAAATTCTTTTATCTTGTCTTTGTTGCTGAGACCTAAAGCCCGCGCTCCGCCGAGGGCGGCGAACACAAGCCCGTGAAGTCTTTCGGATAGGACAAATTCGCTTTGAGAGATTATCGAAGCGACATCTTCGTAAGCCATGCCGTCGCCAAGGCTGATGTGCGGAACTCTCTCTTCGATGAGGGCATCGCAGAACATTTTCTCGATTCTTTTGTCTTCCGCCGCAAGTGAAACAAGGAGAATCCCGAGTCCCTCCTCTTCATAAAGGCGCTTGGCAAACTTTTTGAGCTCTTTTAGCTCTCTCTGCGTGTTCTCGCTTTCTTTGAGGCAGAATGTGGCATACGGTCTTTTCTTCTTTTTGGGCACAGTGCCTGTTTTAACAGGCTCCAACGAAAGAGCCAAGTCGCTCATAAGATAAAGCTCTTTATCTTCAAAGCCGGAGTCTAAAACCCACTCGTAGCTCTCTCTGTCTCTTAGCGATATGAAGCTTGCATTGCTCACTATGTCCGAGCTCAGCTTTTTGCGCTCGCGGCTTTTGAGTAGCGGGCTTATTGAAAACGAGTGCATGAAAATGGAAGTTTCTTTCTGTTTTGCCAGTCCCAGCAGCTGCAGATAGCTCTCTAAGCTCTTGTTGAGGAGCATATTCTCGAGCATTACGCCTCCGGCCACCACCATTACATCCGCTTTTTCGAAAGCGACGCGAACCCTGAGAGGACTTTTCGCCTGAACGGCATCGACACCCAAAGCGAAAGTTGTCTCGGGTTTTTTTGTTATGACCGACAGCCCTGCTTCGGGGAACGCATTTGAAAGAAGCTTCACAAGCTCTGAAAGTATGATTTCATCGCCTATGTTTCCCTCTCCATAGTCTCCGCTTATCAGAATATTCGCTTTTTTATTCTCAGTTTTTTTGCCCATCAGACACCTCTTTTTTATGCCGAAATGAAGCAGATTTTGGTTCTTTATTATATCTTAAAACTCAAAAGCGGTCAACTGCGGCGGACTTTGGCAACATCAGAGATATGTGAGCTGAAAGGCTTGTTTTTTACGCTTCGGTTCGTGTTTTATTTAAAAGTTCGAGTTGGCGCTAATACTTGTTTATGTTTTTTAACTGTAAACTCCTTGTAAAAATGCGGTTTTGCGCCTATCCTTTGGGATTTGGGAGCTTTATTATTTTGATAAAATATAATATAATTAAAAAAATAATATTTTCCGGCCTAAAAAAGGAGCTAAAATTGACCGAAATTTATTTGATCAGACACGCAGAGGCTCTCGGAAACTACTACCGCAGAGCCCAGGGACATTGGGATATGCCGCTTTTAAAAGACTCGAAAGCCCAGCTTGAAAGTCTGAGAGAGCGGTTTCGGGATGTGCACATAGACGAGATTTATTCGAGCGACCTAATCAGAGCCGTTAAGACTGCCGAGGCTTTGGCGGAGCCGAGAGCTCTTAAAATACAGAAAACCGAAGTTTTAAGGGAGCTCAACATGGGGACTTGGGAATCTCGTTCATGGCCCTACTTAAGGCATGTCGATTTTGAGCAGACCGAACTTTTTAGAACCAACCCTTTAGCGTGGGCTCCCGAGGGCGCAGAGAGCTACAGAGATGCCGCTCTAAGGATGAAAGGCTTTCTTTTGAGCATGGCTGAGCAAAAACCCGGCAAAACAATAGCCGCTTTTACACACGGCGCTTTAATTCGCTCTTATCTCTGCCTTTATATGGGTGACAGCATAGATTTTTCGATTCCCCACGGAGCCAACACCTCCGTTACGCGGATTTTGGTGGAAAACGGCGTTATAAGCGTTGACTACTATAACGACGATGCCCATCTTATAAGCCTCTCTTCGGCACACGAAAAGATAAAGCAAGACCTCTCAGATATGACTCTCTCTCCGCTCTCGCTTGAAAACGATGAGGGCAGAAGATACTATTCAAGTTGCTATAGAAAAAGCTGGGTTGAGGCTCACGGAGACACGGAAGGTTTTTGGGCTGGCATATATCTCATAAACGCGCAGTCGCGCTCGAAGAAAGACCCCGACTCTGTTTTGGTGCCCTATTTAAACGGCAAAAAAATGGGTGTTTTGGAGCTGATGTTCGAAACCGAAAAGCCCGAAGCCGGCAGGGTTGCCCTTATTTACACGGAGCCCGAATACAGAAATTCAGGGCTCGGCCGCACACTGATGGGAGCCGCCGAGGCGCTTATGAAAGAGAGAGGCTTAAAAATCTGCTCTCTCAATGTGGCTGTCACAAACGAAAACGCCATAGGCTTTTACCTTCACCTCGACTATGAGAAAAAAGGCGTAAATCCCGGAGTCGCCTCGGATCTCTTATATATGGAAAAGGAAATCCTATGAAGGCGCGGATAGAAAATTACGACTTTTCAGGACGGCGGATTATAGCAATTTCAGATATACACGGAAATCTTCCATACTTAAAGGAGCTTTTAAAGCTTGTTTCTTTAAGGCCCGACGATGTGATAATTGTAGTCGGAGACTTTATGGAAAAGGGCGACTACAGCCTTGATACTTTGCGCTATCTTATGGAGCTTCAAAAAAGCTATGAGCTCCATGCACTTCAGGGCAACTGCGACAGCTGGACCTATGAGATAGACAATCCCCGACCTCAGTCGGACAAATATCTTATGTATTACATGCTGAGCACCGCAGGCGAAAAAGGCCGCTCCTTTCTTTCGCAGATGGCGGCAGAGCTGGGCCTTAAGCTCCACGAGGATATGAGCTTTGCGGATGTGCGTCCGTTTATAAAGAAAAACTTCAAGCCCGAGCTCGATTTTATAAGAGCCTGCCCGCAAATAATAAGGACGGAGAGGGCCGATTTTGTGCACGGCGGTCTGCCGGCAGGTCCTGAGGAGTTTTGGGATTCTTGGGACTGCATGAAAAATGACTTTTACCTGCATCAGGGACACAAGTTTTCAAAATGGCTTGTGGTCGGACACACTCCCTCTATGCTCTACGGAACGGGCTCTGCCTGCGCAAATCCGCTTTTCGACTATGAGAGTAAGATTATAAGCATAGACGGCGGATGCTCGCTCATACCCGTGGGTCAGCTCAACGCCCTTATAATTAACCCCGACGGAAGCTTCGACTTTGAATCATACGACAGCTTCCCCGTAGCTGAAGCCCTTGACAACTGTGAGGGAAGCGAAAACTTCTGCTATGTGCGCTGGGGCAGGAACAAAATTGATGTGCTCTCGGACGGCGGGGATTTTGTTGAAGCGAGGCTCCGTGAAAACGGAGAGCACTTAAAAATTTTAAAAAGTTTTTTATATCGCGACCAAAACGGAAGCTTGAGAGCCCGCGACTATGGATATTGCTATCTTGCAATAAATAAAGGCGAGCGCCTCTCTGTTATAGAAAACAGCAGTTTGGGCTTCTATGTGAAAAAAGACGGTGTCCTCGGATTCTACCGCGGCAAGCTGAAATATATTTAATTTTGGAGAATTTTAATGGAAATAAGCAGCGGACTTATCGTTTATCTTGTTCTTATAAATCTAATTGCCTTTATACTCATGGGCACCGACAAAAAGCTTGCCAGGAGAAACATGCGCCGTGTTCCCGAGAAGGTGTTTTTCTCTCTTGCCCTACTGGGCGGCGGGCTCGGCGTTTATTTCGGCATGAAGAACTTCAGACATAAGACGAAGCACCCCACATTTTATATAGCTGTCCCTGTCATAATTTTTATAGAGGCCGCTGTTTTCTCTTATTTCTTTTTGACGAAATAAGGTCTTTCTCTTCCCTCACGGAAAAATTCTGCTATAATTATAGTTGAAGTCGGTATCAGTTAAATTCTAAGGTTAAGGAGCGAATTTCATGAATTACAACAGAGCTACGCTGAAGCGCGAAGCGAAAATGGCAATGAGCCAATCTCAAACCAGCCCCTATCTTATGGGACTCGTGTTTTTGATTATTTCTCTTGTATCTTCGGCACTCGTATTTTCCCTGAATTTCCCCAAGGGTGCATTGATGGGGATAATCAGCGGCGACATAGAAGCCCTTGCGCCTACGCTCCTGTATTCTTATAAAACCGGATTTTTCGCCGAAATTCTCACTTTCCTCTTGAATATGATGTTTTCCGTTGTGAGCTTCGGTTTTATAATCTTTTGCATGAGTGTTTTTAGAAGACAGCCGAACAGCATCGGCATGCTTTTCGACGGCTTTGAAATGTTTTTAAAAGTATTTCTGTTGCAGATTGTTACGGGTATTTTTGTGTTCCTCTGGTCCCTTCTCCTCTTCGTTCCCGGCATTATTGCCGTCTACCGCTATAGGTTTGCTCCGTTTCTGCTGATTGACAATCCCCACATGAGCGTTTTGGACTGCATAAGAGAATCCAAGAGGCTCACGAAAGGATACAAGGGCAAACTCTTTGTTTTGGACCTCAGCTTTATACTCTGGTTTATACTGAAAAGCCTGCTTTTCCCCGTGTCAATCTATGTACAGCCCTATTATGTTACGACTCTCGCAGGCTTTTACGAAATGAGATTGGCTTTCGACAGACAGCAAAACCGAGACTACGCTTACACGGACAGATATCAGAATTACGGCGGATTCGGAGAGTAAGTTGCCCGAGCTTATTGTAAGCTCCGGCAAGGAGCTCTTTCCGCACTACAAGTCCGAGTTCACTTGTTGCTTTACGGGGCACCGGCCTCAGAAACTCCCTTGGGGATATGACGAGAGCGACAGCAGGTGCATTGAGCTCAAAGAGCTGATTGCCGAGCAACTGCGGCTTTTCTATGACGACGGTGTGAGGCGCTTTGTCTGCGGCATGGCCGCAGGTTGTGACTTCTATTTTGCCGAGGAGGTAATAAGGCTGGCCCGCGAAAAGCGAGATATCATCTTGGAGGCCGCCATACCCTTTGCAGGACAGGCAAACTCACTGCCCACGTATGAGCTCAAAGAGCGCTACAACAACATTCTAGCCCACTGCGCAGTCCAAACCGTTCTCTCTTCCAATTACCACAATTTTTGCATGCAACTTAGAAACCGCTATATGGTGGATATGTCGGACAAGCTTCTTGCGGTGAGCGCCGGACTTAAGGGCGGCACAAACTACACGATAGACTACGCAAGACGAAAGGGTTTGGAAACTGTTATAATAAAAATATAAAAGATATAAAAGCGAAGAGCCGAGGCTCTTCGCTTTTTTTATCTATCTGCACTTTTTGTAAGCTCGTTTATACTGCCTAAAAGTTTATCATTTAAATTGCGTGCCTGCAACTGCCACTTCCAGTTTCCTTCGGCTACACCCGGAATGTTCATCCGCGCTTCGCTTCCCAATTTTAGGTAATCCTGCATCGGAGCTATGAAAAGCTCGGCTTTGGAATTCATCCCCGCTCTGATAATGCTCTCGAAAAGTTCATCTTCATTGCACCCCAGCATTTGGGAAAAGTGCAATCTCTCTGCTTCTCCCGCCTTCTCTAAAAAGCCCACCAGAGTGTCGTTGTCGTGTGTGCCAGTGTAGAGGGCGGAGTTAGATTCCACATTTTGGGGGAAATGCTCGGAGTGAGGCCCGTCGGCAAAGCCGAACTGCAATACCCTCGTTGACGGCCATCCCGAATAGGCCAAAAGCGCCTTAACCTCTGGGGTTAAATAGCCCAAGTCCTCGGCCACAATCCGTTTCCCGTTCAGAGAATCGTTTATTTTTTGAACAAGCTCTCTGCCGGGTCCGGGGTACCAAGCGCCGCCGTCGGCGGCATTTTTGGCGCCTTGAGGCACTGCCCAATAGCTCTCGAAACCTCTGAAGTGGTCGATTCTGAGTATATCGACCAAAGAAAGGTTCTTTTTAAATCGCCGAGTCCAGAACTCATAGTCCTCATTCTTAAGCTCTTCCCAATTGTAGACGGGGTTACCCCAAAGCTGTCCTACATCCGAAAAACCGTCGGGAGGAACTCCCGCAATCATGCTAGGCGCAAGATTCTCGTCCAGCAAAAACACCTCGGGATTCGCCCAGACCTCTGCCGAGTCTGAGGACAGATATATGGGAAAATCTCCCATAAGCTCTATATTTTTCTTTTCCAAATATTCCTTAAACGCTCTCCACTCGATGAAGAAGAGATACTGGCTTTTCTTTATTAGTTCAATCTCTTTTTTTAGCTTTTCGGAATATTCGAGCAAAGCGGCGCTCTCCCTGCGCCTTATATCTTCGGGCCAAAAATCGCGGTCTATACCCAAATCTTTTCTAATCGCCATGTAGAGCGCAAAGTCCTCGAGCCAGTAGCTCTCGGCATCTAAGAAGCGAAGATATCCGCTGTCGTGCTCTCCTATTGCATCGGAGGCAAGTCTTATCGCTTCGGCGTCGCTCGCGCAGCCTTGCAGTTCTCTTTTTTCTATCAGTCCTAAGTCGCAGAGCTTGGGGATATCTATGTATTCTGTGTTTCCGGCAAAGCTCGAATGGAGACTGTAGGGGCTGTTACCCTTTGCTCTCGGTCCCGTGGGGAGTATCTGCCACACACTCTGTCCGGCCTCGGCCAGAAAATCGGCAAATTCCTCAGCCTCGCGGCCAAGGCGTCCTTTGTGCCCGTTTCCGCAGACCGAGGAAATGTCGAGAAGTATGCCCGCTCTTCGGGAATTTTCTGTTTTAATGTCTATTTTTATTTCTCCTCTTTAAAAACCCAGTTTCGCTGTACTCTGTAGCTTATAATGAAGAGTACTATATCGACCGTCATTTTTAAAAGCGTGCGAGGCAGACTATTCTCCGCCTTGAACACCTGCGACAGAATGCTCACGAAGCCGGCCGAGAGCAGAAGTATAAAAGCCGCCAAAATGAAATAGCGAAGCAGGCTTTTTTTATAGTTTGTCTCTTTTTTAAACACATGCTTGCGGTTTAGGCTGAAGTTTATAAACGAAGAAATCAGCCTTGCCGAAAGCGTGGAAGCCAAAATCTGAAGAGGTCCTCTCAAAAAGACAAAAACAAATCTGTGCGCAAGGTAGAAAACCGATATATCCACAACAAAGGATATTACAGAGCTTAAAATAAACTTGAGTATAAAACCGTAGATGAGCAAGGAATCTCTGATTACATGGAAGTGAGAGCCCTTGTTTTGGTCCTCATATACCGTTTCGATTTTTTCCTCTATAAAGGGTATTCCCGCAGAGTGAAACTCCAAGAGCATGTTTGTCTCATACTCATAGCGCTCTCCGGCAATTTTGGCTAAATCCTCAAGATGCTTTGCCGAAATCGCCCTGAGTCCGGTCTGTGTGTCTCTTAGATTTATTCCCGTAGCAAGCTTTAGAACAACCGATGTGATTCTGTTGCCTAAGCGGCTCTTTGCCGGCATTTCCGAGTGCTCGTTGAAAAAATCTCTGGCTCCGAGTACCAGCGCATCCGGGTTTTGAGCTGATATGCGGGAAATCTTCGAAACATCCTTTGCAAGGTGCTGGCCGTCGCCGTCTAAGGTAACAATTCCCTCCGTGTTTCCCCGCTCGACAAGATAAGCAAAGGCAGTCTTTAAAGCTCTGCCCTTGCCCTTGTTTTTTTCGTGTCTTAAGACTGTGCACTCTTTCATATTTTCTATCAAAGAGAACACTTTTTTATATTCTTCTCCACTGCCGTCATCAATAACCACTATGTCCGAAAATCCCTCTGCAATGAGGGATTTTACGGTATTTAAAAGCTTTTGATCGGGGTTTAATGAGGGGACTATCGCGGTGTATTTATTCAAAATATGAATCCTTTATCCGTTTTCTATTTCTTTGTGTTCTATGGATATGAGCTTGGGCGTGCCGCTACCGTCGTCAAAGAACAAAAGCCCGAGGCTTTCCTCAACAGTGAGCACTACTTTTCTGATTCCGTTTTTGAGCTTGTATTCAACATTGCAGTAGAACATCTCGTCGGAAATCTCGGCATATTCTTTGAGTTCGCAGCGCTCCAGCTCGAAAGCCGTGCATTCAACCCACTTGAGCGAAATCTTGGTTTTTTCAAGTTTATCGTAAATGCCGGTTCCGGCCACAAGGTGCGGTGACAGCGCCCAGAAGTTTGCATCGGGGTTGTTGCCCTTGTTGGCGCCATACGCCAAATACTTCTCGCAAAATTCAACGGCCTTTGTGCTGCGCTCTTCGGGAATACCCTCTGTTTTGCCGAGCGCATAAATCGTTTTTCCGCCGAGCTTTACAAGTCCCTCGAGCGCCTCGCCATCTTTGTTAACAACATGAATTTCGGGTTTTGCATATAGTTCCTCGCCTTTATAGACCATATAGGTCTGCTTCAAGAGCCCTTCAGGCAGATTGATTGTCGTAAAATCCAGAGGAGTGGGCTCGAGCTCGGCCGGCTCGCCGTTTATCATAACCACAGCATCGGATTCAGCTATAAACTCGAACGATTTATCGGCAAACGGTATTACAAATATGTTGCCGCCTATCACTTTGACCTCGGCATCGGCCCCTGTATCGCTCGTAGCGGTAAATTCCAGAGGTCCGTAGAGCTTTTCGACATTGTATATATACGATTCAGGGAATTTGTCGTATGCGACATTAAACTCTATGGGGTAGTTGACCGTGCCGTCAATCTCGAATCTCTCGTCGAGTCTTTCGCCGTTTATATAGACCTCGTATCCCTTGGGAACGGTTATGATAAAGTTTTTGTCCTCGCCGGGGAAAAACTCTATGGTTGTGGGCTCCCATGAGTGGAAGCCGAATCCCAAAGGCCCGCCTTTTTTGAGCGCTATCTCGGCAATTTTCTTGCCGTTTGCCAAAACTTCGGTTATTGCGTTTTCGCCGTCTTGACTCTTTTCTCTAACTTGAAGGTCGGCATTAACCTCGAAATTAAGGCCCAAATCTTCGAGTGTGAGCCCCTCCTTCACAAAAATGCGTTTTTTCTCGAGTATGCTCTCTACGCCGCTTTTAAAGTAATCCTGATCTTGCTGCGCCACATAGGCCTTTGCATAGTTCACGCTTAAAGACTTTTCGAAGGCATCGAGATAGTACCATAAAACTGCGCTTGCCGAGACTGCGAGGATGAGCAGTATGAGTATGTATATGAACAGGTTTTTTCCAAACTTTGACTTCATTTTCTCTCCTCCTTATCTCACAAGGATGCCGTTCGGGATATCTCGGGTACCCACTATGGTCGGGTAGGCATTTTGCAGCTTGCCCTCATAGTACATCTGAGTTGAGGACCCTCCATCGAGGTTTAGGGCGTTTACGGCCCCATACTGAAGCATAACATCGGCCGTCTCGGAGAACGAGGCCCCGAGCGCGTTGGCCTGTCTTCCGTCTAACACGAGCAGTAAAATTGCGCCATCGGCTCTCTGACCTACCACAGTTCTGGGGTTGAGTCCGCTCTCGGGATTTTCGACCTTTTCGCCGTTTAACACCAAGGCAGGTCCGTAGCTCACCGCCCAACGGGCGTTAAGCGTCATGGCGGCATCCGAGTTCATCCAACCGACATGAAGGACATTGTTCTCATCCATAACCGCCGTCCAGAAATTCTGGCCGATTGGATTGAGATTTTGACCCTCGCTTATTACGACACCCAGAGGCGTGCCTCCCTTGCCGGCTCCGCCCGGGTCGTCAAAACCGCCGCCGTTTATGCCGCCGATGGCTTCTTTCTCCTTAATGATATCTTCAAGTCTCTGTCCACGACCGCTTACACTCGAGGTACCCAGAAAAACCCTGCTCGGGTCTTTGACTATCATGAGCTTTCCCTTAAAGCTGGGGCCTTTTATATCAATAAGCTCAATGTCTTCGCTTGAAGGCTGAGTTTCGATGCCTTTCTTCACAGTTATGAGAGAGGCATCGGTAAGCTCGTTCTTTATCTCTTCATTGTCGGCTTCATAATAGCTCTCTATTTCCTCGTCACTTAAGAAAATATTGGCTAAAAAGCCTATGGCGCTGGTCTCTCTCACGGATCTGACAAAAATACCCGTCGCCGTATCGGAAGGGCCCTTCGACAGAATGTAAACCGCCGCCGTTATAAACAAAAGCAGAGCTACAACAGTGGTTAAAAGCACAACCAGCGCTCTTTTTACTATTGTTCCGAAGCTGAGCTTGGGCAGTGCTTCCTTAACCTCGGCCTCTTCCGCGCCCTCGGGCTTATCCTCGCCCTCGGGAATCACAATCTCAGGCTTTTGTTCGGGATATATGCGCTTATATTTTTTTCTTTTCAAATTACTCACCCTTCAAGTAATAAATCTGCATTTATAGTTGCCGCCACCATGGCGTTTTCCTGACTGTGTCTCATTTCGGCACAGTATTTCGACCAATCTACCATCAAAACAAGGTACTTGGCTATGGGCACCGCGCTTGTGTTCTTTGTGAACATCGAGATAAGTATGGGCTCGGGGGTATAGACTATACCCACATCGTTGAGCGCCTGATAGCCGTCGATAGTGAAAAGTCCGTACTTGTGCGCAACTTCGTAACCCGTATCTACGCCCTTAAAAAGGCTGTCGCGGGGCATGGATATTTTCATCTTATCTATAATATAGCCGTATACTTCAGGCTCTTCATAAAGTACTGTTAAAAAGTTTATGACCATGCGCTGATTGTAGTAGTGGCTCACATAGAAGATGGGGTCAACTTCACTCGGTCTCTCTTCTCTGTTCGGATAGAGATATCTTTCAATCATCATATCCTGATAGTCCCTAAAATTCCATGCGGCGGCATCTCTGAGCTTTTGCGCATTGTTGTTGTTCGAGGAGACAATGCTCGAGTTCATAAGAAGCTCATATCTGACACCTCCAACAGGAGTGTTCATCTCCATCTCTCCTGCAGCAATTTTATCCGCATAGTACATGTTGAGAGGTATCTTATATACACTGGCGGCATATATAAACACATCCGGATTTAAGAACCGAGTTTCTCCCGTGACGGTATTTTTAAAGCCTGTGGCTATGTTTTTCGGGTTTACCCTCCACTTCCGCGCCTCCTCTCCGATAAGCTGCTCATAGTTCTTATTGAAGAAGTAATCGGCGGCATTGTCGCTCTCGTCCCAAGAGCCCTCGTAGATTATTGCCGCGAAATCAGGCGGCGGAGCCGTGGCCGCGGGCGGCGCTGTTGTGGGCTTGGGTGTTGCGGGCGGCGGCGTGGGAGGAGCTGTGGGTGTGGGTGTCGACGGAGTCGGTGTCGGAGTCGGTGTCGAAGTTGGCGTAGGAGTCGGTGTCGAAGTTGGCGTAGGAGTCGGTGTTTCGGAGCCCTCGCCCTCAGCGCTCACGCCGACACCGATGCCGAGCACTAAAATCAGCACCATAAGAATTATTATTGATTTTTTATTCAAAAAACTCATTTTACTTCCTTTAGGCTCTTTACCCTAGCTTTCCCACTTTGACAATTTTTTATTATATACTATTTTGTCAGAATTTTAAATCAATAAATCACTAAATATTTATCTATTTCCCAAGATGTGACCTGTGTGCTGTATTCCTCCCACTCTTTGAGTTTGCCTTCGACATAGGCGCCAAATACATGTTCTCCCAGAGTTTCTATCATGAGGCTGTCTTGACACAGGTGCTTTATAGCTTCGAAGAGGTTTTCGGGGAGCTTTTCAACTCCTCTGAGTTTTCTCTCCTCCTCGTCAAATCCGTAGATGTTGCCGGTGACCTCTTTGGGAGGCTCCAAGGCTCGCTCTATACCGTCGAGACCGGCAGCTAAACAGACTGCCAAAGCGAGATAGGGGTTGGCCGCAGGGTCGGGGCTTCTGAGCTCTACCCTTGTGCCCTCGCCTCTCTCGGATGGAATTCTTATGAGCGCCGAACGGTTTGAGGCGGACCAGGTGACATAGCAAGGAGCCTCAAAGCCCGTGGCCAATCTCTTATAAGAGTTTACAAGCGGGTTTAATATCGCGCTCATACCCTTTATATGCTCGAGCAGGCCTGCGATAAAACCGTAGGCTTCGTCGGAGAGTCTGCGGTCGCCGTTTTCGTCATAGAATATGTTTCTGCCGTTTCGCATGAGCGACATATTGGTGTGCATACCCGAGCCGGGGACTCCGAATATGGGCTTGGGCATGAAGGTGGCGTGGAAACCGTGCTCTTGAGAAAGAGTTTTAACGGCTACTTTAAATGTGGCTATGTTGTCCGCCGCCCTAAGCGCTTCGGCGTATTTGAAATCTATCTCGTGCTGACCTGCCGCGCTCTCGTGGTGGGAGGTTTCGATATTAAATCCCATCTCCTCCAGTGCAAGGCAAATTCTCTGGCGCATTATCTCGCCCTTGTCGAAGGGGCCCAAGTCGAAATAACCCGCCTCGTCCTGAGTTTTGGGGGTGGGTTTTCCGTATTTATCTTCTTCGAACAAAAAGAACTCGCATTCGGGGCCTACATTAAAGCTAAAGCCCATATCCTCGGCCTTTTTTAGCACCCGCTTCAGTACATAGCGCGGATCGCCCTCGAATGGCGTTCCGTCGGGGTTGTAGACATCGCAGATGAGCCTCGCAACCTTCCCGTGCTCTCTGTGCCAGGGCAAAATCGTGAAGCTGTTTAAATCGGGATAGAGATATTGATCCGATTCGTGTATTCTCGTAAAACCTTCGATTGAAGAGCCGTCCATGGCTATCTTGTTGTCAAGCGCCTTCTCTATTTGAGCCGCAGTTATAGACACATTCTTCATTCTGCCGAAAACATCGGTAAACTGCATACGAATGAAGTCTATGCCTTCTTCTCTGACTCTTCTTATAATGTCTTCTTTTTTCAAATTCACCATAATTGCTCCCCTTAAAAAGCTTCTTTTGCGATTATATGAAATGCCCGCTCGCTTGTCAATAATTCTTGCATTTGCAGGCTTTTTGCCGATTTTCGCAAATTTTTCTTACTTTTTGCATCGTTTTTCCAATTTTTAGCACTCTCCCTTTGCGAGTGCTAAAGTTTACATTTTGTTCATGATTTATTATTTATTTGTTCACTTTTGTATGTTATTTTATATATAGAACAAAATCAAAGTTCTTGAGATTACAAATTTCAGTTTAAATGGAGGTATTTATAATATGTTTAAAATGGTTCCTTACAGCAGACGATTAGGCTTGCGTCCCTTTTTTATGGACGACGATTTCTTCTCCTTCCCCGAGAAGGACCTCGCTTCTTTCCGCACCGATATAAAGGAGATTGAGGGCGGATATGAGCTTTTGGCAGAGCTTCCCGGATTTAAGAAGGAAGACCTTAAAATCAGCATCGACGGCGATTGGCTTACAATCGAGGCTGAGAGAAAAGAAGAGAACACGGATGAGGGCTCCGGCTACTTGAGAAGAGAGCGCAGATACGGCTCCTTTAAGCGCAGCTTCGGCATTGAGGATATTGATCAAGACAAGATTGATGCCGAGTATGTAGACGGAATTCTGAAGCTCACGCTTCCGAAAAAGCAGGAAGTTCTTCCCCAGTCAACGACCATAGAGATTAAATAACAGTTTCGGCTCCGAGTCTTTGGGCTCGGAGTCTTTTTAATTTAAATATGGAGCGTTGTAAAGCGTTAGTTTTGCACCGCTCTTTTTTATATCTAATTTTCGCTTTTAGCTTTAAATTCCGACATTGCTCATTAATCCCTTCTTCATAGGTATCTTCTGTAAAATCATTAAAGCCAAAAATTTAAGATAAGCCAATGCCCGCCCTGCGTAAGGGATGGTGGCGCGGCGTAAACCGTGACGGGAGGGTTTTAAATATAAATATATTGAGTTGCATGTTTATTTGAAAAGCTATTGCGTTATTAAGTCGGCAGTAATCCCTATGATTTTACGAATAATTACTGCCGCAAAACAACCCCTCAGTCAAAAACCTATCGGTTTTTTGACAGCTCCCCTTACACAGTGGAGCCATTTTAGCTTTTAAAATAGAGTTTTTTAACTGTGTCCTTTTTCAAGATTCCCAATTCTCACTTTTATCTTTGGTTTTTTCATAGACTATATAGCGCGGGCGGCGTTTTGTCTCCATATACATCTTGCCGATGTATTCCCCGATAACTCCCAGAGATATGAGCTGCACACCGCTTATAAAGCAGATAATTGCGGTTGTGGAGGCCCAGCCGGGGACAGTCCTGTTGAGAAGCGTCATCGTAACCGCCCAGAGCACCCCGATAAAGCTCAAAACAGCCACAAAAATTCCTATATTCGTGATAAACGTGAGCGGCTTCATCGAAAGGCTGGTGATGCCGTTTTTGGCGAGGGCTATCATTTTGCCGAGCGGATAGTGCGTCTCGCCCGCCACCCTCTCTTTCCTCTCGTAAGGCACCGTAACACAGCGCATTCCGAGAAGCGGGATAAGACCCCTTAAATAGAGGTTTACCTCCTCAAATTCCGAGAGCGCGCTGAGAGCCTTTCGGCTCATAAGCCTGAAATCGGCGTGGTTATACACGGTTTCGGCTCCAAGCTTGTGGAGAATCTTATAGAAGAGTTCGGCGCTGCCTCTCTTAAAGGCGCTGTCGGTCTCTCTCGAAGCTCTAACGCCGAGAACCAAGTCCGCTCCTTTGTAATACTCTTCTATCATGCGGTCAACGGCATCTATATCGTCCTGCAGGTCTGCGTCCATGGATATTAGAAAATCGAAGTTTTCCCTCTCCTCCATAAGACCTGCCAAAAGGGCATTTTGGTGTCCCTGATTGCGGCTGAGGGCTATTCCCTCTATGTGAGAGTCCGCCTTGGAAAAGTCCTCTATAATTTCCCAAGTTCTGTCGCGGCTTCCGTCGTTTACGAAAATCACTCTGCTCTCGTCCGAAATTAGGCCTCTTTCTATGAGGCTCAGAAGTTTATCTCTTATAATCGGCGCGGAGATAGGCAACGCTTCTTCCTCGTTGTAGCAAGGAATTACAATTGCGCCTTTTGCTTTTTTATTCACGGCCTCTATTCCCCTTTCCGAGCTTACGCGCTCCAATCTTTTTCCGGTGTTTTTAGGCCAATTTGTTAAGGACAAACATCGCAAGGGCATTTATCCCCGAATGCATAACTATGTTTGCCCAGATGTTGCCGCTTTTCTCATAGCAGTAAGCAAGCGCCACCGAGGCGGGCACATACAAAATAAGCTGAGCAATCTGCGAGAGGCTGAAATCCATTACCATAAAGCCCGCCACATGTAAAAGCGAAAAGCAGAGAACCGAAACGACATAGGCGAGCACCCTGCCGTATTTATATAGCCCGCCGAACAGACATCCTCTGAAAAAGACTTCCTCGACTATCGGCGCTACTATAACGGTGAGTCCGAGCATTTTTGTGAAATTGTTGCGGCTGAGCTCCAAAATCGCCTCGTTGTTTTCGGTGCTTGTAATCTCTAGATTCAGAAAAAAGAATACAGCCTGAACTATAAGCTCCAAGGCAAATTTTAAAAGCAGGGCGAGAATTATGTAGCGAAGTATAAGTAATGCATTGCCTCTTATACTCTCGAACTGGTCTTTTAGGTAGTTGTAGCCCAAGAAAAAAATTCCGAGCAGTGTGGCGGCGCCGCTTATGAGGTTTAATTCGACCTCTCCGAGAGATCCCAAAAAAGATGTCTTTTCGGATAATATATATAAAACTACGGGCAGGACGGCAGAGAAGATAATAATTGCTATTACAAGGCTTATTCTTGTTCCCCTTGTCATTGTGTCTTTAAATTCCGATGCCCGGGGTAACTCTCTTCTGTTTTCCTCCATATTCAACTAAAACTCCGCCTCCTTTTTAAGCTCCGAAAGGACATTCAGGGCCTCTAAAGGCGTCATTTTATCGAGCTCCAAAATTTTGAGTTTATCTATGAGTTTTCGCTCTCTCAAATCCGTGAGCGAAAGCTGGGCATCTTCATTAAACGAGCTTCCCTGCGCTTCTTCTCTGAACGAGCCGCTCTCGAGCTCTTCGAGATATTTTTTTGCGCTTCTTATGAGCGATTCGCGAACACCCGCGAGCTTTGCAACCTCGATGCCGTAGCTCTCGTCGGCCGGTCCCTCTATGACTCTGCGCATAAAGCGGAGCTTGCCGCCCTCTTTTATCGCTCTGAGAGAGTAGTTTTTTAGCCCCTCGACCTTGCCCTCAAGGGCCGTGAGCTCGTGATAGTGTGTGGAAAACATGGTGAGAGCGCCGAGTTTGCGCCTTTCGGCGCAGTGCTCTATGAGCGCTCTGGCTATCGCCATTCCGTCGTAGGTGGAAGTGCCCCTGCCGACCTCGTCTAAAATGAGCAGACTTCTTTCGCTGGCGTTTTCGAGTATCTCGGCAACCTCGCTCATCTCGACCATAAAGGTGGACTTGCCCCTCGTTATATCGTCGGAAGCGCCTATTCTTGTGAACACCCTATCGACAATGCCGATCCTGCACTCGGCCGCGGGCACGAATGAGCCCATCTGCGCCATCAAAACAATGAGCGCCGTCATTCGCATATATGTGGACTTACCCGCCATATTAGGCCCCGTTATAAGGGCAAGGCGGCTTGTTTTATTCAAATTTACATCGTTGGGCACGAAAATCTCGTCCTCGAGCGCGAGCTCGACAACGGGGTGTCTGCCCTCTCTTATATATATGCCCGTGTTCAGCTCTACCTGCGGGCGGACATAGCCGTTCTCAGTCGCAACTGCCGCCAAAGAGCAGAGCGAATCGAGCATGGCAATCTTCCCCGCCGTATCGATTATCTCTTCGGTGTGCTCGGATATTTTGTTGAGAAGACCCGCAAAGAGCTCCTGCTCCAATGCCAGAACTCTTTCGGAGGCACCGAGTATCTCGCCCTCGAGCTCTTTGAGTTCGGGCGTGAAATAGCGCTCGGAGGATACCAGAGTCTGTTTTCTTATATATTCCTCGGGCAGTTCTTTGTCTCTTGCGCTGTTGGGTATGTCGATGTAGTAGCCGAAAACCCTGTTGTAGCCGAGCTTCAGCTTTTTGATTCCCAGTTTTTCGCGCTCTCTCTGCTCCAAATCTCTGAGCAGTTTCGTGCTGTTTTGCTTTATTCCGCGGAGCCTGTCGACCTCTTCGGAATAGCCTTTTTTTATAACTCCTCCGTCTCTTAAGTTGTTTGGCGCGTTTTCGTCTATGCTGCGCTCCACAAGTTCGGCAATCTCACTAAGGTCGCTCAAAAGACTGATTTCTCTGAGCCGCCTTGCGCTGAGTCCTTGACTCAGTGTCTTTATGCGGGCTATGGGTTCGGAGCTTCTCGAGAGAGCCAAAAGGTCATTCGGGCCTGCGCTCTTCATATTTATTCTTGTTGTAAGACGCTCCAAGTCCGATATGTCTTTAAGCGCGAGCCTCAGCTCCTCGCGGATTCTGCTCTCTTTGTAGAGCTCTTCCACGGCGTTTTGCCGCTCGGTTATGAGCAGAACATCGAGCAGCGGGCGCTCGACCCAAGTTCTGAACAGGCGCTTTCCCATTGCCGTCTGCGTTCTGTCGAGCACTTTTAAAAGAGGTTTTGCGCCCTTCTCGCGGCTCATGCTCTCGGTGAGCTCCAAAGCTCTTCTGGCTTCAAACCCGAGTTCCATATACAGACTTTTGTCCACAAGTTTTGGAAACTCCAGAGTTTTGGGAAGACTTTTTTGAGTTTCGATTATATAGTCGGTGAGTAGTAAGGCCGCCCTCAAAGAGGCCTGAGGCAGAGCTTTTTTCCTCTCTCCTAAATCATCTTTATCGGAAAAATGCTCGAAAAAGGCGCGCTCGGCGTCTTTGCCGGGGTTTTTATCTCTAAGACTGCAATATATGCTCTGCGTTTTTATAAATTCTCTGAGTGTTTCCTGCTCTAGCGCCGAAGGGTGGAGCAAAAGCTCGCTCGGGGCGAGAGCAACTATTGTGTTTATAAGGCTTTGTACCTCGTCTTTTTTGAAGCTGTAGAGCAGAAATTCGCCCCTCGAAAACTCGCAGACCGCCATCTCCAAGCTCTCTTCTTCTTGCAAAAGGGCGGCGAGATAGTTGTTTTTCCCCTCGGTGAGCATGCCGTCTTCGATGAGAGTTCCGGCGCTTATTGTGCGTATCACTTCTCTTTGCACTATGCCCTTGGCAAGCTTCGGGTCCTCGGTCTGCTCACAGACGGCCACCTTATAGCCCTTTTCTATGAGCTTTGCAATATAGGGCTCCACAGAGTGGAAGGGCACTCCGCACATCGGAGTCTGCTGTTCCTCGGGCACTCCCCTGTCGCGGGTTGTGAGGGTAATCTCCAGCTCGCGCGAGGCAACTATCGCGTCCTCGTCGAAGAGCTCATAAAAATCCCCAAGCCTGAAGAAGAGAAGCGCATCGGGGTGCTCTCTCTTTATCTCGAGATATTGTCTTTTCATCGGAGTTAGTTTTTTCACGCTTTTCTCCTAATCTATAAGCGAGCCGAAGAGCGCCCAAGTGCTCGCGCGTTCTATGCGGGCCTTTCTGAACTGTCCAACAGCGTTTTTATCGCCTTTAAGGTGCGCAAGTCTGCCGCCGGAAGTTCGGGAGCTCAGGGTTTCGCCGTCTTCTTCGACACCGTCTACCAAAACTTCTATATCTTTACCGATATATTCCTCGTGCTTTTCCTTGGAAATTCGGTTTTGAACATCCAAAAGGCGCATGAATCTCTCCTGCTTTTCCTCGGCTGTGAAGGGGTCTTCCATCTTGGCCGCAAGCGTGTTCTCGCGAGGCGAGAATATGAATGTGAACATGGCATCGAAGCGAACCTCTTCTATAAGGCTGAGAGTTTCTGAAAACTCCTCTTCACTCTCGCCCGGAAAACCGACTATGATATCGGTTGTGAGAACCAAATCGGGCATATATTTTCTCGCTAATTTAACCTTTTCGAGGTATTCTTCCCTTGTGTAGTGGCGGTTCATCGCCTTTAAAACCCTATTCGACCCCGCCTGCACCGGAAGGTGTAGGTGGTTTGCGCAGTGTCGGCTCTCGGCCATGGCTTTAAATAGCTCTTCTCCCGCATCCTTGGGATGGCTCGTCATGAAACGGAGCCAAAAATCGCCCGGGAGAGAATCTATATCTCTTATAAGGCCCGCAAAAGTTCTCTCTTCTTTAAGACCGCGCCCGTATGAGTTTACATTCTGCCCGAGGAGAGTTATGTCTTTTACTCCCTCGCCGAGAAGCCTTTCGGCTTCCTTCATTATCATCTCGTGTCGGCGCGAACGCTCGGGGCCTCTTAGATAGGGCACAACGCAGTAGGTGCAGTAATTGTTGCAGCCGTACATTATGGGCAAAAAAGCCTTAACGCCGCCGTCCCTCGCTCTCGGCAGTTCTTCCGCCACGGCATCGACTCCGTCTAAGCTGCAAACGAGCTTTTTAGGCCTTTCCTTGGCTCTTAAATAGAGCTCGGGGAAGCGCCAGAGCTCCTGAGGGCCGAATATGAGATTTACATGTCTGTAGGATTTTTTAACCTTTTCGGCAACATGCTTCTGCCTTGCCATGCAGCCGCAAAGGGCTATCATCATATCGGGGTTTGCCTTTTTTGCATGCGTAAGCGCCCCCAGATGCCCGAACACACGAAGCTCGGCGTTCTCTCTGATGGCGCAGGTGTTTATAAGAATAAGGTCGGCGCTGTTCTCGTCTTCCGTGAGAGTGTAGCCCATCAGCTCCAAATATCCTCGGAGCATTTCGCTGTCGGCCTCGTTTTGCTGACAGCCGAAGGTGCGTATAACGGCCTTTGGGTGTTTCCCCTCGGCACTAAAGCTCTTTCCTATGTTCTCGGCAAGCTGTTTTTGCTTTTCTATTTTATCGCCCGATATTTCTATACGAACTCTTTCCATTCGTCCCGTCCTTTATCCCAGGTTTAACATATTATTTTAGCATCTTAAGCTGGAAAGTTCAATCGTTCTGCTCTATAATAAAGAAAGGCAAAGCCTTAGAAGGAGTGTGGCAAATTGGGAAAAATTAAGCTTTTATCCCCATATCTGGCAGATCTCATCGCGGCGGGCGAGGTTGTTGAACGCCCCGCTTCCGTAATTAAAGAGCTGATGGAAAACTCAATAGATGCCGGAGCAAAGAACATAAGCGTTGAGATTAGGTCTGGCGGGCGCGAGCTGATTCGCATCACCGACGACGGTTGCGGCATGAGCGCCGAGGATGCCGCCAACGCCTTTTTCCGCCACGCCACAAGCAAGCTTTATGACGAGCGCGGGCTCGAAGCCATCGGCACCCTGGGCTTTAGAGGCGAGGCTCTCTCTTCGATAGCCGCGGTTTCGGAGCTCGAGCTCTACACCCGCGAAGCGGGCTCGAATAAGATGACGAGCCTTAAGCTCAAGGCAGGAGAAATCACCGATTTTCACGAGGGCGGCGGCCCGCTGGGCACCACCGTGGTTGTTAAGGGCATTTTCTATAACACGCCCGCAAGGCTCAAGTTTTTAAAAAGCGACAGAGCCGAGGCGGCATCGTGCAAAAAGGCGGCCTCGAACATTGCACTCTCGCACCCCGAAATTTCGGTTAAGTTTATTAAAGACGGCGTTCAGGAATTTGTAACTCCCGGCGACGGCGATATATTAAACTGCATCTATGCTGTTTTAGGCAGAGAGCTCAGCTTTGACCTCATAAGTGTGGAATCGGACTATGAAAATATAAAAGTTCGAGGCTTTGTTTCGAAGCCGCACAAGGCAAGAGGCAACAGAGCCCTGCAGTATTTCTTTATAAACGGCCGCTTTGTGCGCTCGGCCCTCATGCTCTCGGCTCTCGAGGGCGCATATAAAAACAGCATACTAAAAGGGCGCTACCCCGCCGCCGTGCTCTACCTAGACATTAAGCTTTCGCAGATAGATGTAAATGTCCACCCGCAAAAAACGGAAGTCCGCTTCTCGAACGAAAAAGAAGTTTTTGATGCGGTTTACTACTCGGTTTTAACGGCGCTCTCGAAACCCGAGGGCTCGCCCATAGCTGAAGCTCCGGCTTTATCAAATTTGGCGGAATCGGCTCTTGAAACACAGGCTCCCGCACTTTCTCGCCCCTCCCCAAAATCTTCTAAATCTCCCGCCGAATTCGAGCCGAGGGCTGTTCAGTCGGAGGCCAACAAGGAGCTCTACAAGCTTTTATACGACGAGACTTTATTTAAAAAAGATGAGCTGAAAAAACCAGAAAGCCCTGCCGCGGTTTTAAAAGAGCCGCAAGCGGAATATACGGCCTTTGCGGAAAAAGCTCCCGAGAAAGAGCTTCTTTCAGAGCCGCCGAGGATTATAGGCGAGGCGCTTAGCCTATATATACTTTGCGAATATGAAGACAGGCTCTATGTCATAGACAAGCATGCGGTGCACGAGAGGATCATTTTTAATGCGCTCTTAGAGCAGAGGAATGCGCCTCCGGCTCAGGCTCTCCTTTCGCCGCAGATTATAAGCCTTGACGAAGAGAGTTCAATAAGGCTCAACGACGAGCGAAAAGAGCTCGAAAAATTGGGCTTTGAGATTGACGACTTCGGCCCCTCGACCTTTATTGTAAGAGCTGTTCCGAGAGGCATTTCGGCATCGGAGGCACAGCCTCTTTTGGAGGAGCTTTTGAGCGGAGTGCGCTCTCTTCGCGATGCGGGCGATAAAAAGCAGGAAGAGCGGCTTAAAACAGTGGCGTGCAGGGCTGCCCTTAAGGCGGGAGATTCCGCCGAGCCGGAAGAGCTTTTGGAGCTTTGCAAAAAAGTTCTCTCGGGAGAGATTCGCTGCTGCCCGCATGGAAGGCCCGTTGTCTTCTCTTATTCGAGAAATGAGCTCGACAAGCTTTTCGACAGGATTGTATAATAGTGCTAATTTATTTAGGAGGGGGAAATGAAAAAAATAAGTGAATTAAAAAGATTAAGTTAGATAATACTACTTGTCAGAACTGTTCCACTTTGTTGCTACTTGTCAAGGACTTTTTAATCATCTTTATTATTTTTTTCGTTGCTTTCGTGTTCCATTTCTCTGAGCTTAATTCTTCTTTGCTTGTCTTGCATTGTTTCCTCATGTTTTGTGTAATAAACAGCGATTAGATTTTTATTTTTCTAATCGCTGTTTATTATTCTGATTGATTTAATATATGTTCTGCTTAAATTTTACCTATTATAATATAGTTCCCTCCGAAAGAATATCC
>CAYFQE010000009.1:29133-49200 GCA_964345235.1 uncultured Oscillospiraceae bacterium | reverse complement strand
CCAAAACAGGGCACAAATTATGATGCAACAAACATCATAATTTGTGTCTGATTTTTCTATTATTTTATACACATATTTCAATTTTAATCTATAATTGATAAAAAACAAATCCTATGATATACTGCAAATATTAACATAAAAAAATTAATAACACTGGAGGTATTCACTATGATGCATCTTTCTTACGAACAGGAAATGACCCTGATTAAGCGCCTGCTCATGGCACTCAAAGTTTCCGAAAGCGACGCCGAGTCGCTGGCCGCCGTTGTCACTCACTCTGATTTCACCGGCACATATTCCCACGGACTGTCCCGTCTCTGCATCTACCTGCGGCAGTATATGCACGGCGCCCTGCAGGCGCAGCCCGACTTCCGCTTAATTAAGGATAAGGATGCTGCCCTCGTATTCGATTGCGGCGGCGGCTCAGGCATTGTGGCAGTTAACAGCGTATATGATGCAGTGCTCGAGCGCGCCCGCAAGTATGGAGTAGCCGCAGGCGTGGGTCGCAACAGCGCGAACATTGGCTGCGGAGGCTACTACGGCCACCGCATGGCAGACGACAATGTGATTGGTATTGTCGTTAGCAACACCTATCCTTGCCAGTCTCCGTACGGCGGCGCAGATCGTCTAATAGGCACAAACCCCATTATCCTCGGTTGCCCTACGACGAATCCGGATCGTCCGATTGTTATCGATATTTCCACCAGCGGTGTCGCCATCGGCAAGGTTCAGGCCTATGCTCGCGAGAACAAGACGATGCCCGAAGGCTGGGCCAACGACTATGATGGCAACCCCACCACCGATCCGCATGTTGCATACTGTGTCCGTCCTATGGGCGACCACAAAGGCTATGGCCTCGCCGTGTTTGTCGATATGTTCGGCGGCGTTCTGGCAGGCGCACTCACTAGCCCCGAGATTCCGTTCGTGGATAACTGGGAGCCTGAGGAAACCGGTTTTGCTGTAATTCTGCTTGATATCGCACACTTCATAGATGTTGACAAATTCAAAGAGCATGCTTCGCTTTTCGTGAATCTAATCAAAAACAGCCGACCCGCCACAGGCGTGAAAGAGATTTTCATGCCCGGCGAAATTGAGGCTCGTCTGATTGAAGAGCGTAAAGTCACCGGCGTTGATTTCTCCGATGCGCTCCAGGCAGAGCTCGAGGATCTTGCGCGTCAGATAGGCGCCATCGGCGAAGACGGCAAGCTCGCAGAGCTGTACGAGTAATCGAGCTGTCTAAGTTTGTACATACTTAAAAATTACATAATCACCAACGGAGTTGTCTCTTACCGAGACAGCTCCGTTTCACTTTTATAAGTGTATGAAAAATTTGCGGTATTTATCTTCTTTCAAAATTATCATATAATAACAATAAGTTCAGCAGTGTCACCATAATTATTACAAATCAATCATGAGAGGGCTTATGAAAATTAAGGCGTTAAAAGCGGCATTCCCCTATACAATTCCGATTTTTGCAGGATTTTGGTTCATATCGCTTGCCTACGGAATCCTTATGAATGTACACGGATTTTCGTTTATTTATCCGGTGCTTATGAGTCTGCTAATATTCGCAGGGTCGCTTCAATTCGTTCTTGTGACTATGCTCATGTCCGCATTTTCACCGCTCTCGGCGCTTGCCGTGACTTTACTTGTTCAGGCAAGACATCTTTTTTACGGAATAGCCATGCTCGACCGCTTCAAAGGCATGGGTTGGAAAAAGCCGTATCTTATTTTCGGCATGTGCGACGAAAACTTTTCTATAAACTACACCGCAAACATTCCGCCCGATGTTGACGAAGGCTGGTTCATGTTTTTTGTAACGCTGTTAAATCACATCTATTGGGTTTCGGGCGCTGCAATAGGCGGATTACTGGGCTCGCTGATTAAGTTCAATACAGAGGGCCTCGATTTTGTTATGACTGCAATGTTTGTCGCAATTTTTACGGATCAGCTTTTAAAAGAGAAGAAGAAATATACAGGACTAATCGGGCTTGGTTCAACGCTTTTTTGTCTGCTTATATTCGGGGCGGAATCGTTTATGATACCCTCAATGGTCTTGATACTCGCATTATTGACTGTTTTTAAAAGACCTATTGAAAGTTCATATTCAAGCGGGATTGAAGGTGAAAGCAAATGAGCCCGATGACGCTTACCGAGCAAATAATTACTATTGCGATTTGTATTTTCGGAACTATGCTCACGAGATTTTTGCCGTTCCTTGTTTTTTCATCAAAAAAGCCCACGCCGGAATATGTTCAATATCTTGGAAAAGCCTTGCCATGCGCAGTATTCGGCATGCTGGTAATTTACTGCTTAAAGAATGTATCTTTCTTATCGGCGCCGCACGGCATTCCCGAACTGATTGCTATTGCAATAACAGCGGGACTACATTTATGGAAAAAGAAAATGCTCCTCTCTATCGCCGGAGGAACAATTACTTATATGCTCTTAGTACAGCTGGTATTTTGACAGTATTATGCTCAAAAAAGGCCTCTCTTGCTCCGATGAACAAGAGAGGTCTTTAATATTAAGCTTATACAATCAACATTCTTCCTTCGATTTTCGAATCATTTTTTGCCATAGGTAAATGCTCAATTAAAACATCGTGTACTGAAGTCGAAAGAATCCTAACTCTGCCGTTTACATCCAGATCCTCTACAGGGAAGCCGAAACAATGCTCAAAGTTGTTCAGATGAAATTCTTGTAGCGCAACGGTGTAAATCTCGTTGTCTATAAGAGGCTCGCCTTTAAAATCGAAACGAGTAAAACTTTTTGTAGCCTTATCGAAGGTGATTCGCAAGCCTGCTGAATACTGGTAAAACTCAGTGTGCACGCCTTGGAGCATCTCGTCGCGCAGAGTGTAGGCAACCATTTTTTTGAATTGCTTGCCTGTGGCTTTAATGCGGAATATCTTGTCGTCGTAGGGGAAAAGTTCTATAAGCTCCCCATGTGTGAGCACTGCGGGGGCACTCTCCTTGCGGATTGATCCCGAACCTAAAAGAACGATGTCCACTTCCAGCGCCTCTCGCATAACCTCAGCGAGAAGATTTCCCAACTCTGTTTCCTGATACCGGTCAGGATGGGTAAGAGAGCGGGCAAAAGTGCAGATTATCCGATTATATTTTTTGTCGGTCTCGTTTTTAAAGCGGTAAATTGTCCTTCTCATCTCCTTGTCGTGCGGGCAGGTGTTGCTGTCGATTTGAATAAGTTGCCACTTGTAGTCGGCGATAGAATTTGTATCCATGTTGATAGTCAAATCAAAACGCCCTATCTGGCTTGTGCCGACGCCCGCTTGAGCAATAAGAACACCGTTTACCACCTCCGGCTCCTCCAAAATCGTGTGCGTATGGCCGCCGATTATTAAGTCCACACCCCAGTCCGGGTCGAGAAGCTCCGCGAGCCTTTTGTCCTCTTCAAAGCCGATGTGGGTAAGCAGAACTGTGAGGTCAATGTCTGTGGTGCGCCAAGCGTTGCAAATCTTCCCAACCTCGCGCGCCGCATCCTCCACATTAACAAAACTGCCAAGCACATCTTTACTTATGCCGTGCATAACCTCAGAGGTGATTATTCCGATGAACATTATGCGCATACCGGCCTTTTCCATAATTACATAGGGCTGGAACAAACGAGTGTAAGGATTTTTGATGAATAAATTGGCACAGACGATGGGAAAACGGGCACAACGCTCAAGAAAGAGCAAGTGCGCCAAACCGTAATCAACCTCGTGGTTGCCGAGAGATGCCACATCAGGGCCAAGTAAATTCATTATCTCAATAGTAGATAAGCCCCTAAACTCGCTGTCGATAATAGAGCCTTGGAGCATGTCGCCCGCAATGCAGTAGAGGGCATTGTCCGATTCTTTGCGCACCTTGTTTACATAGCCCGAGAGCATCGAAATGCCGCCCAAGAGGCCCTCATCCAATTCTTCAGCCAAAAAATCGCCGTGCAAATCGTTGGAATGCATTAAAATAAGTTCTTTAAACTCTGCCATTTAACTTGTCTCCTTATATAAATTATCATTGCTAAAAACATTTATTTTCAACTTATATATTCTATTTTACAATTTATCTTCAAATGCAGGACATTTGGAAGAAATAACTTGCCTTTATAATACCGTATTTACATAATTAATGAAAGAAATATTTGGCCGCAGTTGTGGATTTTTATTGACAATATGGTACAATATAAAACACTTTAATATACATATATTTCAACTGTGGTTCTATAGCAAAGATACTTCCGAAACAGAACATATAAGGAAAGAGAATTTAATGGTAGAAACTTCATCAGTAATATTTGCATTTTCACTCACCCTGTTTGCGGGACTTGCAACGGGTCTGGGCAGTGTGCTCGCCCTGTTTACAGATAGGACAAAAACAAAGTTTTTGTCTGTCGCTCTGGGATTTTCCGCAGGGGTAATGATTTATGTATCTTTTGTAGACATTTTTCAAAAAGCTCAGGATGCCCTTGTTGCGAGCTTGGGTGAAAAAGCGGGGAGTTGGGCAACAGTAGGAGGCTTTTTCTTAGGAATACTTTTTATAGCTCTCATAGATAAGCTCATACCCGAAACTGAAAACCCCCACGAGGTTCATACTGTAGAAGAGATGGACGGGAAGTGTGAAATTCACAAGGAAAATCTCATGCGAATGGGGATTTTCACAGCGCTTGCGATAGCTATTCACAATTTTCCCGAAGGTATTGCCACTTTCACATCTGCCCTGTACGATCCGAAGCTTGGCGCCTCTATCGCCATTGCAATAGCAATACACAATATTCCCGAGGGAATAGCCGTAGCCGTGCCCGTGTTTTATGCCACAGGGAGCAGGTGGAAGGCTTTTAAGCTTTCTTTCCTGTCCGGCCTTTCCGAACCTTTAGGCGCTCTTGTCGGGTATTTGCTCCTGCACAGACTTTTAAACGAAACGGTGTTCGGCTTTGTGTTCGCATCTGTTGCGGGTATCATGGTTTATATCAGCTTAGACGGTCTTCTTCCCAGCGCCAGGGAGTACGGAGAACATCACCTTTCCATATACGGCCTTATTGCGGGAATGGCGGTAATGGCTGTAAGCATACTGTTATTTATGTGAGTTTATAAAAAATACAACAAAATCCTCTTTGTCTGACAAAGTCAAAGAGGGTTTTACAATGTTCACGACTTTTATGCTTTGTTTTTATCGCTCGGTGATAAAAGTCACTGAAATCAAAAAGTGCATTCGCTATACTAAAATCGACATAAGGGAGGTGCGGCTTTGAAGAAAGCTTTTGTAAATCAAAAATTGTGTGTCGGTTGCGGATGTTGCTTAAAAGTTTGCAAACTGGGAGCAATAAGTATCCAAAGAGGAGTACATGCGATAGTCGATAAGCTTAAATGCGTGGGATGTGGAATGTGTGTGAAAGAGTGTCCGGCAAGCATTATCAGCATAGAGGAGGAGTGAGAGAGTGAACGAGAAAAAGTGGTACGATTATCTTTGGATATTTTCAAGCGTTTATCTCATACTGGGATTTTTCAACATACTGTTTGCATGGCTGGGACTTATCTGTTTCATAACCCCGCTGGCCATTTCCCTTATTAAAGGAAGCAAGGCGTATTGCAATCGTTATTGCGGCAGAGGCCAGCTCTTTTCCTTGCTGGGCGGCAGATTCGGCCTTTCACGAAAGAAAGATATGCCCCGGTGGATGACTTCCCCCTATTTCAGATACGGATTTTTGATTTTCTTCTTCACGATGTTCGGGCTTATGCTTTGGAATACCTATCTGGTGTTTGCGGGTGCAGAACTTAAACAAGTTGTAACCCTCTTGTGGACCTTCAAATTGCCCTGGCACTGGGCCTATCACGGAACTGCGATGTCGCAGGGAGTAGCACAATTCGCTTTCGGATTCTATAGCGTAATGCTCACATCCACTATCCTTGGAATTATTACAATGATGTTGTTTAAACCCCGCTCTTGGTGTGTTTATTGTCCAATGGGGACAATGACGCAGATGATATGCAAAATTAAGAGCAACTGAGAATATATATGGGCTATGCCCTTTAATATAGATTAAATTATTTTATAATTGAGAGGTAATAAAAATGTTAAAAAAGTTAAATAATCAGAATTTTAAAGATGAAGTATTAAATAATAACGACACCGTGCTGGTTGATTTCTATGCCGATTGGTGCGGCCCGTGCAAAATGCTTGCCCCGATAATGGACGAAATTGCAGCAGAGCGCACAGATATTACTGTCGGCAAGTTAAATGTTGATGAAAACGGAGCCCTCGCCGCGCAATACAATGTAGCGGGTATCCCCACAATGATAGTGTTCAAGGGGGGAAAGGAGACGGCAAGACTGGTCGGCTATAAACCCAAGGCGGAGATTCTTGCCAAACTGTAATAAATGAAAAGTGCGCTTTATCTTGCGCTGATACTTGTACTGGGGATATTGATTCTTTCCGGGTGCACATCGGTTAAAACGGATGAGAAAACGAGCAATACTTTCGAGCAGATTACGGCGGATGAAGCAAAGGCCATCATGGACAGCGAGGAGTCCTATGTAATTCTCGATGTTCGTACAAAGGGAGAATATGATTCAGGGCATATAGAGGGCGCAATATTAATTCCCGATTACGAAGTCGGAACAAAGGCAGAGTCGGTGCTTAGCGATAAAGATGAACTGATACTGGTCTACTGCCGCAGTGGAAACAGAAGCAAAAACGCCGCAAGTGAGCTTGCAGCGCTTGGATATACAAATGTTAAAGAGTTTGGGGGGATTATAGGCTGGAAATACGGAACGGTAACTGAATAAATGCATACAACCGGGGGTGTTGCTTAATGGGCAATGCCCCACAATTTATTTTTATCGAGAACCTTGATTCCTTTTCTTGTCACCTCCACAAGCCCGTCGGATGCAAAGTGCTTTAGCATTCTTGTAACAACTTCCCGTGCGGTGCCCAAGTGGCGGGCAATCTGTTCGTGAGTCATCGAGACGATGTCGCCTCCGCTCTCTGCAATCTCGTCAAGAATAAAGATTGCGAGCCTCTTATCCATGCTCATAAACAAAATCTGCTGCATAATCCACATAACATCCGAAAAACGACTGACAGCGGCTTCGAGGGCAAAGTTTTTAACCTCAAGCACTCGATCGCTCAAAGAGCTGAATGCGGGCCCACTTATCACATAACACTCGCTGGGCAGCTCTGCGCTCACATAAACATCGAAGGTGATGCTCTGCAGTACGCAGGAGGCGGAGAGCATGCACATATCGCCCGGAGACAGCCTATAAAGCGTAATCTCCTTGCCTTCCTCCGAGAGCATATAAAGGCGGAGCTTTCCGCTTTTTACTATGAATACGCCCGAACACTCCATGTTGTCATGAACGGCCTGCTCTTTTTCAAAACAGACAATAGAGCTGTTGTTATATAAATATTCTTTATCTTTATCACTCAAATTTTTCCAAAAAGGGAAATAATTTTCATAAAGTTTAATGAAAGGCATTTATATCGCTCCTTTTTCCGTTGTGGCCTTTTAGCGGCTTTTAGTATATCACAATATGATGTCGAGTGTAAAAATGAAGAGCGGCTTTTTATTCGAAAATCATGTTGCCTTCAAGAAGATTTGTATGTTGTTTTAGAATTGGTGGAAAAACAAAAAATATTTGATATAATGTGTCGAAAGTGAGGTGAGCGGCTTGAAGCTTGAACTTAGTCAAAAAGAACTGAGAAGACTTTTGGATATGGCCTACATAGGCAACTGGATACTAAACTCCTACAGAAGCGAAGATAAATTGAGCGACTATGAAGAAGTTTTAGAAAGACTTTTCGAAGCCGCCGCACAGCTTGGCATGAGGGAACTTTTCAAAATCGAAAACGGAAGGTTTTTGCCTTCCGATGCTTTCGAAAACGGGGGTATACAGTCGGCCATAGCCGAGTATGAAGATGTCTGTTTTTATGATATCTTGGCAGACAGTCTTGCCCGTCGTGACTTGGAGCTCGAGGGCAAGACCGCAGTCGATTCCTCCGAGCTTCTCGGCAGAATCGAAGAATATGTCGATGAATTCGACGAAAACGGCCTTTTAAATCTAAAAGTACAAAAATAAAAAATACGCGGCCAAAAAGCCGCGTATTTCTATTTTTTAAAGTTTAAATCTTAAACTCGGTTTCCCCAAAATTCCTTATTTAAAGTCAAAATCCAGGGGCGCAAGGCCTTGAGACTTGAAAACATTGTTAATCTTCTTGATTTTAGCCTCTCCCATAGCGGCGTAAAGCTCGGCGTTTAGGGCAAAACGGGCGTACATATAGCAGAACGACTGAAAGTTCTTTTTGTTAATTCCGAGCTGCTTAAAGGTACCCAAAAAGCATGTAATAAAGCCGAAAAGAAACGACAGCTGAAGATAAAGCGGACAAAATCTTACAACAACAAAGATGATTCCGGCATTTATAAGTAGCCAAACAAAGGTAGAAACTCCGTTAAATCTCTTGGAAAACTTTGCGGAAAATACTTCTTCACCCAAAGGTGCAAACTTATTTATAAGAGGCAGTATGACCGAAAAATTAAATATAAGTTGCCTGCTGCATATGTAGAAGAAAAGGAAACCCGCTAAGAGCAAAAATCCCGCATATAAAAACTTCATTTCCATATTTATCACCTCTTGCGGATTCTAACATTTTTTTGTCGGCTTTTCAAGAAGATAAAGCATTTATAGCTTTTATATTCTGCCAAATTGTCGGCTTTATTTTATAAAGTGCTTGTGTTATAATACATAGGCATATTTTCTGTTTGGAGGCAATAAAGTGTCTGAGAATTATATTAGAACAACAGATGAGAACGGAGCAATCAATATTTCAGAGGAAGTTCTCATAACCATGATAAGAGAGGCCGTTTCAGAAGTTTCCGGCATTGCTGCGCCTCAGCCCAATGTGGGTAAAGACATAACAGATTTTCTGGGCATTACTCCCGGCTCCAGAAACATAAGGCTGGAGCTCGAGGAAAATGATGTTAAGAGCATAAACATAAGCGTAGTTGTCAAAAGCGGCGAAAGCGTTATGGCGGTTGCCGCCGAGATTCAAGACAAGACAAAGGATGTTTTGGAATCTATGACAGGCCTGACATCACCGCTGGTGAATGTTCATATTCAAGGCATCGAAGCTGTGAAATGAAAAGAACGGAAGCTCGAGAAATTGCCTTCATGCTGCTCTACATGGGCACAATAAATAGCGACAGCGCCGCTGAAAGAGCGGAAGATTTTTTTGAAGAGGAACACTACGAGAGCCTAAAAAGCTTTGATCCCGAAATTTTCAAGAATCCCGATGAGAAGAACCTTAAATATATAAAGGAACTGCTCTCATCGGCATACGAAAACAGGGAGGAGCTGGATGAGAGAATAAATAAATATCTCAAAAACTGGCGCAGCGAAAGACTCTCAAAAACATCTCTGGCCCTTTTAAGAATGAGTATGGCGGAAATACTCTACCTCGGCACACCCGTTGGCGCATCAATCAACGAAGCCGTTGAAATAGCAAAGAAATATGAGGAAAATAAAGAAACGGTTGCCATGATAAACGGAGTTTTGGGGAGCTTTTCCAAGGAGTTCTCGGCAAAGGACGAGGAAGAGAAGTAAGCCTTGCTAAAGAAAAACATCTTAACAGTCAGCGAATTAAATAACTTAATTAAAATGCTTCTCGAGAATGAGCCGCTGCTTTCAAACATAGCGGTCAGAGGGGAGCTTTCAAACTATAAGATATATCCTTCCGGGCATCACTACTTCAGTCTTAAAGACGAGGGTGGGAATCTCAGCGCCGTGATGTTTAAATCGTCGGCCGAAAGACTTAAATTCCGCCCCGAAAACGGCATGGAAGTATTGGCGGTCGGCAGGGTTTCCGTTTACCCGAAAAACGGACAGTACCAGCTATATGTCGAAAACATACTCCCCGAAGGAGTCGGACAACTCCAGCTTGCCTTTGAGCAACTTTACGAAAAACTGAGCAAAAAGGGTTACTTCGATAAAGAGCACAAAAAGCCGATTCCGCGCTTTCCGAAAAAAGTCGCCGTAATAACTTCGGCCGCCGGAGCCGCTGTACACGATGTTATCCGTGTCCTAAAAAAGCGCTGGCCGTTGGCAGAGGTTCTTGTGGTGCCGGTCAGGGTTCAGGGAGATGAGGCGGCAGGCGAGATTAGGCAGGCAATAAGCTTTGTAAACAAAAACAAGCTTTGTGATGTAATCATCTGCGGAAGAGGCGGCGGCTCAATGGAAGATCTTTGGGCCTTCAACGACGAGAGCTTGGCGGAAGAGATGTTCCGAAGCGAGATACCGATTGTTTCGGCGGTCGGGCACGAAACGGACTTTACAATATCCGATTATGTTTCCGACCTGAGAGCTGCAACTCCGTCGAATGCAGCAGAGCTTATAAGCCCCTCGAGCGCCGAACTTAAAGAAACGCTCTTGGAGGCAAGGGAAAGACTGGAAAAAATACAGCTAAACCGAATCAAGCTAAAAAGACTGCGACTTCGTGAAATGAGCTCAAGCAGAAGCCTTGCATCCGCGCTCAACCTTGTTGAAAAACGGCGTATGGACCTCGACAATCAGACCATGAGACTTGAGGCGTTGGGGAGGAGAAAGCTTGAAACGGCAAAACAGGCCTTGGCCGAGCAGATAACCGCTCTCGAGGCGCTAAACCCGCTTTCTGTCCTAAAAAGAGCCTATTCCATAGTCACCGATGCAAGTGGGCGCACGGTAAGTGATGCGGGCAAGCTGAAAAAGGGCGACAAGCTTAAAATAAGAATGTCTATAGGAAGTGCGTTCTGCACGGTAGATGAGGTGGAGGAACAAAATGAAGAATATGGATTTTGAAAAGTCTATGGAGAGGATTTCCGAGATTTTAAAGCGTTTGGACTCGTCCGAAATAAGCTTAGACGAATCTTTAAAGCTATATGAAGAGGGCGCGAAGCTCATAGCCGGATGCACAAAGCGGCTCGATGATGCTGAGCAGATAGTTAAAAAGATAAACATACAGTCAGACGGCAGTTACAGCGAAGAGAGTTTTTTAGAGGCAGAGGAAGAGGACAAATGAGCGACTTTAAAGAACAATACAACAAATATCTAAGTCTAATTAACGGGGAGCTGGAAAAGCTCTTCAGCGACTATAAAGATGCGGGAATCGGGGGACTGGTGGACTCCATGCTCTACAGTCTAAATGCCGGCGGAAAAAGAATTCGTCCTATTTTAGTTTTGGAGTTCTGCAGATTCCTCGGCGGAGACCACATGCAGGCAATACCCATAGCCCTTTCGGTTGAGCTTATGCACACATACTCCTTGATTCACGATGATCTGCCATGTATGGATGACGACGATTTCAGGAGAGGCAAGCCCACCAACCATAAAAAGTACGGAGAAACAACTGCCGTTCTGGCGGGTGACAGCCTTCAGGCAGAGGCGTTCTGCATGATTTTAGGCTCGGCAATGCCAACGGAGCGCAGAGCTCGCTGTTCCGAGATTTTGGCTAATGCCGTAGGTGCTAAGGGTATTTGCGGAGGCCAGTATATCGACACTGTTTTAGACGGTGAAAATCTGTCGTCCGGGCTTCTTTTCGAGAAGACAATGAAGAAAACGGCGGCCCTTATAAAAGCGGCATGCATGATGGGAGCTGCGGCGGCGGGCGCCTGCGAGAATGTAATACATCGTGCGGGAGTCTTCGGCGAAAACTTGGGAATGGCCTTTCAGATAAGAGACGATGTGCTCGATGAGATTGGCTCAATAGAAAAGCTCGGCAAGAGCGCAGGCTCCGATGTGAAGGCGGAGAAAACAACCTTCCTTACGATTTACGGCAAAGAACGCTGCGAGGAACTTGTAAAAGAACATACAGAGCGTGCCAAGAGAGAAATCGAAGGATTGGGAGATACAGGCTTCCTTTTCGAGCTGGCCGAGAGTCTTGTAAACAGAGAAAATTAATTATTCATCATATTCATGAATAAATGAATAAAAACTGCCCTGCTGTCTTGAAAGGCGGGGCAGTTTTTGTTATCATCAAAAGTGATTTTATTAGGAGATGCGAAGCTTGAAAGATTTTACCGAAAAGCTCACACGCCCTGCGTTGCTAAGTGCAAGCTACGAGGAACTTGAGTCCTTAAGCTGCGAGATTCGCAGCTTTTTAATAGAAAAAGTGTCCAAATGCGGCGGCCATCTTGCGTCGAATTTGGGGGCGGTGGAGCTGACCATTGCCATACACAGAGTATTCAATCCCGAGGTCGACAGAATAGTTTTCGATGTCGGCCATCAGACATACACACATAAATTGCTAAGCGGCAGAGCCGAAGGCTTCGACAAGCTGCGGAAATTGGGGGGAGTTTCAGGATTTCCGAAACCCTCCGAGAGCGCCTCAGATTCTTTCATAGCCGGGCATGCTTCAAATTCCGTATCCGTTGCGCTTGGTATGGCCAAGGCAAGAAGCCGTATGGGTGAAGATTATAAAGTGGTTTCCGTTATAGGCGACGGAGCGCTCACGGGCGGGCTTTCATATGAGGGACTCTCCAATGTTGTGCAGGCAAATGAGCCGATGCTTATAATCCTCAACGACAACGGTATGTCGATATCAGAGAATGTCGGCTCAATAGCCGAAAACCTCTCGAAACTCCGTCTAAGTCCGTTTTATCTAAACATAAAAAAAGATTTCCGAGATAAACTGCGCAAAATTAAGCCGCTCTATAATTTTGTTCATGAGGCAAAAGAAAAAACAAAAGATGTGCTTTTACCCAAAAATATATTCGATGATCTGGGACTATACTATCTCGGACCGGTTGACGGCCACGATATAAAAGAGCTCGAATATGCCATGAGTTGGGCTAAGGGCCTTGGAATGCCGGTGCTTCTGCATGTAAAAACAAAAAAAGGCAAGGGCTACCATTATGCGGAAATAAAGCCGAATCTGTATCATGGGGTCGGCCCGTTTAATCCCAAAACAGGAGAAATAGAGGGCAATGGAAAAAAGAACTTCTCCTCGGTTTTCGGAGATAAGCTCTTAGAGCTTGCCAAAAAAGACAAAAGGATAGTTGCAATAACCGCCGCCATGTGCGATGGAACTGGATTAAACTGCTTTTCGGAAAAACTTCCCGAGAGCCTTGTAGATGTCGGCATAGCCGAGGGGCACGCTGTGTCTATGGCGGCAGGCATGGCAAAGCAGGGACTAAAACCCGTGGTTGTGATTTATTCAAGCTTTTTACAGAGAGCCTACGATATGCTAATTCACGATGTGTCGTTATTGGGCTTAAATGTTGTTTTTGCCGTAGACAGAGCGGGCATAGTCGGTGAAGACGGGGAAACACACAACGGTGTTTTCGATATAAGCTATCTTCGCTCCGTGCCGGGGATAACTATCTACAGCCCCTCATCTTACGCCGAGCTCGAGTATTACCTCGAAAGCTCTCTAAACAATGCCGGCGGTCCCATAGCTTTGCGCTACCCTAGAGGCTCGGAGGGCGAATACACAGGCCTTTCACAAAAGGATACCGAAGTTTTGAAAGAGGGCTCCGATATAAGCCTTGTTGCCTACGGAACCATGATAAACGAGACTCTTGAAGCGGCGGAAATGCTGGAAAAAGAGGGAATCTCCGCCGAAATTATTAAGATAAACAAGATAAAACCTCTGGATATAGAAGCGATAAGAGCTTCGGTTTCAAAGACCGAAAGTGTAATTATAGCCGAGGAGTCCTGCTCAAGCGGAGCGCTGTCGCAGGAAATAATTGAGAAGCTACACGGATGCTCGGAGTTTGAGTATGCGAGCTTAAACCTCGGTGAGGGCATCATAAAGCAGGGGAGTATCAAAGAACTCAAATCCATTTATGAGATAGACGCTGAGGCGATAGCAAAGCGGGCAAAGGAGATAGTCAATGGCAAAAATCAGGATTGACACTTTCCTTGTGGAGAGCGGCCTTTGCGAAAGCAGGGAAAGAGCGAAAAGTTTAATAATGAGCGGCCTTGTCTATGTAGAGGGGCAGAGAGCCGATAAGCCGGGCATGCAAATAGATCCACTCAGCAATGTCATCGTAAAAGACGAGGGAAACCAGTATGTTTCTAGGGGAGCATATAAGCTCCTCAAGGCCCTGGAGGATTTTTCCGTTTCGCCCGAGGGAAAAACATGCATAGACTTCGGCGCATCCACAGGCGGATTTACGGAAGTGCTTTTGGAAAAAGGAGCGCGAAAGGTTTATGCGGTCGATGTGGGCTACGGGCAGCTGGCGTGGAAGCTCAGAAAAGATGAAAGAGTATGCGTGATGGAACGCACAAACGCCCGCTATCTGGGAAAAAAAGACTTTCCCGAAGATATAGAGCTTGCCGTGATGGACCTTTCTTTCATTTCTCTCGAGCTTGTTCTTCCGGCAGTAAAAGAAATAATAAACGATGGCGCAGATGTAATATGCCTAATAAAACCGCAGTTTGAGGCGGGAAGAGAGTTTGTTTCGAAAAAAGGCGTAGTGCACGAACCCGAAGTTCATGAGCAGGTCATCTTCAAATTTATGCACTTTGCCGCAGAGCTCGGACTCATACCGGTAGACCTCAGCTATTCACCAATCAAGGGGCCTGCGGGGAACATAGAGTTTCTTGTAAGGCTTACAAAAAGCAAAAAAGCAAACACCCACATATCAATAAACGAGGTCGTAAGACTGGCGCACGAGGACTTGAATCAATGAAAAGCTCAATTATAATAGCTCCAAACCCGAAACAGGATATAGGACTTGAATTTTCCAAAGAGCTTAAAATCCGGCTGGAGAAAAACGGACATACGGCGGAAATAATAGCTGTTTATCCATATGAGAAAAAGAAAGAACATCTCTTAAGTGAAGAAAACGGATTAGGCAGTACAAAGCTTATCATACCGGTGGGCGGAGACGGTACGCTCATCCATGTGGCGAGAAGTGTTATGGGAATAGAAGTACCCATACTGGGTGTCAACATGGGAAAACTCGGTTTTATATCCTCCGTTGAGAAAGACGAGATGGAACTTATTTTAAGGGCTGCTGACGGAGGCTACAGAAAAAGCAAACGCATGCTCTTAGAGTGCGAGGTAATCAGAGAAAACGAATCGATTTACGCCGAAACAGCCGTAAACGAGGTGATAGTCAAGAGCGATGTGAGCTGTGTAGGGCTATCCATAATGGCAGACGACAAGCACATGTTCACTTTTTCGGGCGACGGGGTAATAGTGGCCACGCCCACAGGTTCAACGGCTTATTCAATGTCAGCCGGAGGTCCGCTCGTTGAGCCCGAGGCGGAGAATATTCTTGTCACCCCGATATGCGCACACAACTTTGTTGCCGCCTCATTTGTTCTCTCCGATATGAGAACTATAAAGGTGACACCGAGCTTTAGGCAGGATCAGAGAGTGCTGATTTCGGCCGACGGCTTAAGCGGAATAGATTTTATCGGAGGAGAGAAGGTCTATTTAAGGAAGTCGGATAAACACATAGTCATAGCGGATGTAGAGGCGCGAGGCTTCTACGACAATGTTTTTAACAAATTAATGCCAAATCGAGAGTGATGTAAAATGAAAAGAAAAAGACAAGACCTGATAATGAGATTAATCACGGAAAACGAGATAGAAACACAAATCGAACTCATGGAGGCTCTCGATAGAGAGGGAGTCAAGAGCACACAGGCAACTCTTTCGCGTGATATCAAGGAACTCAAGCTCATTAAAAAGCTAGGGGACAGCGGCAAGTATCGCTATACCGTTTCGGCAAAAACTAATTATGTAAACCACGAGGAGAAGCTCAGAAAGATATTCAGAGAGAGCGTCATATCCTGCGAGGTTGCAAACAGCCTCATAGTAATAAAAACCTTGCCGGGGCTGGCCAACGCCGCAAGCGCCGCAATCGATGCCGTGAGATTCGAAGGACTTTACGGTACGGTTGCAGGCGACGACACACTCTTTGTGGCCATGCACGATAAAGAAACGGCAATAGCGCTCTGCACTCATATTAAGGAATACTTTTAGCTAAGGAGTAAAAAATGCTCAGCACTCTGCAAATAGAAAATGTTGCAGTCATAGAATCCGAAAAAATAGAATTCGGTAGCGGTCTAAATGTTCTAAGCGGTGAGACCGGTGCGGGCAAGTCTATTGTCATTGGTTCTTTAGAGGCAATCATAGGCGGCAGAAAAACCAGAGAGATAATAAGGTCAGGCGCCGAATTTGCAAGGGTTACAGCGGTTTTCGAAACCGATGTCGCCGATGAGTGGCTCAAGGAAAACGACATATGCTCTGAGGAAGTCCTTATAATCAAGAGAAGCATAACAGCCGACGGCAAGGGGCGTGTAAGTGTAAACGCATCCCCGGTACTTATGTCACAGCTTAAAGAACTGGGCTCAAATCTTTTGGATATCCACGGTCAGAGCGAACAGCGAGATCTTATCGACAGCAAAAGGCATCTTTCCTATCTCGATAGTTTCGGCGAATACAAAGAGCTTCTGGATGAATACAGAGATAAGTTTGTCGAATATAAAAGTGTTTTCAGGGCTTTGCAAAAGGCTCAGAGCAATGAGGCAGATAAGGCCGAGAAAAAGGAACGCCTTGAGTTTAGGATAAGAGAGATAGAGGCTCAGAACATAGAGCGTGGCGAGGAGCAAAAACTCTCCGAGAGAAGAGAGATAGTCCGCAATGCCGAAAAGCTCCGAGAAAGCATTACAGAGGCTTACGCTCTTCTCTATGGCAGTGATAACAGCGCCTACGATAAGCTCAGCTCGGCTCTTTTAAGTTTAGAGAGCGCATCCGCATATGCAAGCAAGCTCACAGCGCTGTTGCCTGAGCTAAACAGCGCATTAGAGATAATAAACGAGAGCGCAAGCTACGCAAACTCGCTGATAAGCAGTTTGGATTTCGGCGCAGACGAGTATGAACAGATTGAACAGCGTCTGGCGGGCTTCAGGTATTTAGAGAAGAAATACGGAGTCGAGAATGCCGAAAAACTGCTCGATTTGCTCGAAGAGTGCAAGACCGAGCTTAATGATATAGAGCTTTCGGGAGAGAGAGCCGAGGCGCTCGGCCGAGAGCTGGGCGAAAGACGCTCGGAACTCAACAGTCTATGCGAAAGAATAAGGGTCGAGAGAAGAAAAACAGCGGAAATTCTCGAAGAGAAGCTGTGCGAGGAACTTCGAGAACTCAGCATGCCGTCTGTGCGTTTTAAGATAAATGTCACAGAGCAGAGAAAGTTCGATGATAACGGCAAAGACAGTGTCGAGTTCCTGATTTCGGCAAACATCGGCGAAAAACCGGCGCCGATGTCGAAAATAGCGTCAGGCGGCGAGCTTTCAAGAATAATGCTGGCTCTAAAGGGAATACTTGCCGAAAAAGACGAGGAGCGCCTGATGGTATTCGATGAGATTGACGAGGGCGTTTCGGGCATAGCCGCTCAAAAAGTGGGAGAAAAGCTGGCCAAATTGGCAAGAACCAGACAGATTATTTGTGTAACCCACCTGCCCCAGATAGCGGTTATGGCGGACAGACATTTCCTTATCGAAAAAACCGAGTCCGGCGGCAGAACCTACACAAAAATAATAAAGCTCGATACCGCAGGCAGGACGGACGAAATTGCCAGAATGCATGGCGGAGCGAATATAAGCGAGGTTACAAGGAAAAGTGCGCTTGAGCAGATTCAAAGCGCAAATAAATTCAAGGAGAGTATAAATGGGTAAGACGACATTTGAAAAGGCAGTTGAAAAACACGATGAAGGGATGAACTGTGCGCAGGCAGTTCTGGCTTCGCTTTCCGAAAAAACGGGGCTCACTGAGCTGGAGTCTAAAAAGCTGGCCGCATGCTTCGGCGGCGGAGTCCGTTGCGGAGAACTTTGCGGATCGGCGGCAGGTGCGGCAATAGCTTTGGGAATGTGCGCTTCGGAGGATGGAGCGGGCTCAAAGGATTCTCCGGCAGCGGATGCAATAAACGAGTTTACGGCACGCTTTAGAGAAGAGTTTTCAAGCCTTCGCTGCGACGAACTTCTCGAGAGAAACGGAAGAGAGCTTTGCAAAAAATATATGGGATTTTCGGCAGAGGAAGCCGAAAAAATAATAGATAAGATTAAGAGGACAGAGTGAGATGAAATTATACGACGAACTTAAAGAGAGAGGACTAATTGCTCAGGTAACCGATGAGGAAGAGATAAAAGAACTCATAAATAACGGCAAAGCTACTTTTTACATAGGCTTCGACCCAACAGCCGACAGTCTGCATGTCGGTCACTTTATGGCGCTCAGCTTTATGCGAAGATTACAGCAGGCAGGGAACAAGCCAATAGCTCTGCTCGGTGGAGGCACCACAATGATAGGCGACCCGAGCGGAAGAACGGACATGAGAAATATGCTCACAAGGGAAAACATAGAGTACAATGCGGCCCGGTTTAAGATACAGATGGAAAAATTCATCGATTTTTCCGAGGGCAAGGCGCTCATGATAAACAATGCCGACTGGCTGCTTGAACTAAATTATGTAAACTTGCTTAGAGAGGTCGGCCACTGCTTTTCGGTAAACAACATGCTAAGAGCGGAGTGCTATAAGCAGAGGATGGAAAGAGGCCTCTCGTTCTTAGAGTTTAACTATATGATAATGCAGAGCTACGACTTTTTGCATCTTTTCAGGGAGTACAACTGCGTTATGCAATGCGGTGGTGACGACCAGTGGTCCAACATCTTGGGCGGCACAGAGCTCATCAGGCGCAAAGAAGGCGCAAACGCCTACGGCATGACAATACAGCTTCTCCTCACCTCCGACGGCAAAAAAATGGGCAAAACCCAGGCAGGTGCGGTTTGGCTCGATCCCGAAAAGACAAGCCCCTACGAGTTTTTCCAATACTGGAGGAATGTTGAAGATTCCGATGTAATAAACTGCCTTAAAAAGCTTACCGATTTAAGCCTCGAAGAAATTTCAGTTATGGAAGACTGGGAAGGCCAAAAGCTCAACGAGGCCAAAGAGATACTGGCATACAGGCTTACAGAGCTTATACACGGCAAAGAGGAAGCTGATAAAGCGCTCTCGGCTGCTAAAGCCCTTTTCCAAAAGGGAACTTTGAGCGAGAATATGCCGCAGGCCGTGTTGAATAAAGCTGATATTTCAGACGGTGAAATTGATATTCTTTCTCTTCTTGTCGAAAGTGGTGTTTGCACATCCAGGTCCGACGCGAGACGCCAGATTCAGCAGAATGCCATCAGTGTAAACGACGAAAAAATTGAAGATTTAGAACTCAAGTACTCGATTCAAGAGTTGGAAGACGGCATAGTCATTAAAAAAGGAAAAAAGACTTTTATGAGGGTTTCGGTAGAATAAAAAATAATATTGGGGAGTTTTTATGAAAAGATTCGCTTTAATACTTGTCGCTTTTTTACTGCTGTGCTCTTTTACGGGCAGCTTCGGCGGCTATGCTGAGGACGGGGATGATTGGCCACTTGAGGAAAGCTTTACCGTCAGCGGAGTTGTTTGGCACGATCTCAACCGTAACGGCATTAAGGAAGACGGCGAGCCGGGGGTTTCGGGAGTCACAGTTCGCTTCACCCATATGGAGGATGATTTAGGTGATGGAAGTGGGACAAGTAATGCATACGGAAATTATAAAACAAATGAAGAACTTTATGCCGGTAAATATGTTGTCTACTTTGAAGCTCCAAGCAAGGAATATACAAAAACCGCCACAATTTGGCCCGGAGGTTCCGCTTGCGGGGCAGAGCTTGAATTGAGCAAAGATAATTCCAATGTAAATATAGGTCTTATAAAGCTCTTTGTTCTAAGTGGAGAGGTCTATGAGGATATTAATGAAAACGGGAAAAGGGACGAGGGCGAGCCTCCGCTTGCGGCGGAGGTAAAGCTCGACTGGGGAGCAAATACAGCTATAAATTCCGATACTACGAAAGAAGAAAGCGATTTTAAATTTGCGGTAGAAGTGTTCAACGCAAAGCTTTCTATAACTCCATTAGACGCTTCCTATAAAACACTCGGAGGAGAGGAAAGATACGAGGAAGACATAGACTTTTCATCAGGAGACATTACGGGTAAAAGCTACGGCTTTTCCAAGAAAATCGAAGAGCCTATAGAAACACCCGAGCCAACGGAAACTCC
>CAYFQE010000009.1:0-29033 GCA_964345235.1 uncultured Oscillospiraceae bacterium | reverse complement strand
GCTTTTCCAAGAAAATCGAAGAGCCTATAGAAACACCCGAGCCAACGGAAACTCCTGCACCTACGGAACCCCCTGAGCCTACGGAAACTCCGTCGCCGACGCCCGAACCGACAGAATCACCCGTACCAACAGCAACGCCCACAGCTACAGCACCCCCCGCTCCTGCTGAGGGAAATAAGCCGGAAGAGAGCCCCAAACCCTATGAGCCTCCTACGGCAAATAACCCACCGACATACAAAAGCGCTCAAGAGAAGAAAAAGGATGGGCCTAAACCCGAAGAAAAACACTATACCTCCACGGGTAAAGCATTCATAACAGGCTCAAAGACTTATTATTCGAATGAAGGCTTAAAAAATAATTCGTTTACCTCCGAAACGGCAGAAAAAGCCAGATTGGGAAATGCGGAGGATAGAGCTTTACTGAATTCACTTCTTCGGAATATAGAAAGCGATTTCGTAGGCTGGATATTCATAAACGGTGCGCAGTACTACTGTGCGGGAAACGGAACTCTTCTAAGTAGCGGATTTAAGTTCATAGACGGCGAATACTACTACTTTACACCATCGGGCGAGGCCCTGTTTATGCTTACAAGATAAAAATAAAAACCATGCGCATTTGGGCGCATGGTTTTCGCTTATTTAAAGAAATAATTTATTTCCCGCTCTCTTTTACAATTTCGACTATAACTTGGGCGGCCTTTTCCATGTCGTCCAAAGAGCAAAACTCATATCTGCCATGATAGTTATCCCCTCCGGTGAAGAGGTTCGGAGTGGGTATGCCCATGAAAGAAATTTTCGAGCCGTCGGTGCCGCCCCTTATGGGTACAATTTTGGGCTCAATCCCCAAGTTTTTCATGGCTCTCTTAGCCAAGTCCACGGCTCTCATGTCGTCTTTCAAAACCTCTGCCATATTCCTGTACTGGTCAAAAATGTTAAGAAACACTCTTTCCTCGTCGAGAGATGAATTAATTCTCTCGGCAAGTTCTCTCAAATGCTCTTTCTTCCGCTCCAAGCCTTCGGCATCAAAATCTCTTAGAATATAGGTGAGTTTACTCTCCTCAATAGAGCCCTCCATGTCGGTCAGAAGATAAAAGCCCTTTCTGCCCTCGGTCTTTTCGGGAACCTCATCTTCGGGTATGCCGTTTTGAAAGCTGCGGGCGAGGGTCATAGAATTTATCATCTTGTCCTTTGCAGCGCCCGGATGAACGCTCAAACCCTGTATTCTCACTTTAGCGCAGGCGGCGTTAAAAGATTCATATTGAATTTCGCCCAGCACCGAGCCATCGAGCGTATAGGCGAAATCTGTGGCAAAGTCCTCGGCGTCAAACTTGTCGGCTCCAACGCCAATCTCCTCATCAGGTCCGAAGCCCAGCTTTATATCTCCGTGCTCGATCTCGGGATGGGCGAGAATATATTCGAAAGCGGCTATAATTTCCGCAATGCCCGCCTTGTCGTCTGCGCCGAGCAGAGTAAGGCCGTTTGTTGTAATCAGCGTGTGTCCGATATGGTTTTTAAGACGGGGAAAATCTTTGGGGGAAAGAATTATATTCTCATCCTCGTTTAAGCATATTTCACTTCCGTCGTAATTTTCATGTACCTGCGGCTGAATATTGCGCGATTCGAAATCAGCCGTGTCCACATGAGCGATAAAACCTATAGAGGGAAGGCCTCTTTGGCTGTTCGAAGGGATTTTTGCAGTGAGATAGTAAGAGTTTTTATCTATTTTAACCTCGCTCAAGCCGAGCTTCTTGAGCTCCTCGCTCAGCATCTCAATAAAATCGGCCTGACTTTTAGTTGAGGGTGTTGTGTTTGAACTCTCATCCGAGCGTGTATCTATTTTTGCATATCTTATGAATCTCTCTTTTATTTTTTCTTTCATAATAGTCTCCCGTTATTTAAATTTATCAATGAGTAAACTTTACCACGACTGAGTTAATGTTTTCAAGTGAGCGGAAAATAAAGAGAAAAATGATAAATAAGCAATGCTTTTCGGTTTGCAAATATTTGCGTGAAATAAATTAAAAAATCTAAATAAAATTATTTTTTATTGTTTCCGTTGCATTGATAAGAAACAGAAAAATGATATAATAAAACATCTGAATTTAAGCATAGAAAAAGCGTTTAAAACGACAGAAAAGAAGAGTGCAATACTCGCAATTTTTTTATTAAGCCTAAATAAGCTTAAACCATAATCTATAAACTTGAAAATTAATATTTTATGGTAAAAACTGCCGAAAAAGCTTAAAGCTGTGCCCAAACTGCTTTTGCAGCCCAAAAAGAAAGGAGACCTCAATGAAGCGCAATATCTTTTTAATTATGCTTATGGTTTTAATGCTAATAGCCATGTCGGCATGCTCAAAAACCGAAACCGTGGAAAGTACCGTACAGCCTGCAACCGAAGCGCCCACAGAGACAGCGGCTCCCGCAGAGAAAGCGGAGCCTACTCCGATGCCTGATATGGCAGTTACCAGTGATGGCATCAAAGACGGAGCGATGGGACTTGAGTACGGCGCAAAGAACGAAAAACTTACCGCCGGAGAAATCCCGACACTCTCCCTGCCTCTCAAGGTGGATTATATCCCAGAGAACACAGTTTCGCTCGCCATTGTCATGATTGATCCCGATGGCGGAAACTGGGTGCACTGGCTGGTTGCCAATATCCCCGTAGAAGGAACAACAGCTGAAATTCCCGAAAACGCCAGCATCGATTGGCCTGAGGAAATTTTGCAAGGGAGAAACGACTTTGGTCTTTTGGGATACGGAGGCCCCACACCCCCATCAGGAGTTCACAGCTATGTAACCACGGTGTATGCGCTCTCCTCTAAGCTCGAGCTTGAATCGGGGTTCAGCCTGCCGGCATTAAATAAGGCAATGGAAGGCAAAATAATAGCCCAAGCTCAGATTACGGGCACCTATGCGCGTTAAACAGAGCAGAAAATCCAATTTATAAAAATTAAAAATCCTTGGCGCTCGGACGAAAATGCTTAGTCCGAGCGCTTTATATAAAGCAATTATTAAAATTGTCAGGTGAGTGAGAGATTGGTGCAAATGTGCCTCTTAGATTTTTGGTTGCACTGATTAATAGTAATTGATTAGAGCAAAAAAAATGATATAATAGTAAAAAATTAATATAAAGTGACAGTAAGCATTAGATGAAGTATGAAGTTTGGAAGGTAAACAAAAAGAAGACAGAGATACCGGAGAGCCTGCTAAAAGCAGGCTATACAAAGCTGTCCGCGGCTATTTTGGCGGCTAGGGGAATTAAAAGTCCCGAAAAGGCCGGAGCGTTTCTGTGCAGTGGCGCCGAGATGCTCACCGACCCGATGAAAATGCCGGGTATGGCAGAGGCGATAAAACGGATAAGAGATGCAATAGATAAGGACGAGAAAATTGCCGTCTACGGAGATTACGATGTAGACGGAATCAGCTCGACCGCACTTTTAATACGCTATTTCAGATCCATAGGGGCAGACTGCATCGGTCATATTCCCGATAGGTTAGAGGAAGGCTATGGGCTCAACAGCTCAGCTCTCTTCGAGCTTCACAGTAGCGGCGCATCTCTAGTGATAACCGTTGACTGCGGCATAACGGCCGTAGATGAGGTGGAGTACGCAAACAGTTTAGGGCTGGATGTTATAGTAACCGATCACCACGAGTGCGTCGGAACGGCGCTTCCTGCGGCAGTAGCGCTTTTAAACCCCAAGCTTCCGGGAAATCCCGAGGAGCTTGAGATTCTTGCCGGTGTAGGTGTGGCCTTTAAACTCGTGTCTGCGCTCTCGGGAGATGCTGAAGAGATACTTAAATCCTATGCCGACCTTATCACCTTGGGCACAATAGCCGATGTAATGCCGCTGGTGGGCGAAAACAAATATATATCGAAACGCGGCCTCAAAATGCTCGAGAATTCCCCGAATCTGGGAATAAACAGGCTTATCGCAAAAACAGCTCCGAACAAAGCAATCACTTCAATGCTTGTGGGCTACAGCATAGGGCCCAGAATAAATGCGGCGGGCAGACTCGGCAGAGCCGATTTGGCTCTCGAGCTTTTCGTAACCGAGAACAGAAAAAGAGCGGAAGAGCTTGTGGATTTGCTTGAGGAAATGAATCTTGAGAGACAGAATATAGAAAAAACCATTTTGGAAGAAATAGATTCAAGCTTGGATTCCGAAAAAATCAGCTTACCCCTCATTCTTCACAGTGAAGATTGGCACCAGGGCATAGTCGGCATAACTGCCGCAAAACTGGCTGATAAACATGCGGTGCCTTGTATCATCATCTGCTTTGAGGGTGAAATGGGAAAAGGCTCCTGCCGTAGCTTCGGTGGATACAATATCTACGAGGGACTCAGCTATGCTCGGGAGTATCTCGAAGGCTTCGGAGGCCATGCATTTGCGGCAGGCATAAGCATTAAAAAAGAAAATATTGAACTTTTTAAGAAAAAACTGAGCGAACACTATTTAGGGGCGCCGAAAACGGTTCAAACTACGATAAGCGCAGATTTTATAATCGACGACCCGGAACTACTCAGTTATGAGTCGGTTTACTCGCTCGAGGATTTCGAGCCGTGGGGTAGTGGAAACGAAAAACCGATTCTCTACCTTTCAAGGGCGAAGCTCAGAAGGCTGAGTAGCATAGGCGGCGGAAAGCACTGCAAACTGATTTTAGAAAAAGGCAACAAAAAGTTCTCGTGTGTGATGTTTTCAGCCGGAGCGGCAGAGCTTGGAGTAAGAGAAGGCGAACTTTGCGATGCGGTGCTGAGTCCGCAGATAAATGAATATATGGGACAAAGACAAGTCCAGCTCAACATAGCCGATATAAGAAAATCAAGCGAAAGCGAGTTTTTCCGAGATGTTTTAAAAGGCGAATTCATTTCAGACTGGGATGCAAGCGAGGTGTGCCCCGAAAGACAGGATTTTGTAAGTCTTTGGCGTCATGTAATGAAGAAAGGCGGAAGTGTTAAGGCAAAACTCAACGGACCTAGCAAAGAGAACTTCGGCATAAAAAAAATGGGGACTGCTGCGTTTTGCATAAAGGTACTTAAGGATTTAGATCTTCTTGAAATCGAGTATGATGAGGAAAGAATGAAAATCAATTTAAAAGAGTTTAAAGAAAAGGTTGATTTAATGAGTCATCCGATGCTCTCGAGATCCGTCGGGCTCAGAGCTAGTCTCTTACATAGATGGTGAGTATATGGAAAACGAAAAAACAAATAATACAAGCGTTTTAGATTCCGAACAAATGTATGAAGATCTCGTTCAGGCCATCTTGGACGGTAGCATCAAGATGGACTTGGGAAGAGTGCGATCTGCATATGAATTTGCCGCTGAAAAGCACAAAAGCCAAAAAAGGCGCGACGGGTCAGCTTATGTCACGCACAGTATAGCTACTGCTAAAATAATTGTAGGGCTCGGACTAGACGAAGACTCAGTTGTAGCGGCGTTGCTGCACGATGTTCTAGAGGACACCGAAACCGGTTACGAAGAAATTAAAAAGCTGTTTGGGGTTTTAGTTGCCGACATAGTTGACGGGGTAACCAAGCTCACCAGGGTTCAATATACCAGTCAAGAAGACGAACAGTCCGAAAACCTCCGCAAGATGCTCATAGCCATGGCAAAGGACATCAGGGTAATTCTCATAAAAATATCCGACAGGCTTCACAATATGCGCACAATGGACTATCAAAGTCCCGAAAAACAGCTGACAAAGAGTGCTGAGACCATGGAAATCTATGCTCCCATAGCGCATAGACTGGGAATGCAGAAGATGAAATGGGAGCTCGAAGACAGAGCGCTCTTCTATCTCGACAGAACGGGCTACAACGAAATAATGCAAAGCCTGTCCGACAAGATGGGTATATTAAAAGAGTTTATGAGCAAGATTGAGTCGCAAATAGAAGCTCGCATACGCAAAGAGGAAATTAATGCCAATGTCTACGGCAGAATAAAGCATACCTATAGCATCTACAGAAAAATGTATTCTCAAAGGCTGGATCTCAACAACATCTACGATCTCTGCGCTTTTAGAGTTGTGGTTGGCGACATATCCGACTGCTATAACTCTCTGGGACTTATTCACGACATGTTTAAGCCCATGCCCGGAAGATTCAAGGACTATATTTCCACGCCCAAGCCCAACGGATACCAAAGTCTTCACACCACGGTTATAGGCACGGAGGGAATACCCTTTGAGGTTCAGATAAGAACTTGGGAGATGAACCGCACTGCTGAATATGGAGTGGCGGCGCACTGGAAATATAAGACAGGAGCAGGAGAGGCAAAACCCGGAGACGAAGAGAAATTTGCATGGATAAGAAGACTTCTCGAGGCTCAGCAGGAATCCGACGCTCAGGAGTTTGTACACGAACTCAAAATAGATTTATTTTCAGATGAAGTATTCGTGTTTACGCCCAAAGGCGATGTCATAAACCTGCCGGCAGGCTCAACCCCGATTGATTTTGCCTATGCAATACACTCCGATATAGGCAACTCCATGGTGGGAGCAAAGGTAAACCGCAGAATAGTAAACTTCGACCATGTTCTCGAAAACGGAGACATTGTCGAGATTAGAACATCTAAGTCGTCCTCTGGACCCAGCCGCGACTGGCTCAAAATAGCCAGGAGCTCAAGCGCCAGAACTAAAATTAAGCAGTGGTATAAGCGCGAAAAACGAGATGAAAACATTTTAAGGGGCAAAGCAATGCTCGAGTCGGAGCTTGCCGCTAAAAACATAGCGCCTTCCGATTGGATGAACGATGAAATGTTGCCTCACATCTTAAAAAGGCTCTCGATCTCCGATCTTAACGATATATATGCCGCAATAGGATACGGCGGTCAAACTGCGCTTAGAACAGCCAACAGAATAAAAGACGAAGTAGCTCGTTTTGAAAAGCACGAAAAGAAAACCGTTCTCGACAAGATAAGTGAGCAGGCGGAAAGAAGATCCAAAAGAGAAACAAAGTCGCGTCAAGAGGTACTCATAGAGGGTTTAGACAATTGCCTAATCAAATTCTCTAAATGCTGCACACCTGTGCCGGGGGATGAGATAGTAGGTTTCATAACAAGAGGCCAGGGCGTGTCTCTGCACAGAACCGATTGTCGGAACTACTTAAAAGAGCGCATTTCATCTCTCGACGGAGGCAGATGGGTCGAGGCCGAATGGGCAGAAACCAACAAAGACTACTATCAGACAACCTTGCGTATTCTTGCAAAGGAGCGCACCGGACTTGTCATGGATATAGCCACGGTATTAAACTCTCTCAATGCCAAGGTGAGAAGTCTCAACGCCAGAGATGTAGGCAACGGAAATTCTACGGCAAACATAGTTTTAGAGGTGAAAGATACAATGGAGCTTAAAAAGATAATGGAAAAGCTTTCAGCCATTAAAGATATAGTGGCAGTTCAGAGGGCAGGAGCATGAGAGCTGTACTTACAAGAGTAAAAGAGGCCTCGGTAAAGGTAGACGGAAAACTAGTATCCGAGATAGGACAGGGCTTTCTGGTGCTTCTGGGAGTGTCGAAAGAAGACGGAAATGCAGAGCTCAATTATGTTGCAGACAGAATCAGCGGCATAAGAATCTTTTCCGATTCCGAGGGCAAGATGAATCTTGCGCCCAAGGCTGTGAATGCCGAGATACTTCTTGTCAGCCAATTCACACTCTATGCCGATATAAGCAAACGCAGACCGGGTTTCACACAGGCTGCCGGAGGGGAAGTTGCCGAGAAACTCTACGAGGAGCTTGCCGCAACGCTTAGAGCCGAGGGCTTTACGGTTAAAACAGGGGTTTTCGGGGCTCTTATGGAAGTAAGTTCCATAAACGACGGCCCTGTTACAATAATAATAGATAGTGAAAAAAGATAGGTGGAAGAAATAATGAAATTTAAGAAGTTTGTTTTAGGACAGTTGCAGGTAAACTGTTATATGATATGTGATGATAACAACAACTGTGTACTCATAGATCCGGCGGCAGAAGCCAAAAAGCTCATTAATTACATCAACAATAACGAGCTCAAGCTCTGCGCAATGCTGATTACACACACTCACTTCGACCATACGGGAGCCGTGAAAGAGCTTAGGGCTGTTTTTGATGCTCCGGTTTATGTCCATCGCGAGGAAATTGAAAACAAGGATTCGGCAAAGTTTTCAAGCCTTATGAAGGAGGATAAGCTCACTTATCTCAAAGGCGGTGAAGAACTTAAGTTCGGCGATGATATAGTAATAAAGGTTATTCACACTCCGGGACACACCCCGGGCGGAGTGTGTTTTATGGCCGATAACCGCATTTTTGCAGGCGACACTCTTTTCATGGGCTCCTGTGGCAGGGTAGATTTTCCCGGTGGAAGCATAACAGCAATACTGGAATCTCTCAAAATGCTTTCCGAAATGGAGGGGAACCCCACAGTATTTCCCGGGCACGGGCCAGAAACAACAATGGATTATGAGCGTCGCACAAATCCCTATATGAGACGCGCTATGATGTGAGGATTTAAAACATGTCCGAAAAAATCGAAAAAGCTGAAAAACCCGAAAAACCTGTTGGGAATATGCATGATTACCTCTTCTGGCGCGGAGATCTCAAGTTTTCCCAGTCGGAGTTCAACGAGGTGGATAATTTAATATTATGTAAACTTGCCATGATTGACCTTCAGGAAATAGAGATACCCGAGGGAGGAATAAGCCTTTCCGAACTTAAGCCTATATATCTTGAAAAATACGGCGATGGTGAGAATCTCGGTGTCATTTTAAATATCGGTATAATCAATCTTTTTATGAATGCGGCAGATTCCAAACGCTTTTCCGAAGTTAAAGTGCTAAATTATGTAAATAAGATTGATAAGAGTGAGGAGGTTCAGTTTTCTGCCACAGACTATGAGCTTAACGACGGGACACGATTCATAGCCTATAAGGGCACGGACGACACAATAATCGGATTTAAAGAAGACTTCAACATGGGCGCACACGAAATCGTGCCGGCGCAGGAAGATGCAAGGCTCTTTCTTCAAAGCGTATGTGAGAGCTATAAAGGTAAGCTCCGCATAGGCGGACACTCCAAGGGCGGCAATCTTTCGATATATGCGGCTAAATCGGTTTCACCCGATATACAAGACAGAATTATCAGGGTATACAACAACGACGGCCCGGGCTTTAAAACTCCGATATGTGCGGAAGAGGGCTACAAAAGAATAAAAGGAAAAATAATAAACATAGTTCCCGAGTATTCAATAGTCGGAGTTCTCTTAAATCAGCCCGAAGATTTGGATGTTGTCAAATGCAGCGCCAAAGGTCTGTATGCGCACAACGGCTTTACATGGGAGGTAATGGGAGCCGGATTTGTAAGAGCGGAAGGGCTTGCCGTAAGTTCACAGATTTTCGATAAGGCGTTTCAGGCGATTGAAGAAAACCTCACCGTTGAAGAAAAAAAGGAATTTACGGATATTATTTTTGACATGCTTTTTTCAACAGGGGCGGATACTCTGACCGAACTTGCTCAAAAAGGAATTTGGGAAAACCTCAAGTCGCTAAAGCTTTTTAACAACAGCGAGAAAAGGCGAAAAGTCCTGGAGCCCACCATGCTGCTGATTAAGGAGTACTTTAAAACGGCAGGAGAGATGATACCCGAAAAGGTAAAAGATAAATTGCCGGATACTGCGGTAGAGGCGGTGAAGCATCCGTTTAAAGCGATAGAAAAGGCTTTTCGCAATAATGATGAGAACAGCGTAAACGAAGAGAGCAAAGAAATTTAAGGAATAGCAATGTCATTTTGTCACCTCCATCTGCATACCGAATACAGCTTGCTCGACGGCGCCTGCCGTATAGACACGCTTCCGAAGAGAGTTAAAGAGCTCGGAATGAACTCTGTGGCTATAACAGACCACGGGGTCATGTTCGGCTGTGTGGATTTTTACAGAGCCTGCGTTAAAGAGGGAGTAAAGCCCATAATCGGCTGTGAGGTATATGTTGCATCCAGGTCTATGCAACAAAAGGAGATGGGACTGGATGAATACAGTCACCTGATTCTTCTCTGTATGAATGAGGAGGGCTATAAAAACCTGAGCTATTTAGTTTCTATGAGCTATATTGAAGGGTTTTATAAGAAACCGAGAATAGATTGGGAGCTTTTGGAAAAGTACAACAAGGGGCTCATCTGCCTTTCGGGCTGTCTTGCAGGCTTTATTCCGCAAATGATAATCAGAGGAGACTATCAAGATGCCAAGAAAAAGGCGCTTTGGTTAAACTCCGTTTTTGATGACGGCAGGTTCTATCTCGAAGTTCAGCGCCACGGCCTTGCCGAGGAGGAGATGGTTTTAAGGGGCATAAGCCGAATAAGCAACGAAACCGGCATACCCATGGCGGCCACGAACGACTGTCACTACATAGAAAAAGAGGACGCCTACTATCAGGATGTCCTCATGTGCATACAAACAGCCAAAACAATAAACGAAACCGACAGAATGAAGCTCAGCCCTGAAGAGTACTTTTTAAAATCCGAGGCCGAGATGAGGGAGCTTTTTCCGAATTTGGAAGAAGCTGTCCACAACACTCAAAAAATAGCGGATCGCTGTAATTTCAATTTTTCTTTCGGGGAATACCATCTTCCGAAATTCAAGCTGCCCGAGGGCGTTAGCGACAGTTTTGCTTATTTAAGAGAGCTCTGCGAGCAAGGACTTTCGGAGAGATACGAAAATCCCGATGAGAGCATAAGAGAGCAGCTTAAGTACGAGCTTAAGATGATAGCTCAAATGGGTTTTTGCGATTACTTCCTCATAGTTTGGGATTTTGTAGACTTTGCCAAGCGAAACGGCATAGCTGTGGGGCCGGGCAGGGGAAGCGCCGCAGGCAGCTTAGTGAGCTATTGCCTAAAGATAACCGATGTTGACCCTATTAAATACAGCCTCTACTTCGAGCGCTTTTTAAATCCCGAAAGAGTCTCTATGCCCGATATAGATATGGATTTCTGCGTCAGAAGACGCGGAGAAGTCATAGATTATGTAAACCAAAAATACGGTACGGATCATGTGGCGCAAATAGTCACCTTCGGTACTATGGCGGCCAAGGCGGCAATACGCGATACGGGCCGGGCCTTGGACATGAGCTATGCCGATTGCGATGTGGCGGCAAAACTTGTGCCCAAAACATTGAATATAAGCTTGGAAGAGGCTCTTAAGGCTTCAAATCAACTTAAAGAGCTCTATACAAAGGAAGCGAAGTACAAAAAACTTTTAGACACTGCAATGAAGCTTGAGGGTTCGCCCCGCCATGCTTCAACCCATGCGGCAGGCGTTGTAATAACCGAAAAACCCGTTTATGAATATGTTCCGCTTGCCCGAAACGACGAGTCGATAATAACCCAGTTCCCAATGACAACCCTCGAGGAGCTGGGCCTGCTAAAGATGGACTTTTTGGGGCTTCGGAACCTGACGGTTTTAGAAGATGCCGTGAATCTGGTAAGAATAAATAAGCCCGATTTTGAAATAAAAGAAATACCCGAATACGATGCCGAAACAATGCAAATGCTCTCTCAGGGCAAGACCAAAGGTGTGTTTCAGCTCGAGTCTGCCGGAATGACCTCGGTATGTATGCGTCTAAAGCCAAAGAGTATAGAAGACATTACAGCTTTAATAGCGCTCTACAGGCCGGGACCTATGGACAGCATACCCAGGTTCTTAGAGGCTTCCGAGGATGTAAGCAAGATACGCTACAAGCATCCGATGCTCAAGCCCATACTCGAGGTGACTTATGGTTGCATAGTCTATCAGGAACAGGTTATCGAAATTTTCCGCAAGCTCGCCGGATATTCTCTTGGACAGGCAGACAACATACGCAGGGCCATATCCAAGAAAAAGCACGAACTTATCGAAAAAGAGCGCAAAGCCTTTGTCAGCGGGGACGAAAGCCGCAGAATAAGGGGAGCCGTTAGAAACGGCGTGCCCGAGGATACGGCAAACTCAATCTATGATGAGATTTTAGCGTTTGCCAGCTACGCATTCAACAAGGCCCACGCTGTTTCATATGCGATAATAAGCTACGAAACCGCCTATATGAAGTGCCACTATCCGAAGGAGTTTATGGCGGCGCTCTTAAGCTCTGTGCAGGAAAACACAAAGAAGATGGCTGAATATATAGGAGACTGTAGCGAGAGTTGCATAGAGCTCCTGCCCCCGAGTATAAACCGTTCGTTCGAGAGCTTCGTTGTTGAAGACGAGGGAATACGCTTCGGACTTTTGGGAATAAAGGCCTTGGGATTAAAGCCGATAACAAATTTAATAGAAGAGAGAACGCGTGGGGGAGATTTTAGGGATATAGAAGATTTTTGCCGCAGGATGGCGGGCAAAGATGTGAACAGAAAGGCAATGGAGAACCTTGTTAAATCCGGAGCTTTCGACGGTCTCGGATACAACAGGCGTTCCATGCTCGCATCGCTCGACACTTTACTTTCTGCGGTTGATGCTGATCATAAGTCTAAAATAAGCGGTCAAATGGACTTTTTCAGCATGGTTAGCGGCAGTAAAAATACGGGGATAAGAATAGAAAAACAGCCGGAGTTCGATAAAAAAGAGCTCATGAAAATGGAGAAGGAAACCTGCGGTCTCTACCTGAGCGGACACCCGATGGATGAGTACAGCGCCATGGCTGAAAAAGCCGGAGCTGTGAGCATAGGCGAAATTATGTCCGACTTTGCCGAGGAAGACGGGCCGCAAAAATACCGCGACAATCAAAAACTCAAAGTCTGCGGAATAGTCGTTTCAAAGGATTTCAGAACAACAAGAGCGAATACGCTCATGGCAAACATAAGGCTCGAGGACAGAAGCGGCGGTATAGAAATTCTTGCTTTTCAAAATGCGCTCGATAAATCCGAACATAAAATAGTAGAGGACGAGCCATTGCTTGTCTACGGCAGAATTTCACAGAGAGACGAGTCGGAGCCCCAACTGATTGCGGAAACAATCAGCGGACTTAATGAACTTAAGAACAATGAAGAAAAAGCAGTTATTTCAAAAAATGAAAACACACCGCAGGAAGAGAAAAGAGAGAAAACCTTATGGTTAAAGATAAGCGGCGACGAGGAGAGAAAGCTTCATAGAATCGACCTGCTTCTTCAAATGTTTCCCGGAAAGGAAAAAATGATAATATATCTGGCGGCATCAAAGCGCCGCCTTTCGGCAGCTTGTGTCATAACGGAAGTCCTTATAAAGGAGCTCAAAATCCTACTGGGAGAAGAGAATGTGGTTCTTAAATAAGACCGAAGACAGCAGAGTTGACAAGAAAAATAGATAATGCTATCATTAAATAACTCATATATTGAGTAAAAAGGAGCGTGTGTGTCCTTAATGGACCCTGGAAGTCATTTTCAGTATTTTTCAACTACGGCATTAGTCGGCCTTTTTGTGCTGGCGGCGTTCTCGTGGTACTTTGCCATGAGCGAAACGGCTTTTGCATCTACATCAAAAGTTAAGCTCAAAGCAAGACTTGAAAAGGGCGACAAGAGGGCGGAAAAGGCTCTCAATGTTCTGGAGCAAGGCGAAAAGTTAATCAGCACAGTGCTGATAGGCACCAATATTTGCCACATATCGATGGGCAGCATAGTTAGCTATGAGGTCACTCGCATATGGGGTGTAAATTATGTGAGCCTTTCAGCCATTATTTTTGCAATAATAGTTTTCTTCTCGGTGGAGATGCTTCCCAAGAGCATGGCAAAAAGACGAAGCGAGAACCTGAGTGTTGCGCTGGCACCCTCAATGCTCTTTTTTATGAAAGTCTTTGGGCCCTTGGTTTTTCTTATAAGCAAAATAGGTTCAGCGCTTGCAAGTATTTTTCACAAGCAGGCGGAGCCGAGTGTCACTGAGAATGAGTTATACGATATAATCGAAGACCTCACAGACGAGGGCGCTTTAGACAGCGCTCATGGCGAGCTAATGAGCTCGGCTCTGCAGTTTGAGGATGTGAAAGCGGGCAATATTGTCACTGCAAGAGTGGACATAGCCGCAGTCGATGTTGAGTGGCCTTCGGAGAGGGTACTTGAGTTCATAAAAGAACACAAACACAGCAGACTTCCGGTTTATGAGGGCACGATAGATAACATCATCGGTGTACTTCAGATAAGAAAATACTTAAAGGTCTACTTTGCCGAGGGCGCGGCGGATTTAAGAACCTGTCTCGACAAGGTCCATTTTGCTCCGGCAAGCGTGAAAATAAGCGATCTTCTAAAAAAGATGAGCGCTGAAAAGATTAACCTTTCCATAATCATTGATAAATACGGCGGCACAATGGGACTAGTCACCATTGAGGATATCTTGGAAGAACTTGTAGGCGAGATTTGGGACGAGGACGATGTTGTCGAAGAGAGTTTCATGCCTCTGGGCGGCGGAAGATGCCAGGTAGATGCCGAGCTTAATTTGGAAGATCTCTTTGAATACTTGGACTATGAGCCTGAAGAGATTGAAGAACCACTGCTCGAGCACAGTGTCGGTGACTGGGTATATGGCAAGTTCGGCCGAATACCCAATGAACGGGAATACTTCGATTTTGAAAAACTTCGTATAACCGTTGATTCCATGCGACAAAACAGGATACTCAAACTTGTTGTGGAGCCTGTAGCAGAGGAGGAATGGGAATGACGATAATTGCAGTCAGCTTTGCCGTATTCTTTTTGCTCTCAATGTTCTGCTCATCCGCCGAGATTACCTTCTCTTCGGTAAACAGAGTCAGACTCGAAAATTTGGCAGAAGAGGGCAACAAGCCTGCTAAGATGGCCCTTAAGGTTGTCGATAGGTTCGACAGCAGTTTGTCGGGTCTCCTCATAGGCAACAATATTGCCAACATAGGCATGTCGTCACTACTGTCCGTATTTGCCGTTCACTTCGGCATAGAGGACTATTCTGCGGCTCTTACGGCAGGCCTTACAGTGGTTGTAATAATCTTTTGTGAAGTAACGCCCAAAATACTGGGTAAAAACAAGGCCAACAGCCTATCGCTAATCTACGCATATCCCGTGCGCGCTATGACCTTGCTCTTTGCTCCCATAGTCTTTGTTGTTGTAAAAACGATAGATCTTATTTTGCTTCCTATGGATAAGGCGGTGGAAGACGAAAATGAAATGGCTGTAGAGGAGCTTCAATCGATTATCGAGATTGCCCAGGATGAGAATGTTCTGGACGAGAGCAGATCCGAACTCCTTCAGTCTGCGCTCGAGTTTTACGATGTAAATGCCTCCGAAGCCATGACGGCCAGAGTCGATATGGATGCAATAAACATAGATGACGATTTTGAGAACATAAAGAAAAAGGTGGAGGAGTCCGGTTATAGCCGTATACCGGTCTACAGAGACAGTGTAGACAAAATAATAGGCATACTTCATCAAAACCACTTTCTGCGCCTTATGCTGGAATCCGAAGAATTTGACATAGAGCCTTTACTTTTGGAACCCTTATATGTGTATAAAACGGTTAAAATGCTTTCCCTGCTCTCGTCGTTCAAGCGGAGTCAGAAACAGCTTGCGGTTGTAACCGACGAATACGGCGGCACGCTCGGAATAATCACACTGGAAGATGTTTTAGAGCAACTGGTGGGTGAAATTTGGGACGAGAGCGACGAGGTCGAAAATGAGGTAATAACTCGCGCCGAAGGCATATTCGAGGTCGACGGAGATATGAGTATCTATGACTTTTTTGAACTTGTCGATAAAGATGAAGAGTCAATTGATTTCGATTCCGAGACTGTCGGCGGATGGATTATCGAAAGATTTGGGGATTTTCCCAAGACAGGAGACAGCATCGAGTACGAAAATCTTCGTATAACGGTTCTGGAAAGCGGTCCGCACAGGGTAGAAAAGGTTTTGGCCAAGTTGGAAGACATATCAAAATAGATAAAAAGGAAAAACAAGGCTTAAAGCTAATTTATTTATGCAATAATTTATAATTTTAAGAAAAAAACCTTGAAGCCGCAAGGCTTCGATGTTATAATACCAAGGCATTACGCACGGAAACCGACTTTCGACCCCGTGGCCAAACAGGCCGGGTCGTGTAAGGATGAGGTTTTCGGAGGTAAAAACAAAAAAAAGGAGAAAATTATGCCGGTAGTATCAATGAAACAGCTTTTAGAAGCAGGTGTCCATTTCGGTCACCAAACACGCAGATGGAACCCCAAAATGAAGGAATATATTTACTGTGAAAGAAACGGTATATATATTATCGACCTTCAAAAAACATCCAAGAAGCTTGAAGAAGCTTACGATTTCGTCAGCTCCATTGCCCAGGCGGGAGGCAAGCTCCTCTTTGTAGGCACAAAGAAGCAGGCAGCCGAAACCGTTAAGGAAGAGGCAGAGCGCTCAGGACAGTTCTATGCCAATGCTCGCTGGCTCGGCGGTATGCTCACCAACTTCAAAACCATGCGCACTCGTATCGACAGACTTGCTCAGCTCGAGAAGATGCGCGACGATGGCACATTCGATATGCTTCCCAAAAAGGAAGTACTCAAGCTTATGGGTGAGATGGAGAAACTCGAGAAGTATCTCGGCGGTGTTAAGGAAATGAGAAAGCTTCCCGAGGCCATCTTTGTTATCGACTCTCGCAGAGAGCACAATGCCATAGCCGAGGCAAGAAAACTGGGTATTCCCGTTATTGCACTTGTCGATACAAACTGCGATCCCGACGAGGTCGACTATGTCATTCCCGCAAACGACGATGCTATCCGTGCCATTAAGCTCATGTGCGGTAGAATGGCAGATGCCTTTGTCGAGGCGAACCAGGGTGAAGACGCCATGGCGGAAGAGCCCGAGGTTAGCTATGTGTTCGAACCGGACGAAAAGCCCGCAGAATAAGACAGCAGATTTTAGTATATTAGTATAGAAGAAAATAAGGAAAGGAACTTAGGTATATGGCATTTACGGCACAAGATGTAAAGACACTCCGCGAGAAGACAGGCGTCGGCATGATGGACTGCAAAAAGGCGCTCGAAGCTTGCGATGGAGATATGGATAAGGCGGTTGACTTTCTGCGTGAAAAGGGATTGGCAGCAGCAGAGAAGAAGGCCGGCAGAATAGCCGCCGAAGGTATGGCATACGCCGTGAGCGTAGACGGTATCGGTGCTATAGTAGAAGTTAATGCAGAGAGTGACTTTGTCGCCAAGAACGAACTCTTTGTCGACTATGTCGAGAAAGTAGCTCAGGTCGTCTTAGAGCAGAATCCTGCGGACCTCGATGCTCTTTTTGCAGCCGAATATCCCGGTGCGGGCAAAAGTGTTCAGGAAGTACAGAACGATAAAGTTCTCGTTATCGGCGAAAACATAAAGGTAAGGCGTTTCGACCGCTATGCCGGTGGCGTTTCGGCTCCCTATGTCCACATGGGCGGCAGAATTGCTGTTCTCCTCAATATGGAAGTTGCCGACGAATTTAAGAACAACGAAGATGTTCTCGAGCTCGGCAAAGACCTTGCAATGCAGGTTGCGGCTCTCAGACCCGAATTTTTAGATAAGAGTGTTGTTCCCGCCGAGTTTATCGAGAGGGAGAAGGAAGTTCGTGTCAATCAGGCCAAGCAGGACCCGAAGAATGCAAACAAGCCCGATCACATTATGGAAAAGATAGTCACCGGCGGACTCAATAAGTATCTGGGCGAAATTTGCCTCATGCAGCAGAACTTCGTCAAGGATGATAAGCTGTCTGTAGCGGAGCATGTCAAGGCTGTTTCCAAGAAGATTGGCAGTGAAATAAAAGTAGTCGGCTATGTTCGCTACGAGCGCGGAGAAGGTATCGAAAAACGCTCTGACGATTTGGCAGCCGAAGTTGCAAAACTTGTAAAATAGTTTAATTTATGCAAAAAAGCTCAGACCCTAGGGTCTGAGCTTTTTCTATATGTTTTATTTTTTGGTTGCAAGGCTGTAGAGCTCATTTTTCGAGTATCCGCTCTCGGCTGATGCCAGCTTTGACGCTTCCTTTAAAGATAGGCCCTGATCTCTGTAAGAGAGCACAAGTTTTAAGGCCTCATCCTCACTCATCTTTTCCTCTTCATGCGCTTCAGCCGGCGCCAAGACAAGAACAAATTCGCCTCTTGGCTGCTCTTCTTCATACTTGGATATGAAGTCCGAAACCCTTCCACGCAAGGTTTCCTCATGTAGCTTTGTAATTTCCCTCGAGACGGAAATCTTCCTGTCGCCGAGAACATCGAAAATATCGCGCAGGCTGTTTTTAAGCTTATGCGGCGCCTCATAGAAGATAACTGTTCTTTTTTCAGGCTTTAGGGCAGAGAGTCGCTCTTTTCGCTCTCCTTTTTTTGCGGGTAAAAATCCTTCAAAAACAAAGCTTCCCGATAAAAAGCCTGAAAGAGAAAGGGCAGAAATTAGAGCCGAGGGTCCGGGAACCGAAACAACCTCAACGCCTCTTTCATGACACAGCGCCACAAGCTCTGTGCCCGGGTCTGATATGCAGGGCATTCCGGCATCGCTTACAAGGGCACAGCTTTCTCCGTTTAGAAGTTTTTCAAGGATGGCCTCGCCGCTAGTCAATTTGTTGTGCTCGTGGTATGAAATGAGCGGTTTTTTAATCTTAAAATGCCTGAGAAGCTTAAGGCTTACTCTTGTGTCCTCAGCGGCTATAAAGTCTACGCTTTTTAAAGTTTCTAAAGCCCTAGGTGAAAAATCGCCCAAATTACCGATCGGAGTGCCTACCAAATAGAGTCTAGCTTTCATTTTCTTCATCCATTCTGTAAATTCTAAGGTGCTCGCGGCTTAAGCTTCCGTCTGTGTTTCTCAAAATCAGAGGAGGCAGAACATATATGCCTGATGCCGCATTTTTTTTAGCTTCCATTAAAAAAATCTTAGATTTACTATCCGACTTATCGTGTACAAAGCGGAGCTTTTTCGGCTCGAGTTTGCAGGACTTTAAAAGCAAAATCACCTCGGCTAGGCGCTCTGTCCGCATAACAAAGCAAAAAGACCCTTTTGATTTGAGCAAATATGAAGCCGAAGAAAAGAAATCCTCTAAAATATCATGTCGTCCCTGACGGCTCAGGCTTCTGCTCGGATCAAGTGAAACTCTGCCGCTTTTCGGTGCAAAGTAAGGAGGGTTCGAGATTACAAGCTCAAAGCCTTCGCATTTAAGCTTCTGCCCGACTTCGGAAACATCGCCCAAAATAAATTCGGCTCCTCCTTCCATCGAGTTTAGCGCAAAGTTTTCTTTGGCCGCTTCAATGGCCCTATCCGAGATATCCAGCAAAACTCCTTTGGAATTGGGAAAACTGTGAGCGATTAAAAGGCTCATGGCTCCGCTACCGCAGCCGAGCTCTGTGAAGTGTTTAATGTTTCTGTTAAGACACAGAGCAAAATCAGCGAGAAGCACACTGTCGGTGCAAAGTGAAAACGCTTTCGAATTGTAGTTAAATATGGGCCCGCCTTTAAAGAGGGGGCGAAGCTTGGGCTCAGTCATATATAATCTCCGCAAATATTAAGAAAAGAGAGGCGAATAACGCCTCTCTTATGTCTCTGTCAAACAATTATTTTTCGGAAATGACCTCAACAGGGCAGCTTTCTGCGCATGATCCGCAGGAAACACACTTATCCTGATCGATAACATACTTGTCATCTCCCATGTCAATTGCCTCTGCAGGACATGCGGCAGCACATGTTCCGCACATAATGCATCCGTCTTCGATGAAATATGCCATAGTTCTTACCTCCATTACCCATTACTCGGTCCATAACTCGGCCTAGAGTAATAGTAACAAAAAAGTTTTTAAAATGCAAGATTTCAAGGTGCTTTTTTTATCTTCCGACAGCTTTTCTTATAGAGGGCATAAAAGTCGGGAGCAACACCGAGAAGAGAATGCCTTTTACAACGGCCAAACCGAGGCGCAGTGCCAACACGGCTGTGATAAAGCCGGGAGTGTAATAATGAAAAATTTTGCTGTCGACATACAGCGCCAAAGTGTTGAAGCCGGTAATGATCAGCTCAGCGAGAACAAACACAATAAGCAGTGCAGGCATTTTAAGATTGTACTCATGACGCTTTGAGATAAGGCCGATAAAAATTGCGGCAGCAAAATAGGGAAATATCCAAAGAGGTGTGGTAAGTGTGATTCCGTAGCGAAGCAATTGATACAGCCCCACACCGACAATAGAAACGAGACCGGCGTCATATGCTCCAAAGAGACACGCGGCAACAAATATCGGCAAGGCTTCAAAGCTTATTTTGATGTTTCCCAAATCCAGGGCAAAGTAGCCGAGAATAGTGCAGGCGGCCGCAAGTATCGAATTTACGGCGAGACGAGATGTTTTCATAAAAACTCCTTTCACGACAGTTGCCACGAAAGAAGAATTCTTTAGGTGGCAGCGGATGCGGAGAGGGCACCGCAGAATTTAATCCTTCGTCTTGAGGCAACTTCCCATCCTCAAGCACTTTACGCGCCCGGTCCTACTCTGTCATTTCTTATTAAATTTGAATTTTTGGATAACTGTTTTGTAGTTAAATTATTTTACCACTTATTAAGGAATAAAGAAAGTCCTGCTTTATATCACAAGTTCAGCGCAGCCAAAAGCTCTTCGGTTTTGTCGCATTTTTCCCAAGGCAGATTCAGGTCGGGTCTGCCGAAGTGGCCATAGGCGGCGGTTTGAGCATAGATAGGCGCCTTAAGACCCAAGCTCTTTATAATTGCCGAAGGCCTCAAGTCGAAAACTTTTCTAATGGCTTTTTCGAGATCCGAATCCGAAACCTTGCCGGTGCCGAAACCGGTAACATTTATGCTGACAGGGTTTGCAACTCCGATTGCGTAGGCGATTTGAACCTGGCAGCGTCTGCAAATGCCGGCTGCAACGATGTTTTTGGCAATCCAGCGCGCAGCGTAGCTTGCGGATCTGTCAACCTTGCTGGGGTCTTTTCCCGAAAAAGCGCCGCCGCCGTGAGGTGCGCTTCCGCCGTAGGTATCAACTATAATCTTGCGGCCTGTAAGGCCGGAATCGGCGGCGGGTCCGCCCTTGACAAAGCGTCCTGTGGGGTTAATAAAAAACTTGATATTGTCGGTTTTAAGTTCCTCGGGAATGCAGGGCAGTATGACATGCTCAATCATATCGCGTCTGATTTGCTCCAAAGAAACGCTTTCCTTGTGCTGAGTAGAGAGGACGACGGTGTCAACCCTCACAGGCTCACCATCGCGATTATATTCAACAGTGACCTGTGTTTTTCCGTCAGGGCGTAGATAAGGGAAAGAACCGTTTTTGCGTACCTCGCTAAGTTTTTTAGATATTTTGTGAGCGAGATATATCGGAAGAGGCATCAAGACGGGCGTTTCATCGCAGGCATAACCGAACATCATGCCCTGGTCTCCGGCGCCGTTTTGAAGCTCCGCTTCCTCATTGAGCTTATTTTCCAGAGCCTCATTTACACCGATTGCGATGTCGGAAGACTGCTCGTCAATAGCTGTCAAAACTGCGCAGGTCGAAGCGTCGAATCCCATTTCCGAGTCGGTATAGCCGATTTCCCTAACGGTGTCTCTGGCTATCTTGGGAATATCCACATAGCACGAAGTGGAAATTTCACCCATAATATATATGAGTCCCGTTGTGCAGCAGCACTCGCAGGCGACATGACTGTCGGGGTCATGTTCGAGTATAGCGTCTAAAATTGAATCAGAAATCTTGTCACATATTTTGTCGGGATGACCCTCGGTAACCGATTCAGAGGTGAATAGATAATTTGCCATAGTAAACACTCCTTTTGTTTTAGAGGGGAAAGAAAAAGACCCACTCATCGGCGGGCCGTAATAAGAACAATCTCATCTTTCGAATAACTCGCCGGATTTAGCACCTTGAATTAACAGGTTGCCGGGTTTCACAGGACCGTTTCCTCCACCACTCTTGATAAGATTTTTAATTGTGGACTAGAGTATACAGCATACATCTACAAAAAGCAATAAATAACGATGATTTAAGTCGATAAAAAATAAAAATATTGACTTTTACATGTTTTTGAAAGATAATACGATAAGAGGTGAGTATTATGCAATCGAATAGAACTAACCTACCGGCAATAATTATAATGCTTTTAATTTTACTGCTCATTGTTGTGGCTGTTGCCCTAATAATGAGATCCTGCGGCAATGTCAAAGAAGTGGAAATACCAAACCAGCCATCGGGAGCGGTCGACAATCAAAATCCGGGCCAGGCGGCGCCGAATCTTCCCGGCCAGGCAAGCTCCACACCGGTGTATGATCCCGGTGTCTATGTACCCGGAGAAAACCCACAGAATCCCGGCAATCCCAATAATCCTCAGTCATCTCAAAATCCTGCGCAGACAACGCCGACTGTAGCGCCCCCTCCGGCAACACCAACCGTTGCGCCCACTCCTGTTCCGGTTGAATCTTCGGGCTCATTCCAATCCGACAATAAAAAGCTGAACATAAAAGTCGATTGGCAACTTACACCCTCGGGCGGCGATCAGTACAATCTTACGCTCAATCTCTATGTTGTTTCATATTCGCTCTATTGCAGAGAGATGCCCAGCGGCGGCACTCTCACAATCGGCGGCAGGTCGTATCCGTTCAGCACAAAGGCTGTAAGCTACGACGGACCCGGCAAAGGCGAGAATCTTATTGCCACCTATACTATGACAATCGCAAGGGAATCCCTGGGAGATGCCAAGGTCAGCTGGTTCTTCAACGGAACATACAGTGGCGAAAAAATTGACAGTGTTGTTGCAAAGGGAAAGATAAGCTGAAAAACCTAAACAATGGGTCAGCGGGCAAAAACGGCACAAATCTGAGACAAAATAATACTTGAAAAACACACGGACTTGCGGTATAATTCACTGCAATGCCGGTGTGTCGGAATTGGTAGACGAGATAGACTCAAAATCTGTTATCCGCAAGGGTGTGTGGGTTCGAGTCCCACCACCGGTACCATAAACGAAAAGCCCTGTAGGTGTAACGCTTACAGGGTTTTTGTTTTGTTCCTAAATGTCCAAAAATAAAGCTTCTCATCACCATTTTTAAAAAGTGAAGAGAAGCTTTATTTTTCTTAACATATATAAAACACTTATAAAACTTCGTTTTTTAACGCAAACATGTCGTCAATTGCGACGAGCATATGGTAGCGCATGGCAAGTGCCGCAGCCTCGCCGTTTCTCAGTTTAAGGTAGCGAACAATGTCGGCGTGGTTTTGCGCTGCATTTCGGTTGAACCGTTCGTGCAGCTTAAAATAAAGGCTTTTTACCATATCGTAGTATATAGAGGCATGTAGCGAGGGAATAAGGCGCTCCATAACAATGTTGTGTGTGGCTTTTGCCAGAGCGCAGTGGAATTGTTGGTCTGTCGAGAGAAAACCTACATCCGATTGATTTAAAAGAGAAATTTCCTGCTCCATGATTGCCTCGATTTCAGCGAGTTCTTCATCCGTAGCTTTTTCGGCAACCATTTTCATGGCGTCACCTTCAATAATACGCCTCACCCTATACCAGTCAATCAGCACAGAAGCGGTATCATAAATATCGTCAGTCTGTACGCTTATTCCGAGCGGATTGCTTGAGATGCCGGGTGTTTCGGCTACAAAGGTGCCGACTCCTCGCTTTACGGTAAGTATGCCCCGCGCCTCAAGCTGTTTTGAAGCTTCTCTTATGGCAGTTCGGCTTGCGCCGAGCATTTCCGACAGTTGACGCTCTGTCGGAAGCTTGTCCCCGGGTTTATATTTTTTGCCCTCAAAAATAATTTCCGCAAGTTTTTCGGCAATTTTTGAAGATAGCGGTTGCGATTTCATATAAATACTCCAATGTCCGTTAAGCCTATTTGCTTGTAAGCGTAATTTAGTAATAATGATAACTCTTCGACAAAAAAATGTCAAGCCGGCAAGTCCGTCTGACCTGAAGAGGTATTACCACAAGAGAGATTGATAATAAGGCGGGTTGAAAAGCGACTGCGCTTTGTTTTGCCCAAAATATGCCACAAAAGCAGGCAAATCAACGAAATTTTACTTATTATGGAATTTTTGTATTGACTTAAACAGAATCGATGAGTATACTAAAATAAAGCGTAGGTAATACCATGTGTGAAAAATTGCATATCAGAAAGGATAATGATGTATGAGTAAGAAAAAAATGACAGTACTCGATTTCCAGAAGTATAAAGACGAGGGCCGCAAGTTTGCGTATGCTACGGCTTACGACTACACCACGGCATCAATTGTTGACGAGAGCAATGTAGAAGTAATCTTAGTCGGAGACTCGCTGGGCATGATTATGCTTGGATATACCACAACCGTCGGCGTCACTATGGACGATATGATTCATCACATAAAGCCCGTTGTTAAGGGTGCTCCGAACACATTTATTGCCGGCGATATGCCTTTCGGCTCATATCAGGAGAGCACAGAGCAGGCTATCCGCAATGCCAGCCGCATACTTATGGAGACAAACTGCGACTGCGTAAAGCTCGAGGGCGGAGTTGCCATGGCGCCGACAATTAAGCGTATGGTGGAAGTTGGCATACCGGTCATGGGCCACATAGGTATGACACCGCAGTCGGCAACTTCGTTTGGAGGATTCAAAGTCCAGGGCGGTACTCCCGAGGGCGCTAAAAAGCTCATAGAAGATGCCAAAGCGCTCGAAGAGGCGGGAGTATTTTCAATTGTTGTTGAGTGTGTACCTTCAGTCGTTGCGGCAGCGCTCACAAAGGCCGTGAAGGTTCCCATACTGGGTATCGGCGCAGGTCCGGATGTCGACTGCCAGGTACTTGTCACACAGGATCTTTTAGACATGTACGGCGACTTTAAGCCCAAGTTTGTAAAGCATTTTGCCCACATTCGCAAGGCTATGGTCGACGGACTCAATGCTTTCCATCAGGAAACCGTAGACGGTACTTTCCCATCTCCCGAATACAGCTTTAATAAGCAGGTAGAAATTCCCCCGATGGACTAAAATATCAGATAAAACTCAATCAATATTAATATGAAAGAAAGTAATAAAATGAGCAGATATGTTGAAATCGGTTATCCTATTTATGACGGCATGGGAGTTTATCCAGGACTTCCGATTCCTTCAGTAAAGATTCGTGAGAACCTCGAAAAGGGAGATCCTTGGAACGGCTCTGTGCTCGAGAATTATTTGCATGCCGGTACGCACTGTGATGCGCCCTGGCACTACATGGGCGGCGATGCTCCGAAGATGGACAATGTCGAGGCGATACCGACAGAGAAATTTATCTACAACCATCCCCTACTGATTGACTGCCCGTTTACCGAGAAAAACGGACTCATAACAATCGACATGATAAAGAAATACGGCGACGGTTGCATCTGCAACATAATCTGCGAGATAGAGGACTAGAATTAACGGGAGGCAAAGATAATGAAAATAGGAATAATCGGCGCCGGCGCAATGGGCTGTATATACGGCACATATCTTTGCAAGCATAACGAAGTTCTGCTTGTGGATGTGGTTAAGGCCCATGTCGATGCTATAAACGAAAAAGGCCTCGAATTTGTGCATCTCGACGGTACAACAGAAATCTATAAAAACATGAAGGCCACAACGGACACAAAGGGATGCTCTGCGGCAGACCTCGTTATCCTGCTCACAAAAGGCTACCAGAGCGCAGATGCTCTCAGCGCAAATGCAAGCCTTATAGGACCCGAAACGATAGTTCTTACACTGCAGAACGGATATGGCAACTCGGACGAAATTGTAAAATTCGTTCCCGAAGAGCAGATAGTTGTAGGCACCAGCGGCGGCGGAGCAATAATTGCAGGCCCGGGATATGTCCTGCATAAGGGACAGGGGCCGACTCACCTGGGATGCCTTACAAAGGATCAAACCAACGCCGAGACAGTAGCAAAACTTATGGAAGAGGGCGGGGTTCCGCATGTCATACTTACTCCCGATGTCAAGGAGCTCGTTTGGAGCAAGGTGTTTGTAAATGTCGGCATAAACGGCATATGCGCCCTGCTCAACGATACCAACCAGTGCATCGCCAACAACGAGTTTGCACGCGCCGCCTCTTACGCACTTGTGAATGAGGCCGTTGAGATTGTCAATGCTTCGGGAATGAGCTTCGATTTTGAAGCGGTATTTAAGAATGTTATAGATATTGCGCTCGAGACCGGAGGAAATGTAGCCTCCATGCTGGCGGATGTAAGAAATAAACGCCGCACGGAAGTAGACCAGATAAACGGAGCGGTCGTATCCGAGGCCAAAAAGCTTGGCAGAAATGCTCCGCTCAACGAACTCATGACTAATCTTATCCACGCCAAAGAAAAATTGTATTGATTTTTGCAACTATGAATTTATAATGGATGGCAGGTATGCCTCAAGCGGTATACCTGCCTCCGCCTTTATTTGAAGTATAAGCAAGCCAATGTGTAAGGAGATTAAATATGGGATATAAAACAGATATTGAGATAGCGCAGGCATATGAAAAGAAGAATATTTTGGACATTGCGGCTGTAGCCGGAATTGAAGAGAGGTATCTTGAGCCCTACGGCAGATATATGGCAAAGGTGGACTATGCGCTTCTTAGAGACATGGCCGATAAGCCGGACGGAAAGCTTGTTCTTGTTACGGCAATCACGCCCACTCCGGCAGGCGAAGGCAAGACAACAACGACAGTAGGACTTGCCGACGGACTTAGAAAAATAGGTAAAAACTCCGTTGTTGCTCTGCGTGAGCCGAGCCTCGGTCCGGTATTCGGTATAAAGGGCGGAGCGGCCGGCGGCGGATATGCCCAAGTCGTGCCGATGGAAAATATAAATCTCCACTTTACAGGAGATTTTCACGCTATAGGCGCGGCGAATAACCTGCTTGCCGCAATGTTGGATAACCACATCCAGCAGGGAAATTCCCTGAATATCGATCCGCGCCAAATAACATGGCGTCGAGCTGTGGATATGAACGACCGACAGCTTAGAAATATTGTGATAGGACTTGGCGGAAAAGCCAACGGCACCCCGCGCGAGGACGGGTTCGACATTACCGTGGCCAGCGAAATTATGGCAGTTTTATGCCTTGCAAGCGACATAAAGGATTTAAAGGAAAGACTCTCCAGAATAATAGTAGGCTATACCTACTCGGGCGAACCGGTCACGGCGGGAGAGCTTAAGGCCCAAGGCGCAATGGCGGCGCTTTTGAAGGATGCTCTCAAGCCGAACTTGGTACAGACACTCGAAGGGACACCGGCTTTTGTGCATGGCGGACCTTTTGCAAATATTGCTCACGGCTGCAACAGTGTAACGGCAACCCGCATGGCGCTCAAACTCGGTGACTATGCCGTAACGGAGGCGGGGTTCGGAGCCGATCTCGGCGCAGAGAAGTTTATAGACATCAAATGCCGAATGGCAGGGCTCAAACCCTCGGCAGTAGTGGTGGTGGCCACGGTACGCGCGCTTAAGCATCACGGAGGAGTGGCAAAGGCCGAGCTCGGAAACGAGAATTTAGATGCTCTCGAAAAGGGACTACCCAACCTACTGCAACATGTTGAGAATATCACAAAGGTATTTAAACTGCCCTGTGTTGTTGCAATAAATCGTTTCCCAACCGACAGCGAGGCAGAGCTTAAACTCATCGAGACAAAATGTAAGGCGCTCGGTGTAAATGTCGCTCTCAGCGAGGTTTGGGGCAAAGGCGGCGAAGGCGGTATTGCGCTTGCAGAAGAAGTTGTACGAATTTGCGAGCAGGCAAATGATTTTGAGTTCAGCTACGATATCAATTTGGGCATTAAGGAAAAGCTTGAAGCCATAGCGACAAGGCTGTATCACGCAGACGGTGTGGATTTGGTTGAAAAAGCTCCAAAGCAGCTTGCCCAGCTCGAGGCGATGGGCTTTGGCTCACTTCCCATTTGTGTTGCCAAAACACAGTACAGCTTTTCGGATGACCCGAAAAAGCTCGGCGCACCTAAAAACTTCCGCGTAGCGGTCAGAAATCTCAAGGTTTCGGCCGGCGCCGGTTTTATAGTTGCCCTCACAGGCGACATTATGACCATGCCGGGACTGCCGAAAGTGCCATCAGCGGAGAAGATAGACATCGATGAAAATGGAGTCATTACGGGGTTATTTTAAAATGAGCGAGATTTTAAGAGGAGCGCCGGCAGCGGCTGCGCTGGATGAGGAGACAATAAGGCGTGTAAATATATTGCAGGCAAAAGGAGTTGTTCCAAAGCTTGCAACTCTCCGTGTCGGCGAGAGAGCTGACGACATATCTTATGAGCGTGCTGCAGTTAAGCGTGCAGGCAAAGTCGGTGTAGCAACAAAAAATATTGTTTTATCCGCAGACACTTCTCAGGATATGCTCTTAAAAGAAATTGAGAAGCTCAACACGGACGAAAGTGTTCACGGCGTGCTTATGTTTCGCCCCCTGCCAAAAACAATTCAAGAACATGAAGCTTGTGCGGCTTTGTGTCCTGAGAAGGATATAGACGGTATAACATTAATGTCTATGGCTGGGCTCTATTCAGGTACAGGAGCAGGCTTTGCGCCTTGCACAGCGCAAAGCGTTATGGAGCTTTTAAAATATTACGGTGTAAAACTTCAGGGCAAACGAGCTGTGGTGATAGGTAGGAGCTTGGTTATAGGCAGACCTGTTGCAATGCTTCTTATGGCGGCCAATGCAACGGTAACTATCTGTCACAGCAAGACTGAAAATCTCAAAGAAATAACGCAGGATGCCGATATAGTAGTTGCGGCGCTCGGGAGAGCGGAGATACTCGGGGCAGAGTATTTCCGTGCGGGACAAACGGTCATAGATGTCGGAGTCAATTGGTCCGATAAAAAACAGAAACTAGTCGGGGACATTGAGTTTGACGCGGTTTCGCCGATGGTTTCAGCTATAACACCGGTTCCGGGCGGCGTGGGCAGCGTTACGACAGCGGTTTTGTGTCGACACGTCACAGAGGCGGCAGAGAGAAGCGTGTGAGGAACTTTGTTTAAAGCTTTATTGGCGGTGTGCGCATTTAAATAGGGCATGCCACTTTCAAGTCTGCTTATGGCAAGATATTTGGGGCGCTCTTTTCGCGGCGGGTCTGTGTCATATGCACAATGGGATTCAATCTTTTTACGGGCAAGGTGTGCTATGTATTTGAAA
>CAYFQE010000008.1:31031-61006 GCA_964345235.1 uncultured Oscillospiraceae bacterium | reverse complement strand
TATTAAACATACTCCTTATCGAGCTGCAGGTCGCCTCTTTCGTGGAGCTCGGCGACTATTTTGTCGTATGTTTCTTTATCTATCTTATACTTGCTGCGGTAAATTAAGTATCCCGCCACAATAAATATAAGGGGAAGAACCAGCATTACAAGCTTCACAACCATTTTGCCGCCTGCGTCTATGCTGACGGCCGCAACATCGCCCGTCTTTATGCCCGCCCAAACCAAGGACATGCTGACAAGGCCCATGGATATGGCGCCGCCTATCTTGTTTATGAGAGGCTGAACCGAGAGGGTTATGCTCTCGTTGCGGCGGCCGAGCTTCCACTGGCCGTATTCAATGGTGTCGGAAAGAAACATGAGCATGAGAAGCTGTATAAAGGCCTCGCCCACGAACATGAGGAGCGCAGCCACTACTATAAGCGGCAGGTTCCCATCGGCAAACATAAACACTCCGTAGCCCGCCGCTACCAAGATTGTGGAATAGAGATAGAATTTTTCTCTTGAAAGGCGCTTTGAGACGAATGAAAAAATGCCGAGCGCAGAGAGCTGAGCCACACCGACAACGGCGGCAAGCACGGCGTACATATCCGCATTCCCGAAAACATACTGCATGTAGTAGGGGGATATTGTTGTCGTGGTCATGTAGCCTATCATGAAGAGCGACATCGAAAGCGTTGTCCACAAAAGCTGGTCGTTGTGTGTGAGCACGCGCCACATCTCGCGCAGAGAGGTTTTTTCCTCGTCCTGCTTGAACATTTGGAACTTTTCTTTCACGCCGAAGATGGTGAAAAGCTGGAAGAGAAGCATTAATACGGTGACGGTGAGCGCAACTGTAAACCATGCGCCCGGGGTGTTGCCCAAGGCGTTTGTTATGGGCATCCAACCGACCATGATGGCGAACATGCCGACATTTGCGCAGATTCTTGCAAAGGCGCCCATTTTCTCGCGCACCTTCTGGTCAAGGCTGAGTGAGGGGAGCATAGACCAATAGGCTATATCGTTTAGACCGTAGAAAATATCCCAAAGCAGGTAGGCGCCGCCGAAAATGACGACAAACCAATAGTTGCGGATGCCGAAATCGGTGAAGAGAACAAGATAGAACAGTGCGCCGACGATAGCGCCCAAGAGCATGGGCGGCTTAAACTTGCCGTATTTTGAGCGGCTGTTGTCAATGAGAAGACCCATGAAGGGGTCGTTCAGCGCATCGAAGATTCTAAGCACCGTAAACACCAGGCTTGTTGCGAGGTAAACCCCGATGGGAAGATTCAGTACATTCGAGAGATAGTAGATGAGCGCGTTTGCCTCAAAGGCATAGAACATGTCTCGGCCGACTGTTCCCAGACCGAAAAACAATGTGTTTCTTCTGTCAAGCTTGTTCATATTAAGCCTCCCTGTGCCCCGAAATATTATCCAAGGGCTTTATTGTATATATTTGCGAACCGAAATCGCCCCAAAGGCGAAGATCTTTGTGATAACCGGTGCCTATGAACTGATTGTTTATAGGCACGCCGCTTTTTAGCGCCGAGCCTGTGGCAATCAGCTCTAAAGGCCCGTCGGTGAGCGCATAAACCTTGTTTGCCGTGCGGAGAACAAATCCGTCGGCGCGCAGAGCTATGGGGAAAACATGTTTTAAAAGTCCGCCGAAGCGGGAGATACCTACTTTTTGCGAAACCGTCTTCAACTTGTAGCGCAGATTCGGCAAGAGTCCTTTGACTTTAATAAGCTCATTTTCGGGAGCCGCTATGACCTGAGTTTGAACAAGGCTTAAAACAGCGCCCGAGCCGTCTTTTTCTGAGACGGAAAAAGCTTCCCTGTTGGGCGGCAATGAGTCGTAGCGGTAAAAATCGCCGAATTGCAAAGTTTTTCTGTGTTCTTTATAAAAAGCTATCTGCTCTTTGACCTGCTTTTTTTCGACAAAGGACAGCTCGTCCAAGTCGAACTCATAGCCGAAAGCTCCAAAGCAGGCAACATTAAAGCGGGTTGAAAGCGGGGTGCTCCGCAGAGTCTGCATATGGGGGGACTGTGAAACATGAGCGCCCATTGTAGACTGTGGATAGAGGTAGGAAAGTCCCTTTTGTATGCGCAGGCGCTCTATCGGGTCGGTGTTGTCCGAGGACCAGATTTGCGGGGAGTAGCGCAGCATGCCCAAGTCGAAGCGGTTTCCTCCCGAGGAGCAACTCTCGAGCAGTACGTGCGGCCGAGGGCGGAAGATACGTTCCAAAATCTCGTAAAGGCCGAGTGTGTAACGGTGGAAAAACTCTCCCATAGCGCAGCTTTCGGAGAACATATCGCTCATGTGGCGGTTCATATCCCATTTCACATATGAAATGTCTGCGCTGTCGAGAACTTTTCCGACATTTTCGACTATGTAGTCTCGCACCTCCGGCATTGTGAGGTTAAGTACGAGCTGATTTCGTCCGAGACTGTGAGGGCGGTTGGGGTGTCGCACGGCATACTCGGGGTGCGCTCGGTAAAGCCGGCTGTCTTCGTTCACGCACTCGGGCTCGAACCATAGCCCGAACTTAAGTCCCATGGAAGTTATTTCTTTTGCGAGCGAGCTTATGCCGCCGGGTAGCTTTTTAAGGTTTACGTCATAGTCGCCGAGGCCCGCCATATCGTTGTTGCGCGCCCCGAACCAGCCGTCGTCGAGAACAAAGAGTTCGACGCCCAGCTCTTTTGCCCGCCGCGCCAGACGCAAAAGACTGCGACGGGAGAAATCAAAAAAATTCGATTCCCAGTTGTTAATGAGAACAGGCCGCTCTTTACCCTTCCACTCGCCCGACACTATGTGGGCGTTTACAAAATCGTGGAAATTGCGGCTCATACCGTTGAAACCTTCGGCGGAATATGTCAAAACAGCCTCGGGCGTTTCGAAAATCTCGCCTTTTTTCAAAGTCCATGAAAAGCACAGGGGATTAATTCCAGATATAACGCGAACCATGCCGCGGGGGCAGAGCTGAGCCGCCGTATAGTGGTTTCCGCTGTACACGAGATTGAAGCCGTAAGCCTCGCCAAAGTCTTCGCTTGTATTTTCGGAGGCAAGTAAAACCCCGGGGTTGTGACGGTTTGAAGATGCGCCTGTGCTGCTCTCGTTTACAAAGCAGCCGGGCATCAGCTTTCTGTCGGAGCGGTTTGCCTCTCTTATCCAGTCGCCGTCGAAGGTTATCATCTTAAAATCGCGGTTCGGCAAATCTATGAGCATACTCATCATGCGGCGGATACCGAGGGAGCTATCTTCTCCGTTCTCAATTTCGGCTCTTCTTGTTATGACATTCGTTTTATAAAAAACGGTGTATATGAGCCGTAGGCGAATATCGTAAATTTTTTCTTTTAAGTGCAATACCAGCGTTTGCGCCTCATCCTCTTTCTCGGCATAGGCGCAGGGAAGCCCTTTAGCCGCAAGTGTTCCCTGAAAAATCTCGAAACTTTCATATAAAAAGTCGTAAGTGAAAGACCCGTCGGGCATTATGAGTTCGGCAGGCGGAATTCTGAAGTCGCCTTTGCCTATACCCGACCAGTTTAGGGGCACATTGTCGAGGCAATAAATTTGGTCTTCCGGCGTGTACATCACCTGCGAGCCGTAGGGCATGGTGCGCTTGTATCGAAGAGCCTCGTGGTCCTCGAGCTGCACGGACCTGCCGTAGTGAAGCTGCTCTATATGCCCATATTCGTTTACCATCAGCATATAGGAGCTCTTTTGCGTGTTTAGAAGAAAAACTTTATCTTTGTTTTTTATAAACCCCAAAGCTCTACCCCCTTATAATGGCGGCCTCATACGGATATAGTTTCCCGTATATATAGCTCTTTTCGTAGTTCGAGATAAGAGTTTCACCCGAAACGGGAGCGTTTTTAATCTTGTTCGTCAGATTTATTACCGTTACAAGGCGCTCGCCCTCATGCTCGCGCAAAAAGGCATAGACACCGCCGTTTCTGTAGAGCTCGGTAAAGCTTCCGCTCTTTAAAACAGGACTCTCGTTTCTTATGGCGATGAGCTTTTTATAGTATGCCAAAACTGATTTTTTATCGTCCTTCTGATTTTCTACATTGATTTCCCTAAAATTGCTGTTTACCGAAAGCCAAGGCTCGCCGTTAGTGAAGCCGCCGTTTTCCGATGCGCTCCACTGCATCGGGGTTCTGGCGTTATCGCGGCTTTTAAGCCTTATCATTTCCCAGCGTAGTTTTTTGGGAAAGCGAAGTTTGCCGCTTAGATTCCAAATATTGCGCGATTCTATATCTCGAACCTTGTCCATGTTCTCAAAATCGAAGTTTGTCATGCCTATCTCCTGCCCCTGGAATATAAAGGGTGTGCCTCTAAGAGAGAGAAGCAGGGTGGCAAGAGCCTTTGCGCTCTCGGCGTGATAGCGCTTGTCGTCGCCGAAGCGGGAAACACTGCGGGGCTGGTCGTGGTTTTCGAAGTAAACCGTGTTCCAGTCCAAGGCGTTTTGCCACTTTGTGAGTGTTTTGAAAAAGCGGTCGGGAGAAAAGGGACGGAGGAACCACTTTACAAAGAAGCAGTCGGTTTCCATGTGCTCGAATGAGAACACCGTGTCGAGCTCGGCTCTTTCGGGGGCGACTAGGTCGTTTGCCATCTTGGGTGTTACAAAGACCGTTTCGCCCACGGTATAGCAATCGTACGGCGTGAAAACCTCGCGGTTAAAACGGTTTAAGAGTTTGTGAACTCCGTCGGTCGAGATATAGTGCTCGCTTCCGGTGAGCGCAGGCTTCCATTTGCCGTCTTCCAGACTATCTTTATACAGAATGTTTATGACATCACAGCGGAAACCCGCAACGCCTCTATTAAGCCAAAAGCGCATCACATCCTGAACGGCGTTTATAACATCTTCGTTTTTATAGTTTAAGTCCGGCTGCTCCTTGGCAAAGAGGTGGAGATAGTACTCTCCGCGAACATCGTCAAACTCCCAGCAGTCCTCACCGAAAAAGCTACCCCAGTTCGAGGGCTTCTTCCCATCCTTGCCCGAGCGCCAAATATAGTAGTCGGTGTAGGGCTCTATTTTTTTGCGGCTTTTTTGGAACCACTCGTGCTGATCGGATGTGTGGTTAATGACAATGTCGAGGATTATTTTTATGTCCAACTCTTCCGCCTTTTTAATAAGCTCGTCCATGTCATCTAAGCTTCCGTAGTTTTCGTGGATATCGCAGTAGTCGCTTATGTCGTAGCCGTTATCTCTGTTTGGAGACGGATAGGGCGGAGAGAGCCAAAGCGCGCCGATGCCGAGCGATTTTAGGTAGGGGAGTCTCTCAATTATACCGCGAAGATCGCCTATTCCGTCGCCGTTCGAGTCGCAAAAGCTCATTGGGTATATCTGATAGATAATCCGCTCTTTCCACCACTTATTATCCAATCCGATACTCCTCTCCCAAGGCGGCCTCGGCCATTTCCTCGGTGACGCCCTTTTCGGCTATCATCTGACTGAAAAATTCGCCGCTCTTCTTGATTTTGCGCTCCATTGTTTCGGTATCGAGCCAAACTATGCCGAAGCGCGCCGAAAACCCCTCGTTCCACTCGAAGTTGTCTACAAAACACCAGTGATAGTAGCGTGTTACGGGGAGAGCGCTATCGCACAGAGCCTTTATGTGCTCATATAAATAGCGCCGCCTGAAGAGATCGTTGTTGTCGGCCGTGCCGTTTTCGGTGATGTATATGGGAAGGTCGGGGCAGAGAGCATGTAGCTTTTCTGCACACTCGACTATTCCCTCGGTATATATCTCCCAGCCGAGGTCGTTTATCTCTTTGCCGGGGAAGACTCCGTCGGCCAGTCCGCTGGAGGCCGTTCGGGTATAGTAGTTGAGCGCCAGAAAATCAACAAAGCGGCCCTCGTGACCGTTCCCTAAAATATAACTCTCTTGAAGCCTCGTCTGGAAAAAATATTCGGAAGTTTTGGCGGCAAGACGATGCATGGGGTTTTTCTCATCTAAGGGAGCGAAACTGCGCATGTGATGCGCAAAACTCACCTTTGTATCGAAGTAGCCCATCTGGTAGCGCTTGTGGTGGATTGCGCGATAGGCCTCCTGGTGGCATTTTCGCATAATTTCGATGATTCGGAGGGTGTTTACAAGGCTCTTTTGTCCCGGAGGGAACGAGCCGTCGAGATACCCGTTTACAGCGTAGACATTTGGCTCGTTAATGGTTATGTATTCGCTGACTAAGTCGCCGAGCTTTTCGACTACCTTTTCGCAGAGCCTTACAAAAATCTCTACACAATCGCGCCTTAAAAAGCCGCCGCTCTTTTCAAACCAAAGGGGATTTGAAAAATGATGAATGGTGAGCAGAACGGATATCTTGTTTTTGCGCAAAAGCTCAAGTTCTTCGCGAACTTTATCGAACTCTTCATCCGAGAAAACGCCATCCTCGGGCTCTATCCTTGCCCACTCGAGTCCGAAACGATAGTGCCCGATTCCCATCGAGGCCATAAGCTCCGTATCTTCCTCAAGAAAATCGCGGTGGCGGGTTGCGATGTCGGGGTCGGATGAATCTATGATATGACCTTTTAAATACCAGTCATGCCAGTTGCTGTTTTTGCAGTCGCCGTCTATCTGGGTTGCGGCGGAAGAAACTCCAAGCTCGAAGCCCTCGGGAAATAAAAATGTTTTCATATGTATCACTCCAAATAAATATTTTAAGCAGGAGCGGGCCGAAATCGGCCGCGAAGTCACAAAAAATTATATCAGCTTTGGCTCGCACAAGCAATAGCGAGGCTCTTTGTAAAACCTCGTGTCAATAAGTATAAAAACTTTTCTCTCTTATAAAATTAACCCCCTCACGATAAACGCATGGGGGATTTAAGGCGCAGAAAAACGGACGGCTGTTTTGCCGTCCGCTTATTTTCTTTATGCCCTGCCGGTTTCGGAGTATTGAAAATTTCTGGCTTTTTCCAGAACCATGTCCTTAACCTTTAAGAGTCTCACCTTGGTGGAGTTTTCGTTTTCCTCGAGCTTCATGGTGATATACTTTATATTCTCCTCAAGTTCGGGAATCATTACATACTCCAGAGCGTTAACTCTTCTTCTTGTCTTCTCAATTTCCTCCGCCATAAGCTGCATGCTCTTCTCGACTTCGGCGAGCTTAAGCATTTCCTCAAAAACCTTGGCGAGAGCTCCGAGAGCATCGTCCAATTCGCCCGAGGTCTGGGCAAAGCCATAGGGGTATATCTCGGAAGGATCCTGAGACTTCGTTTTAAAAGCGTAGCGGGGCACATTCACGCTCATTATGTTCTTAAAACTGCGCTCCAGCTCAACTTCCTGTCGGGGATAGAGCAGGGCCTGCTCCAAAAATTCAGGAGACATTATGGCCGAGGCGACCGTGAGCGATGAGAAGGCATTTGTAAGCCCCTCTTCAACTTTTTCACGAAGCTCCTTGTTGAGACGCACTATATCCAAAAACTGGCGCATCAGTTCGTCTCTCTTGTCTTTCAGAAGCTTGTGACCTCTTTTAGCCGTCCTGTATCTGCCCTTGAGCTGGTTTAGAACCATTCTGGTCGGCGTCACCGTGCTTTTTCGCATAGTATCGCCCCCTTACTCTTCTTTTTTGAGGTACTTGTCGATATGCTCCTGCCTAATTCTCTTAAGCTCTCTCGTCGGAAGTATAGAAAGGAGCTCCCATCCGATTGTGAGGGTTTCCTCTATCGAGCGGTTTGTCTCGTTGCCCTGGCTGACATATTGCTCCTCGAACGCTTCGGAAAACTTTGCATAGAGCTTGTCATCCTCGCTGAGGGCGGCCTCGCCCAAAATTACCATCAGCTCTCTGGCATCCTTGCCTCTGGCGTAGGCGGCGAAAAGCTGGTTCATGGTACCCGAGTGATCGTCTCTTGTCTTGCCTTCGCCTATACCCTTGTCCTTAAGACTCGAAAGCGAGGGAAGAACATCGCCCGGCGGGCTGATGCCTCTTCTGTGCAGCTCACGCGAGAGAATTATCTGTCCCTCGGTGATGTAGCCGGTGAGGTCGGGAATGGGGTGAGTTTTGTCGTCCTCGGGCATTGTGAGGATGGGGATAAGGGTGATAGAGCCCTTTTTGCCCAATCTTCTGCCTGCTCTCTCATAGAGAGTTGCAAGGTCGGTATAGAGGTAGCCGGGATAGCCGCGGCGTCCGGGAACCTCTTTCTTTGCCGCAGAGACCTCGCGAAGAGCCTCGGCGTAGTTTGTGATATCGGTTAGAATGACGAGAACATGCATGTCTTTCTCGAACGCCAGGTATTCTGCCGTTGTGAGCGCCATACGCGGTGTGGAAATACGCTCAACAGCAGGGTCGTTGGCGAGGTTTGAGAAGATGACAGTTCTGTCGATGGCGCCCGTACGCCTGAAGTCGTTTATGAAAAACTCGGATTCTTCAAAAGTGATGCCTATTGCGGCAAACACAACGGCGAAGTTCTCATCGGTGCCCAGAACGCGTGCCTGTCTGGCTATCTGAGCCGCCAGGTTGGCGTGCGGAAGACCGGAAGCCGAGAAAATCGGAAGCTTCTGACCACGGACAAGAGTGTTGAGGCCGTCGATTGTGGAAACGCCCGTCTGGATAAACTCGGCGGGATATGCTCTTGCCGCAGGGTTCATCGGAAGACCGTTTATGTTGAGCCTCTGGTCCGCCAAAATTTCAGGACCGCCATCGATGGGCTCGCCCATGCCGTTGAATACGCGGCCGAGCATGTCCTCGGAAACACCGAGCTCGAGAGGACGGCCTAAAAAGCGGACTTTCGTTGCGGCAAGGTTTATGCCCTGTGCGCTCTCGAAGAGCTGAACTATAGCTCTGTTGCCCTCGACCTCGAGGACCTTGCAGCGGCGAATTTCACCGTTGGGAAGCTCAAGTTCGCCAAGTTCGTCGAAGGTGACGCCCTCGACCTTGTCGACGACCATCAGAGGGTTTGCCACCTCGTATATTGTCTTATACTCTTTAATCATTACTGTTCACCCGCCTTTGCAGCTTCAGCTATCTCTGTCTTCATGCTCTCTCTAATCTTCTTATATTCCGCCTCGAAAACATCGGGAGCAATGAGTTTGGCGCGGCCTAAGGCTTCACGCGCAGGGATATTGAAGAGTTTCTCAACCTTGAGCTCGGGCCTTAAGACCTCTCTGCAGAGAGCATCATATTCGAGAATGATGGCCATAAGCTCAAACTGCTTCTTATAGGACGAATAGGCGTCTTCATCCATGAAAGCGTTCTGCTGCAGGAAGTCCTCTCTTATCATCTTGGCTGTTTCAAGCGTGAGTCTGTCTGCCTGAGAGAGCGCATCGATACCGACAAGGCGAACGATTTCCTGAAGTTCGGCCTCTTCCTGCAGTATGCGGAGAGCTTTTCTTCTGTTTTCCATGTACTCGGGACCGAACTCTTCCTCATACCAACTCTTGAGTGTATCAACATAGAGCGAATAGGATGTGAGCCAGTTGATGGCCGGGAAGTGTCTTGCATAGGCAAGCGTGGAGTCGAGAGCCCAGAAGACCTTGACTATGCGCATTGTGGCCTGAGAAACTGGCTCGGATGTGTCGCCTCCGGGAGGCGAAACGGCGCCTATGGCTGTGATTGAGCCTCTTCTCGGCTCTTGTCCGAGTGTATCGACAACACCGGCTCTTTCGTAGAACTGAGCAACACGGCTGGCAAGGTAGGCGGGATAGCCCTCTTCGCCGGGCATCTCTTCCAGACGACCCGACATCTCACGCAGAGCCTCGGCCCAGCGGGAGGTTGAGTCTGCCAGAACCGCAACATCGTAGCCCATGTCTCTGAAATACTCGGCTATGGTGATACCCGTATAAATCGAAGCTTCACGAGCCGCAACGGGCATGTCGGATGTGTTGGCTATGAGTATTGTTCTCTTCATCAGAGGCTCGCCGTTTCTCGGGTCAACGAGCTCGGGGAACTCCATGAGAACATCGGTCATCTCGTTGCCGCGCTCACCGCAACCGATGTAGACAACGAGATCGACATCGGACCATTTGGCGAGCTGGTGCTGAACAACCGTTTTGCCCGAGCCGAAGGGGCCGGGTACTGCCGCCGTGCCGCCCTTGGCCAGCGGGAAGAGGGTGTCGATAATTCTCTGTCCCGAGTTCATCGGACGAGAAGGCATGTGCTTCGCCTTATACGGTCTGCCTATACGAACAGGCCAGCGCTGAATCATATTTACATCTTCCACGCTACCGTCTTCGAGCCTGAGCTTTGCAACAGTGTCTTCAACTCTGAATTCGCCCTCCGAAACTATGCTCTCGATAGTTCCCTGCTTGTGCGGGTGGAGCATAATCTTGTGCGATATTGTACTTGTTTCCTGAACTGTGCCGAGAACATCTCCGCCCTCGACCTTGTCGCCCGGCTTTACGCAGGGGACAAAGCGCCAAAGCTTCTCACGGTTGAGAGCCGGCACCTCAACGCCTCTCGAGATGGTTTCACCCGTGAGGGCTCTTATCTCGGGAAGAGGTCTTTGTACGCCGTCGTAGATGTTTTCAAGCATACCGGGGCCGAGCTCGACCGAAAGCGGCATACCGGTTGTTTCTACTGCGGCGCCGGGGCCGAGACCGCCTGTGTCTTCATATACCTGAATCGAGGCCGCGTCACCCGTAATGTTTAGTATTTCTCCTATGAGCCTCTGCTCGCCGACACGGACAACATCCGATACATTTGCGTTGGTCATTCCTTCCGCAACGACAAGCGGGCCCGAAACTTTTTTTATAATTCCGCTCATTTGCAACCCTCTCTACAGTATGTCCGAGCCAACCGCTTTTTCGACAGCCGCCTTAAGGGCGCTCTGCGCCAGACCGAGAGAGCCCTCTCGTCCGGGAATCAAGATGATAGCGGGGCTGGGTACATTTTTATATTTTGATATTTCGTTTTGAATATGAGAGGCTAAGCCCTCTTCAATATATATTATCGCATACTCGTCTTCGCCCTCACGCACAAGAGTGTGCAGCAAATCTTTGGCCTCTTCCGGTTTTTCCAGAGGAAAGACCTCGAGTCCCAAGGCTTTGAAACCCATGACGGTGTCGCGATATCCGATAACGGCAATCTTAAGCATCTATCTCACGCAGCCTTTCACGAATGAGCGCGGGCTTAAGGCCCGATCTTCTGCCTCTGAGTATCATTCTCAGAGCCATCGTTTCGCTCTCTATAAGCGACAGATACTCAGCCACAACCTCTATACCGAAGGGCTTTATTCGTCCCTTTCTCAGCATTTGCCTCTCTGCGTTGTCGATGAGCTTTTCAAACTTGGTCATCTCTCCGCCGCCCAGAACTTCTCCTCCCGCTGCTGCGGCATCATTGAGCGGACCGTTTCCGTAGAGAGCATGAAGAGCTTCGCCCCCCTGAGAAACCGCTTCGGCAACCTTTTCGGGAACTATGTTGCCGCCATCGAGAAGGACCGTAGACAAAAACTCCTCGTCTTTGTTCATTCTCTTGGCTCTTACCGCCGTTTTGAGGTTTACGCTGTCGATTAAAAATCTCACATATTCCTCAACAAATTTGCTCTCTGTAAGCTTGGCCAGCTCCTTCATTTCCTTAAAATATGCTCTGTCGGCCTCAAAATCGGCAAGTTGCGGGTTTTGAGTTCTGTGCAGCGTGGCCTTCGTTTTAATGACGGCCTCGCCGAGCATTTTTGGAAGTCTGGAGTAATCATCTCTTTCGAAGGCATCGGCCAGAAGTTCAAAGCTCACCCTTCCGGAGTGAGAGATGAGGTCTGCCGCCTCTTTCTCTTGAGCTTCGGACTTTATGAGAGCCTTTATGTTGTGGTAGTCGTACTTCAGCCTGAAGATATCCAGCACATGGGACGAGGGGCAGAGCTTTTGCAGCTCGCGCATCGTATCCTCGCTCCTTTTCGAGAGTGCCTCGAGTATTTGCTGCTCACTCATGGCGGACATATCCTCGTAACCGAGCTCCAGAAGCTCCTTGGCCGCCTCCTCGTAAGTAGGCGCCATAAGCATGCGTTCGCAGATTTCGCTACTTAGCATGCGCGCTCTTCTGGCGTTCAGCATGGCAGAGAGTGTGACATATTCCAGATCAGAGTATCCCAATATTTACCCTCCTTTTTAGGAGATCTCCGCTCACTATTTGTTTAACAGAAGCTCGGCAACCTCGCCTATAAGCTCCTGCTTTTTAAGCTCAACTAAGCTTTCAATTGTGCAGTTTGTAAAAATCTCGCCGCGGCGCATGATAAAACCGCCGTCTGTCTTCTCGTCCTTCTCCGAAAGCCTGAGCGCGGCCTTAAGACCCGCCGCCTCGAGCTTCGAGTTGGCAGCCTCTATGAGCTCTGCTCCCAGAGACTCTTTCTCCTCGGCAGAGAGAATTATCTCTTCTTCGCCTGTAACCGAAGCCTTGGCGGCCAATCCGGAGAAAAAGCTTATATAATCCTCTTTCGGAAGCTCTCTCAGTTTTTTCTTTGAAAGCTCGAAGGCCTCCTCGACGAGGCGCTGCTTTTCGCTCAAAAGGGTTTTCTTTCCCTCGAGCTTGGCGTTGCGTCCTATGCGCGAGACTTTTTGCTCTATATCTTGGAGACCCTCATTAATGAGCTCGCGGTAGTACTCTCCCGCCTCAAGCTCATTTTGGGCGCGTATCTCGCGGCAGACTTTGGCGGCTTCCTTTTCTATAGCGGAGCGCTTCTCTTCTGCCTCTTCAAGTATACGAGCTGTAATCTTTTGGATTCCTTCCATCTTTCTTGCCTTTCGTGCCCGACTCAGCCTATGTTGAGTATCATGAGCATGGAAGCCAAGAGTGAGAGAATGGCGTAAAACTCAACCGTGATGCAGAGAACCATGCCCTTTGCCCAGTCGTCGGGTTTGCGAGCCAGAATGTTGACGCTTGCCGCTGCAACTCTGCCCTGCGCAATGGCCGAAAGCAAGCCGCCGAGAGCCATCGGCAGGCAGGCAACGAAGTAACGCAGACCTTCAACGACAGTCATATCCATGATGGAGCCGTCGAGCAGACCCATGCGGAATGCCGCAAAGAACCAAACGACTATGCCGTAAAGGCCCTGTGTGCCGGGGATAACCTGCAGAATGAGCGCCTTACCGAATTTGCTGGGATCTTCTGTCATAAGTCCCGCGCCGGCTTCACCGGCAATACCTGTACCTTTAGCGGAGCCTACACAGCTGAGCGCTGCGGCTAAACCTGCTCCCAATAGACCTAATGCCATTCCTCCAAATGCTTCAAACATGTTTACTTTCCTCCTGAATTTACTTTTCTCTTATAATATTTACATATTTTTGATCAAATGCCAGGGGTCTAAACGGCTTTCCGCCGTCTTCATAGAACTTGCCGAAAAACTCTAAGCACTGCAGTCTCAAGTCGTGGACAAAGCAGCCCAGAACATTTAGGGCAAAGTTGAGGGCGTTTCCGATGATAGAGACTACGAGGAAGCCCACAACAGAGCCTGTTATGCCTCCTATTATATTGAAGACCGAGGCCACAACAGAGCCTGCCAGCATTAGAGCCATAAGTCTTGAATAGCTCAGTATATCTCCAAAATAACCGGTTACATCGGAATAAATCGTGTTGAGCACGGCAACTATCTTTCCGCCTATGCCCTCGGCTCCGGCCTGTGCTCCAAAAATCAGCATAAGTATGCCGATGTAGAGAACCACCGGAATGTTGCCTACATTGCCTATTTTCAGCACAGCCAGGGCGCCGCCTGCGAATATGACCCACCATGCTCCCTCAGAGCATATGGCGGATACCCACTGTCCACGCTTTATCTTCAGACTGAAACTTACTACAGTGCCCGTCATGAGGTGGATAAAGCCCAGCGCCATAGCGCCCCCCATGATGGCGATTGTGTCATCTATGGGTGTGAAAAGAGCAGGCAGACCTTGCCATGTGGTTTCGGGATTGATTACCTTGGCAAGCTGCAAAGGAGCATCTCCGAAGAAGCCGCCTGTAAGCGCCCCGAAAATAAAGGTGGAAATCCCGCCGTAGAACATCAGCTCGAACAAGCTGCGTGCTCCTCCTTTGGGTCTCTTTTTAATCAGCACAAGTCCGCACATTATGGTCAGAAGAAGTCCGTAGCCCATATCGGCCATCATCATGCCGTAAAAGAGAATAAAGAACGGCGTCATAAGAGGGTTTGCATCCACACCGTTGTAGGCAGGATATGAATACATATCGGTTATGACATTGAGAGCGCGGGTAATAGTATTGTTTTTAAGCTTGATGGGTACCTCGGGATATTCTTCCTCAAGCGGCTCGCGGCTCTCGTAGGACACATGAAAACCGCTGAGATAATTCTTCAGCTTCTCCTCGTCCTCTTCGGCTACCCAGCCGCTGAGCACGGAGGTCTTTGCGGTTTTCAAAAGTTTTTGCTCGGCCTCGCACCGTGCAATTTCACTTGCGACAACATCCGAGGAGAGTCTGAGCTCTTCAAGATATTTTCCCTCGGCAGCTATCTTGTCTTGGTTAAGCGCTATCTCTTCTTTGAGTTTTTTAACTCTTCTTTCCAAGAGCGCTTTTTCTTCTCTTGCGGATCTCGGGATATTAAGGCGAGTCATGAGAGAAACCCCCTCACCCCTGAGCCACAAAATTGCTTCGTCTTCTCTTTCCCTAAGCACGATAAGCTCCAAGTAAGAGAGCATCTCATCGCTCGAGACGAGCTTGAGCTCAGCCTCGGGAATCTGCTCTCCGAGCGCCCGTTGCACTTCGGCCAACGACTTTTTGACGGGCATGCTCATAAGTTGATAAGCCGTACGAGCGGTGCCCTCGAAGTTGAGCGGCAGATCCAAAGTGAGCCAGGGCTCGAGTTGCTCGGAAAGTCCGTTCTCCCTCGCAATATCGGCCTCGGCCTTTTTGATGCCGCCGTCGAGTCCGAGTATGTACTCGGCCCTTGCTAAATCCGAATCCGTTGCAGCCTTATCGAAAAAACTCTTTTCGCTGACATCGGGATTCGGAGTCAAAAAGCCCCTCTTATCCTTGTAGTGCTTCCGCACCACTGCGATAGCGGCTTCAAGCTTTGATTGGGCGTTTCTGGCAGCGCTCAGTCCTTCGGAAACAGCGGGGACAAGCTCCGCTATACCGCTATCTTCGCTACTCTGCTCGGCAAGCTCCATAATTCCAAGGCTTTGCAGCCCGCGAAGAAGCTCGTCCTTTTCGTTTTCAAGGACAAAGAGTTCGAGCTTTTTCATCTTTTGGATTGCCATATCAGCCCTTCACTAACCTTTCCACTATCATCTCTGCCACTCTTTCGAGCCTTGCCTCCGCCTTGGCGCCAAGCGCCGCTTTTTTGTTTTCGTTGGCAGAGTCCAACTCGCTAAGTTCGTCTTCGACCCTCTCATCGGCCTTGCGGCGAAGTTCTCTGAGTTCCGATTCGGCCTTTTGGCGCAGCTCGGCCTTGCGCTCCGCCAGTTCTTCTCTGGCTTTGCGCTCGTCCTGCTTCGCAGCTTCAGTCGCATCAAGAACCATTTTTTCGGCTTTCGCCTCTGCATCAGTGATGATTTTTACTGCCTCTAAAGACATTAACTAACCTCCCTCAGCACAAAATGTCTGGAGTCCATTTTCTGTTTCTCCGATTACTCCATTGATTTTACCAAAAAGTATATAGCTGTTCAAGTTAATTAAATTATAAACAGACTTCTTTTGTTTAAATATTATCAATCTTTTTATAATTTTTCAATAATTTTTTTCACAAATTAATACAAGTCTGAAAAAACTTTCATTTTTTGAATTAATTTGCTTTTAAACTTGTAAATATAAGCTTTATATTCTATAATGCCTCTTAGAAAACAGACTATATCCGGGGGGTTGGTATGCACAACGCAAAATATAAGAAACGCGCAGGCGACAGAAAAGACGGTAGGTGGCTGAGGACTTATCCTGCCCTAAATCAATTTATGCCTTTTATAATGCCCGAGAGAAACGACGCAATGAACTTTTTCTCGGATAAGTTCGAGATTACGAAGGCGGAGCGCTGGATAAGGCTTAAGAGGCAGGAGGGCTATCCCGGTATAGGCTTGGCCCACATCATTATCGCCGCATATGTCAGAACGGTTTCGCAAATGCCGGGCATCAATCGCTTTGTTGCGGGTCAGAGAGTTTTTGCGCGTTACGATATAGAGGCCAATATGATGGTTAAAAAGGGTATCAGCGTGGAATCTGAGGAAACTCTTGCCAAGATGCGCTTTGAGCCTACCGACACGGTTTTCGATGTCTACCGCACGATGAACTCTGCTGTTGACGAAATTCTCTCTTCTCCCTCCGACACCGGCACAGAGCGTTTTGCAAAAACATTTTTGAAGTTGCCGCGCCCCATTCTCCGCTTAGCAGTTTGGGCTTTAAGAAAAGGCGACTACTACGGACTTTTGGGCAAGAGCCTGCTCGATATTTCCCCCTTCCACGGCTCGGTAATCTTCACCGACCTTGGGTCCTTGGGCATCCCTCCCGTATATCACCACCTCTACAACTTCGGCAACCTTCCCACTTTCATAGCCTTCGGTGCAAAGCGCAACGCTTATGAGGTCGATAAGGAAGGAAACCTTGTACACAAGCGCTATGTGGACTACAAGGTTGTAATCGACGAGAGAATTTGCGACGGCGCGTACTTTGCGGCCGCCTTCCGCTATTTTAAATACTATGTGAACGATCCGAGCGAGCTGGAAAGCCCGCCGCAGGAAGTGAAAGTGGATATTCCTTAAACTGTATTGCAAAAAATTTATCCTCCCTTTTTTATACGGGAGGATTTTTCTGTTTATTATACGAAATATATCGGTAAGGCTTTTATAAGCAGAGCAGAGGATACCTGCGTTCCGGTTAGTCCCATTTAGCGTTCCGTATTCACACACATTATATAACGCTGAAGACTTTCTGTCATCACACTATTCGTTTTTATTTTTAGGCATTAAATTGAAAAGCCTTATGCGCCGTGCTATGATATTTATAATATTAAATGATTATAAAAAGAGAGGAATAGTGTGATGTTTGATAAGTTTGAAATTGTGGACTTAACAGTAACGCTTGGCAACGACCTGCCCTGCGCCCGTCCTATACTTATGCCTTTCAGAAAGCAAAACACGACCTGGTACACCAGAGTTGAAGACAGCTCAGGCGTTGTTAAAGATGCAAACCCCGGCCCCTTCTTTTCCGAATGGCTCATAATAGACGAGCACACGGGAACACACTTTGATGCACCCTCTCACTTTATTCCGCCTCCCGACTCGGGGCTTTTAAATGCAGGTCCTGCCGGAGTTATTTATGGCGAGGATGTTCCCCTCGAGACCCTTATGGGCGAGGCTCTTGTTATAGATATGTGCCATTTATCTGGTACGGGAGAACCTGGAGTGAGTCCCTATGTCACAAAGCAGATGCTACTTGACTGGGAAGAGGAAAACGGCAAGATTGCGCCCTCGAAAATCGTACTTCTCTACACCGCTTGGGATAAGTTCTATGCTCCGGGCGATGCCGGAAAGAAATATTCCCGCGAACCCTTTGCAAAGAAGGCCCCCGGATGGCCCACACTTGACGCCGAGGCCATTATTTACCTGCACGAGCAGGGCGTAAAGTGCTTCGGGCTCGACGGTGTGAGTATCGGCGCTTGCCATGATGTGATGTCTTCACATGTGGCGGGACTTTCGCGCGGAATGATTTATTTCGAGAGCCTTACAAACTTGGATAAACTCCCCACAAGAGGCGCTTACTTCATGTTTTTGCCCCTTAAGCTCGAAAAATCCTCGGGCGGCCCCGGCAGAGCCATTGCCTTTGTTCCCAAAGATTAGCGCTTTTAAACCCGCTTTACCCGAGCGATAAAGAAAACTAAATCAGAGAAGGTCTTTGTAATGAAAAAATTTGTATTATTTATACTCGCGCTTGCCATTATTTTTAGTTTATCGGGCTGCGCGAAAAAAACCGTGAATGATGTCGGCGCCGAAAAACCGAAAGTTCGCTTCGCCGTGATGACAGGCCCGACAGGAGTCGGCTCTGTGAATTTAATCGAGCAAAGCCACAGCGGGCAGTCCGCTTTCGATATTGAAGAGAGCGTTGTCGGCACGCCCGACGAGATTGTGGCCGCTTTGGTGAGCGGAAACTTGGACATGGCGGTTCTGCCCGCAAATCTCGCCTCGGTTTTATTCAACAAGACCGAGGGCAAGATACAGGTTTTGGCGACAAATAACCTCGGCGTATTATATATAGTAGAAATTGGAAACGAAATTCAATCGATTCGGGACTTAAAAGGGAAAACTATACTGTCCGCCGGAAAGGGCGCTACGCCCGAAACCGTTTTTAACTATATAATGGAAGGAAACGGCCTTGTTCAGGGAACAGATTGGGATTTTGTTTTTAAATCGGAGGCTGCAGAGGTCGCTCAAACCCTGCTATCGGGCGTAGGAGCAGTTGCACTTTTACCCGAGCCTATGGTGACGGCAGTGCTATCAAAAAATGAAAACGCCCGAATTGCCATTAACTTGGATGAAGAATGGCAGAAGCTCAGTGCCACACCTCAGATAACCGCCGTTTTAGTCGGCAGAAGCGAGTTTTTAAAGACAATAGATGTTGATTTGTTTTTAAACGAGTTTAAGACCAGCATTGAAAAGGCTGTAACAGATATTGAAGGAACTTCGGAGCTTCTGGGTAAATACAACATAATAAAGTCGGAAGTTGCCTTAAAGTCTATACCCAACATGAACCTGCGCTATATGGACAAGAAAGAGCTGAAAAACGCCTTGACGGAATATTTAAATATTCTTTTCAATGCCAACCCGAAATCGGTGGGAGGAAAGGTTCCCGGTGAAGAGTTCTTTTATCTCGGAAAATAAATTTTTACGAAAAATCTTCGCGGTCGTCTTTTGGCTGCTTCTTTGGCAGCTTTTAAGCGTGCTTATAGGCAAAAATATAATGCTTGTTTCCCCCATCACAGCTTTTAAAAAACTTTTTGAGCTGATGGGGACAGCCGACTATTGGCTTTCGATAGGCTCTTCATTATATAAGATATTTATCGGCCTTATTCTCTCTGCCCTAGTCGGAGTTTTTCTTTCAGCCCTCGGCTTTTTCTGCCGGCCTGTAAAGGAGCTTATTTATCCCGTAATTTTGTTTTTAAAATCTATCCCCGTTGCGGGTTTTGTAATACTCCTGCTGATGTGGATAAACTCTTCCTACCTATCTATATATATATCCTTTTTCATGGGAATGCCGATTATATTCGAAAATGTTTACGAGGGACTTACTTCCACAGATAAAAAACTTGTTGAAATGGCAGACAGCTTTGAGGTGCCTATATTTAAAAGGCTTAAATATATTTACAGAATAAAAGCCGCGCCCTATTTGCGGGCGGGAATAATCTCAATCTCGGGTCTGACTTTTAAGGCGGGAATTGCCGCCGAAGTCATAGGTATTCAAAAAAGCTCGATAGGGGAAAATCTCTTAAACGCTAAAATCTACTTGGATATGGCGGAGCTCGCCGCTTGGATTATCACGATTTTGGCGCTTAGCATGCTTCTTCAAAATGGCATGAAAATTTTGTTGGGTGATAAAAATGCTTGAATTTAAAAATGTTTACAAAGCTTTTGAAAAGCCCGTGATAGAAAACCTGAGCTTTAAATTGTGCGAGGGAGATTGTCTTGCCGTTTTGGGCGAATCGGGAATCGGAAAGACAACCGTCATAAATTTGATTTTGGGAGTTTTTCCGCCCGATAAGGGTGAGTTTATAAGAGATTTTAAGAAGGTTTCCACCGTTTTTCAGGAAAACAGGCTTATAGAAGAAATTTCCGCCCTAAAAAACCTGAAGCTTGTGACGAAAAAGCCCGATAATGAGCTTAGAAGCCTGCTTTCGGATTTGAAAATCGAAAACCCCGACGAGTCTGTAAAGAATTTAAGCGGCGGGATGAAAAGGCGAGTGGCCATTGCCCGAGCCTTGGCCTATGACGCGGAACTCTATTTATTCGACGAGCCCATACAGGGACTCGATGATGAGACCAAGAAAATCGTAATAGACAAGATATTGGAAGTTACAAACGGAAAAAGCCTTATTTTAGTCACTCATAACAGAGATGAGATTAATGACTTCGGAATATCTTCGGAGCTTTTATTAAAATAAAAAAGCTTCAAGCCGTAAAAACAGGGCAAGTTAAAGCCCGCCGTTTTGGCGGGCTTTAGCTTTTTTAATAATTTGTTTGTGATTTTGCTGTTTTAGTATAGCTTTTTATCCCCCGCAGGGGCTTATATATTTGATTTTACTCCTATATAATTTTATTTGTCTATTAAATAAGTGATTGTTTGCGGCAATTTATTTTGCTGTCTCCCCATAATCTTTTTCTTTTCACCTCCCAATATTTAGCGGCAAACACCTCCGAGTTTTCGGAGGTGTTTGTTTTTAAGCTATTTTAATTGTTCTTAAATAGGCTTTTTGCTCGGGGTTTATTCTCAGGCTATCGATGCTCTTTTGTATGGCCTTGTTGTGAGTCCACTTATCGAGTCTGCGCTCCTCGATAAAAGAGATTACATCTTCCCAGTTTTTGGCCAGTGCTGTGGCGAAATACCAAGCTATCATCATTTTCACATAATAGGCATCATGCTTCGCTTCCGCCACCCGCTCGGCGTATTCTTTTTTAAAGTCCGAGCCCAAAAAGTGCTCCATAAGCATGCCGATGCCGAAGCGGATTATATATTCCTCGTTTGATTCCATCCACTTATATATATAAGGTAGGAGATTTTCTTTGTTTTTTCTGAAAACTCGGGGCGAGAGCTGATCGCAAGTTGCCCAGTTGTCGATATAGGGCAAAAATCGCTCAAGCTCCGAAATGCAGAGGTTAAAGTCTTTAATCTCCGAGATTATGAAGGCGTGGAGCTGGTTTTCCTCGAAATACTTGTGCGGCAGGTCTTTTAAAAACCGCTCAGCCGTATCTTTATCTAAACTTTTTGCCGTTTTTCTGAGCGCGGGCGTGCGCACGCCTATAATCTTATCCTCACAAACTGTGGGAATAAGCTTTGAATTGAAGTTTTTATAATCTAAATCACGAAGGGCAAAAAGGCGCTCCGTAATTTCTTTTAGGCTCAAACTATTTGACCTCAAAGCCGATTTCATTCAAAAGTGTCACGGCTCTTTCAGCCTCGGCATCTTTATGTATGGTGACCGTCTTCTTTTGGAGATTAACCTCATTTTGAATTTTCTCTTCCAAAAGGGCTTTCTTTATGCGTCTTACGCACACTCCGCAGTGCATATCGGGTACATTTAATACTTTCATAATTTTCTCCTTTTATTTCAGCTTTTCAGCATCTTTTTTACGGTTTCCGAAAGTTCTTCGATAAGCCCCTCCTCGCCTCTTTTAAGCCCCTCTTTAACGCAGGTGTCGATGTGCGTTTCTAAGAGCTTTGTTCCGAAAGAGCCGAGAGCCGAGCGCGCGGCAGAGGTTTGGCTTAGTATATCCGTGCAGTAGGCGTCTTCCTCAACCATCTTTATAAGACCCCGCACCTGTCCCTCGATTCTTTTAAGGCGATTTATGAGGAGTTTTCTCTCCTCTTCGTCTCGATTTTTAAGCTTTTTGCAGTTTTCGCAGTTCAATACATCATCTCATATCTTCTTTCGTCCCAGCCTCAGGGCGTTGCCTACAACAAAGAGCGAAGAAAGGCTCATTGCAAGTCCCCCTATCATTGGGGAGAGCAGTATGCCAAATTTCGGATAGAGCGCCCCTGCCGCTATGGGTATACCTATTATATTATATATAAAAGCCCAGAAGAGATTTTGCTTTATTGTGCGCATGCTGAGTCTTCCGAGCCTTACAGCTCTTGAAACATCGGTAAACGAATCTGATGTGAGTATGACATCGGCCGAATCTATGGCGATGTCGCTGCCGCTGCCTATGGCGCAGCCGACACTTGCCGCGGCCAAGGCGGGAGCATCGTTTATGCCGTCGCCCACCATTATTACAGCCTCGCCTCTCTCTTCGTGTTCTCTCACCTTCTCTGCCTTTTCGCTAGGGTAGACCTCGGCATAAACCTCTTCTATCCCCAAGAGCGAGGCTGTGTATTCAGCCGCCTTGCGGCTGTCGCCCGTAAGCAGAACGGGCTTAATTCCGAGTTCTTTGAGCGCATCGATGCCCTCTTTGGCATCCTTTTTTATTTTATCGGAGATTGCGATAAGTCCCAAGACCTCTTCGTTTTTTGAAACGGCTATGACGGTTTTTCCCATCTCTCTCAGAGCTTCTATGTCTGAGCGGAATTTATTGAGAGCGGCGCTCTCTTCAAACAGTCTTTCGTTTCCTATCTTATATATATTGCCCTGAGTATCGGCGCCCTTCAGTCCGCCGCCCTCATAGGTGTTAAAGTCCGCTATATCGGGAAGAGATAATTCTATATCCATAGCCTTTATATCTGCTGTAACCGCCTGCGCTATGGGGTGGTCGGAGAGCTTTTCGAGAGAATATGCTGTCGAAAGAAGCCGCGGCTCGTCATCGCTTATTATATCCGAAATTCTCGGCTCGCCCTTAGTCAGTGTACCTGTTTTATCCAATATTGCAAGCTTTACGCCGGAGAGTTTTTGCAGAGCTTCGCCCGAACGAATGAGTATACCGTTTTTCGCGCCTAAGCCCGTTCCCACTATGATGGCTGTGGGCGTTGCAAGCCCCAGAGCGCAGGGGCAGGCTATGACAAGCACGCTTGTGAACAGCTTCAGCGTGAGTCCGGGGTTTTTCGTGAGCAAAAACCAAACTATGCCTGCGACAATTGCAATTAAAATTACAATCGGAACAAATACGCCCGAGATTTTATCGGCAAGCCTTGCAACGGGAGCTTTTTTTGACTGAGCATCTTCGACAAAGCGGATTATCTTTGAAAGAGCCGTGTCGTCCCCGAGTTTTTCGACTTTCATATAGAGAGCGCCCGAGAGGAGGATAGAGCCGCCCGTGAGAGCATCGCCCGTTTTTTTATCTACGGGTATGCTCTCGCCCGTTAGCATGGCCTCGTCGGCAGAGCCTGTACCCCTTATAACGCTTCCGTCGGCGGGGATTTTTGCGCCCGCCTTAATCAAAACGGTGTCGCCGAGCTCAAGCATATCCGTGGGCACCTCCCACTCGCCGTCATCGTTCACTAAAATTGCCGTTTCGGGAATGAGCTTTAAAAGCGAATCTATGGCGGAGCGGGTTTTTTCCATGCGTCCCGCTTCTAAAAACTTTCCGAGCGAAACCAGAGTTATAACAACTGCCGCCGACTCGAAATAGAGTTCATGAATCATATGCGGCCTGTCTTGCAGCATAAATAAGGCCGTCAGACTGTATATCATCGAGGCCGCGGCGGATATGCCGACAAGGCTGTCCATGTTGGGCACAGCCGAAAAAAGAGCTCGAAGCCCGCCCGTGAAGTAGCGCCGACCCTTATAGAGAGCGGGAAGTGTGAGCAAAAACTGAAAAAACGCCGCATTGTGCGGGTGAGTTTTCATCGATAAAAATTTCGGCACGGGAAAATCGGGTATCATCATCTGCCCCATAGAGAATATAAGCAGTATGCCCGAACTTATAAGCGCCGCTATGAGCTCGCGCTTTTCTCTTTTATATGCCGCCTCAGTCTCGTCTCTATTTGCATCTCGAGCTTTATCTTCTTTTTTCTCGTCACGAAGTCGGGCCTCAAAGCCCGCTTTTTCTATTTTGAGAACAATATCTTCGCTATTCAGCTGTGTTTCGTCATAAGTTATTGAGAGAGTCTTCATCGGGAGGTTTACATCGGCAGACTCAACCCCGGGAAGCTTTCGGCTTATCCGCTCAATAGCCGCCGAGCAGGCGGCGCAGTGCATTCCCTCTATATTGTATATTTCATCTTTCATAGCAAGCTCCTATTATCTTTTAACTAATACCCAGAATATACCCCCAGGGGGTATATGTCAACAGTTTAAAAACTTTTCCCGACACTCTATCATTGTATTATGTCCCGAAACAGAAATAGTTTCTTCCGTATTTCCATAGCTTTGAATTATGAATCGCTTGTAATTTTTCCTAAAAATTTCCCGTTTTTTAGAAAAATCTTTAAAACAAACTCTGCGTGCTAAATATCGGTGTGAAAAATAAAAAAATTGCAAATATTTTAAAAATAAATCTTGACACAATTGTAATAAGCTGTTACAATTTAGTTACAAAATTTTGGTACTTTCTATTTGTATTAATAGCTGTCAGTTTGAGGAGGGAAAACAATGGCGGCAGTCAAGGAATTAGTTTACAGAGGGAAACCTCTTCGTCGCCACGAAAACACCATTGTCTATGGGGACCCCGCAGAAAGATACATTATTGTTATGAGGGTGCTCGAGACGGATAAGATAAAAGATTTGGATGTTGCGACTAAGGTTGAGGTCTCTTTACAGAGAACCGACTCGGGCCTTTCCGGACGCAGCAGAGTCGAAAAGAAAAGTGAAAAGAAATCTCTCTATTCCGCGATGGATCTCGGCGCCGTTTGGCTTGAAAGAGCTCTCGCGCAGGAATAGTTTTTGCTATAAGAAATATAATTAAGGGGTATTTTGCTATGAAGAAATTTTTAGTATCCGCGCTGTCATTGTGCCTGACAGCGATAATTCTTGCGCAAGTTGCAATTTCTGCGGCGCAAAGCGGCTACATCAACACAACGGTGCGCTTTAGAACCGAGCCCAAGCAGGATGCCAAGTCCTCTTTCTCGCTTTATGTCGGAAGCAGAGTAAGCGTTGTTTCAGAGAGCAACGGTTGGTATACGGTTGAATACAAAGGAAAGACGGGTTATATAAAGACAAAGTATGTAACCGTGGACAAGAAATCGAATACCGGCAGCACGCAGAGCACCAAAACAAATACTCCCGGCAAACCCACAAGCGGCGTAGGTACGCTGAAATATGCCGTGAAGCTGAGAACCGAGCCGAGGCAGGATGCAAATTCCATAATGACAATCTATCCGGGATATCAGGTTCAGGTTCTTTCAACTACCAACGGCTGGTGCAAGGTTGTATATAAGAAATCGACAGGTTATATTAAGCAAGACCACCTATATATAAAGGGCGGAACTGCGGCAAGCGGTTCTGTAAGCGGCGTTGCGACTTTGAAGGTTGCCGTCAAATTCAGACTCGAGCCAAAGCAGGATGCAAAATATAACTCCAGACTCTATCCGGGCTATGAAGTCAGAGTTCTCTCGTCTGCCGACGGCTGGTGCAAGGTTGAATATGGCGGAAATATCGGATATGTAAAGGATCAGTACCTCAACTTTACCAAACTGGAAGCGACTAAGGCTCCCTCGGCTCCCGCAGTGCCCAAACCCGAAAGCGGCAAAGGCAGAGTTCTTGTTGCCGTTAAATTCAGGAAAGAGCCTAAGGCAGGCGCAGTTTCTCTCGGAAGATTCTATCCCGGTGATATAGTAGATGTTGTCTCTACCACAAACGGCTGGTGCAAGTGCACTTTTAAGGGCGCAACAGGTTATATAAAGTCCGACTACCTCGATATAACGCCGATTCCGACTCCGCCACCCGCCCCCGTTACTCATCCGCCCGATCCTACTTTCAGAGGCACGGGCAAGGTTAAGGTTGCCGTCAAATTGAGGGAGAAGGCCGGAGAAGGTTTCCCGGAGAAAATGGTCCTTTATCCGGGTTTTGAGTGTCTTGTTCTTGATAAGAACGGTGAATGGGCCACCTGCGAATTTCAGGGCAGACTTGGCTATTTTAAAGCGGAATATCTTGAACTTAAAAAAGAAGCAATCAAGCCTCTTACCCAACCGAGCGTTCCGCTAATAAAAACAGTTAATGTAAACGCCAAGAATGTATACTTAAAACTCAAGCCCAATAATGGTGCCATTACTGTTATAACTCTTGCTCTAAACGAAAAACTCAAAGTGTATGGAGAAGTAGGAGATTGGTATTGGGTAACTAATGACAAAGGAACAGAAGGCGGATATGTCCCTAAGAGCTCCGTAAGCTGATGTAAGTGTTAGTGTTAATAAGATTTAATTTATAGTTAATTTGTTAATTACTAAGAGCGCTGCAAATCACCCCGTTTGCAGCGCTCTTTCATTTTAATACAGCAAATCTGTTTTAAAAATAAAACTAACAACTCTATATACCGCTTCTGTTTGTCAACTCTCCCGTCACGGCTTTCGCCGCGCCATCCTTCTTTACACAGGATGGGTATGAACTTGTTACAGATTCCAAGTAAAAGAGCCTTGTCCTGGCATAAAATTTTGCAAAATAATAACAATCGGAAAATAATGCTTGACATGGTTGTAATAAGCTGTTACAATTCAGTTACAAAAAACAAAGATTTTGTATTAATCTTTAGACTTGTCAAATTTAGGAGGAACCGATATGGCGGCAGCCAAGGAATTACTTTACAGAGGGAAGCCTCTTCGTCGGCACGAAAACACTATAATATACGGAGATCCTGCCGAGAAGTATTTCGTCGTAATGAAGATACTGGAAACAGATCGTATAAAAGACTTGGATGTTGCGACGAAAGTAGAGGTCTCTTTAGAAAGGTCGGATGCGAATATTTCCGACCGTAACAGGGTAGAAAAAAGAAGCGAAAAGAAATCTCTCTATTCAGCAATGGATCTGGGCGCAGTATGGCTCGAAAGAGCCCTCGCTTCGGCAGAATAACCGTTGCCATATAGAAATCTTATTTAAGAGGTATTTTACTATGAAGAAATTTTTAGTATCTATGCTTACGCTCTGCCTCACGGCAGCAATTTTTGCGCAGACCGCCGTTGCGGCGGCCGAGATCGGCCGTGTAAACACACCGGTACGCTTTAGAAACGAGCCCAACGACAGCGCTTCGTCTTCTTTCACAATTTACGAGGGCTATGAAGTCAGGGTCAATTCCGAAAGTAACGGTTGGTACGAGGTTGAGTTCGATGGCAGGATTGGCTATATAAAAACCAAGTATGTTGATATAGACTCATCGAGAAGCGCCGCCCCGGCGCAAAGCGCCCCCGCGGCAGCTCCCGAACAGTCGTCTAAGCCCTCAAGCGGCACAGGCTATGTAACCGTTGCGGTTCGATTCAGAGAAGCGCCTGACCAGGATGCCAAATCCGCATTCACGCTATACCCCGGAACGCAGGTTCAGGTTGTTTCCACTACCGACGGTTGGTGCAAGGTTGAGTTTAACGGCTCAACAGGCTATATAAAGCCCGATTATCTCGATATCATTGCTACAGCGACACAGCAGACAGCCCCGGCAGTTGTCGAAGCGCCGAAGGCCCCGGAAGCTCCCGCCGCACCGTCTAAACCCACAAGCGGCATAGGCTATGTCAATGTTGCCGTTCGCTTCAGAGAAGCGGCCGAACAGGACGCAAAGTCCTCTTTCACACTCTATCCGGGCGCACAGTTAAAGGTTCTCTCAACAAGCGACGGTTGGTGCAGAGTTGAGTATGCCGGCACAATAGGCTTTATTAAGCCCGACTATCTCACTATCTGGGCAGCCGAAGTTAGCGAATCGGCCCCCGCAACAGCTGCGGCGGCTCCCGCTCCTCAGGTCGAGCCGGATTTCAGGGGAACAGGCACGATTAGAGTAGCTGTCCGTTTCAGACATGAGCCTGCGGATAATTCCACATCCTATCAAACTCTCTATCCCGGTTATACATGCTTTGTTCTTTCAAAGCAGGGCGATTGGGCCCTCTGCGAGTATGCCGGCAGAAGAGGTTATATAAAATCAGACTATCTCAATCTTAAGAGCGAAGCTATCAGCCCCCTCACCGAGGGTACGGTAATCAACAAGGGCATTATAAAATCCGACGGAATTTACCTCAGGCTCGGTCCTGCCAACAGCTACGGAACTGTTAGGTCTCTCATTAAGAATGAATCGGTTGATATCTATGAGAAGAGCGGCAACTGGTACAGGATAGTTATCGGCGGTAAAGAGGGCGGATTTGTACACAAAGACCAGCTGAGCATTGTCGGAAGCAAAAAGAGCTCTCCTGCTCCTTACACAAAAGTTGCACCCAAGAGCTACGCTTCGAGCAGCGAATTAGGTCAGGCAGTAGTTGAAGAGGCCAGAAAGTATCTAGGTACAAAGTATGCTTATGGCGAAGAAAGCCCCGGTAAAGGCTTCGACTGCTCAGGCTTTGTATGGTATGTGTTCAGGCAGTGCGGTATCAACACCCAAAGGACTGCGCAGAGCATCTACAATAACGACGGCGAGGCTGTGAGTACCGACGACCTTCAAGTCGGAGACCTGGTATTCTTCGGTTCGAGCACGAGCAAGATAGGCCATGTCGGCATCTACATCGGCGATAACCAGTACATACACGCCAGCTCCACCAAGAAGAATGTTTGCATAAGCACAATAGTTGGCAAAGACAATTTTGTCGCAGCGCGCAGAATCAGCGGCTGAGCATAGAACAAAACAATTTAACCCTCCGCCGATTGGCGGAGGGTTTTTCGTTTGCACTATATATTCTGTTTTCAACATATAATACTTCGTATGTTCAGCTCATTAAAAGGCGGATATCAGTTTTCTGAAAAATTTTTGGCCTGCTGTTGACAAAATCTATAATTATATGTATTATATATTTAGAATGAGTCCAGTTTTATAAGAATTAGTATAAAACATAGCTCCGGACTCAGCTAAGAAACTCTAATAAGAATAAATCATCAACAAACGCTATTAAAGCTAATACAATCAGGAGGTAATTATGTTAGAAAATACTGTTAATTTTCCGTTAATCGGGACAGCTGCGCCGGAATTCGTTGCACAAACAACTCAGGGAACCGTCAACTTCCCATCTGACTATAAAGGAAAATGGGTAATTCTATTTTCTCACCCCGCCGACTTCACTCCCGTGTGTACCACGGAGTTTATGACCTTTGCAAGCATGCACGAAGAATTCAAAGCGTTGAATACGGAGCTGGTCGGTCTCTCTATCGACTCTATTCACTCGCACCTTGCTTGGTTACAGGCCATCCGCGGATACACTTGGAATGGAATTGAAAAACCTGTCGTCGAGTTCCCGCTTATTGCCGACATCAAGATGGATGTTGCCAAAAAATACGGAATGTTGCAGGGCGAGTCCGATACCGCCGCTGTTCGCGCAGTCTTCTTTATCGACCCTAAGGGGATTATAAGGACAATTCTCTACTACCCCGCCTCATTGGGAAGAAACTTTGAAGAAATTAAGCGCATCGTAATCGGCCTTCAAAAATCCGATGCCGAAAAGGTTGCGCTTCCGGCAAACTGGCAACCGGGCAAAGATGTTATCGTTCCGCCTCCCGGAACCTGCGGAGCCATTCGTGATAGGATGGAACTGGTTAAAGGCGAAGGTTACGACATGAAGGACTGGTTCTTGACCTTTAGAAAGGATAAATAGAATCGGGCTTAAATTAAAAAGCTTAAAAAGGCAGAGGATTCAGAATCCTCTGCCTTTTTTCTTCTCTTTTTCAGATTCCGATATCTCTTTGTGCAAAGAGGTATATCAAATATGCAAATTGCAAAAAGCTCTTGACAAATCAAGCAGGTTTTATATAATAGTCAAGCGTCAATAAAGCGGGCTGGTGTAACGGTAGCACACCGGACTCTGACTCCGTTAGTGAGGGTTCGAATCCTTCGCCCGCTGCCAAGACCTCGGCATTTCTGCCGAGGTTTTTATGTAAAATGACTTTAAAGATAATTAAAAACACGGCTCACAAGAGCCGTGTTTTTTATGTTTTTAATATTTTAGCCGATGTTGCTGTAGAAACGCCATAGGTAATGCGCCGCCTCGGCTCTTGTAATCGGAGCTTTGGGGGAAAACTGCGTGCCTCTGAATTCTTCGAAAAGTCCGCTAAGCGCTAAGGCCGCCTCTAAGCTTTCGCCCGACATTGAGCCCTTGTCGCTGTAGTCGGGTGCCTCCTCGGCCTCGGGAAGTTCAATCGAGCTGCGGAGAGCATATTTATATAGCATGAGCGCCAGGTCTTCTTTGTTGAGCCAAATTCCCGTGCCGAAAGTGATTTTGCCCACGGGTTTGGCTATGCCGCATTCATAGGCCCAGTTTATAAAGTTGAACTGATCCAAGGTGGCGGGAGTATCTGCAAAATACTTGTGTGTATAAGTGGAGCTGTCCTCGCCCGACATTCTGCAAAGCGCTTTTACAAATTGCGCTCTGTTCACATT
>CAYFQE010000008.1:28272-30931 GCA_964345235.1 uncultured Oscillospiraceae bacterium | reverse complement strand
ACACCTGATTACCAATATATGAAAGAGTATATGCAGATTCAAGAGATAATGGAGCAGTATAATGTTTTAAAATTTTATAAAGAAACCTCAACTTTATCCCCGTACCGCTTGGTACTATAATAAAATTAAGACAAAATATACTTTCAGAGGTGTAAAATGCTGTTTATTTGCTATCCCCGCTGCTCGACTTGCAAAAAGGCGAAGCTTTGGCTAGAAGAGCACGGAGTTAAATTTGAAGAAAGAGATATAAAGCTCGAAAACCTCAAAAAAGAAGAGTTTGCATTGTTAGCTTTATTGTGATAAACTTTATTGCAATACAGCTTATTTTAGCAAAAGGGGGGTTTTGATGTTTATCGGCAGAGAAAAGGAGCTGAGCACGCTCGATCAAAAAATAGATTCAAACAAATTTGAGTTTGGTATAGTCTATGGTCGAAGGCGGATTGGAAAAACAGAGCTACTTAAGGAAGTCGTAAAAAAACACAAGGCAATATACTATGTTGCCAATGAAATGGGTCTTGACTACAACTTAAAACAGTTAAGTGCTGTGGTTGCAAATTATTTTGATGAACCCTTCACCTTTGAATCCTTCGAAGCATTGTTTAAATACCTTGCTCAAAAGAGCAAAATGCAAAAAATGATAATTATAATAGATGAATTTACCTATTTGATGAGAACAAATCAGGAAATCATGTCTGTTTTGCAAAACATTGTTGACCACTTATTGTCGGATTCCAAGTTAAAACTAATCATTTCAGGTAGCCATGTAGGCATGATAGAAGATGCGCTGGCTTATCATAAGCCCCTGTATGGCAGAGCTACCTTCAAAATGAAAATAGAAGCCTTCGATTATTTTGATGCGGCAAAGTTTTATCCGAAGGCTTCGAATGAGGATAAGGTCAGATTATACAGTGTTTTCGGCGGCGTTCCCTTTTATACTGACAAGGTTGATGAATCAATAAGCGTTGGAGAAAATATTAAAAATCTTATAGTTGAGCAAGGGGCTATTTTTGAAGATGAAATTTCATTCTTCTTAAGTCAGGAAGTCAGAAGCAAAGCCACCTATGGCAAAATAATCAATGCCATCGCATCAGGCGCAACACGACTTAATGAAATCTCCACCAAGAGTGGTGTTGGGAATACGGGAACAAGTTCCAAATACTTGGATACCTTGATTCAGCTTGGTATAGTAGAGCGTGAATACTGCTTTGGCGAGGGGTTAAATTCCAGAAAATCGATTTATCGGGTAAAAGACCAACTGTTTAACTTCTACTACAAATTTATCGAAAGGCACAAGACCCAGAAAACAATCATGAGTCCGGATACCTTTTATAATTCCATCATTAAGGCTCACCTAGACGAACATGTTTCATTTGAGTTTGAGCAAGTTTGCCGAGAATTTTTGAAGCGAAAATATAAGTCAAGTATAGAAGAGATAGGACGCTACTGGTATAACGATAGACAAGAAAAAAGAGATGTAGAAATAGATATCGCTATGAGAGCAGATGGAATGTTGTCTGTTTTCGAGTGTAAATGGACGCACAGCCCTATTGGAACAAAAATCATGGATGGACTGGCAAAAAAGGCCAAAATTTTAGATTATCAAAACTTAGGGTTTTTCTCTAAAAGCGGCTATGAGCACAAAGAATACAAGGCCGATTATTTTACAGTTGACGACTTATTCGCTCTTTCTTAACTGATTCTTGCATGTCATTTTAGCTGTTGTGTCGAGTTTGCTTATTTGTACCCCATATTTCGTTTCTGCGCCACTTGATGCTATAATAAATACACGCTAAATAAATTTTAGGAGGTATAAAATGCTGTTTGTTTGCTATCCCCGTTGCTCGACTTGCAAAAAGGCAAAGCTTTGGCTCACTGAGCGCGGAGTTAAATTTGAAGAAAGAGATATAAAGCTCGAAAACCCGAACAAAGAAGAACTCAAAAAATGGTATAAAAAGAGCTCTCTTCCGCTGAAGCGTTTTTTCAACACCAGCGGCATACAATACAGAAGTTTAGAGCTTAAAGATAGGCTCCCAAACATGAGCGACGAAGAACAGCTCGAATTGCTGGCTACCGATGGAATGCTTGTAAAGCGCCCTCTGCTCATATCCGATGACTTTGTACTCGTCGGCTTTAGGGAAGCCGAGTGGGAAGAAGCGCTCGGCAAGTGATTAAGCTAAATCCCCATCCGTCGCCTTTGTCGACACCTTGAAGTGGTAAGCTTTTATTGGACACGGAGTTCACGGTTTTTGCACATTCTTTTTCTCCACCTTGAGTCTAAGGGGGAGAAGCTGTTGAAGACAGCAGAGGGGGATTGATGCTTAAAGCTCACGGTTTGCACCTTATCATGGCTCACCTGTGTAAGGGGAGCTGTCGAAAACCGCGGGTTTTTGACTGAGGGGTTGCTCTATCGCATTATATATATCTCCTAAATTTAAGTGACTGATATGGGATAATATCTAGCCTTAATTTAAAAAAACAGCAAACTATATGTTTGCTTTGTCAACCCTCCCGTCACGGCTTGCGCCGTGCCACCCTCCCTTGCACAGGGCGGGCAAGGGATTTAAGCAAAATTGTATCTTGTTGCTTTTAAACTAAAGAGTTCTTCCCATTCGAAAAGGGGAAAGAACAGCAGGACAAAAGACTTAAACAAAAACCCATT
>CAYFQE010000008.1:19172-28172 GCA_964345235.1 uncultured Oscillospiraceae bacterium | reverse complement strand
TCGGCAAGCTGTTCTTCCATGGCTTTTTTATAAAAACGAACCAGCCTTTGGCGGTGAGTTGTGGAGAAAATTGCGTGAATAAGGTTTTGCAGTCCGTCTAAGATGAGTGAGGCGCCAAGCATGATGATAATCAGCTCGGCTGCAATGCCAAGCACCATCACAATGCCCATTGCAAGCGTAACTATAGACATGATGAGGAGCGTCCACCAGCCGCCGAGCTCGAGCCTTTTTGCATCGATGGCGGCCTGTACCTTGAAAACGGCGTCGAGTATCAGAAGCATACCGGCAATAACCTGAATAAAGTTCAAAAGCTCATTCGGACGAATAAGCAGTATTGCTCCGATTACAACACAGAGCATTCCTATCGAAAGAACGCCCGACTTGCCTACATCCATAACAGGGGTTATGGAGTAGACTATTATCATGATTATACCTAAAACAACGGCGGCAGAGCCCGCTATAATGCACAAGGTATTCAGCGTGAGCGCCGGCCACGAAATAGCGGCGACACCTAAGCCTATAAGCGTTATTGCCGCTATGTACTTGATTACAAGGGGTTTTACGGAAAGTCTTTCATCTTTGACTTCTTTTATGTTTTTTGCCACATCCAACCCTCCCGAGTTATCTCTTGGTTTATTCTAACCCAACAGAATATAGCTTGCAAGCACGCGCGCAAAGATTTTTATTGCGCTTATTGAATCCGCCAGATTCAGCCTTTCGTTGGCGCCGTGTATCTTGGCATCGTAACCGGGCATTCCGGGGCCGAAGCCGACGCCGCCCTCTATGTTGTGAACATAGGTGCCTCCGCCCGTTGCGAGCGCTTCGCCCTTGAGTCCCGTGTAGAACTCGTAGGACTCTAAAAGATTTTGCACAAATTCCGATTCGGTTGGCGTGTAGTGGGCGTCGGCAAAGTTGGTTTCTATCTCAAATCCCCTGCTCTCGACAAGTTTTATATACTCTTTCTCATCCTCGCGAGTGACGGCCAAAGGCAGTCTTGCATCGGTGCAGAGGCTCATTGTTTTTCCGTCGAAGCGGAGAATCGAGGGGCAGACGGTGAGATGTCCCGAAATTTCGTCGGAAGCTTTAAGCCCGACAGATTTTCCATCGTGCTCTGAGTAGGGGAAGAGCAGGCTTAGCTCTTTAACAGCCTCGGCGGCGGGAGTTTTAAGCTCCAGCGCAACTAAAAGCTCTAAAAGTCCCGTGAGGGTGTTTAAACCCAAAAAGGGCTCGGCCGCATGTGCGCTTTTTCCCCGAAGTTTTATGCTCCTCTCCTCAAAGCTTATGCCGAGCTTTCTCTCGTCGGCAAGGACTGAGAGCTTTTCGCGTTGCTCGGCGCTTAAAGCAAAGTTAAGCTTAGCTTCGCCCTCTTCGGGCACCTGATTTTTCGTACTGCCGACATGAAGATAAACTATATCTTCCGCAAAAGGCTCTGAATCAAAACTCTTTTTTATTTCGGATGTGAGTCTGCCTTTTTCGACATTGTAGACAGGGAAGCCCGTATCGGGCGTGAAAGTGCGTGCGGCGGCCTTTTCGACATTATAGAAGTAGGGCAAATCGCTCGAGCCGCACTCTTCGTCGGTTCCGAATATGAGGCGGGCGTTCCCTTTTAGGGGAAGACCCAAATCTTTTATAAGCCTCATGGCAAAGAGCGCCATGACAAAGGGGCCCTTGTCGTCGGTGACTCCGCGGCCGATTAACTCTCCGTCTTTTTCGGTGAGCGTGAAGGGGTCCGAGTTCCAGCCCGTGCCCTCGTGGACAACATCGAGATGGCAGAGTATGTCAATTTCGCTCTTTTCTCCGGGCTTAAATTCGGCCATGCCCATTCTGTCGGAATAGATTTTGGTATTAAAGCCGTATTCCCTGCAAATCGCCAGGGCCTCGTTCAAAGCGGCCTTGGGGCCGGGGCCGTAGGGGGCGCCCTCTTCGGGTTCTTCCCTGACGCTTCTTATCTTTACAAGGCGGGCCAAAACTTCGATAAATTCTCTCTCGTGCTCTGCCGCCCAAGTTTCTATGCGTTTGTTAATCTCTTTCATCGGATTATCTCCTTAAGTTCCTTCTTTGCTCTTTTGTAAATTTCCTCGGGGCTCTCGTTTATGAAGAACTTGCCGTTTTCATAGAGTATTTTGCCGTCTATCACGGTCATGTAAACACAGTCTTTCGATCCCGAATACACAAGATTTCGCGCAATGTTGTGCTCGGGTTGCATGCTCGGCCGCTTCATGTCGATAACGACGAGGTCGGCGCGTTTTCCGACTTTTATGCAGTCGGTATCGGGAAACAAAAGCTCGGCGCCGTTTTTTGTGGCGGCAAGCAGTATATCCTCGGCTTGAAGTACGGGACTTCCCTTTAGAGTAATCTCGGGCAGAAGCGCCGACAGATACATCTCCCTGAATATGTCGAGTGCGTTGTTCGAAGCGGGCCCGTCTGTGCCTACACAGATTCTAACGCCCTTATGCTTGAGCTCGGCCAGGGGCGCAACTCCGCTTCTAAGCTTAAGATTCGAGCCTGCGCAGCTTACAACGGCGACATTTCGCCTTTTTAGTATGTCGATATCCTCGTCACTCAGCCAAACGCCGTGGAAAACTCCGCCGCCGTTATCGAAAAGTCCTATGCTCTCGAAAAGGGCGGGCGGGGTGAGGCCGTGGCGCTCTATGCAGCCCTCTACCTCGGACTTTGTTTCGGACATGTGAGTGAAAACGGGGGCTTTTAAGCTTTTTGAAAGCTCGCTTATATATTCCATAAGCTCTCGGTTTGCCGTGTATTCGGCATGAAAGCCCAGATTATATGTAATAAGCTCGGATACATTGTTATATTTCTCGTATTCTTTTAAAACTCGGCTGTAGTCGGGGGCATCGGCGCCTATTGCGCCGCAGATTGATGCCCTCATACCGCACTCCGTGCAGGCGGCGACAAAGGCATCGAGCTCGAAATACATATCGAATATCGAGGTTATTCCCGAGCTTAGATATTCCAAGATTGAAAGTTTTGTGAATGTGTAGATATTTTGCGGCGTTAGTTTTTGCTCTAAGGGTATGATTTTCCCGAAGAGCCATTCGCCAAGTTCGAGCCCGTCGGCATAGGAGCGAAAGGCGCTCATTGCCGAGTGGGTGTGGCAGTTTTTAAAGCCGGGCATCAAGAGTTTTCCATCGAGGTTAACTTCACGCTCAAACTCGGGGAGAATATCGGGCTTTTCGCCCGTGTAGCATATCTTTCCGTCTTTTACCCAGACTTCTTCGTTTTTAAGCTCCAAGCCCTCTCTCAGCGAGAGCACGGGGCCGTTATAAAATCTAATCATTGTTAAAGCCTCCAAAGAGATTGTAGGCAAAGCCGAAAGCAAAGGCCTGCGACCATGAGCCCATTCTCTCGTTCTCGATTATTTTTTTGACTTCTTCTCTGGTGTAGAATGCGGCTTCGATGTCCTCGAACTCGTCCAAGGCGGCGGGCTTCGGCTCTCCGCTTGCTTTTCCCACAGCGCAGCAACAGCGCTCGTTTGAAAGGCCGACCGCGGGGTGAGAGGCGGGCAGAAACTTTATAAGCTTAAAGTCTTTGAGTCCCGTTTCTTCATAAAGCTCTCTCCTTGCGGCAGTTGCGACATCTTCGCCCTTGTCGACAAGACCCGAGGGCAGACCGTAGATGTGCATGCCGAGCTCCATTCTAAACTCGCGGACGAGCAGCATTTTCTGACCGTCGGGACTCAGCGCCAAAATTACAACGGCATCGGGCGCTCCCGCGCCGAGCTCCTCTTTGTTTTTTATCGAAGGCGATCGGGAAACCATCTCGTAAACCTTGATGTTTCCGTTTAAATCGTACCGAACTTCGTACTTGCTGAGGTATTCGCCGCCGTCTATCTTTTTTATATCTAAAAACTTCATTTTATGCTCCCCGGTTTTTGTGTTTTATATTATATCAACAAGTAAATTTCTAAACAAGCGAGGAAGAGCCGAAAAACTGTGGTACAATAAATCAAATAAACAAAGCGCAACTAAAAGGAGGCAAGCATTTATGAAAGTCCTTATGATAAACGGCAGTCCGCACAAAAAAGGCGCTCTCGGCACCGCTTTTGAAGAGATGGAAAAGGTTTTCGAGAAAAACGGGGTAGAATTTGAGATTTTGCAGGTCGGAAGCTCGAATCTCCGCGGCTGCATTGCCTGCGATAAATGTTATGAACCGGGAAAATGCGTCTTCGACGACTTGGTGAATGTGGCCGCCGAAAAGCTTAAAGATGCCGATGCCATGGTTGTGGGCGCGCCCGTGTATTATGCAGGCGCGAACGGCGCTCTGGTCTCTTTTATGGACAGGCTCTTTTACAGCACTCAGCGACTAAACAAGCGTTTTAAAGTCGGCGCCGCCGTGGTTTCGTGCAGAAGGGGCGGGGCAAGCGCCAGTTTCGACGCCATTAACAAATACTTCACCATAGCGGGAATGCCCGTGGCAAGCTCGCAATATTGGAACTCGATTCACGGAAACAACAGGGAAGAGGCGCTCCAAGACCTTGAGGGACTGCAAACTATGCGAAACTTGGCGGAGAGCATCTGCTTTTTGATTAAGAGCATAGCTCTGGGAAAGGAAAAATACGGTTATCCCGAAAGAGAAAAGTTGATATTCACAAACTTTATAAGATAACGGCGGCCCCGGCTTCCGTCCCTGCACAGGGCGGGCATGGGTGCTATGTAAAGTTGTGGGTTGTACAAAGGAGCGTTGCGAATGCAGCGCTCCTTTTTATGCTTTTTAATTGTTAAACTTCTAGGCTTTTTGCATTCTGTTCTTCATAAAGAAGAGGAAGCCGAGCATAAGAGCCAAAGACACACCGAACACCACAAACCAATTTCGCACAAAGGCCGCAATCACAAAGCCGAGAAGGCTGAAGCCGCCCACGGTTAGGGCGTAGGGCAGCTGAGTGGTGACATGCGCTATGTGGTTGCAGTTGGCGCCTGCCGAGGACATGATGGTTGTATCGGAAATCGGGCTGCAGTGGTCGCCTAATACAGCGCCCGCCAAGCAGGCTGAAATGCCTATCGTCATGAGTTGGGGGTCTGCCTGCAGTATGGGTATGATTATTGGAAGCAAAATTCCGAATGTGCCCCAGCTTGTGCCCATCGAGAAGCTGAACAGAGCGGCAATAAGGAAGATGATAGCGGGCAGGAAGTTGAAGAAGTGGCCCGAAGCTCCCTGTACTATGCCCTCGACATATTCGGGAGCGCCGAGAAGTCCTGTCATGTTCTTGAGGGTTATTGCAAGGGTGAGTATGAGGAGCGAGGGAACCATGAGTACGAAACCCTCGCTTATGCAGTCCATCGCCTCTTTAAAGCTTATTGTCCTGCGCACGAGGAAATAGACGAAAGCTAAAAGCAGAGCAACCAATGCGCCCCAAGGCAGACCGACGGAAGAATCGGTGCCCGAGAATGACTCGATAAAGCTTGTGCCGTTGAAGAAGCCGCCGACATAGATTATGCCGACAATGCACATGACAACAAGGATAAAAATGGGAAGCACAAGATCTATAACTTTTCCCTTTTTCGAGCCTTCTTCGGATTTGAGCGTACCCTTTTCTTCGCCAACGGTGAAAATGTCGCCTTTTTCAATTGCGTTGCGCTCGTGAATGAGCATGGGGCCGTAGTCTACCTTCATAACAGACATCGCAACCAAGAAGACCAAAGTCAGCAGAGAATAGAGGTTGTATGGGATGGCACGCACAAATAAAGTCAGGCCGTCGGCCCCCTCAACCATACCCGAAACTGCGGCCGCCCAGCTGGATATTGGGGCTATCATACAGATGGGAGCCGCCGTCGCATCGATGATATAGGCAAACTTTGCTCTCGAGACCTTGTGCGCATCGGTCACTGGACGCATGACGGCGCCGACAGTCAGGCAGTTAAAATAGTCGTCGATAAATATTAAAACGCCCAGAAAAACGCTTGCGAGCATGGCTCCCGTGCGGGACTTTATGTTTTTCTGCGCCCACTCGCCGAAAGCCGCAGAGCCGCCGGACTTATTGATAAGCGCAACGAAGATGCCGAGCAGAATCAGGAAGATAAAAATACCGGCATTCCAAGCGTCTGTAAGCCCGTAGATAAGCCCATCGTTTAGGATGGTATCTATAGTGGCTATAGGCCTGAAGTTTGAATAGAAAAGTGCACCCGATAAAATTCCTATAAACAGCGAAGAATACACTTCTTTGGTTATTAGGGCAAGGCCAATGGCTACTATGGGGGGAACCAGAGCCCAAAATGTCATATACATATTGCTCTGATATTCTACCGTCTCTTCGCCATCGGCCAGGGCGTATATGCCCAGCATGAGGGTGAAAACCAATACAAGGGCCGTGATTAGCAGGATTCTTTTTCTTTCTTTCATGTCTGTCTCCTTAAAAAAATTTACAGTCATTCGGAAGCTAAACCGAAGACTGCAAAAAATTAAGACAGCATCAGCAGTTAGCACTCCACTTAAAACCAAGTGACAGTTCGGCAGATGTTTTCTGCCGACCCGGCAATGAAGACTCGGACAAGCCTTCAAAACCTCGGCGACTTCCCCTTTGGGCTCTTTAGATGTCCGTCAAATAAGAGCTTAATCATGTCAGTCGCGCCTCTATCCGTGACCGTATGAAATTATTTACAATTATACATGGCAAAAAAGAACTGTCAAGTGCTTTTTCACTTTATTCAGAAAAAGCGCAAATTTTACATATATTTTGATAGAAAAATATGAGTTTTATAAAAAACACTTGACAAATTGTGCTGCGAAGTTTATATTGCTTGTATTATATGGAATAATACAAGTATAGCTCATAATGCATGGGTTGAAAGGAGGCTCGACTTGATACTTGCGATTGATTTTGAGAGCGAAACCCCCATTTATATGCAAATAAGAAATCAGATTGTCAGAGGTATAGGCTCGGGCGAACTGAGCGTGGGTGAAAAGCTCCCCACTATAAGGGCCTTAAGCGACGATCTCGGTATAAACCCCATGACGGTGTCTAAGGCCTATTCACTCTTGAAGCAGGAGGGCTTTATATCCGCCGACCGCAGAGGCGGTAGCGTGGTTTCGGAAAAAATCCCCGAGGGCGAGCTTGACGACGATAAAAAGTTGGCGCTGCACACGGTGGCTTCGGAGGCGCGAATTCGCGGAATGGGCGAGCGGGAGTTTTTAAAGCTCTGCTCCGATTATTACAGAAGAGGTATATAAAATGGGTTTTGCCGATTATATCTTGCTTTTCACTTTCGGTATTAGTTCGCTGCTTACCGGCATTCTTTTTTGGAACAAAAGTAAGCCCAAAAGAAACATTGTTTTGGGAGTCACCTTTCCCACAGAAGCGCTAAACGACAAAACTCTTACGCTCATTGTTAAAAAGTTTAAGGTGAATCTTGTAATTGCGGAAGTCTTTCTGCTCTTTGCACTTTTTATGATTTTTATTCTTGCCGAACATTTTTCGGTTAAGCTTACCCTCGTCTTTGTTTGGACATTATTCGCAGTAGTTGTGCCCATGTTCCTCTTCGCCAAAGCAAACTCCGACCTTAAGGAGCTCAAACTCGAAGAGGGCTATCGCAGTTCGCTTCAAAACCTTAGAGTGGTGGACCTAAAGACCAGACAGAGCTTTGAAAAGCCGAGATCGGTTAAGTGGTTTATCCCGCCTCTTCTTATAAGTATTCTTCCTGCAGTCTTGGCAAAATTCATTTTGCCCAAGGAGATTGTGCGCGATTTTGCGATTATGTGTTCAGTGTTCTCGTTTATGATAGTCCTCTCTATGCTCCTGTACCCCCTTATCTTCAGGCAGAGACTGGATGTTCTGGGCTATGAGAGCGAAAAAAATGCCGAACTGAGCAGAATAAGACTTCACGGCTGGACAAGCACATGGTTCGGCATGGCTTGGCTCTCGGCGCCCTTGGGCCTTTTGTTTTTGCTTTCCTACAAGTCGGAAACTTTATTTCTTATTATCATGTGCGTCTATATGGCGGCTATGATTGTGCTCGCGCTTCTTGTTGAGATGGGAGTGCGCTCGAAGCAAGAGAAAATAACCCTCTCGATGGGCGAGGACTATGTTGACGAGGATGTGAACTGGATTTACGGACTTTTTTATCACAATCCCCGTGACAGGCATGTGCTGATTAACGACAGAATCGGCATAAATATGACCGTAAATATCGGAACATTTTGGGGACAGGTGATAATAGGCATCACCATACTCATTATGCTTGCACTGCCGTTTTTCGGAATTTATTTCATAAAGCAAGAGCTCAGCCCCAGAGTAGCGGGTTTCGATGACGAATCTGTAAGCTTAAAGCATGTTTCGGAGCGCTTTAACATTAATTATGAGGACATCTTGGAGCTCGAGCTTATGGAGGAGCTGCCCCGCTCGGTGCGAGTATACGGCACGGCTACAAGCGAATTTTTAGAGGGAAAATTCACTGTCGAGGGCATAGGCAGGGCGACGCTGTGCCTAAACCCGAAAATTCCGCCTTATATCATGATTAAAACCGAGGACAAAACCGAGATATTCAACCTTATGAGCGAAGAGGACACTCGCGGCTTTTTCGAGAGAATGGAGCGCGCCTACTTGGAATTTAAGGCGCAAAGCGCCAAAAAAGCCGCCTAAGGCTGAAAAACAATAAAATAATGCAGAGCGACCGAGATTAATGTCTTTGCCGCTCTGCTTTCACTATTTGCGGGAAAATACCCGACTTGAAGCGTTTCTTTACTCTTTTTGATTAAAATATGTAACGCTGAACGCCACGCCGATACCTATAAGCACCCATATTACAGCGCTTTCACAGAAATCTCGGAACTCGCCGCCCACAAGAACACTGATTAAATATATTGCGGCAACTAAAGCGATAATAATTCCGGCAGTTAATAACAGCCTCTTATTATTTTTAGCCGCATTTACATCTTTTTCCATTTTTTCTTTCATCTTAGGATCTCCTTTCAATAAATCGTCCAGACTTATTTGATAGAGGTCGCTCAAATTCATAATATTAATTATATCCGGCAAGGACTTTCCGTTTT
>CAYFQE010000008.1:0-19072 GCA_964345235.1 uncultured Oscillospiraceae bacterium | reverse complement strand
TAGAGGTCGCTCAAATTCATAATATTAATTATATCCGGCAAGGACTTTCCGTTTTCCCAGTTTGATATGGTTTGTCTTGAGACCATAATTTTTTGAGCAAGCTGTTCCTGCGTAAGTCCCGCATTCACTCTGGCTTCTTTTAACTTCTTTTCGATTTCCATATGATTGAGCCTCCAACTGAAAGGAATATATATAGTTTATGTTTTTTTGTCTATCAAATGTATTTGACATTCTGCGAAAATGTGCTGCTAAAATGTTTTGACATGGCTAAAGTTAATTCAGTTCGATAAATTCCAATTTATCTAAGCCAATCTTTTTTATGAATAACGCTTAAAATCGAGTCTTCAAGTGTATTATACCTTGTTTCGAATATTGTATCTCCCACATATTTAAAGCCAACTTTTTCGTTTACACGCTTAGACTGCGAATTTCTTTTAAAATATGCGCAGAAAACGGCGTCGAGCTCTAAATCTTCGAAGCAGTAGCTCAAAACTCTGTTCACTGCCTGAGGCGTGAAGCCTCTTCCCCAATAATCCTTGCTGAGCACATAGCCGATTTCTCTGCATTTTAGGGGCTTAAATTCCTCGCCGGCATTTTCTTCGTTGTAGCGCTCTATTCCTATAGAGCCTATAACTTTCCCCGTTTTCTTTTTCACTACGGCTAGAGTTTTCTTTTCCTCTATGAACATTTCTAAAATCTTTTTTGATTCTTCCATAGACTTATGATGAGTCCAGCCCGCCATTTCTCCAACGCCGGGAACACGGGCGTATTCATTTAAATCCTGCAAATCTTCAGGCTCAAACGGCCTTAAAATTAAATCTTCTGTTTCAAGATATGCGCCCCTGACATCAATATCTGCATTCATGTTTTAATTTTCCTATCATTTATTTCGTTGTTTTTCTTTTTTGCCGAACACTTCTTTAATTATCATTTATGCGTTTCTCCTCTTCAAATTACTGTTTTTGCATAGTTAAAAAACACCCTCCCGAGCCTGTGATTTTTGCTCGGGAGGGTGCGCTGTGTTTATTGGTCTTCCGGCACATGAATCTGTTTTATCATGAAATCTCTGCCTGTGAGCACATCTTTGTCGAAGCTGTTGCACTTTGGGCAGTAGCCCTTATTTTCCACAACATTAAAAATCTCGTCGCAGTCGTTGCAGATGGCTTGCCCCGGTGTGATGTTGATTATTAGCTTGGTATTCTCGAGCGGAGTTCCGGCCACGCAGGCGGGATAGAGGTCTTCAACATATTTTGGAACTATGAGCGAAAGCTCGCCGATGTCCAAAACAATCTCGCTGACTTCTTTTACATTATGCTCCTCGGCATAACGAAGCACGGTTTTTACGACCTCTCTGACTACACCTATTTCATGCATTTATTTGCTCCTGTCTTTAAGGACTGTGCGTTTGGCGAGTTCGCCGATGGCAAGAGGAGCCTTTGCGGCGGCGTGGGCAAGGCTGCTAAAGTAGCCCGTGGGGAAGGTATCGGCAACCTTTTCAAGCCTTATGGCGCCGAATGCGCAACGAGAAGAGCACAGAGTGCAGCCCACGCAGTTTTCGAGGTTGAGGGTTACCGAGCCGCATCCCAAACAGCGGCCCGCCTCGGCCTTTACTTCCTCGGCGGTGGGGAGGACTCTCATATTTTCGAAGCTCTTTGCGGCCTTTTTCGCATCTGCGGGCTTAAGTTCGAGTCTTTCGCCCTTGTTTTCTGCGGCGGCGCTGTCGATTACGAAGCTCTCTACATCCATAGAGTCGAAGTCTTCAAGCATACGGCCGAGATTCTGCGACTGTCCCGGATGGACATATCTGTGAATCGATTCGGCGGCTATTTTACCGTCGGCAATAGAACGGATTAAATCTCCGCGCCCTCTCACAGCCTCTCCGCCCGCAATTATATCTTCTACCGGTGTGAGGAAACTGCGGCTGTGTACCGAGATTCCGTCGTTCGAGTTAATTTGCAGTCCGAGAGCGTTTATTATGTTTCTGCTCACCACAAGCTCGGGCGACTTGACGACTATGTCGAAGCTTCTCTCGCTTCCATCGCCGCTGAGTGTGAATTTCTTGCCGTCTTTTCTTAAAACGGGTGTAAAGCCGCGAATAATTTCTATGCCCTCGGCCTCGCCGGCGGCTATGTCCGCCTTGATGGCTTTGAGCTCATCATCGAGGCAAAGCAATGTGACATCGGCCCCTAGGCGCAGAGCGGACCTTGCCGCATCTAAAGCCAGATCGTCAGAACCGATTACAAGAAGCTTTTTCTTATTAAACTTGGGCTTTTTGCCGAGTCTTATTTCTTTTAGCATGTCCTTGGCGTAGAGCGTGCCCTCGAGGTCTTCGCCCACGATTCCAAGACGCTTCGGCTCTTCGGCTCCGACGGCCAGATATACGGCCTTGAAGCCCTCGGCCTTGAGGCTTTCCATATCTATGTCTTTAAGGAACTCGGTTTTGGTTTTGAAGTTTATGCCCATCTGCTCGAGAACTTCAATCTCGGCCTTGACCGTTTCTTCCTTAAGTCTGAACTCGGGAATCTCCAGTCTCATTCTGCCGCCGAGGACCTCTTCTTTTTCGAAAACAGTCACATCGTAACCCTTTATCTTCAGATAATAGGCGGCGCTCAGGCCTGCGGCACCGGAGCCTATGACGGCAACTTTTATGCCGTATTCCGCACCCTGAGGATTGAGCATTTCGGGGATATATCTCTTTTCGGAGTTAATCTCCTGCTCTGCCAAAAAGGCCTTGACGGCATTGATGGCAAGGGGAGCATCTGTTTTTGCTCTGGTGCAGGCGGCCTCGCAGGGAGCCGAGCACACCGCTCCGCAGACTGCGGGGAAGGGGTTATACTGCTTTATAAGCTCGAGCGCTTTTCCGAAACGGCCTTTTTGCGCAAGATTCAGATAGGCCTGAACGGGTATGTGAGCGGGACATGCCGCCGTGCAGGGTGACGAGCCCGAATCGAGTGTCTTTTTGCGGTTTTCGCGGAAATCGGGCGCATTGGCGGACCTAATCCACGGAATGCCCGCTTCGGCGTCGTAAGTTCCGGTGATTATGTCGCTGCGGGAAGAATTCTTCTGGCCAAGTCTGAGGGCATTTGTCTGGCAAGTCTCAACACAGAGACCGCAGGCAACACAGCGGTCGTGATCCACAGTGGGCAGAAAGTTCGAGCGGATTGAGTTCGGCGCTCTGAAATACTCGGCTATACGCAGAGCATAACAGCCGCAGCCGCAGCAGTTGCATATAGCTGTGGTGTCGTCGAAGCCGAGAGTTTGGTTAATCTCATGTACAAGGCCGTTTTTCTCGGCCCTATCTAAGATTTCATAGGCCTCTTCTTTTGTTATCATCCTGTGCATACCGATATTAGCATAGTTCACGGCGTTGTCGTTTAGGTACATGCACATATCTTCCTCTAAGTGACCGCAACCCTCCCCCATTAGCCTGCGCGAGCGGCGGCAGGAGCAGGCGCCGACACTTATGTGCTTGGCTTTCTCGACAAGCGTGCGCACCTGATCGTGAGAAGCGGAATAGGAGTTTCTCTTAACTATGCTCATAATGGGCATTACACGCATGAAGAACATGCCCGGGTCACCGGCGTTTATAACCGGAGCCAGCGGCTCTAAGCGGCGAATTGTGTATTCCTCGAAGCAGGCGGCAAGTTCGGGGTATTTGTCGCACTGCTCGCGGTTTGCAAGTATTCCTTCCATAATGCCCGGCACCCAGATGGGATAAAAGTAGCCCAAGTTGCCCTCGGGGAGAACTTTAGTTCTCACAGCGCCGGTTTCGCGGAGCTTTATAAGTTGCTCTTCAACAAAGCCGCGGTCTTTCTTCGCGCGCTTGGCGACTTCCTCGACCGTCCGGGGCTTTTCGAGCCTTAGATGCATCATAATCTCGCACATATCGTCATCTATAATGGGGTCTAAAATCCTGTATTCGGGGTCCCCATATCCAATGCCGGTATAGGTAAGGCTCTCAAGACTTATCTTTGTGGCAAGTTTGAGAATGTTGGGTCTTTTTTTCATACTATTCTCTTTTCCTCCTAAATATTTTCGGGGATTTATTGCTCTTTAAAAAGCAAAAAACGCCGACAAAACTGACGCTATAATACCATCTAGTAAAAACTCCGTCAATCTTTCGCTGCAGCTCTAAGTCCAAAGCCGTACTTTCAGCTCGGGAAAACAGCAAAATTGAAACCGCAATGCTTTTCCAAAACAATCGGTTTTACAGCCCGATACCTTTGTGTTAGAATATCAAATATATTTTTTAAGGGGATGGGCAAGTGAAAGATAATACGGCTACTGCGGAGAAAAAACAGGGTTTTCTTGTTCGTTTTATAAAGCTCAATTTCGGACTCTTTCTCTTTGGCTTGGGGATAGTTTTTACAATTTCGGCCAACATAGGTTACTCCCCCTGGGATATCCTGAGTGCCGGCCTTGCCAAACTTCTCGGAATATCGTTCGGACAATCGAGCATTCTGCAGGGTATCGTTTATGTGCTCATAGTCTGGCTGGGCAAAGAGGCCATAGGCCTCGGCACACTTTTTAACATGGTGTGTATAGGCATGTATGTCGATCTTATACGCGGCGCAGGCATAATAGCGCCCGGAGAGAGCTATGTTATGCGCTACCTGTTTTTCTTTATAGGTCTTGTGATTGTATGTTTTGCCTCTTATGAATACATATCCTCGGGCTTCGGCGCAGGACCGCGGGATGCCCTTATGGTTTTGATTACAAGGCGCACTCCCCTTTCTGTCGGTGTTTCCAGAACAGTGCTCGAATCTACCGCCGCTGTCGTCGGATTTCTCTTGGGCGGACCTCTGGGCATAGGCACCTTGCTGGCGGCTGTTTGCACAGGCTTTATTATGGAGATTGTTTTTAAAATTTTTAAATTCAAACCCACCGATGTTAAGCACGAAACACTTTTAGACAGCCTTAAAATGCTCACGAAAAAAGCTTAATTTAATAATAAGTCGTGGCCGCCGAGTTTTCTCGGCGGCCGATTATTTTACATATAAATTTTAGTGTCAGTCGCTCATTTTCCTCAAAAAATTCCCCTGAACATGTACATTTTCGTTGACTATTAAAAAGGCGTTGGGGTCGAACTGTCTGACTATATGCCTGAGTTGGGGAAGCTCATACTTTGAAAGCAGAACGCAAAGCACTCTGCCCTCTTCGCGGGTGTAGCTGCCTACGCTGGTCCACTTGGTCACACCGCGCTTGAGGTCGTTCATTATGGCTTGCTCCATATCTTCGAACTTCTTGGTAATAATCTTCGCTTCCACAATGATGTTCTGCGTATGGCTTTTATCAACGGCGAAAGAAGATACCGCCGTGAATATTAGGGAATAAATGACAACATCCAAGCTGAACAGGAACAGGCATGCGGCATAGAGGGTGGCGTTGAGAATAAGACTCACCTTTCCCACGCTTGCCCCCTCTCTCTTCATGATTATGAGGAGGCCGATTATGTCGAGACCGCCTGCCGAAGAATTCATGCGGAGAGTTAGCCCGACTGAAACCCCGCAGATTATGCCGCCGATAACACAGGAGGCGAGCCTGTCGTCGGGCAGAACAGCGCGTACGGGAATAACAGCCATAAAAACCGTCATAACCGTAACCGTTATAAGCGAGCGTATTAAAAACTGCTTGCTTATTTTTATTCTTGCGTAGATGAAAAGGGGAATATTTATTAAATAGTAGAGAATCGAGGCTATATCTATGTTGAAATTGAGATGTAAGCCCTCGATAAGCAAGGTGCGAACAAGCTGACATACGCCGAGGAGCCCGCCGACATAGACATTCGACGGTACCACAAAAAGGTTTATGCCGACGGCATAAATGAAAGAGGCAAAGCAGCAGACTGCAAGCCTTTTTCCTTCGAGCATAAAATCGGTTTTTGCTTCCATTTTTTCACCCTAGCATAAAATTTTGATAACTATAATATATAGCAAAACGAAATTTGTATTGCTTAATCATTCTAGAACATAAAAATCGTTTTGGGAAGAGTGTTTGACCCTAAAGCGAGCTAAACTGTGGGTTTATTTGGAAATACGAATTCTAAGCTCTGTAAAAAAGCGGAGTCGAGTGAAAACGAGCCTTTGGTCTTCCTTAAATTTGTTTCGCGAATTATATAAAATAATTGACAAAAGTTTGAATAGATGCTAATATATATATGCGGCAAAGTGCCGCGAATTTTGATAATTTTGAAGGAGGTTAGGCATGGCAAAAATGCTGTACAGTCTGATTCTGAGCGAGGAAATCGTTCGGGAAATAGACGAAGAAGCGCGAGCCTTGGGTACCAATCGCTCGAGACTTATAAACCAAATACTTGCCGAGCATGTTTCGCTCAAAACGCCTGCCGAGCACATAAACGATATTTTCAGCGCTATGGAGGAGCTGCTCCGTCCGTGCCGCGAGCTTACGGCAAACTTCATGCCCTTTGCTCCCAGTCTTTCGCTCAAATCGAGCATCGACTACCGCTACAGGCCTACGGTGCGCTATGAGCTTAAATTGACCGAGGGCGAGGAAGACGGCGCTCTTACGGTTATTTTCAGAACGCAGGCAAGCGAGCTCCTTGAGAGCATGGGAGAATTTTTCAGGCTCTTTGCGCGCTTTGAGTGCGAGGCGGTGGGCCCCGTTCAGTGCGAAAGCTTGGATTACGCCCTATATGACGGGCGCTTTGTGCGAAACATTCCGCGCGATTTCTACAGGGGCAAGAGCCCCGAGCAGGCCGCGGAAGTGCTTTCGAATTATGTAAGGCTCTTCGACAGGCTAATGAAGAAATATCTTGTGGGGAATTTGAGTGAAAATGAGCTTCGCGCCGAGCTTAGGGCGGCGGCCTTGAGGCGCGAGATAGTTATTTAAAGGTGGTGAGATTATATGAACGCTGAAAAATTTACAAGAAAAACAATAGAGGCCATAAACGAGAGTACCAACATGGCAAAGGAGGCAGGCAATCAATATTTAAGTCCGCTTCATCTGCTATACGCTCTCATAGATCAAGACGGAGGCATGATAAGCTCGGTGCTTAAAAGCATGGGAGTCGATACCGATGCGCTTTTGGCCGATTTCGACAGAGAGATTAGAAACCTGCCCAGGATATCCTCGGGCAACTTCGAGGTTTACGGCTCGAGGGAGTTTAACGATATAATCTCAATGGCCGAAGCCCTTGCGCCCAAGATGAACGACGATTATGTATCGGTTGAACATATTTTCCTAGCCGCGCTCAAAAAGGCCGATTCAAAAAGCCTTAAAATTCTGCGCGACAAGGGAATAGACTACGACAGCTTTCTGACTGCGCTCTCCAAGCTTAAAACACAGAGAGTCACGAGCGACAACCCCGAAACGAGCTTTGAGGCTCTGAAGAAATACGGCTCAGACCTTGTTGAGAGAGCCCGCTCGGGCGAGCTCGACCCAGTTATCGGCCGTGACGACGAGATTAGAAGCGTTATTCGCATTCTTTCGCGTAAAACAAAGAACAATCCCGTTTTAATCGGTCAGCCCGGCGTCGGTAAAACGGCCATAGTCGAGGGATTGGCGCAGAGAATAGTCAGGGGCGATGTGCCGCAGGGACTTAAGGATAAAACCATATTCTCGCTCGATATGGGCGCGCTTATAGCGGGCGCAAAGTACAGAGGCGAGTTTGAGGAGAGGCTAAAGGCCGTTTTGGAAGAGGTAAAGAGCTCCAACGGCGATATACTTCTCTTTATAGATGAGATACACAACATTGTCGGCGCCGGCAAAACAGAGGGCAGTATGGATGCGGGCAACCTCTTAAAGCCGCTTTTGGCAAGGGGCGAGCTGCACTGCATAGGCGCCACGACCTTGGATGAGTACAGAAAATACTTCGAGAAAGATGCGGCCTTGGAGCGCCGTTTCCAACCCGTCATGGTGGACGAGCCCTCGGTGGAAGACACAATCTCGGTACTCAGAGGCCTTAAAGAGCGCTACGAGGTTTTCCACGGAGTGAGGATTCAAGATGCGGCTCTTGTTTCGGCCGCGGTGCTTTCGAACAGATATATAAGTGAGAGATTCTTGCCCGACAAGGCCATAGACCTTGTTGACGAGGCCTGCGCCACGATAAGAACCGAGATAGACAGCATGCCTCAGGAGCTCGACGATATCCGCCGCCGAATTATGCAGCTCGAGATTGAAGAAACCGCGCTCAAGCATGAGGAAGACAGGCTCTCGCTCGAGCGGCTCGAGAAGCTGAGGGCGGAGAAAAAGGAACTCGATGAGGAATACGTCAAGCTGCACGCCAAGTGGGAGGCAGAGCGCGGCGCCGCCGACAGAGTTAAGGAGCTTAAGGCCGATATCGAACGCATGAACTCCGAGATAGAAGAGGCTCAGCGCAAGCTGGAGTATGAAAGAGCGGCCAAGCTCATGTATTCTGAGCTGCCCGAGCTTAAAAAGAAGCTGGACGAAGCTCTTAAATTGGCAGAGCAAAAGGGCGAGGGCTCCTTGGTGCGCGACTGTGTCACAGAGGACGAGATTGCCGAAGTTGTGGCCAAATGGACGGGCATACCCGTTGCAAAGCTCTTGGAGAGCGAAAAGAAAAAACTTCTGCATCTCGATGACGAGATTAAAAAGCGCCTGCGCGGGCAGGACGAGGCGGTGCGCCTTGTAACCGAGGCAATACAGCGCTCGAGAGCCGGAGTTTCCGACCCCTCGAGACCTGTGGGAAGCTTTATCTTCTTAGGCCCTACGGGCGTGGGTAAGACAGAGCTTGCCAAAAGCCTTGCCGCAGTACTCTTCGACGACGAGAACGCCATCTGCCGCATAGATATGACGGAATATATGGAAAAGTTTTCGGTATCGAGGCTAATAGGAGCGCCTCCGGGATATGTCGGCTACGACGACGGCGGCCAGCTCACCGAGGCGGTGAGGCGCAGGCCCTACAGCGTGGTACTCTTCGACGAGATTGAAAAGGCGCACCCCGATGTTTTCAATGTGCTTTTGCAAATCCTCGACGACGGCAGAGTTACCGACAGTCAGGGGCGCACGGTGGACTTTAAAAACACCATTATCATTATGACTTCCAACCTTGGAAGCCATTACCTGCTCGAGGGCATCATGCCCGACGGCAGTATATCGCCAGAGGCGGAAGAGATGGTTATGCAGGAACTTAAGGCCGCGTTTAGACCTGAGTTTTTAAACAGGCTCGACGAGATTATTATGTTCAGCCCGCTCTCGAGAGAGGACCTTGAGGCCATTATCGAGATTATGCTGAGAGGCCTTAGGGAAAGACTTCGTGAGAAGGGACTGGAGCTTGAGGTAAGCGAGAGCGCCAAAATACATATGATTGATGTGGGCTACAGCCCGCAGTACGGCGCAAGACCTTTGAGGCGCTATATACAGTCGAGCGCTGAAACGCTTATTGCAAAAGCAATACTCAAGGGCAATATCGGCTCGGGAGACACTCTGGTTTTAGACTTTGAAAACGACGAACTTGTTTGCAAAATCAAATCCTAAGTCTATATAAAAAAGCAGAGCCCCCGCAGGTGCGGGGGCTCTTTTGTAATTTGTATTCTTATTTATATTGGTCTATCATTTTTTGGAAAGCCGGAAGCGAGCGGCGAATCATGGCGTTTGACACGCAGTAGGATGCGCGCAGATAGCCGGGACATCCGAAGGGATCGCCGGGAACCAAGAGAAGATTCTGCTCTAACTTTGACTTTTCCGAGAAAGCCACGGCATCGCCGCCCGGTGCTTTTATAAACAGGTAGAAAGCGCCGTCGGGCTTTGCGCAGGTGTAGCCCATCTTTGTAAGCTCTCCGTATAGAAGTTCGCGGTTTTCGTCATAGGCTTTAAGGTCGGGCTCTTCGTTGACACATCTCTCTATAACCATTTGCATAAGCGTAGGCGCGCAGACATGGCCCGATATGCGGGATGCGCCCGAGATTGCGGCGAAGAGCTCCTTGCTGTAGTCGGCGCAGTCGGGAACACAGATGTAGCCGATACGCTCGCCCGGAAGCGAAAGCGACTTGGAATAGGAATAGCAAATCACCGTATTTTTATACAAATTGGGAATGAAGCTAACCTTAGCTTCGCCGTAAACCAACTCTCTGTAAGGTTCGTCGGAGATAATATAAATCGGATGACCGTATTCTTTGCCCTTTCTTTCGAGCATTTCGCCCAGCTTTTTTAAGGTTTCTTCGGTATAAATTACGCCCGAGGGGTTGTTGGGAGAGTTTACTATAACGCCGACGGTGTTTTTGCTTATAAGCTTTTCTAAGGCGTTTATTTTTATTTGGAATTCTCCGACATCGGGAGGAACCAGCACAAACTTTCCGCCGTTGGTCTCTACAAAGGGCTTATATTCAGGGAAATAAGGAGCAATGGCAATAACTTCACTCTCTGCATTCCTAACAAGGGCTTTAATTACCGCTATAAGGCCGGGGGCCGCTCCGCAGGTCATAAATAAGTTCGAGGCCTTAATCTCCATTCCGAATCTCTTTGTAAGGTTTTCGGCTATGGCTGCCCTAACGCTCTCGATGCCCGCATCTCTGGAATAACCGTGAACCTTTATAGAGTCCACAGTTGCAAGAATGTCTTTTATGGCTTCTCCTACTGCCTTGGGGGCCGGTATGCTTGGGTTGCCGATGGAATAGTCATATACATTCTCGGCTCCTATTTTCGCCGCCTGTTCCTGTCCGTAGGCAAATAGCTGTCTTATCCCCGAGGGGGCAATTCCCAGCTGATATGCAGTTTCGTTAAACATCTTCTGCTCCTTTCCCACTTTAGTGCGTTTCTAAAAAAGTATATGGGAGGAATCCTAACACATCTCTCAAACATTGGCAAGAAAAATCTTTGTAAATCGGCTTTTTAATCTAATAAAATAGCTCATCATCGGGGTTTTCGGCACTTTTAATGCTTAAATAAAACGAGAGCTCTCTTTTAAAGAGAAGCTCTCGTGACTTTTTAAATGATATTTAACTGTAATATTATTATTTCCGATTGATAAGCACAAGACCGATTAAACATATTACAACACCCACCAGCTTGTTAAATGTGAGCGCTTCTTTGTAAAGTAGCCAGCCGACAAAAATCAAAACGACCGCCACAAAGGCGCTTTGCACAGTGGCGGCAACGCTTATCTGCCAGCCTGCCTTATATGCGAAAATATAGCCAACTTCCAAGCCCACAATAACAATGCCGAGAGCGAAAGGCGCCCAGTTTAACTTGGAATACTCGCCTATCATGTTGCCGCTCTTGTTGAAAACAAAATAAAGTAGGGCTGATAAGCCCGCCCCTATAAGATAAGTCACCGTGAGAGATGCAAAAGGACTCATATCTTTAGGCACGGATTTGGAACACACCTGATACGCCACATTAGATAATACGACTAAGCCTATCGGCCAAATAAATTTAAACATCTTTTCTCTTCTCCCTAATATTATTCGGCCTGACTGTCGGTAGGTGCCCACCCGTATTTGAAATGAACTTTCACGCCTATGTAAATTGGAATTAATTTGCTTTCTATTCCTAATGATTTTGCCTTGTGAGCTATTCTATAATATTAATATCCTTAAATCTATAGGATTTACACGAAACTTTCGGTATTTTTCTTTTGCATAATAATCAAGTCTTGAGCAGAGTCTTTACTTGTATATAAAAAAGACCCCTCTAAAAAGAGGAGTCAGAGATATGCCAATCTTAATCTTTGCCCTAAATTATGAGGCCAAAGCAACTAGCATCGCATTATTATTGACTGACACCTCGAATTCTTTGTGTGCGTTCTCAATCTCTATTTGTACATTCTCTTTTACCATTGCTAAGCAACGCCTAAATAGCTCTCTATCATCGAGAACAATAATTAAGTTTTGGTTATCTTCGATATCCTGTTTTAGGCTTCTAACCTGGTCATAGACTCCTATATATAGGTAATCGTTTTCAACCGTGTTAAGTCTCTTTTCAAAGAACCCAAAGTCTTGAACTTTTTTAATAAATTCTTCTGAGGATAGTCTATCAAAAACAGAAATCCACTTGTTGTGGGATATATGCCACCACTTTTCGCGTGATATGTACCACTGCTCACCGTTATCAAGAGCTTCCTTATTTTCGAAATAATAAATTTCATCAAAAAATTTCACAGAAGCAGAGAGCATAGATGCCAAAGAGAGTATAGAGTGCAAAAGCTCTTCTCTGTCGCTCGAAATATCAGCTAGGAAAGTTTCAATTAGTAATTCCAGTACATTGTATTCTCCGTCAACAAGTTTTCTCATTTTTTCTTCCGTATAAGGCTTTTGTTTTTTTCTACAATCCAACATATCCGAGTGCTCTGAAAGAATTTTTCTTAGTTCGAAATTCACTTGAATACCTTGGCTCTCTTTATATAGCTCCACCATCTCGACAACCTGTTTGCTTATCTCTTCAAGCTTTCCATACATAATTGCAAACCCGGCAAAAGTGGCGCCCAGATTTAATCCATTCAAAACCAGATTAAAGCTATTAAGCTTAGAAAGCTCATTTAATAAGTTTAGGTTTTTTTCTGATGTTTTGTTGTTCTCTAATATCAAGTTGTAAGCTTTCTGTAACATCTCTTTTTCCCCACTATTTTTAAGCTCGTCTAAATAAACATTAAAATAGGTTTCGATTGGACCTTTCTTACTCCTTGTAATTATTTCCATATACCCTTTTTTATTAAGAAATCTTTCTAGCTCTTCTAAAGTTTTAATTACAACGGGCTCCGCCATACTAATACTCTCCCTCCATTTCTTTACTCTTCATATACTGGAACATAACAGCCGTGATAATGAATGTACTTCTATCTGATTTATACGGGTCATCTGTTTCAAATTTAGGTTTTTTGAGTAAATTTGTTTCTTCTCGCATCGCTTTAATAACTTCTTTTAAACTCAGGCTCTTTAGTGTGTATTCAAAATCTTTAATCTCCTTGCGCTCGTTCTTGATTATCGACATATATAGACAGAACATTATTCTCGAGTAATCAAAAAGACCTTGTATTGGTTTGGCGTTGTTCTCCTTTATATAGCAGGCTTCTTCATAATACTTTCTTGCGCGTGGAGTTGGCTGTGTTTGTTTATTTTTTCTTTGTTTCGGCTGTTGCGCTATTCTGTTTTTGACTATGGAATCAATGTCATTGGCATATTTTTCAAGCGTTTTGTCGAAGCTTCTATTGGTCTTTAATTCGACCTTTTCGAAATAATCACAAAGCTTTTCCGCAAGTGCCGAAACTGTCAGTTCTTCTTTTTTTATTATTGACAATGGTATGAACTCATCTGCAAGAATATCTTTTAACTGATAAAATTGCTCGCGACTTAGACTCGTGAGCGTAGTGCGTACAAAATCGATCTGGTTCATATTATCAATCTCCTGTAGTATTTTCCTATTTTATTGTAAAACCAGTAAATTTTCAGTTTGTAATTTATTCTATAATATTTATTCCATTAAATCCATAGAGTTCTTGCAAAACTTCCAATATTTTTCGTTTGCCTCAATAAACCGGCAGGCATAAGCAGGAAAGGACTGTAGAAAACTACAGTCCCAAACTCATTTGTTTTTCATTAAATCGGGCTTTTACCTCAGCTCACCTTTCTCGATTCGAGCTTGCTCATATCGAAGCTTCCCTCAAGGCAGAGCTGCTGCACCGACACGCTGTGCTTAATCGGCTTCCACGAGAAGATGTGAATTCAAAACCGCCTTGGATAACGAGTCATCTACCGTTGTTCGGGGCGGTTGTTATGCTTGGGGATGTTTGTTAAGATACTTGCACAGCCCAGCGCCATGCTCTGCCCGGTGGGAAGGAGGTTGTGCCATTCCTGCGTTAGCCCATTACATTTTTTAGATCTGCGCACATACCAATTCTCGAACCAATGCTCGAGAATTGTCATATCCCCTACAGCCATTCACCGTATCGCCTGATATAAATCTTTTTAATCAACTGGGATGTCAGAAAATACCCTGCAAGAATTAGAGCGAGCCAAGGTGCAAAGGATAAAGGCAGGGGCAGCATGTCAATACCCACCGCGAGTTGGCTGAAGCCGACCACAATGGAGATGACGGCAACCATCGCTGTAGATATCAGCAGCGGAGCGGACGGCCTGCTTTGCAAAAATGGAATTTTAGCGGTTCGGATTATGTGTATCACCAGAACCTGGGATACCGTTCCAAACACGAACCACCCACCCTGAAATATGGGTGACAATTCAACGGTGTTTGCTCCAACCGCCCACCACAAAACAGCAAAGCAGAGTACGTCAAACACCGAGCTGAGCGGACCCATATAGGCCGTGAATGACTTGATAGACTGCGCATCCCATTTGCGCGGTTTTTTAATATACTCGTCATCCACTCTGTCAAAGGGCATCCCCATCTGCGAAAAATCGCACAGCAGGTTTTGCGTCATTATCTGCACCGGCAGCATAGGCAGAAAGGGCAGAAAAACGCTGGCGACGATGACGGAGATCATGTTTCCGAAGTTCCCGCTTACCGCCATCTTAATATATTTTATGATATTCCCAAAGATACGGCGGCCCTCCAGAATCCCTTCCTCAAGCACCATCAAGTCCTTCTCTAAGAGAATGATGTCGGCGGTTTCTTTGGCGATGTCAACAGCGCTGTCCACCGAGATGCCCACGTCCGCCTGATGCAGTGCAGGGGCATCATTGATGCCGTCGCCCATATATCCGACCGTATGTCCCGCGGCTTGGAAGGTCTTTACCACCCGCTCCTTCTGGGAGGGAGAAAGCTTGGCAAACAGATCACAGGATTTTACCGCGGCCAAGAGCGCGGCATCATCCATGCGCTCTACATCGCTTCCCATTAATAAGGGAGATGTCTTGACACCCACCTTGGCGCAGACTTTGACGGCAACTCCTTCGCTGTCTCCGGTGAGAACAACGGTGCGCACACCGTGCTCCTTCAAAGCGGCAATTGCGGAACCCGCACTCTCCTTCGGCGGGTCGAGGAAGCCCACAAAGCCGATTAAAACCATGTCCTGCTCATCCGCCACACCAAAGGCGCCGCTGTCAGGCACCTCATTTTTCTGCGCCACCGCAATCATCCGCAGGCCCTCCGCATTATGCTTTTCATACACGTCAAGGGCGGCCCGCCGTGTTTGCTCATCCATCGGCAGGACACGCCCCTGTAATTCAACAAAAGACGAAATGGCGACAACTTCCTCTACGGCGCCCTTGGTGATTAGCTGACGTTTTCCGCTTTGATCGGTGAGAACCACACTCATTCTGCGGCGTGAAAAATCAAAGGGTATCTCGTCCACACGGCTGTAGTTTTTCGGTATTTCCTCCAGCCCGCTTTGGACAGCTCTGTTTATGATGGCAAGATCAATCAGGTTCTTCAGTCCCGTCTGAAAACAGCTGTTGAGATAGGCGTGGCGCAGAACGCGCATATCGTCCTCGCCGTGGAGGTTCATATACCGCTCCAGCACAATCTTGTCCTCGGTCAATGTCCCCGTTTTATCGGTGCAAAGGATATCCATTTCTCCAAAGGTCTGAATTGTGCCAAGGGTGCGGACAATCACCTTGTGCTTTGACATGGAAACCGCGCCTTTTGCCAGAGTTGAGGTCATAATGACCGGCAGCATTTCCGGCGTAAGCCCAACGGCGACGCTGATGGAAAACAGAAGGGCGTTGAACCATTCGCCTTTTATTAGCCCGTTGATCAAAAATACGGCAGGCACCATAACAAGCATCATGCGCACTAAAAGGCGGCTGACCGAGCTCACTCCCCGCTCGAAGCTTGTTTGCGCCTTATCGCCGGAAAGGGTTTTGGCCATTGAGCCGAAATAGGTGTCGTTTCCGATTGCCAGCACAAGGGCGGTGGCGCTCCCGCTAACAATATTGGAACCCATAAAGCCGATATTTTGTAAATCTGTTAAGCTGACGTCGGCAGAGTCGGGTATGGTGCAGAACTTTTCCACGGGATTGGATTCCCCCGTCAGCGCCGCCTGAGCGACGAAGGTGTCCTTTGAGCTGAGAAAGCGGACATCCGCCGGCAGCATATCTCCTGCGGAAAGGCGCACGATATCACCGGGTACGATCTCATCCATGGGGATTTCAAGCAGCGCTCCGTCACGCCAGACATCGGCCTTGTTGGAGATCATTTTTGAAAGGCTTTCGGCGGCATTGTGAGAGCGTTGGTTCTGAACAAAGGCAACTGTGCCGGACAGGGCCACCAATGACAAAATAATGGTGACGGTCAGATAGTCGGGGGACGACGACAGAACAACATCTATAAAATACGTGACCGCAGCAATGAGCAGCAAAATGATGTTGAAGGGGTTCACGATAGCTTCCCTCAGCCTGTGCAGCACCGTATTCTTTCTGCCTGAGGTAATGATGTTTAGTCCAAATTCCTTCTGCCTGCTTTCGGCTTCCTTCCCGGTGAGGCCTGCCTGCGCGGTAGACAGGCGTGTAAACAGTTCTTCTGCCGTCAGGAAGGCGTAGGAATAAAGACGTTTTTCTATACTTTGCTGATTCTCTTGGATTTTACTGTTTGAATTTTCCCTTCTGATAAAGTTCACTGGAATCATTCCTTTCTTTCTTAGGATTCCCCAGTGAAGGCACATGTAGGCAATAAAAATGCCACCCTAAGGCGGCATTGAATACACGGTGAGGTTAGTCCATCGCTATAAATGCGCAATGGACAACAGCCCGCGTAAAATACCGACCGATTAGGTTATGTTCCCGTACCGGGGGTCGAGAGATGTTTAAACAACTTCGAGGGTCGCCATCCATTGGCTCACTTCCTTTCAATGACTATTTACTTGATTATTATACCAGTCGAATGGCAAGTGGTCAACTTGCAAATATGGTTTGGTTTGGATATGGTGCCTATATGGTTGGCTGAGGAGTAAGCGTCAAGCCTATGGCGACCTGCCCAGCAGACGCCATAGGCTTGACGCTTACGCTGAGGATACAGCTTGAGTGCTATTAAACACTAAAAACAATAAGCGGATGTTCGATTGAACATCCGCTTATTGTTCTGCTCCGTACCGATTACCCCTCGGTTCAGTAATTGTACCTATATCGGCGCAAATCCTGTCTAAGTCGTCCTTTGTCGGCATGACGGAGCCATCCGTAAAATAGTCTTGATTCCACCCTCTGCCGATAATGCAGTCTTTTTTCGGGTTTTCCTCGATATACTTAAGGCCCAAACGCACAATATCCTCAACGCCTCTCACCTCTTGCAAACGCAAAATCGAAAGCATCTGCCCAATGCCGAGCAGGTGCATATGTGAATCGTGAAATCCCGCAACCACGGTTTTGCCCTGCGCGTCAATCTCCAGTTCCGCCTGCGCAGTGTCATCAAAGCCGATGATTTTATCGTCTTCAATAATTATGCTGTGCTTTATGCCCTGAGGCGTGTAAATTCTGGCGTTTTTAATTGCTGTTTTCATAAGTTTTCCCTTTAATTGAGCTATTCTTAATGTCTTCAGTGTTTTTAAACTAATGTTTTGCTCAAAACTCGCTTATTATCTTCCACTTGTTATACAAGTCGTCCATAGAAGCCCTTGCGTTGGCAGGGCTTGTTGAGGGAAGAAGCGTGGCTTTAAATCCCGTTTTCGGTTCCTGATATTTTTTATAATAGCGGTAAGCAGTCCCGCCGTTGCAGAAAACCTGTTTTATATCCGCTTCTTTAAAAATAGGGCTTAAATCCGAGGGTATTACATTTTGTATGCTGGCATCGCTGGAGCCGATGATATCGCACTGAAAAATGACATCGTAAACGGCAATTTGATGCTGCAAAAGAAAGGCTCTTCTCTCTTCGATATCCACGCTCAGCTTAACGCCAAAAATCCGCTCAAGCAAAGGCCAGAAGCGGTTTTGAGGGTGTCCGTAAAAGAACCCGTATTCTCTTGTTTTTACAGATGGGAAAGACCCAAGGATTAAAATTTTTGAATCGTCCCTAAAAAGAGGCCGAAGCGGGTGGGTAATTGTTTGATGTTTGGTCATTTTCGGCCCCCTTATCTCTTCGATTCCGCTAAACAGCAACTGTGCTTTCTTTTATATCTAAAAAGTCTTCTCTTCTAATATCTCTCATTTTGCCTTTATAAACTACATTTTCTCTGAAGTCATTATAAACTTCCATCGGATGAATCAACTGAATTCGCTTATCAAACTCATGAATATCACTTTCCGACAAAGCATACGCCACAAATTCCATGCACGTTCTTCTGTGATGTTTGGATTCGACTACTTTGCCGAGCAAAACAGTGGAAAGCAAGGTTAAATAGTTGTAGCCGTATCTTTTTTTGCTGTTGATATGTTCATCCAAGATTGCATCCATTTTTTCCACTTTTTCATCTTCCGCTTCAAAAGCCAGAACAATGCAGTCGGTGTCGGGAAACAGGGCGTATGTTCCCTTGTTAAACTCTTCTTTCACGAAACATCCCGGAAAGGGGAGTCTCGGCCACCTTCTTGCAAAAGACCAAAAAACGGGAAAATGTTTATCTGTGCTTATTGCGCCGTGATTATACGGCTGTTTTGTGTACCATTTAATACTTCTTGAAAAAAGCGTGCCCGTTTGGGAAATAAGTATGTATATCTTCCTCATATTTCTACCTTAATTTGTTGATATCCTTCTATTTAATCTTTCTTATTATACCCTATATCTCTTAGAAATACATGCCCAGCTCTAAGCTGTCCATATAGCCCCCTAAAGACATATTGAATTTTTTATAATCCGCTTCCATAAATTCTTCCGTCATGCACGGCACTGCCACATTTACGGTTTTAAGCTGATTGAAGAATGTTATCATAATCGGAATCCTAATTATATTCGACATGCCTCGAATTGTCATCCTTCCGGCTTCCTTAAATTTTAGAATATCGTCTTCGGAGTTGACTTCTATGACTTCGTCATCTACCAAAATTTCCACGGCTTCATAATATTTGTAAGCTCTGCTTACAGCCTTACAGATATCATCCCATGAGGCTGCATATGTCAGACTAAATGTGGCCGCAAGCCAGTCGCTTTCTTTTCTTACATCATATCTTTTTGAAAGCTTTTCAAGCTCGATTTTCCTCATAAACCCGCCTCAATGTTCTTTTGAGTCACAATCTACTGAAGTCGATGCCATAGCAGGAGCTACAAAGACCTCGAA